>NZ_JBIDBB010000005.1:0-569818 GCF_043202775.1 Glycomyces sp. NPDC048151 | reverse complement strand
GATCGGGGCGCCGATGGCGCGCGAGATCGGCGCACCGATCCAGGCGTAAGCGGCGACGATCAACGCGCCGGGGACGAGGTGGAGGGCGATGGACAAGGGGACTGAGTGCTTGTCGGCGAGCAGTTTCGCGACGAAGCCCTTGGTCGGGGCGGTGGTCGCTTCCGCAGTGGCGGTGGGCATGTGCTTGTTCTCCATGTCGTAGAGCTTCGCCGTACGCGCTTGCACCGAACTGTCCTGCCGCTGTCGCGGGGGCGGAGGGGCCTGACAGGTGGTGCCGTCGCGTCGCACGGCCTTTCGCCTTCACTGTGCGAAAGGGATCGGGACATGGACAATGCCGAAGAACTGAATGGCGCTTCAGCGCCAGTGAACTCCCTGTTCGGAAGCGGTCCTGTTCAATCGTGCTGAACAAGCGTTACGCGGTTCGCTTATGCCGCTTAGGGATTGAGGAGGCGATGGGCGCGGCCGAGCATCGCCGGGTCGACCATCTGGCCGTCCGGGAGGGTCGCGACGCCGCCCTGTTCGAGCGCCTCGATGACGGCGCGGGCCCAGGCGCGCTCCTCCTCTGAGGGAGCGAAGACCGACCTGATGACCGGGATCTGCTTGGGGTGCACAGCGACACGGCCGCGCAGGCCGAGGGCGCGGCCGCGCTCGGTGTCGGCGCGCAAGCCGTCCAGGTCCTGGATCGCGGGGTAGGCCGAGAGCATCGGGGCGGCGAGCCCGGCCGAGCGGGCCGCGACGAGGAGGCGCATGCGCGTGTGGTCGCGCACCAGGTCGTCGGTGCTGCCGAGGTCGCTCGCGAGGTCGGCTTCGCCCAGGGCGATCTCGTGCACGGCCGGGTGCGCGGCGATCGCGGCGGCGGCTTCGAGGCCGCGCGCCGACTCGATGAGCGCGGTCAGCGGGAGGCCGTCGGCGAGGTAGGCGATCGCGTCGAGTTTGCGGGCCTCGTCCACTTTGGGGATGCGCAGGCCGACCTGCGCGCCGGTCTCCCGGATCGCCCGGATCTCATGGGCCGCACCGGCGTTCACGCGCACCTGGATCGCGACCGGCGGCGGCGAGGCGAGCCAGGCGACGACGTTCTGGAGCGCCCTGCCCTTGGAACGGTCGGCGACGGCGTCTTCGAGGTCGAGGATCACGACGTCCGCGCCGGAGGCGGCGGCCTTGTCGAACCGGTCGGGCCGGTCCCCGGGTACATAGAGGGCGGTGAGGGGGTTCATACGATCCCTTTCTGGCGCAGCAGGTCCAGCTGCTCGCGGGTGACGCCCGCCTCCGCGAGCACGGCGTCGGTGTCCTGGCCGTGGCGGCGGCCGGGCCAGCGGACCGCGCCGGGGGTGGCGGAGAGGCGGAAGAGCACGTTCTGCATCTTGACGGGGCCGAGGTCCTCGTCGTCGATCTCGAGCACGGTCCCGATCGCCCGGTACTGGGGGTCGGCGAGGACGCCGCGCACGTCGTAGACGGGGGCGACGGCCGCCTGGGCGTCCTCGAACGCGGTGATCACCGCCGCGGTCGGGCGGGCGCCGATCCAGGCAGCGACCGCGTCGTCCAGTTCGTCGGCGTGCTCGGCGCGGGTGTGCCCCGACGCGAACCAGGGCTCAGTGGTGAGGTCGGCGCGGCCGACGAGGCGCATCACGCGTTCGGCGATCGACTGGGAGCTGGTCGAGACGGCCACCCAGTCGCCGTCCCCAGTGCGGTAGACGTTGCGGGGCGCGTTGTTGACCGAGCGGTTCCCGCAGCGGGCCTGGAGGATCCCGAGCTGGTCGAACGCGGTGATCTGGCCGCCCAGGAGCATGAGGATCGGCTCGATGATCGCGAGGTCGATGACCTGGCCCGCGCCGTCGCGGTCGACGCCGCGCAGCGCCACGAGCACCGCGTAGGCGGCCGCCAGCGCGGCGACGCCGTCGGCGAGGCCGAAGGGCGGGAGCGTGGGCGGACCGTCGGGCTGGCCGGTGAGGGCGGCGAAGCCGCTCATGGCCTCGGCGAGGCTGCCGAAGCCGGGGCGGGAGGCGTAGGGGCCGGTCTGGCCGAAGGCGGTGACGCGGGCGATGACGAGGCGCGGGTTGGCCTGGTGGAGGGCGTCGGGTCCGAGGCCCCAGCGTTCGAGGGTGCCGGGGCGGAAGTTCTCGATGAGGACGTCGGCGTCGGCGGCGAGGCGCAGGAGGAGGTCGGCGCCTGCGGGGTCGGCGAGGTTGAGGGTGACGGCGCGTTTGTTGCGGCCCAGGGTCTTCCACCAGAGGTTGACGCCGTCTTTGGAGGGGCCGTGGCCGCGTGCGGCGTCGGGTTTGGCGGGGTGTTCGACTTTGACGACGTCGGCGCCGAAGTCGCCGAGGAAGGTGGCGGCGATGGGCCCGGCGAAGAGGGTGGAGACGTCGAGGACCTTGAGGCCTTCGAGGGGTGCGGTCATCATTCCTCCAGGTCGAAGGCGAGGCGGAAGCCGATGTTCGGTGAGCGTTCGAGACCGAGGCCGGGGATGAGGTATTTGAGGCTGAACGAGGGCTCCTGGGGGCCGCCGTCGGTGTACCAGTCGGAGCCTTCGGCGCGGTAGTCGCTGCCGCCCTTGAGCATCGCGAAGCGGGTGACGCCGTCGGAGTGCTCGCTCTCGGTCCAGTTCCAGACGAGTGGCGTGCGGCGGTGGAAGCCGGGCTGGGCGGCGGCGAGCTGCCATTCGAACTCGTCGGGGAGGCGGGCTCCGGCCCAGGCGGCGTAGGCGCGGGCGTCCTGGAGGGACACGTCGGCGACGGGGCCGTCCGGTGCGTGGGGTCCGTGGAGGAAGCGGTTGGGGACGAGGGGCCGGTAGCGCGTTTCGGCGAGGAAGCGGGCGTATTCGGCGGCCGTGACTTCGGTGGGGGCCACGGCGACCGGGCGGCGGATCGTGACGTCGATGCGGGCCTCGCGGTCGTCGTGGAGGCGGGGCGGGAGGGGCTTCCACTCCTCGACGTAGGGTGCGCCCTGGTAGAAGCCGGTCTCGCGGCGGCGGTAGGTCACCGGGAGGCGGTAGGAGCCGGGTTCGACGCGGATGCCGCTCCCCGGGGTCGCGGAGGGGGCGGGGATGGTGCGGAAGGCGGTGCGGACGGGGAAGCGGGCGTCGGCCGAGCCGGGGTCTGCGGCGGCGGCTTCCAGGAGTGGGGCGAGCCAGTCGGGTTCGGAGGTGCCGGGGGCGAGTTCGAGGATGCCGGTGAGGCTCCTGGCGGGGACGGTGACTTGGGCGGGGTCGGTGGCGCCGGCGGTGAGGTCGTACCGCTTGCCGCCCTTGGCGAGCAGCGGGTCGCCGGTCCAGTCGGCGTCGGCGCGGTTGATGATCGTCCACAGTGTCATGCCGTGGAGGTGCCAGCGGGAGCTGTAGACGCCGGCGTCGATCGCTTCGGGGCTCGCGCCTTCGAGGGGCGCCCATTCGCCTTCGATGAGGATCTCGGCGGCGGCGCGTTGGACGCGGAGCATGCGGCGGAGGGTGGCCTTGTCGCGTTCGCTCCAGCCGACCCAGACGCCGAACACGGTGTCCCACACGAGGATGCCGGTGCCGTTCATCCACGCCGACTGGAGTTCGCCGCTGTGATCGCGGTTCCAGCGGCGGATGGAGTGCATCATGTGGCGGCGCTCGTACCAGTGCGCGCGCTGCACGCCGGGGGCTGCGGAGTCGGCGAACCACTGGGCCCAGCTGAGGAGGTGGTCTTCGACGCGCGGGTTGGCGACGCGGGATTCGCCTTCGAGGACCTGCGGCGGGTTCGTCGCGGCGAGCGCGCGGGTGAGGGCGGCGTCGCCTTCTTTGAGGGTGTCGAGGAAGACGCCGTCGACGCCGAGGTCTTGGGTGAGAGCGGCGAGCGCTTCGGCGTCGGTGCGGCCGGTGCGGCGGGTGCCGGTGTCCCAGGGGTTGTAGTCGATGAAGACGCGCAGGCCCCGGGAGTGGAACTCCCCCACGAGGTCGGCGAGGCCGGGGATGTCGCGGTAGTAGTCGAACTGGTTGCGGTCGTCGATGCCGATGACGGGGTAGGCGTGCCAGAGGACGAGGCCGTCGAGGCCGCCGTGGTCGGCGGTCGAGTCGAGGAAGGCTTCGACGGTGAAGCGCTGGTGCTCGTGGTCGAAGAGGCGTTCGTCCCAGAGCCAGACCTGGGCGACGGCGTAGGCGCGGGCGGCCCAGCGGGTCTCGGGGTGCTCGTAGGCGGCGCCGCTGTAGGCGAGGCGCCGACGGGCCTCCTCGCGCCAGGCGGCGAGGTCGGCCCGCCAGCGGGGCCAGTCGGCGGGGTCGGGCGGGGCGGCGAAGATCTTCGCCACGTCGCCTTCGTCAGGGTCGATCCGGCCGCCGGGCGGCAGGTGGGTCGGCAGGTCGAGCGGCCTGGGGACTAGCGGGTTGAAGTCATTGGGAGGCAAGGAACTTGTGCACCTCTGTTCCTGTGGGGATGGAGGGCCCGGCGCCTCGGCGCTGGACGGCGAGCGCGGACGCGGCGGTCGCGAACTCGGTGGCCTCCACAAGGGATCGCTCCATGTCGGTGTTGCGGTCGAGGGTGGCGGCGAACGCGCCGACGAACACGTCGCCCGCGCCGGTGGTGTCCTTGACGTCGACGGGGAACGCGGGGACCTTCACAGGGACGGTGCCGTGGCCGCCGACGAACGCGCCTTCGGAGCCGAGGGTGATGACCACGTCGCAGCCGTGGGCGGTGAGGACGGACATGAGAGAGCGCTCGCCGGTCCCGGCCGGTTCGCCCGCGAGCTCGGCGGCTTCGTGCTCGTTGACGATGAGCACGTCGACCTGGCTGAGCAGTTCGACGGGGAACGAGCCGCTCGGCGCGGCGTTGAGGACCACGACGGTGTCGGCGGCGCGGGCGGCGTGCATCGCGGCGGTGACGGTCGGGAGCGGCGTCTCGAGCTGGAGGACGAGCACGTCGGCGGCCCTGATCTCGGCGAGCTCGTCGTCGGTGAGGTCGACGAGTTCGGCGTTCGCGCCGGAGTTGACGACGATGGAGTTCTCGCCCTTGCGGTCCACGAAGATGACGGCGGTGCCGGTGGGGGCGTCGACGCGGCGGTCCAGGAGCGTGATCTCGGCGTTCCGGGCCTGCCCGGCGAGGCGGTCGCCCGCGGCGTCGCGACCGAGCGCCACGATGAACTTCGTGTCGGCCCCGGCGCGGGCGGCGGCGATCGCCTGGTTGTTGCCTTTGCCGCCGGGGAAGGACGCGGAGCCGCGCGAGAGGACGGTCTCGCCGGGGGCGGGGATGCGCTCGACCTCGTAGACCAGGTCGAGGTTCGCGCTTCCGATGACGACCACGCTCATTGGGATACCTCCATTGTCCGAATCGCTAGGGCGGTGAAACGCGCCCCTGCGAAGCCTGGCACAGACGTGGCCAGCCGGTCGTCGAGTGGCGCGATCCAGTGAGCCGGGAGTTTCCCGGCGCCGGTCGCCGCGCCCGCGATCGCGCCTGCGGTAGCGCCGACGGAGTCGGTGTCCCAGCCGCCGGAGACGGCGAGGGTCACGGTGCGCTCGAAGTCGCCGGAGCCGCGCGCGAGGGCGAACGCGAGGAGCGCGGCGTTGTTCAGGACGTGGACCCAGTGGAGGTGCCCGTACTCGTCGTGGAGGAGGTCGATCGCGGCTTCGTCCCCGAGGTCGCCGTGGGCGAGTTCGAGGCCGCGCCGGATCGCCTTGGCGTAGCGGCTGCGGGGCGGGACGAGGGCGAGACCGGCGGCGATGCTGGTGGCGACGGAGGCGCCGGTGACGGCCGCGGCGCTGGCGGCAGCGGTGAAGACGGCCCCGTAGAGGCCGTTGCGGCCGTGGCTGAGTCGCGCGTCCTGGAGTGCGAGGCGGGCGGCTTCGCGGGGGTCGCCGGGGCTGGCCCAGCCGTACAGGTCGGTGCGGATCTGCGCGCCGATCCAGTCGCGGAAGGGGTTGCCGACCCGGCCCGCGGTCTCGGGTTCGCGGCCGTCGAGGAGGTTGCGGTAGGTGATGCGCTCGGCGGTGAAGACCCGGCCCGCGGGGAGGAGGTCGAGCCAGGCCTGGGCGACGTCGGCGGTGGTGAAGGCGCGGCCGTGGCGTTCGAGGAGGTGGAGGGCGATGAGCGGGAAGTTGAGGTCGTCGTCCTCGGGCATGCCGTCGATGTTCTCGGCGAGGCTGGTGGGGCGGCTGCGTCGGTTCCACGGGTACTGGGCGGCGGTCGCGGGGTCGAGGCCGTGTTCGGTGAAGTAGGCGTGGAGGGGCCAGTTGCCGGTGGCGCGGGCGATGGCGCGGATGCCTTCGAGCGGGAGCTTCTCGACGGGCTTGCCGAGGAGGCACCCGGCGGCGCGGCCGAGCCACGCGCCGTGGACGCGGTCGGCGCGGTCGGCCGGGGCGTTGTCGGGCAGGAGCGGGACGGCGGCGTTCGCGAAAGTGCCGGTGAGGTCGTCGGGTTCGTCGGCGAGGAGGTGTTCGGGGTCGGGGATCCGGTCGAGCGCGCTCAGGAGTTCGCGGGCGAGGGCGCGCAGCGGTTCGGGCGCGGGCTCGGGTGAGGCGCCGCTCGCGGCGGGGTCGGCGTTCCCGCCCGCGGCGAGCCAGCGTTCGCGGATGTCGGCGGTGTCGCGGCCGTCGAGGTCGGCGGCGGCGAGGGCGTGCGGGAGGAGGTCCTCGGGCTGGGTCCAGGAGAGGCGCATCATGCGGCGGCTCCGGCGAAAGCGCTGCGGGCCTTGGCGACGCGGGCGGCGCGTTCGGCGTCGGCGGCCCACACGTCGCGGGCGACGGCGGCGATCACGGGGCCCGTGGCGGTGATGTCGGTGCGGGAGCCTTCGCTGACGCCTGCGATCCACTCGGCCGGGACGACCTCGAGGCCGCCGAGGGCTCCGGCGATCGACCCGGCCATGACGGCGATCGAGTCGGAGTCGCGGCCGTAGTTGACCGCGCCGAGGACCGCTTCGCGGTAGTCGCCGCCGGTGGCGATGAGCAGGCCGATGGCGACGGGGAGTTCTTCGATGGCCTTGGTGCGACTGGGGATGCGCGCGTCCCGGGCAGGGGCGCGGTAGTCGGGGCCGACGGTGTCGAACGGCTCGACGGCACGACGCAGCTCGGCGAGGCCGGTGCGCCAGTCGCTGATGCCCTGGGCGGCTTCGGCGACGGCGGCGACGGCGTCCCGGGTGCCGTCCTTGGCAAGGCGCAGCGCGGCCGCGACGACCGAGTCCACATCGGCTTCGGGGCGCATGGCCTCGGCGACGGCCGCCGCGTAAACGCCTGCGGCCTCGCGGCCGTAGCTGGACTGGTGGGCCCCGGCGATGTCGACCGCCTCGGCGTAGGCCGCGTCGGGGTCCCCGGCGTTGACGATGCCGACCGGAGCGACGTACATGGTCGCGCCGCAGTTCACGATGTTGCCGACCCCGGCCTCGCGGGGGTCGATGTGGCCGTAGTGGAGGCGGGTCACGAGCCACTTCTCGGCGAGGAAGATCCGGTGGAGCAGCAGCGCCTCGGACTCGAGCTCGGGGATCCAGCGCTTGTCGCCGATGAGGAGCGGCACCAGGTGCTCGGCGATCGCGTGCGCGTCGAGGTGGTCCCGTACGGCCGCGTACACGTCGACGAGGGCCGTGGTCATCAAGGTGTCGTCGGTGATGTGCCCGTCGCCCTTGTGGTACGGGGCGATCGGGCGGGCGTTGCGCCAGTCCTCGAGGAACGGGGGCACGATGCCCTCGATGAAGCCGCCGTAGCGGGCCTGGATGGCCTCGGGGGTGTTCCCTTCGGCCGCACCGCCGAGCGCGTCGCCCACCGCCGCTCCCGCGAGGGCTCCGGTCGCCTTGTCCTGCAAGGTGTCCATAGGTCTCCTTCGTGTCGGGTCCGCCGGGGCCGAGGGGCGCCGGCCCCGGCGGAACGCGTGCTAGCCCAGTTCGTTCCAGCCGTCGGTGAGCTGCGTCGACAGCTCCTCGGCGCTGATCTCATCGGCGAGGTACTGCTGGAGGGCGGGGGTGGCGTACTGGTCCTTCCACTGCGGATAGGTCACAGCGGACTGGAACGGCGCGGCCGTGAGCCCTTCGCCCGAGGTGAGGATGGCCTCCCAGCCGTTCTCACCAGCGGTGTTCTGGGCGACCTGGTCGCGGGCCGCGCTGGAGGCCGGGATGAGCCAGTCGCCCTCGGCGAGCTTCGCCTGGTGCTCGGCCTGCATGAAGAAATCGATGAACGCGGCCGCGCCCTCCACGTCGTCGCTCTCGGCCGCGACGGACATCGTCTGCGGGTTCGCGGCCTGCGCCGCGCCCGCAGTGCCCGCGAGCGGCGGCAGGACACTCCAGTTGAAGCCCTCCGGGGCGGACTCGGTGATCTGCTGGGCCACGTAGTTGCCCGCGACGTACATCGCGTACTTGCCGTCGAAGAAGCCCGGCAGCACGTCCGAACCGCTCTGCGTCAGCGAGACCGGGTCGAGCGACTGGTCATCGTAGGCCATGGCGTGGATGCGCTCGGGCACGGCGAGCTCGTTCTCACCCACCGCGATCTCCACGGCGTCGCCTTCACCCGAGAAGTACGTGCCGCCGAAGCCGAGCGAGAGACTCATGACGGCAGCGGTCGGCTGCTGCATGCCCCAGCCGACACCGTAAGTGCCGTCGGCCGTCAGTTCCTTTGCGAGCGCCTGGAACTCGTCCCAGCCCAGGGACTCCCCCGCCGGGATCTCCACGCCCGCGTCGGCGAACGCGTCCGTGTTCACGAACACCACATAGGACTGGAGCAGGGTCGGGGCGGCCACGACCGACCCGTCCGAGGCGGTCACCGACTGCCACACGTCCTCCGAGACCGCGCCCTTCACGTCCTCGCTCAGGTGCGGGCCCAGGTCGGCCAGGTAGCCCTGCTCGGCGAAGCCCATGATGTCCGCCGACTCGTCGTGGATGACGTCGGGCGCGGTGCCGCCCTGGAACTGGGTCACCAGCTGGTCGTGCACGTTGTCCCAGCTGCCCTGCACCAGCTCCACCTGCGTGTCCGGGTTCGCCTCGTTCCAGGCGGCGACGATCTCCTCGGTCGCCTTGATCGTCGTGTCCTGGAACGCCAGCGACTGGAACGTGAGCGTCGATCCTTCGGTGTCGTCGCCGCCCACGCCGAAGGCGGAGCAGCCGGTGAGCGCTAGTGGCAGTGCCAGTACGCCCGCGACGGCGCTGTTGCGAGTGCGCATGGTTTCTCTCTTTCGGTAGGCACGGGCGGGCAAGGGGATCAGCCCTTGACCGCGCCGCTGAGGAGTCCGGCCGTGAGCCGTTTCTGGATGAGCAGGAAGAACACGAGGCTCGGAATGCACGACAGGAGCGCCGCCGCCGCGAGCTGGCCCAGCTCGACCTGGCCCTCCGCGCCGAGGAAGCGCGCCAGCGCGAGCGGCAGCGTCTGCATGTCCGGGTCCTGGATGAGCACGAGCGCGAAGAAGAACTCGTTCCAGGAGTTGATGAAGGTGAACAGGCTGGTGGCGACCAGGCCCGGGGCGAGGAGGGGCATCACGATCCGGGCGAGGGTCTTCAGGCGGCTCGCGCCGTCGACCGCGCCGGCCTCTTCGAGTTCGACGGGGATGGCGGCGACGTAGCCCTGGAGCATCCACAGCGCGAAGGGCAGGGCCCAGACGGCGTAGACGAACACGAGGCCGAGGAGCGTGTTGACGAGTCCGATGTCCTTGAGCAGCAGGAACAGCGGGATGATGATGAGAATGAAGGGGAAGACCTGGCTGAGGAGGATCCAGCCGGTCGCGGCGGCCCGGAGCTTTGTGCGGAAGCGGACGAGGGCGTAGGCGGCGGGCAGGGAGACGGCGGTGACGATCGCGGTGGTGGTGACCGCGACAAGGAGGCTGTTCCCGGCGGCGGTGTAGAGGTCGGCCTTGTCGATCGCCGACGTGAAGTTGTCGAGGTTCAGCTGCTGCGGGAGGAGCCCGGCGTCGGGCGAGCGCAGCTCCTGCGGGGTCTTGAACGCGGTGGTCAGGAGGAACACGAGCGGGAACCCGAGGAAGCACATGTAGGCGAGGAGGGCGAGGTACTGGAGGGGGCGGGCGAGCCGGTTGCGGCCCATCGTTTTGGGCTGTGCCCCCTTAAAAACTGTCGTCATTGGAGGCGCCTCCGCATCTGGCCGCGCAGGTAGAGGAACAGGAACGCGCCGATCACGATCACCATGACGTTGCCCATGGCCGCCGCGTACCCGAAGTTGCCGTAGCGGAAGGCCTCGTTGTAGGCGAAAAGGCTCGGCAGCATCGTGGTCCCGCCGGGGCCTCCGGCGGTGAGCACGAAGACCAGCGCGAAGGAGTTGAAGTTCCAGATCAGGTCGAGGGTGGTGATGGCGATGACGATGGGCCGCAGGGAAGGCAGTGTGACGTGCCAGAAGCGGCGCCAGGTGCTCGCGCCGTCGATCGCGGCGGCCTCGCCGAGTTCGGCGGGGACGGACTGGAGTCCGGCGAGGAGCGTGATCGTGGTCTGGGGCATCCCGGCCCAGACGCCGACGATGATGACGACAGGGAGTGCGGTGGAGGCCTCGCCGAGCCAGTTGGTGTCGCCGGGGAGGCCGATGGCGTCGAGGGCGCGGTTGACGGGGCCGTAGTTGCGGTTGAGCATGAGCTGCCACATGATCGCGATGATCACCGGGGGCATGGCCCACGGGATGAGCGCGAGGGTGCGGGCGAGCCAGCGCAGCCGCAGGTCGAGGTTGAGGAGCAGGGCCAGGCCGAGAGAGGCGAGGAACTGCAGGATCGTGACGCTGAAGGCCCAGATGAGGCCGATCTTGAACGACTCCCAGAAGAGGCCGTTCCCGGCGAGTTCGATGTAGTTCGCGAGGCCGTTGGCGTGCGTCTCGGCGTTGAGTCCGGCTTCGGCGTCGGTGAAGCCGAGGAGGACGCCGTAGACGAGCGGGTAGACGCTGAAGATCATGACGGGCAGGAGCGCGGGGAGGACGAGGAGCCAGGCGTCGCGGCCGTCGGTGGAGCGCCTGCGGCGCACGGGTGGAGGGGTGGTCATCGGGCGGTCTCCTGCGGGGTCGATTCGCGGAGCGACAGGCTCGGGGGGATGACGAGCCTGCGGACGGGGGTGTCGGGGTCGGCGATGCGGCGGACGAGCAGTTTCGCCGCGGCGGCGGCGCGTTTGGCGGAGCCGAGGTCCACGCTGGTGATCGAGGGCGTGGCGAGTTCGGCGGCGTCGGTGTCGTCCATGCCGACCACGGCGACGTCGTCGGGGACGCGGGCACCGGCGGCGGCGAGCTCTTTGAGGGCGGCGACGGCGAGGAGGTCGTTGGCGCACACGATCGCGTCCGGTGTGGAGCGCGCGAGGAGTTCGGCGGCGGCCTTGCGTCCGGCGCGGTAGGTGAATCCTGTTGCGGTGACCTGGAGTTCGGGTTTCACGTGGAGGTCGAAGCGGTCGGCGGCGGCGAGGTATCCGGCGAGGCGGGACGAGCCGGGGACGGTGTCGACCGGGCCGTTCACGAGGGCGATGCGGCGGCGTCCGCAGGCGACCAGGTGCTCGACGGCGAGCCCGATGCCGGTGGCGGAGTCGGCGCGGACGTTGTCGAGGGCGACGTCGTCGGGGAGCGAGCCGATGACGGCGATGGGCAGGCGGCTCGACCGCATGGCGTCGACGAGTTCGGCGGTGATCCGCAGTGGACTGAGGATGAGGCCGTCGGCGTAGCCGCGGTTGAGGCTGCGGAGGAGGTCGATCTGGTCCCCGGGGTCGCTTCCGGTGGAGGACACCACGAGACGGTAGTCAGCTTTGGCGACCACGCCGGTGACGGCCCGCATCATCTGGACGTAGACGGGGTTGCCGACGTCGGCGACGGCCAGCGCGATCTGGTCGGTGCGGCCGGTGCGGAGGGTGCGGGCGCTGGCGTCGGGGACGTAGCCGAGGGCGTCGGCCGCTTCGCGGACCTTGCGGGTCAGCTCTTCGGAGGCCGAGCCCCCGTTGAGGACTCGCGAGACGGAGGCGACCGAGACCCCGGCGCGAGCGGCCACGAGCGCCAGGCTCGATCGCTTCGCAGGCATGGGCGGCCCCTGTCCTCGTCGTTGAGAACGTTCTTAAGAACGATTTCACGAACGCTAGCAGAGTTCGCCTTCATTGTCACTACTCGATTTTCGGCTTGTGAGTTCGCAGGTCAGCCGCTGAACGGCATCACCCGGGCGATCTGGATGGTGCCGTCGCCGCCCGCGGCGGGGTAGGCGACGCTGCCGTCGTCGTAGGTCTTGAAGGCTTGGAAGCTGTGGTCGGGGACGTCGATGGAGAAGTCGTCGCCAACGGCGGTTCCCATGCCGGAGTTGAGGATCCGCGCGGTGATGCCGTCGCCGTCCTCCCAGGCGAGGAGCATGAGGCCCTGCCCGTAGTTGACGAGGTGCGGGTGGGCGGACTCGATCCCGGTCTCGATCGAGTTGGAGTCGGGTTCGAACTGCTCCAAGCGGATCTCGCCGCTCTGGCTCCAGGCGGTCCAGTAGTGCGGGCCGTCGCCGGTGAAGATGAGGTCGCCGCCGAAGAGGGTGCCGTCGCAGACGCCGAAGGCGACCGTCTCATAGGGATCAGGTTGGGCTATACGGCATTCGTTGTCCGTGGCGCAGACCATCCCGAACTCCTCGTTGCCGGGGTTCCAGACGATCCGGGTGTTCCAGCTGTGGCTGCAGCCGACTTCGAACGCGTCGGGGTGGTCGACGAGGTTCCCGTCCTTGTCGACGACCTGCATGCGGTCGCCCTGGTGGATGTCGACGCAGTCGCCGTTGGCGACGGTGATGGCGACGCCGAAGTACGCGGCGAAGTGCTCGCCGTCGGTGGCGAGGCGGCCGTGGTGCTGGTACCACCAGATGAAGCGGGCGCCGTCGTCGTAGCCGCCCAGGCCGTCGCCGAGGTTGGTGACCTCGCGTTCCCAGACCTGGTTGCCGTCGTTGTCGAAGCGCACCATGTGCATCGTGTTGCACGGGCTGGACTCGCCGCCGCAGAGCTTCCCGCCACCGCAGTCGCCCTCGCGGGTCACGAGCACGACGACGCCGTCCGCGTCGGCGATGACGTCCTGGAGGTCGATGCCCTCGAACGCGATCGGGTCGCCTTCCAGCTTGTCGTCGCAGTCGAGCTTGCCGAGGTGGATCTGGTCATCGGTTCCCACCCAAGCGAGCCAGGACCCGCCGGGCCTGGCGGCGATGGCCATCGGCAGACGCTCGGTGTCGCCTTCCTGCCCGTACCCGATCGCGTTCGCGTCGACCTGGGTGACGGTGACTTCCGGTGCGGCGCCGGGGACCCGCTCGCACTCCCCCACCGCTTCGGGCGAGGGGGACTCGGGCCCGGCCAACGCTGCCGCGTCGGGGGCTTCGTCAGTGGTCGCGGCGGCGGCGGTCTCGGAGGCGTCTGCTGGGGATTCCAGTGGCGCGTCGTCGCCTTCGGAGGCGGTGGGCGAGGTCGCCAGGGCCGTGGCCATGGTCGTCCCCGCGAAGAGGAGCGCCGCCGCGGCGGCCACTATGGAGATGCGTTTCCAGTTCGCCAAGCGGGGCTTCCGTTCGTCGGAGGCCTCAGGCTGCGAAGGTCTACTCATTGCCGGTTTCGTCCTTCGGTATGCCCGCGCGCGGCCGGGCCGCGCGTGGAATGTGGATCGAGCAAGCCGACCCTACCCACAGCGCGATGACCGTTCACATGCCGCCCTCAGGCGCTCGCCTCCTGCGCGAGGTGCACCGTCTCGATGTAGCGGGCGATGGCGTCCCGGTTGCGGGACATGGTCGCGATGCGCTCGGTCATGCCGTCGAGCTCGCGTTCGAGGAGGTGGAGGGTCTCGGGAGTGGCGTCGTAGACGTGGATGTCGCCTGGCTGCTTGAGGCAGGGCAGGACTTGGCGGATGACCCGGGTCGGCATCCCGGTGTCGAGGAGGCCCCGGATCTGGAGGGCCTTGTCGACGCTTCCTTCGCCGTAGTTGCGGTAGCCGTTGGCGCAGCGGTCGGGGATGAGCATCCCGGTCTCCTCGTAGTAGCGCAGCATCCGCCGGGGGATGCCGGTCCGCTCGGACAGCTCGCCGATTCGCATATGTCGCACCTCACTCGGTCTTGGCTTGACCCTCACATAGGTGTGAAGGTCGGAGGGTACAGGGTATGACCACAACGCATGCCGATCGTATTCCCGATCAGACGAAACCTGTTGCGCCCGAACGCCTCCCGCTCTGGCCGCTGCTCGCGCTCACCACGGCCGCCTTCATGGCGATCCTCACCGAGGCGCTGCCCGCCGGGGTGCTGCCGGAGATGGCCGCGGGGATGTCGGTGAGCGAGTCCGCCGCCGGGCAGACCCTCACGATCTACGCGCTGGCCACGGGGTTCTCGGCGATCCCGGTGGTGACGGCGACCGCGTCGTGGCCCCGGCGGCGGCTGATGCTCGTCGCGGTCGCGGTGTTCGCGGTCGCCAACGCGGTCACGGCGCTGTCGTCCTCGTACGTCCTGACGATGGGCTTCCGGCTCGCTGCGGGGGTCGCGGCGGCGGTCGTGTGGGCCGAGCTGGTCGGGTACGCCAGGAGGCTCGCGCCGCCGCACCTGCAGGGGCGCGCGATCGCGCTGACGATGGCGGGCGTGCCGCTGGCGCTCTCGCTGGGCATCCCGCTGGGGTCCTTCCTTGGCGACCTGTTCGGGTGGCGGATGACGTTCGGGCTCATGGCGATCGTCTCGGTGCTCCTCATGGCGTGGATCCGGGTCGCGGTGCCGGAGTTCCCGGGGCGGAAGGCGGGCGAGCGGGAGCCGATCCTCGCGGCGCTGCGGCTGCCGGGCGTGGTCGCGGTGCTGTTCACCGTGGCGGCGTACATCCTCGCGCACAACATCCTGTACACGTACATCGCGCCGTTCCTGGCCGCCAACGGGATGGACGGCAGGCGTGAGGCGGTGCTGCTGGTGTTCGGCGTCGCCTCGGTGGCGAGCATCGTGGTGACCGGTGCGCTCGTGGACCGGCGGCTGCGGCTGCTGACGATCACCGGCGCGGTCCTGTTCCTGGTCGCGGCCGGAATCCTCACCGTGTTCGCGTCGAACCCGGTCATGCTGTTCCTCGCGGTGGCCCTGTGGGGCCTCGGCTGGGGCGGCGTGCCGACGGTGATGCAGACGGCGGTCAACGACGCGGGCGGGGACCGGGCGCAGCCGCTGCTCGTGACCACCTGGAACTCGTTCATGGCGGGCGGCGGCGCGCTGGGCGGGGTCATGCTGGGCGCGTTCGGTGCGGGCTCGTTCCCTTGGGGCGTAATGGCATTGATGGTGCCGGTGCTCGTCGTCGTGGTCGCCGCGCGGGCGCACGGGTTCCCGAGCAGGCGCCCGGGTCTGGAGCCGTGAGGTTCCCGAAACCATAGACACACATCTATGCATTGACCGGATGCGGTGCTGGCCATAGTATGGCGAAAAGTCGCCCGAAAACCTTTTCGGACGGTTTCGGGTGGCTACCGGCCTTACCTGCCGACACTCACGGAGGTATGCAGTGGAAGAACAGCAAGCGACGAACCCGCGGTTCTCACGCCGCGCCGCGCTCCTCGGCGCGGTCGCCGCACCGGCGGCCGGGGCGCTCGGCTCCCTCGCGTTCGCCGAGGGCGCGGGCGCGGCCCCGCCCACGGGCACCGTCCGCGTCTACTGGCTGCGGCCGACCGACGTGCCGTACGACCAGCGGTACCCGGACGGGATCGCGAACGTCATGCGCGAGACCCAGCGCTACTACCGGCAGGAACTGGGCGTCACGTTCCGCCTCAACGACCCGGTCGTGGAGGTCGTCGCGGGCGAGCACGACGCGGCCTGGTACGAGAACACCCCCAACGGCGGCGAGGAGTACTGGTGGGTGGTGTTCAACATGCAGCAGGAGCTGATGCGGCGGCTCGGCCTGAACGCGCCCGACCGCCGGTGGATCAACATCGGCGAGATCAGCGCCGAGAAGGAGGGCGTCTCCGGCGGCGGCGGTGGCGGCGGCTGGGCGATCCTGTCCGGCCACGACGCCGACGGCGCGGCGGGCCTCGGCGGCGACATGAACCGCTGGTACGGCGGCATGGTCCACGAGATGGGCCACGCCCTCGGGCTCCCGGACTCGAGCTTCACGGACGGCACCCCGATGTCAGCGTCGTTCTACTCGTACCCGAACTGCCACTTCAACACCCAGCAGAAGAACGGCATCCGCAACGGCCCGTACGGCAGCTTCCTGTCGTAAGGGGACGGTTCGGGAGCGCCGCGCGGGTCCTTACCCGCGCGGCGCTCGTGCGTCGCGGAGCCGCCGCACGCGCCGAACCGACTCAGTGGCGTCCGAGCCGTTGACATCGATGAATTGCTATGGATATCCTGTGGTCGGCTTAACCGATTCAGTTTCTGAAACCCCAGGTCAGAGCCGTACACCGGATCCAACCCCTCCTGCGAGGGCCCTTCGTTCCAAAGGAGACGCAAGTGCCTTTCCCCGCATTCCGCGCACCCCGCCGCGCCGTGATCACCTTGGGCGCCGCCGCCGTCGCGGCCGCCAGCGTGCCGCTCGCCGCGAGCGCCGAGACCGCCCGGGCCTCCCGGGTGAAGATCGTCGACAGCTGCGCCACCCGCGAGACGCGCGCGCTCTTCCAGTACATGCTCGACCAGCAGGGCCAGGGCATCCTGTTCGGCCACGAGCACTCCCTCACCGACGGCTTCACGTTCAGCGAGTTCACCGAGACGACCTCGGACGTGGAGGCGACCACGGGCGACTATCCGGCCGTGTTCGGCTGGGACACCCTGATCCTCAACGGGTTCCAGAAGCCCGGCGTGTACGGCGGCACCGTCGAGCAGAACATCGAGGCCTTGAGCTGGGCCTTCGAGAAGTCCGACGCGCTCGGCGGGATCAACGTGCTCAGCGCGCACATGTACAACTTCGTCACGGGCGGGGACTTCTGGGACACCGCGGGCCGCGTCGTCAGCCAGATCCTGCCCGGCGGACCGAAGCACGCCGACTTCAACGAGTTCCTCGACCGGATCGCGGCGGCCGTCAAGGGCGCCAAGCGCGCCGACGGGACGCTCATCCCGGTCGTGTTCCGGCCCTTCCACGAGAACACCGGCGGCTGGTTCTGGTGGGGCGCGGGGCACTGCACCAGCGCCGAGTTCATCGAGATCTTCCGGTACACCGTGGAGTACCTGCGCGACACCAAGAAGGTCCACAACCTCCTGTACTCGTACTCGCCGAACTCGAGCTTCGGCGGCGAC
This sequence comes from Glycomyces sp. NPDC048151, assembly GCF_043202775.1. Classification (NCBI taxonomy): domain Bacteria; kingdom Bacillati; phylum Actinomycetota; class Actinomycetes; order Glycomycetales; family Glycomycetaceae; genus Glycomyces; species Glycomyces sp. NPDC048151. Next base: position 552,761 of record NZ_JBIDBB010000005.1, on the reverse strand, counting down.
CCCACGAACTACATGAAGACCTACCCGGGCGACGAGTTCGTGGACATCCTCGGCTACGACGCGTACGACAACTCAGCCGGCTCCGCGGAATGGCTGGCGGGCACGATGAAGGACCTCGCGATGGTCGTGGACCTCGCCGCGGACCGCGGGAAGGTCCCCGCGTTCACCGAGTTCGGCGAGTCCGGGGAGGAGGGCCGCAACCTCGCCTGGTTCACCGACCTCCTCGGCGCGCTCAAGGCCGACCCGGGCGCGAGCCGCGTGTCGCACATGCTCACCTGGGCGAACTTCGGCGGGAACAACCGCGCGTACGTCCCGTTCCCGGGGCACGCGATGGAGCCGGACTTCGTGTCCTACTACGAGGACCCGTACTCGCTGTTCGCCTCCGACCTCGAAGGTGTGTTCGACGCCCCCACGTACGCGGCTGCGGCCGCGCCGTTCCTGCACCTGGTGACCCCCACCGACCGCCAGCGCGTCACGACGACGGAGACGACGGTGCGGATGCGCCTGACCGGGGCGACCTCGCGGAAGGCCCAGTACTCGGTGAACGGGGGCGCGCCGGTGACGCTGACGCGGGACTCGGCCGGGTTCTACTCGGGCAAGTGGGCGATCGATCCGTCCTGGCTGGACAACCGGACGGTGACGGTCACGGTGAGCGCCAAGGTCGGGTCGAAGACCATGACGGACTCGGCGCTGGTGTTCCTCGGCGAGGTCGAGCCGCTTCCGGCGGGGTGGATCGACGACTTCGAGGGGTACGCCGGGGACGACCTGACGTTGAGCGAGGCGTACAGCCACGTCAACGCCAACACGACGAAGCTCAGTGCGGAGCACAAGGCTTCGGGCGCTTACGGTCTGGCGTACTCGTACGATTTCGCGAACGCGGGGTACACGGGCATCGGGAAGTCGGTGGGCGCGGACTGGACGGCGCTCGGGGCGTTGAAGCTGTGGCTCAAGGGCGACGGCTCGACGAACGGCATGACGATCCAGGTGGTGTCGAAGGGCGCGTACTTCGAGTACAACACGGGCCTGTCGAACACGGCCGGGGCCGAGGTGGTCGCGCCGTTCAGCGAGTTCAGGCCCGCGCCTTGGGACACGGGGCACACGGACGAGCTCCTGGACGCGGAGCACCTGGCGGAGGTGTCGGCGTTCAACCTGTACCTGGGCTACGGCGGGGCGACGGCGAGCGGCACGGTCTACGTGGACGACATCCGCGCGGAGTAGCCGGTTCTTGTGGGGCCGGGGCTTTCGGGTTCCGGCCCTTCAGTGTGCGAGGGGTTCTTCGGCGGTCGCGGGGGCGAGGGCGATGGCGTTGGCGCGCACGATCTGGAGGGCGCGGACGAGGGCGCCGGTGCTGACGACGCCGCCGTGGAGGGTGGAGGCGACGAGTTCGGGCGCGGGCGGGTGGGTGAGCTCGTCGAGGCGGGCGGCGGCGAGGGCCAGGAGCGGGCCGAGGGAGTCGGCGACCGCGCCGGTGAAGACGATGCGTTCGACGTCGAGGAGGCCGCCGAGGACCGCGCAGATGCGGGCGAGGCGCTCGGCCATGCGGTCGAGGAGGGAGAGCGCGGCGGCGTCGCCGGACCCGGCGGCCTGGAAGACGAGTTCGGCGCCGAGGTTCGCTTTGGGGGTCTTCATGATCAGGCTTGATTCGTCCACTGTGCCGGTGGCGCGGAGTTCGAGGGCCCAGGTGCGGAGCAGGGCCGCGATGCCGTGGGTGGAGCCGACGCCTTCGACGAGGGAGAGGAGCCGCAGTTCGCCCGCCGCGCCGCGTCTGCCGCGCACGAGGTGACCGTCGACGACGTAGCCCGCGCCGAAGCGCTCGCCGGACATGAGCGTGATGTAGGAGGACGCGCCGACGCCCGCGCCGAGGGCGCCTTCGGCGAGGGCGGCGAGGTTGGCGTCGTTCTCGACCTCGGTGAGCCAGCCGCGTTCCCTGAAGTGGGCGGCGAAGCCGGGGTTCATGCGGGACCAGAACTCGAACTCGCCTTCGGGAGAGGCGCCGTCGAGGTCGGTGGGGGCGGGCACGCCGACGCTGATGCACAGGACCGCGTCCGCCTGCACGCCCGCGTCGGTGAGGGCGCGGGCGATGACGGCGTCGGCGACGGCGGTGCGCGGCTCGGTGCCGTCGGGGTCGAGGGCGGTGTGGGCGCGGGCGAGTTCGCGGCCGCGCATGTCGGCGACTGCGGCGGTCAGGCAGTGCTCTCCAGCGTCGACGCCGACGACGACTCCGGCGCTGGAGCGCAGCTCGTAGCGGCGGGCGGGGCGGCCCTTGCTGTACTCCCCCGCCGCGCGGGCGTTGGGCAGCTCGCAGAACCAGCCCTGCGACACGAGGTCGTCGCACAGGGCGATCACGGTCGATCGGGTCAGGCCGGTGGCGGCGATGGCCTCGGTCGCGGTGAACGCGCCGGTGTCCCAGGCGTAGTCCAGCACGGCGGCGGCGTTGGCCCGCTTCTGCGGGTACGCGTGCTTCTCGTCTTCTCGGGGCAAGTCTCTTGACACCTCGGCTCTCCGTGCTTCAGTATTGCAGAGCGAGTTGATTTTCTAACTAGATTTAATCACGGTATCAATTTTCGAAAGGCAACTCAATGACCGAGCTGCTGACCAGCACCACCGACGCCACCCCGCCGCAGCGCCTGGACGCCGACTGGTGGCGACAGGCCACCGTCTACCAGATCTACCCGCGCAGCTTCGCCGACGCGAACGGCGACGGCATCGGCGACCTCCCCGGCATCACCTCCCGCGTCGACTACCTCGCGCGGCTCGGCGTCGACGCCGTGTGGCTGAGCCCGTTCTACCCGTCCGAGCTGGCCGACGGCGGCTATGACGTCGCCGACTACCGCAACGTCGACCCGCGCCTGGGCACCCTCGCCGACTTCGACGCCATGGTCGCGGCCCTGCACGGGGCGGGCATCAAGCTCATCGTCGACATCGTCCCCAACCACTCCTCCGACCAGCACGAGTGGTTCAAGGAGGCGCTGGCAGCGCCGAAGGGCTCGCCCGAACGGGACCGGTACGTCTTCCGCGACGGCCTCGGCGAGCACGGCGAGCTGCCGCCGGCCGACTGGAAGTGCATGTTCGGCGGCCCCGCCTGGGACCCGGTCGGCGACGGCCAGTGGTACCTGCACCTGTTCGCCCCCGAGCAGCCGGACTTCAACTGGCACAACGAAGAGGTGCGCGCCGACTTCCTCAAGACCCTCCGGTTCTGGTCCGACCGGGGAGTGGACGGCTTCCGCGTCGACGTCGCCCACGCCCTCGCCAAGGACCTCCCCGAGAACCTGCCTTCGGAGGCCGAGCTCGCCGCGATGGACACCGCCACGGGCACGCACCTCTTGTGGGACCGCGACGAGGTCCACGAGATCTACGCCGGGTGGCGCGAGGTCTTCGACGAGTACGACCCGCCGCGCATCGCCGTCGCCGAGGCGTGGGTGAACCCGCCCTCGCGCCGCGCCCGCTACGCCAGCGCCTCCGGGCTCGGCCAGGCGTTCAACTTCGACCTGCTCGAAGCGGACTTCGACCCCGAGGCGTACCGGCGGATCATCGTCGACAACCTCGACCAGGCCGCCGCCTCCGGGTCGTCCACGACCTGGGTGTTCTCCAACCACGACGTGGTGCGCCACGCGACCCGGTACGGCCTGCCGCCCAACGGCGACCGGCCGCGCCACTACAACCGGACGTGGCTGCTCTCGGGCGGCACCGAGCCGGTGGTCGACACGGAGGCGGGGCTGCGCCGCGCCCGCGCCGCGACGTTGTTCATGCTCGCGCTGCCCGGCAGCGCGTACCTGTACCAGGGTGAGGAGCTGGGGCTGAGCGAGGTCGCGGACATCCCTGACGCGGCCCGGCAGGACCCGACGTTCTTCCGCAGCCCCGGCGTGGACGTGGGCCGCGACGGCTGCCGCGTCCCGCTCCCGTGGACCGCAACAGGCCGGTCGTTCGGGTTCGGCGACGCGAAAGCGCATCTGCCGCAGCCGGAGTGGTTCGGGGCGGCGTCGGTCGAGGCGCAGTCGGACGACCCGGCCTCGACGCTCAACCTGTACCGCGACGCGCTGGCGCTGCGGCGGGAGCTGCAGGCCGACGAGTCGCTGACGTGGGCGCCCTCGGAGCCGCAGGTGCTGCACCTGCGCCGGGCGAACGGGTGGGAGGCCGTGGCGAACTTCGGTTCGACGGCGGTGCCGCTGCCCGCCGGAGAGGTGCTGCTCGCGAGCGGGCCGGTCGACGGCGAGCTGCCCGGCGAGACCACGGTCTGGCTGCGGAACTAGGACCTGGCCCCGCCTCCGGTGCGAACGCGCCGGAGGCGGGGGCTGGTGCGGTCGCGGCGTTTGGGGTACGCTCATGCTCGGCAACTGAATGAATCGATTCAATAAATGTTTCGGAATTCAAGTATCAATTGACACTCGATTGCTTGACAAGGCCAGTTGAGAGCCGATTTACAGTATTGAATCGTTCAAATCATCTTCGGCTCGGGCCGGAGGGAAGGAGCACGGGTCATGGACGCCCCGCAAGTGAAGGCAGCGCTGCGCAGGCTGAGCATCGAGGTGCCCTCGTGGGCCTACGGGAACTCGGGCACCCGCTTCAAGGTCTTCGGCCAGGCCGGCGTGCCGCGCGACCCGTTCGAGAAGCTCGCCGACGCCGCCGAGGTCCACCGCTACACCGGCGCGGCCGCGACCGTGTCGCTGCACATCCCCTGGGACAAGGTCGACTCCTACGCCGAGCTCGCGGCCCACGCCGAGAACCTCGGCGTCGCGATCGGCGTCATCAACTCGAACACGTTCCAGGACGACGACTACATGCTCGGCTCGGTCTGCCACCCCCAGGCGGCCGTGCGGCGCAAGGCGGTCGACCACCTCCTGGAGTGCGTCGACATCATGGACGCCACCGGCTCCTCCGACCTCAAGCTCTGGTTCGCCGACGGCCTCAACTACCCCGGCCAGGACGACCTGCGCGCCCGCCAGGACCGCCTCGCCGAAGCGCTCGACGAGGTCTACGCCCGCCTCGGCGCGGACCAGCGCATGATCCTGGAGTACAAGTTCTTCGAGCCCGCGTTCTACGCCACCGACGTGCCCGACTGGGGCACCGCGTACGCGCACACGCTCCGCCTGGGCGACAAGGCGAAGGTCGTGGTCGACACCGGCCACCACGCCCCCGGCACCAACATCGAGTTCATCGTCGCGTTCCTCCTCCGCGAAGGCAAGCTCGGCGCGTTCGACTTCAACTCCCGCTTCTACGCCGACGACGACCTCATCGCCGGTGCCGCCGACCCGTTCCAGCTCTTCCGGATCATGCACGAGGTCGCGCGCGGCGGCGGCCTCGACGCGGGTGTCAACTTCATGCTCGACCAGTGCCACAACATCGAGCCGAAGATCCCCGGCCAGATCCGGTCCGTGATGAACGTGCAGGAGGCGACCGCGAAGGCGCTCCTGGTCGACACCGACGCGCTCGGCAAGGCGCAGGCCGACGGGGACGTGCTGGGGGCCAACGCGGTCCTCATGGACGCCTACAACACCGACGTGCGCCCGCTGCTCGCCGAACTGCGCGAGGAGCAGGGCCTCGCGCCCGACCCGATGCGGGCCTTCAATGCCTCCGGGTACGCCGAGAAGATCGCCGCCGAACGCGTCGGCGGGGCGCAGGCTGGTTGGGGTGCTTAAGGAATGGGAGACACCGTGAAAGACCTCATCGCGCGCTCGAACCGGCTCGGGGCCGACAAGCGCAACACCAACTACGCGGGCGGCAACACCTCCGCGAAGGGCACGGACACCGACCCGGTCACGAGCGAACCGGTGGAACTGCTGTGGGTCAAGGGCTCCGGCGGCGACCTCGGGACGCTGACCGAGGCCGGACTGGCCGTGCTGCGGCTGGACCGCATGCGCGCCTTGGTGAAGACCTACCCGGGCGAGGAACGCGAAGACGAGATGGTCGCCGCGTTCGACTACTGCCTGCACGGGCGCGGCGGGGCCGCGCCGTCGATCGACACCGCGATGCACGGGCTCGTCGAGGCCGCGCACGTCGACCACCTGCACCCGGACGCGGGGATCGCGCTGGCGACCGCCGCCGACGGCGAGGCGCTGACCCGCGAGTGCTTCGGCGACCGCGTCGTGTGGGTCGACTGGCGCAGGCCCGGTTTCCAGCTGGGCCTTGACATCGCGGCCGTGCAGGCGGCGAACCCGCAGGCCATCGGGTGCATCCTCGGCGGCCACGGCATCACCGCGTGGGGTGCGACCTCCGAGGAGTGCGAGGCGAACTCGCTGGAGATCATCGCGAAGGCGCAGGCGTTCATCGAGGAGAGCGGCAACACCGAGCCGTTCGGCCCGGCGGTGGCCGCGTTCGCGCCGCTGCCGGAGGCCGAGCGCCGCGAGCGGGCCGCCGCCCTCGCGCCGGTGGTCCGGGGCCTGGCCTCTCAGGACAACCGCCAGGTCGGGCACTTCACCGACGAGGAGGAGGTGCTCGATTTCCTCGCCTCCGCGCGGATGCCCGAGCTCGCGGCCCTCGGCACGTCGTGCCCGGACCACTTCCTGCGCACCAAGGTCCGGCCGCTGGTCCTCGACCTCCCGCCGACCGCGTCCCTTGAGGACACCGTGGCGAGGTTGCAAGAGCTGCACGAGGCCTACCGGGCGGACTACCGGGCCTACTACGAGCGGTTCGCGACGGCGGACTCCCCCGCGATGCGCGGCGCGGACCCGGCGATCGTGCTGGTGCCGGGCGTGGGCATGTTCTCGTTCGGCAAGGACAAGCAGACTGCGCGGGTGGCGGGCGAATTCTACGTCAACGCCATCAACGTGATGCGGGGTGCGGAGTCGATCTCCACGTACGCGCCCATCGCGGAGTCGGAGAAGTTCCGCATCGAGTACTGGTCGCTCGAAGAGGCCAAGCTTCAGCGGATGCCGAAGCCGAAGGCCCTGGCCACGCGGGTCGCACTCGTCACGGGCGGCGGCTCCGGGATCGGCCGGGCCATCGCGCACAGGCTCGCAGCTGAAGGCGCGTGCGTCGTCGTCGCCGACCGGGACGGCGAGGCCGCCGCGACCGTGGCCGCCGAGCTCGGCTCGACCGACGTGGCCGTTCCGGTCACTGTGGACGTGACCGATGAAGACGCGATCAAGGCGTCGATCGCACAGGCGGCCTTGGCGTTCGGCGGGGTGGACCTGATCGTGAACAACGCGGGTCTCTCGCTGTCGAAGCCGCTGCTGGAGACCACGGCGGCGGACTGGGACCTGCAGCACGATGTCATGGCGAAGGGCTCGTTCCTGGTGAGCCGTGAGGCCGCCCGGTTGATGATCGCGCAGGGCATGGGGGGCGACATCGTCTACATCGCGTCGAAGAACTCGGTGTTCGCGGGCCCCAACAACATCGCGTACTCCGCGACGAAGGCCGACCAGGCGCACCAGGTGCGGCTCCTCGCAGCCGAGCTGGGCGAGCACGGCATCCGGGTGAACGGGATCAACCCGGACGGCGTCGTGCGCGGCTCGGGGATCTTCGCGTCCGGTTGGGGCGCGAACCGCGCCGCCGTCTACGGCGTCGAGGAGGAGAAGCTCGGCGAGTTCTACGCGCAGCGGACCCTGCTCAAGCGCGAAGTGCTGCCCGACCACGTGGCCGACGCGGTCTTCGCGCTCACCGGCGGCGACCTCTCGCAGACCACCGGGCTCCACGTGCCGGTGGACGCGGGCGTCGCGGCTGCGTTCCTGCGATGAGCGGCAAGCGTTTCGCCGCCGTCGACCTGGGAGCGTCCTCAGGGCGCGTGATCGCCGCGCACCTGGACGGGGACCGGATCGAACTGGCGGAGGCCGCGCGGTTCCCGAACCGCTCGGTCGATGTGCGCGGGCGGCTCTACTGGGACGTGCTCGGCCTGTGGTCCGGCGTCCTCGACGGCCTGCGCGCCGTCGGCGACGCGGTCTCGGTCGGCGTGGACTCGTGGGCGGTCGACTACGGCCTCGTCGACGCCGACGGGCACCTCGTCGGGAACCCGGTCAGCTACCGCGACGGCCGCAACGCCGCCGCGCGGGAACGGGTGCTCGGTGCGGCCGACCCCGCGGCGTGGTTCGCGCGCACCGGGATCCAGCACCAGCCGTTCAACACCGCGTTCCAACTCGCCGCCGAAGACCGGCGGACCCTCGACCGCGCTGACCGCGCACTGCTCATCCCCGACCTGCTCGGGTACTGGCTGTCCGGCGTCAAGGCATGCGAGGCGACCAACGCGTCCACGACCGGCCTCGTCGACCAGGCCACCGGCGACTGGGACCCCGGACTCCTCGACACCGTCGGGGTCCGGCCCGGCCTGCTCGGCGCGATCACGCCGCCGGGGACGGTCCTCGGGCCGGTGCTGCCCGAGATCGCCGCCCGGACCGGACTCGGCCCGGAGACCCGCGTGGTCGCCGTGGCCTCCCACGACACCGCCAGCGCGGTCGCCGCCGTCCCGGCCGAGAAGGACGGCTTCGCGTACATCTCCTGCGGCACTTGGTCGCTCGTGGGCGTCGAACGCGAAGCGCCGGTCCTCACCGAGGAGGCCCGGCTCTCCGGGTTCACCAACGAGGCCGGAGTCGACGGGACGGTCCGGTTCCTGCGGAACGTGGCCGGGCTGTGGCTGCTGTCGGAGTCGCTGCGTACGTGGGAAGCCGAGGGGCTCGACATCGACCTCGCGGACCTGCTCGAACGGGCCGGGCGCTTCGAGCGGCTGCGTTCGGTGGTCGACCCCGACGACGCCCGGTTCGCCGAGCCGGGGAACATGCCCGAGCGGATCCGGGCCTACTGCGCCGAGACGGGCCAGCCGGTCCCGGAGGACCCGGTGGCGGTGGCGGCGTGCGTGGTCGACTCGCTCGCGCTGGCGCACCGGCGGGCCGTCCTCGCACTCGAGACGCTGACCGGCGAGCCGGTCGCGACGGTGCACATGGTCGGCGGCGGGACCCGGAACGCGCTGCTGTGCCAGGCGACGGCCGACGCGACGGGCCTGCCGGTCCTCGCCGGTCCGGTCGAGGCCACCGCCTTGGGCAACGCGCTGGTCCAGGCGCAGGCGCTCGGCCTCATCGCCGCGGGCCCGGAGAGCCGGCGGGCCGCGGCGCGCGCCTCGACGCGGTCTCGACTCTACTCACCCCAAGGGCCGCAAGGCGTTTGGGAGCGCGCTGCGGCACGCTTGCACGACCTCCCCATCCGGGCCGCGTGAAGGCCCGTGAACGAACACCGATTGGCCCTCGCATGACGAAACGACAATTCCCCCGTCCCAAGGACCTGCTGCCCTTGGTGAAGTTCAAGAAGCCCGACTTCAACGCGAAGCGGCGGCGGCTCAAGGCGGCGCTCACGATCGAGGACCTGCGCCTCATCGCGAAGCGCCGCACCCCGCGCGCCGCGTTCGACTACACCGAGGGCGCGGCCGAGGCCGAGCTCTCGCTGGCGCGGGCGCGGCAGGCGTTCAAGGACATCGAGTTCCACCCGGCGATCCTGCGGGACGTGTCGCAGCTCGACACCGGCTGGGACGTGCTCGGCAGGCGTTCCGAGCTGCCGTTCGGCATCGCGCCCACCGGGTTCACGCGGATGATGCACACCGAGGGCGAGCGCGCCGGTGCCGGTGCGGCGGCGGCCGCGGGCATCCCGTTCGCGCTGTCCACAATGGGCACCACGCCGATCGAGGACGTGGCCGAGGCGGGCGGGCCGGACGGCCGCAACTGGTTCCAGCTGTACATGTGGAAGGACCGGGACCGCTCGATGGCCCTGGTCGACCGGGCGGCGGCGGCCGGGTTCGACACGCTGCTGGTCACTGTGGACGTGCCGGTCGCGGGGGCGCGGCTGCGCGACAAGCGCAACGGGTTCGCGATCCCGCCGGAGCTGACGGCGAAGACGTTCTTCGACATGGCGAGGCACCCGAACTGGTGGTTCGACATGCTCACGACCGAGCCTTTGGCGTTCGCGTCGCTGAGCCGCTGGTCGGGCACGGTGGCCGAGCTGCTGAACACGATGTTCGACCCGACGGTGGACTACGAGGACCTGGCCTGGATCAAGGAGCAGTGGCCGGGCAAGGTGGTGGTGAAGGGCGTGCAGACCGTCGCGGACGCGAAGCGCCTGGCGGACATGGGCGTCGACGGAATCACCCTGTCGAACCACGGCGGGCGGCAGCTCGACCGGGCGCCGGTCCCGTTCCACCTCCTGCCGGAGGTCGTGCGCGAGGTCGGCCGGGACACCGAGGTGCACGTGGACACGGGCATCATGTCGGGCGCGGACGTCGTCGCGTCGATCGCGCTGGGCGCGCGGTTCACGATGATCGGCCGGGCGTACCTGTACGGGCTCATGGCGGGCGGGCGCGACGGCGTGGACCGCACGATCGCGATCCTCAAGGAGGAGGTCGAGCGCACGATGAAGCTGCTCGGCGTCGCCTCGCTGGAGGAGCTGGAGCCGGGCCACGTGACCCAGCTCCAGCGTCTCGTCCCGCGCTAAGCGGTTTTCGGGAGCCCCTGGCGATCGCCGGGGGCTTTCGCTATACGCCGAGCCAGGACTGGGGTCCGGCGTAGGCGTCGAGGAGGTTCGGCACCGCGCTGGCGGCGTCGAGGGTGTAGCTGTAGAAGTCGGACGGGTTGAAGGCCGAGCCCCGGGTGATCTGGTCGCCGGTGCAGTCGACGAGAATGCTGCCGCTCTGGCGCAGCTGCGCGGCCGCGTCGGGGTAGAACGGGTCGTTGACGTTGTCGAAGTAGGAGTTCTCCAGGACCATCTTCGTCGCGCCGCGGGCGTAGTTGCCGTAGCCCGAGATGTCCTGCAGGTAGTTGTTGTACAGGTGGGCGTAGGCGACGTTGTCGGTGCTGGGGTTGCGCTGGTTGGTGCCGTGGATCCAGTTGTGGTGGATGGTCATCCGGGCGGTGACGTTCTCGGTCCAGCCGATGCCGAAGGACTTGTTGTTGGGGCCCAGCTCGTTCCAGGAGACCGTGAGGTTCGTGGTGTCCTTGCGCGAGTCGATGAGGCCGTCGTTCATGTTGTAGATGCGGTTGTGGTCGATCCAGACGTTGCTTGCGGTGTCCATCTGGATGGCGTCGTAGTCGTACGCGTCGTCGCCGGGGTCGTCGTCGGCCATGAGCGTGTCGCGGATCGTCAGGTTCCTGATGATGACGTTGTTGACGCCGGTGCCGAGGAAGAAGCCGCCGCCGACGATCTGGCCCGAGGTGCCGACGCCGATGATCGTCTTGTTCGAGCCGACCCTGATCTCCTTGCCCTTGGGGCTGATGTTGATCGTGCCCGAGACCTTGATGATGTGGGAGCCGGAGGCCGCGGCGTACTGCTCCAGGGCCGCCTGGGTGGTGACGGTGACGGTGGTGCCGCCCTGGCCGCCGGTGGTGCCGTTGCCGAAGCCCTCGAGGTCGTCGACGTGCCCGGGCCGGGTGGAGGTGCCGACCGGGACGAGCGCCCACTGCTGGTTGGTGCCGCCGGTGGCGGTGTACTGGGAGATGCGTCCGCCTTGGGCGGTGGACCACTCCCAGACGTCCAGGGCCTTGCCGGAGGCGCGGTTCACGAAGGTGGCGTAGCCGCCGCTCTCGGTGATCTTCCACTGCTGGTTCGTGGAGTTCGCGTCGCCCCACTGCTGGACTTTCGCGCCGTCCGCGGTCGAGCCGCTCGCGACGTCGAGGACCTTATTCGAGTGCCGGGCTTGAATACGGTAGTAGCCGCCGCCTGCGTCGACGAACCTGAACTGCTGGTCGTAGGAGCCGTTGGAGGCCCATTGGACCGCTTCGGCGCCGTTGTCGAGCGAGGCCGCGCGGATGCCCATGACGAGCCCGGAGTGGCGGGACTGCAGGTTGTACCAGGTGCCGACCTCGAAGGCATCGGCCTGCTGGGTGTTCCAGACGCTGATGCCGGTGGCGGCGAGGACGGCGCTCACGAGGACCGCGAGCGCGAGCGCCAGGCGCCTGCCCCGGGTGGCGAGTGCCCGCGGCGGGGCGCTCGCGGGCGTGGTGGTGGACATGGAGGTGCCTTTCGGTCGGAGGGGGCGACGGCCGGATATCGATGACCGTCACATTTATTTTCATCAATTTACATAACCCGAGGAGGCCTGGCAAGCGCTCCGCGGCGTCGAATGCGGACGGTGACGACTGCCGGTGAGCACGGTCTTGCGATACCGTTATCAGTGCCCGCTTCACCATGGGCCCCACGCACACCGCGGCACGGCACCGCTCATCCCGCTAGGACAGCCAAGCCCCGTATGGAAGACCCCGCTCTCAGCGACCTGCCCGCCTCCACCCGCGCCGCCGTGCTCACCCTCGGCGGCCTCTGCGGCCTCGGGCTGCTGTGCGCCGCCGGGCTGGCCCTGGCGATCGTCAGCGCCGCTCACCTGCGCTCCACGGGCGCGCCCGTGCCCGACGGAGCCGCGCCCGCGCTCTACCGCTTCGCCGCCGGCACCCTCGCGGTCGCCGTCTGCCGGGGCGCGCTCGCCTCGATGGTGATGCGCCGCAGCGCCATCGGCCGCCGCCTCGCCTGCCTCGTAGAGACCGGTGTCATCGCCCTCGGCCTGCTCTCCTGGTACAACGGCCCCGGCTTCGAAGGCCCCCGCGCGGGCCACACCGCCGTGACCGCCGACCTCGCCTCCTGGTTCGGCGCGACAGCGGGCATCGTCGTCTCGATCGCGGTCATCCTGCTCCTGTGGACGAGAGCCTCCGAGGCTTGGTGCGACCGCTGAGCGCCACTAGGATTCGGGCATGGAGCAGATAGGCGGCGGCCGCGCGTCCCAGGTGTTCGCCCTCGACGACCGGAAGGTCCTGCGGCGCGGCCCGTTCGACGCCGCCGCGGAGGCGAATCTGATGCGGTACCTGCACGCCCTGGGGTTCCCGGTCCCGGAGGTGTTCGCGCCCGAAGGCGCGGACCTGACGATGGAGCGCCTGCACGGCCGCACCCTCGGAGCCGAGGTGAGCGCCGGATTGATCAGCGTGCCCGAGGCCGCCAAGATGCTCCTCGAACTGCACGACCGCCTCCACGAGATCGACGCCCCGCCCGGCCTGCCCGGGTCGCCGCGAGGCGTCGCGATGGACGACGGCGGCCTCAGGAAGGTGCTCCACCTCGACCTCCACCCGGAGAACGTGATCGTCACCGACCAGGGCCCGTTCCTCATCGACTGGACCAACGCGGCTGCAGGTGCGCCGGAGAACGACCTGGCCGTCACCTGGGCGATCATCGTCGGCATCGACACCGCCGAGCTCGGCCCCGAACTGGCCGCGCAGCTCTCCTGGTTCGAAGCGGCCCGCGCCGAACTCGTCGGCGCGTTCCGGGAGCGGACAGGACCGCAGGCGCTGGCGAACGCCGTCGCCTACCGCACCGCCGACCCGAACACGGACGCGGCCGAAGCCGCGCGACTGCGAGACGCCTTCGCCCGCAGCGTCTTACGGCAGGAAGTCGAGGACGTGGACCAGCCCGCGCTCGCCCGTGCCGGGCCTGGCCGGGAGGATGTAGGCCCTTGCGCCGATCGCGGCCGCGCCGCCGTCCCGTGCGGCGTTGTCGCCGACCATGAGCGTCGCAGCCGGGTCGGCTCCCAGCGCTTCGCAGGCCAGCCGGAACAGCTCCGGGTCGGGCTTCTCCCTGCCGTGCTCGAACGAGACCACGCAGGCGCCGACGAGGCCGTCCAGGCCGAGGCAGGCGAGGTGGACGCGCGGGTCCCACGCGAAGTCGCTCACGATGCCGACCTTGATCCCCTTGGCGTGCAACGCCCGCAGCACGGGCTCGGTGTCGGGGAACGGAACCCAGGAGCCCGGCGCCTGGAGGTTCGCATAGGCAGTGTCCTCAGCGCCCCGGATGAAGTCGACCTCCTTCCACCACGCGTAGATCGCCGCGCGGTGCCGCTCGGCGGACAGGTCGCGGCCCTTCTGGGCCGCCTGGACCTCGGGGAGGCGGTAGGTCTCCGTAAGGTCCCGGGCGATCGCCTCGGAGCCCAGGGCCTCGAGGCGATCGGTCCGGTCGGCGGCCTCGGCGAAGCGGCGCAGCCACTCCTCCAGGTCGATCAGGCGGAAGATCGTGTTGCTGAAGTCGAACAGGACCGCCTCGACCGGCGGGACGGGCCCGGTCGGCTCCGCGGGGCGGAGGAAGTCGGCGGCGCGGTCGTGGAGGCTGCTCACCCCGCCACTCTAAGCGGACGCACGAAGTCGAAGGCGCCTTCGGTCGCCGCCGCCTCCTGGCCGTTCGGGAAGCGGATCCGGCAGGTGGATCCGGGCGGGACCGCGAGCGTGAGATGGAACTCGCCGTCCTCGGCCCTCCATGCGACGCCGATCCGCCCCTGCGGAGTGTCGAGCGATCCCTTCGCCCACGTGAGGCTCTCGTGCAGGACGGGGGCGACGGTGAAGGACTCCCAGGCGGTCGAGCCCTCCTGCTGGCGCAGGCCGAGCGTGTGGGTGTGCAGGAAGCGGATCACCGCGCCTTTGCTGTAGTGGTTGAGGGAGTCGTGGGCGTCGCCTCGCTCGTCGACGCCGTCCCAGTCCTCCCAGATCGTCGTCGCGCCCCGGTCGAGCATGCCGAGCCACGACGGCGAGGTGCGCTGGAACAGCAGGTCGTAGGCGACGTCGGCGTGGCCGGTGTCGGCCAGGACTGGAAGGAGGTCGGCGGTGGAGAGGAACCCGGTAGTGAGGTGGTTCCCCTTCTCGCGGATGAGTTCGACGAGGCGGGCGGCGGCCTGCGTGCGCAGGCGCTTGGGCATCAGGCCGAAGTTCAGGGCCCGGACGTAGCTCGCCTGCGTGTCGGAGCGCGTGCGGCCGTTCACGTCGAGGAACTCGGTGTGCCAGGCGTCGCGCACCGCTGCGGCGGTCGCGTCGTAGTGGAGGGCGTCCTCCTCGCGGCCGAGCACGGAGGCGACCTTGGCGAGCGTCGCGACGGATCGGTACAGGTAGGCGGTGCCGATCTCGCCCTTGTCGGCCATGAACCAGGCCGTCGGGTTCGTCTTGACCGGGTCGACGAGCGTGCCGTCGGGGCCCTGCTCCTTGGGCTCGCACCACTCTCCCCAGTGGAAGGAGCCGTCCCAGAGGTGGCGCTCGTGCGGGGCCGGTTCGGGCGAGCGCTCGATGCGGGAACGATGGCGGGCCGAGGCGGCGGTCGCGAGCTGCCACGCCGCCCAGCGGACCATCGCGTCCCAGTTCTCTTCCAGCACTTGCACATCGCCGTACGCGGTGTAGAGCTCCCAGGGGACGGCGGTGATCGCGTCGCCCCAGCCCGCAGAACCGGTCATCATCGCGAACTGGGTGTCGGGATGCGACTTGATCTGGCGCCCGTCCGGCGAGAAGTTCGCGATCCGGCCGTCCGGCAGCTGGTCGTCTCGGACCGAGCGGAGCCACTTGCGGCTGAAGCCGAGCACGTCGTACAGGCGCGTCGCGGTGGGCAGGAAGACCTGGTAGTCGCCGGTCCAGCCGAGGCGTTCGCGGGTCGGGCAGTCGGTCGGGACGTCGACGGCGTTGCCCTGGAAGCTCCACTTCGCGACCTCGTGGAGACGGTTCAGGTCCTCTTCGCTGCAAGCGAACTCGCCCACCGGCGCGAGGTCCGTGTTGACGATGCGCATGCGCAGGGCGTCGGGGTCGAGCGGGGCGTCGCGCTGGAGGCGGGCGTACTGGAAGCCGTGCACGGTGTGGCGCGGTTCGAAGGCCGCGCCGGAGCCGTCGGAGACGACGACGTCGCGCTGCACGAACGCGATCGGCGGTTCGCCGGGCTTGAACGAGTCGAGATTAGAGGTGGAGAGGTCGCCGTCCGGGCCGACGTGCTCGCCGTAGTCGATCACCGTGCGGGTCCCGGCCGGGCCGAGGTCGGTCAGGGCGATCCAGCCGGAGGCGTTCTGGCCGAAGTCGGCGACCCACACGCCGTCCCCGACCTCGGCGACCTTGACGGCCGGGCGGGACTCGACGATGCGGACCGGCGGCGCGGGCGACCAGCCGACGGCCGGGGCGCTCACCTGGTCGACCAGGACCGGGACCGGTTCGCTCAGGGGCGCTTGGAGGTCGAGGGTCTGGCCGTCCATGAGGTCGGCGCGGGTGATCGGCGACGGCGCGCTCGTCCACGACCCGTTGGTCCCGACCACCTCGCTCGTGCCGTCCTCGTATTCGAGGTGGAGTTCGGCCCGGGCTCCGAGAACCGTGCCCCACTGGGCGGGCTCGCGGAACGCGCCGACCTGGCCCCGGTACCAGCCGTCCGAGAGGACGATCTCGATCCGGTTGCCGCCCTTGCGGATCGCGCCGGTGACGTCGGCGGCCTGGGCGTAGAGGGTCCGGTCGTACGAGGTCGAGCCCGGCGAGAGTTCGGCCGTGCCGGCGCGCTCGCCGTTCACGAACGCCTCGTAGACGCCGAGCGCGGTCGCGTAGAGCCGGGCCGAGCGGACCTCCCGCGCGTTGAAGGTACGCGCGAGGACGTGGGCCCCGCGCCTGCCGTAGCCGGGGTCCTCGGCCTCAACCGGGGAGATCCACCTCGCGGTCCAGTCCGCGTCGAGCAGACCGGACTCGAAGGCGTGCCGGGCGGACCATGCGCCGCCCGGCGCGCGCACGCGCCATTCGACCCGCTGCGCGCTGGCGAGCGGGGCCCAGGGCCAGGCCACCAGGCGGTGCCCGGCGGCCTCGGCCGAGACGGTCGCGCCGTCCACGACGGCCTCGATTTCGTAGGAGGGCGCGTCGGAGGCGGGCTTCCAGGACAGGCGCGGCGCGGGCCCGGAGACCGGGAACTGGTCGCCGCCGGAGTCGATACGCAGGTCGTAAGGCGCTGGGTGCATCGTCTTCCCTATCGGACCGATTTGATCTTGAACATGATGATGAGGCCGCCGATCATTGCCAGCGCCGCACCGGTGAGGTAGAGCAGCGTGTAGTTCTTGTCGCCGCCGTCGGCGACGCCGAGCGTGATGATGAACGGCGCGAGCAGCGGCGCGACGGCGCTGGGGATCTTCTGCGCGAACGCCACGACGGCCATGTAGCGCCCGGCCTGGGCCCGGTCGGGCAGGACCGCGAAGACGATCGCCTGGTCGACGGCAGCGAACACGGCGATGGCGAGCTGCATGAGGACCGCGCCGACGATGAGCTGCGGCATCGAGTACGCGAAGGCCTCGGCGATCGCGCCGCCCACGAACAGGAGCGCGCCGATGAACGTGAACAGCTTGCGGCGCTGGAGCTTGTCCGAGAGGAACCCGCCCGCGATGGCGCCGGCGGTGGCCGCGACGATGCCGAGCATGCCGATGGTCGCCACGATCCCGGCGACCTCCTTGACGGGCATGTCGAGGCGCTGGGCGTAGAAGAAGGTGCCGAAGGCGGTGTTGAAGTACAGGCCCATGAAGAAGATGAAGCGGCCGAGCCAGTTCCAGCCGAAGTCGGGGTACTTGCGCGGGTTGAAGCCGTAGCTGGCGACCAGGCTCTTGACGGTGACTCCGGTGCCTTCGCCCACGAGCTCGCGGGAGTCGCCTTCGGGCTTGAAGATCGGGAACAGGACGAGCAGGACCGCGCCGACGAGGCCGGGCACGACGAAGACCAGGAGGGTGCTGGAGGCGACCGCGTAGGCGATGCCGATGCCGAGGACGGGCGCGATCTGGGTGGAGACGTTCGCGAGCGCGGAGACCTTGCCGCGCTGCTCTTCGGGGACGCGGTCGGCCTGGAGGTTCTGGACGGCCTGCCCGGCGGTGGACCAGCCGATCATGCCGACGACCCAGGCGAGGCCGACGGTGAGGAGGCTCGGGGAGGCGGCGATGGCGACGAGGCCGATCATGCCGAGGACGGTTCCGGCGAGCATGAAGGGCGTGCGGCGGCCGAGTTTGGAGCGGACGCGGTCGCTCCAGAGCCCGATGAGGGGGCTGAGGACGAGGTAGGTGAACTGGGCGGTGCCGGTGACGTAGCCGAGGAGTTCTTCGCGGCCGGGGGCGAGCTCGTCGATGCGCACCGCGAGGGAGTACGAGATCGGGACCATGATGGCCATGGAGGCGCCGAAGCTGGCGAGCATGATCCAGGCCAGGTAGGCCTTGCTGACGCGCTCTAGTGGCGGGGCCGTGATCTGGCCCGCGGGGGGTTCGGGCGCCACCGCGGTGGCCTGGTTGTCGTCGGTCATGTCGACTTCCTTGTCGCTTGGATTACGAGGGATACACCTGTTGCCGGGGGTGCTGCTTGTGTCGATATGGATTTGTGAGCAAAAGGGGCTGAACGGACTACGGAACGAATGGCTCGAGGTCGTTGGAACGTTTCAGATGGGTGTGGATCGTCGCGACCACGGCCTGCGGTGAGTCCTCGATGCCGACGGTGAGGCCGGGTTCGCCGGGTTCGAGCGGTTCGAGGGTGGCGAACTGGGAGTCGAGGAGGCCCGGCGGCATGAAGTGCCCGGCGCGGGCGTGCATCCGGGCGGCGATGAGCTCGCGGGAGCCGTGGAGGTGGACGAAGCGCACTTCGGTTCCGGCGGCCGCCGCGATGGCCTCGCGGTAGGCGCGGCGCAGGGCCGAGCAGGCGACGACGGCCGGGGTCCCGGCCGCGAGGCCGGCGCGGATCGCCGCGCCGACCTCGGCGAGCCAGGGCCAGCGGTCCTCGTCGGTGAGCGGGGTCCCCGAGGCCATCTTCTTGACGTTGGCCTCGGGGTGGAGGTCGTCGGCGTCGGTGAACGCGCCTCCGACCGCCGCGGCCAGCGCCGCGGCGATCGTGGACTTGCCGCAGCCGGAGACGCCCATGACGACGACCGCGAGGGGTTCGGTGCTCACCAGTCGTGGACCGTTCCGTCGGCGAGGCGGTTGTACGGCAGGTAGGCCTGCACGTACGGGTATTTGCCCGCTTCGTCGGTGTCGAGCTCGACGCCCAGGCCCGGTTGGTCTCCGGGGTGGAGGAGCCCGTCGGTCCAGGTGAAGGACTGCTGGAAGACCTGGTCGGTCTTCTCGCCGTGCTTCATGTACTCCTGGATGCCGAAGTTGTGGATGGACAGGCCGAGGTGCATGGCGGCGGCCATGCCCACGGGGCTGATGTCGGTGGGGCCGTGCATGCCGGACTTGATCTGGTACTGCGCGGCGTAGTCGAGGACCTTCTTCAGGTGGCTGATGCCGCCGGTGTGGGTGACGGCGCTGCGGACGTAGTCGATGAGCTGTTCGCGGATGATCTGCTGGTAGTCCCACACGGTGTTGAAGATCTCGCCGATGGCGAGGGGCGTGGTGGTGTGCTGGCGGACCAGGCGCAGGGCCTCCTGGTTCTCGGCGGGCGTGACGTCCTCGAGCCAGAACAGGTCGTACGGTTCGAGGGTCTTGCCGAGCTTCGCGGCCTGGATCGGGGTGAGCCGGTGGTGCGCGTCGTGGAGCAGCGGCAGCTCGGGGCCGAACTCGTTCCTGACGGCTTCGAAGACCGTGGGCAGGTGGCGGAGGTAGGAGCGGGTGTCCCAGTCCTCCTCGTTCGGGAGGGCGCCGCGCTGGGCCGGTTCGTGGTCGTAGCGGACGCCTTCCATCGCTTCGAAGGTGGCGTTGGAGGCGATGCCGTAGATGGACTTGAGGCCCGGGACGCCGGTCTGGACGCGGATGGCCTTGTAGCCCTGCTCCTGGTGGGAGCGGATGGAGTCGAACAGTTCGGCGGTGTCCTTGCCGGAGGCGTGGCCGTAGGCGAGGAGCCCGGTGCGGGAGGCGCCGCCGAGCAGCTGGTAGACGGGCATGCCGGCGGCCTTGCCCTTGATGTCCCACAGCGCCATGTCGACCGCGGCGATCGCGGCCATGGTGACGGGGCCGCGCCGCCAGTATGCGGAGCGGTAGAGGAACTGCCAGGTGTCCTCGATGCGGTGGGCGTCGCGGCCCAGCAGCAGCGGGACGACGTGGTCGGAGAGGTAGGCCACGACGGCGAGTTCGCGGCCGTTCAAGGTCGCGTCGCCGAGGCCGGTGAGGCCGTCGTCGGTGGTGAGTTTCAGGGTGACGAAGTTCCGGTCGGGGCTGGTGACGATGACTTCGGCTCTGTCGATGATCACGGGAGACTCCTAAGAGGATTGGCCGGGCTTGCGGCCGTCGAGGCCGGTCCAGCGGCGGCGCAGGGAGAACGCGGAGGACTTGGGCTTGCGGTCCCGAGTGAACACGCCCTTCTTGTTCCCGTCAACGCGGTGGATGCCCGGGCCGGTCTGGAAGTCGGCGAAGTTCCAGATCTGCTCGCCGATGAACTCCGGGATGCGGTCGAACACGCGGTGGTAGGTGGCGAGGAAGTCGGTCTGGTACTCCTCGCTCCACGGCGAGTCCCACACCGAGTGCAGGCCGGGCTGGGTGTCGGTGCCGTACTCGCTCATCATGACCGGCTTGCCGAAACGCTGGACCCAGCCGCGCAGTTCCGTCTCCAGGACCTGCTCGGCCTTGGCGAGGTCGCCGGTGAAGACGTACCAGCCGTAGTAGCGGTTGATGGAGAGCACGTCGAACAGGTCGCCGATCCGGTCATTGGCCGGAGTCGCGAACATGACGGCGGCGTAGGTCAGCGGGCGGCTCGGGTCGAGTTCGCGGGCGAGCTTCACCAAGGGCTCGAAGTACTCGCGCGCTCCATCCTCATTGGAGGCCGGTTCGTTCGCGATGCACCACATGACGACCGAGGGGTGGTTCTTGTCGCGGGCGATCAGCTCCCGCAGGTGCTGCTCATGGGCCGCCCGCGTCTCGGCCCCGAACGTCTCGTCGGAGAACGTCGGCTTCGGTCCGACTCCGGTCAGGCCGCCCTGGACGCCGAGGTTGAGGCCGACAGCGGCGGTCTCGTCGATGACGACGAAGCCGTGCCGGTCGGCGTAGTCGAGGACTTCCTCGTCGTACGGGTAGTGGGCGGTGCGGAAGGAGTTCGCGCCGGTCCACTTCATGAGCTCGAAGTCGTGGACGAGGTAGGCCTGGTCGTGGCCCTTGCCGCGCACCGGGGTGTCCTCGTGCTTGCCGAAGCCGGTGAAGTAGAACGGCTTCCCGTTGATGAGGAACTCCGTGCCCCGGACCTCGACGGTGCGCACGCCGAAGGACTGCGTGTAGGAGTCGACGGTCTCGCCGTCGGCGGCGAGTTCGACGACCAGGTCGTAGAGGTAGGCCGCGCCGGGCTGCCAGAGGTTGACGTCGGCGATGCGGAGGGTGCCGGTGGTGCCCTTGCCTTCCGCGACCACGGCACCGGATTCGTCGACGGCGCGCACCCGCACTTCGGCGTCGCCGCTCGTCTCGACGCGGTAGTCCACCAGGCCGTCCGCACCGTCCACATCGGTGAGTACGGCGACGTCGCTGATGTACGTCTGGGGCGTGCTGTAGAGCCGCACCGAGCGGGCGATCCCGGCGTAGTTGTAGAAGTCGTGCAGGTACGACTGCGACTCGCGGCCGTCCTCCCCCACCGTGACCGTGCCCGGCGGGATGGTCGTGTTCGTGAGCCGGTTGTCGACGGCCACCGAGAGGCGGAACTCCTCGCCGGGCGCGACGACGCCCGTGAGGTCGGCTTCGAACGGGAGGTAGCCTCCGGCGTGCTCGGCGACCAGGGTGTCGTTCGCGTACACCTTGGCGGCGTGGGTGACCGAGCCGAAGCGGAGCACGGTCCGCTCCCCCGTCCAGCCGCGCGGGACCCGCACCTCGCGCTGATACCAGGCGACGCCGACGTGGTTGCGGATGTCGGGGTCGGTGAAGAGGTCGTTGTAGCTGGCCGGGACCGGCGCTTCGAGCTTCGTGTCCAGGCGTGCGGCCCAAGGGGTCTCGCCTGCCGTGGTGTCGAGGGCGAAGCGCCACAGGCCGTCGAGCCCCACGAGTTCGCGGGTCGGGCTGGTGCGGGTTGCGAGCATTGGTTCTCCTGCGCGTCGTTGCGGTGGTCGGGTGCTAGATGGTGTCGCCTGCGTCGGCGAGGAGGGTCGAGCCGGTCATGAGGGCCGAGAGGTCGCTGGCGCAGAACAGCACGACGCGGGCGATGTCGTCCGGGACGCCGATGCGGCCGAGCAGGCCGGTGCCCATGTTCGCGGCGATCTGGGCGGGGTCGAGCTGGACGCCCATCGCCTCGGCGGCGGCCGTCGCGGCGGCCATGTTGCCTTCGGTCGGGACGAAGCTCGGTGCGACGCCGAGGACGCGGATGCCCTTGGGCGCGAACTCGAGTGCGAGCTGCTTCGTCAGGCCGCGCGCGGCGTGCTTCGAGCCGACGTAGGCGGCCAGGCCGGGCGCGGTGCCCTTGAAACCGGCGGTGGAGACGACGTTGACGATGACGCCGCCGCCGTCCATGCGGGCCGCGGCCTCCTTCGCGCCGAGGAAGACACCGCGCGCGTTCACGGCGAACACCTGGTCCCAGGCCTCGACGCTCATCTCGGCGACGGGCACGCTCGGGAAGACCCCGGCGTTGTTGACCCAGATGTCGATCCCGCCGAGCCGGGCGGCGGCGAGTTCGCCTGCGGCGGCGACGCTCGCGGCGTCGGCCACGTCCATGGCGGTGCCGACGGCGGTCGCGTCGTGCCGCTCGGCAATCTCGGCGGCGGCGCGCTCGGCCAGCGTGCCGTCGATGTCGCCGATGAGGATGTCGGCCCCGGCTTCGGCGAGGCGCAGCGCGATCGCCTTGCCGAGGCCGCGCCCGCCGCCGGTGACGACGGCGCGGCGTCCGGCGAGGGACACGAGTTCGTGGAGGGACTTGGCTGAGACGTCTGGAATGGTCATCGTGTTCTCCTAGGCGATCTCGGCGCCGTTGGCGCGGGCGATGCCGCCGAGCCAGGCGAGGCTGGGCTTCGGAGTGCGGACGAAAGTGGTCCGGTCGACCTGGACGAGGCCGAACGTGGGCGCCCAGTGGCCCCACTCGTAGTTGTCCAGGAGCGACCAGTGGAGGTAGCCGCGCAGGTCGACGCCGTCGTTCACGGCGGCGTGGAGGGCCTGGAGGGCGCCTTCGGTGTAGGCGATGCGGCGCGTGTCGTCCGAGGTGGCGATGCCGTTCTCGGTGATGAGGATCGGCAGGCCGGTGACCTCGTGGGTGTGGCGCACGGCGATGCCGATCGCGTCGGGGCGGAAGGCGGTGCCGACGAGCGTGTTGTCCGGGTGCGGCGGGTAGGGCTCGATGCCGTCCTCGCCGACCCACTGCGCCGAGTAGGACTGGACGCCGACGAAGTCGTCGCCTTTCGAGCCCTCCAGGTACAGGTCCTCCCAGATGTACTGCAGCTCTTGCATCTTGGCCTCGCAGCCGGGGCGGGCCTCGAACGCGCGGTTGGCGACCGACCATCCGACCTTGGCCCCGGTGCGCTCGCGCACGAGGTCGCGGACGGCGTGGTGGGCCTCGACGAAGCGCTTCCCGATCTCCGGTTCGGGGGCGGGCAGCGGCGGGCGCGGGCCGTCGTCGACAGTGGGGCTCTGCCACTCGACGCCCGCTTCGGTGGCCTGCTGCATCTTGAGCGCCAGGCCGGTCATCATGGCGAGCATGTTGGGCTCGTTCATGGTCACGACCCATTCGACGCCGTCCAGGATGGAGGTGGCGGTCTCGACGTAAGCGCGGAAGCGGTCGATCGCGGGCGGGGCGGCCCAGCCTCCTTCGGCGGCGAACCAGGCCGGGTTGGTGAAGTGGTGCAGGGTGACCACGGCCTTGAGGCCCAGTTCCAGTGCGGTCTCGATCATGAGGCGGTAGTGGCCGAGCTCGGCGCGGGAGAACTCGCCGGGTACCGGCTCGATGCGGGCCCATTCGATGCCGAAGCGGTAGCTGTTGAAGCCGTTGTCGGCCAGCAGCCGCATGTCCTCGCGGTAGCGGTGGTACGAGTCGCAGGCGTCGCCGCTGCGCTCCATGCCGGGCATCCGGCCCTCGTTGGCCCAGAAGTCGGAGTTGAGGTTGTTGCCCTCGATCTGGTGCGGCGCGGTGGAGGCGCCCCACAGGAAGCCGTTCGGGAAGCTCATCGGTTCAGTCTCTGCTCTCTGTCTCATTCAGACGGTCGGAATCAGGTCGGTGGCGTGCGCGAGTTCCGCGCGGAAGGCGTCGTCCGCTGCGAGCGCAGGCGAGAGTTCGGTCAGCAGCTCTTGCGGCGACGGCCGCGCCGGGCCTTGGGCGAGGAGCCATGCGGCGATCGCGGCGGCGCAGCCGCTCGCCGGGCGTCCGGCGGCGCGTTCGGCGAGTGCAACGGGGGCGATGCGGAGGCGGAGCTTGGTGCGGGAGTCCTCGTTGATCTGCGACAGGCGGTGCTCGATGCGCGGGTTGGCGAAGCGTTCGAGGAGCGCGGCGCGGTAGTCGCGGACCTCGACGTCGGGGAGGTGGCGTTCGGCCTCGTCCCACAGGGCTTCGACCTGGTTGCGGCACAGCGGGTCGGCGATGGCGTCGGCGACCGTGCGGTGTCCGCGCAGGGTGCCTGATGCGGCGAGGAGGGTGTGGGCGCCGTTGAGGAGCCAGAGCTTGCGCCGCTCCCAGGGTCCGATGTCGTCGGTGAAGCGGGCTCCGGCGGTCTCCCAGGCCGGTCGGCCGGAGGGGAACTCGCCGCTGAGGACCCAGTCGCTGAACGGTTCGGCGACCACGGGCGCGCGGTCGAGGCGGCCGGTGGCGCGGGCGACCAGCTCGATGTCGGCGGGCGCGGTGCGGGGCGTGATGCGGTCCACCGAAGTGGACACGAAGGCGACGCCGTCGAGCACGCCGGGGAGGCCGGCCTTCTCGGCGAGCCGGGTGAGGGCGCGTTCGACGGCGGCGCCGTTGCCGGGCAGGTTGTCGCACGGGACGACGGCGATGGGCGGCGCGCCCTTGCGGTGTCGTGCTGCGAGTCCGGCGAGGACGCGGCCGAGTGCGGTGCGGGGCGATGCCCAAGCGCGGTCCCGCAGGCACTCGATGTCCGCCGCCACCTCGGGGTCGGCGAGGTCGGGGTTCCCGTTCGGGTCGAGGCGGTATCCGGCCTCGGTAATCGTGAGCGTAAGGATCGCGACCGCCGGGTCGGCGAGCGCGGCCGTGAAGTCGTCCACGTCATCCCCTGCCACTGCCCGCACGATGCTGCCGATCGGCTCGCACAGGTCGTGGTCGGCGGCGCGCTCGATCAGGGTGTACACGCCGTCCTGGGCCGCGAGGGTCGCGGCGGCCTCCGGTGTGCGGCCGGTGTAGGCGGCGATGCCCCAGTGCGCGGCGTCGGCCGCTTTCGCGGTGTACCAGGCCTGGTGCGAACGGTGGAACGCGCCGAGCCCGAGGTGGACGATGCGGACGGGGGGCTTGTGCGGCAGCACGTCGCGGCCGAGGGGCGGGATGTTCACAGCTTGAACACCCGCTTCGGCTGGTCGGCGACGAGTTCGCCGATGATCCGCTCCGCTTGCGCCATTGTGACGCGGCCTTCGGCGACGAGCCGGGCGAGGAACGCGGCGTCGGCGCGGCGGGCCGTGTCGTGGCGCGCGGGGATCGACAGGAACGCGCGCGTGTCGTCGATGAAGCCCGACCCCCGGGAGAACCCGGCGGTCTCGGTGACGGAGGAGCGGAAGCGCGCGATCGCGTCGGGCGCGTCGAGGAACCACCAAGGGGCGCCGATGAACACGCTCGGGTAGAAGCCCGCGAGGGGCGCGAGTTCGCGGGAGAACACGGTCTCGTCGACGGTGAAGAGGACGAGGTGGAACCCCGAGGCCAGGCCGTAGCGCTCCAGGAGCGGGCGCAGGCCGCGCGTGAAGTCGGTGCGGACCGGGATGTCGTGGCCCGTGTCGGGTCCCAGAGCGGCGAGGGTCGCGGTGGAGTGGTTGCGCAGGACTCCGGCGTGGAGGGTCATGACCAGGCCGTCTTCGACGCTCATGCGCGCCATCTGGACGAGCATGTGGCCCCGGAACTCGCGCCGCTCGGCGGCGTCGGCGGTCCCGGCGAGCACGAGTTCGAAGAGGCGTTCGGCCTCATCGGGTTCGAGGTCGGCGGTGTAGGCCTCTTCGACGCCGTGGTCGGCCGAGACCGCGCCGTGCGCGATGAAGTGGCGGCGGCGCTCTTCCAGGGCCGCAAGGTATCCGGCGAAGGTGGCCGGTGAGCCGGTGGCGGCGAGGAGGCGGTGCACGTTGTCGGCGAAACCGGCGGCGTCGGGGTCGAGGTACCTGTCGGGGCGGAACGTGGGGGCGACGCGGCCGCCGAGGTCGGCGGCGCGGACCGCGTCGTGGTCGGCGAGGTCGTCGAGCGGGTCGTCGGTGGTCGCCAGGAACTCGATGCCGAAGCGGCGGAACAGGGCCCGGGGCCGGAACGCGGGCTCGGCGAGGCGGGCGGCGATCGTGTCGTAGGCGGCGTCGGCGGTCGCGGCGTCAAGCGGGGCGTCGACGCCGAGGACGCCGGTGAGGGTCTCGTCGAGCCAGTATCCCGAGGCCGTACCGGCGAAGAGGTGCGTGCGGGCGGCGAAGACCCGCCAGGCCGCGCGGGGGTCCGCGGCGGCCAGCGCGCGGAAGTCGGCCAGGTCGACGCCGTCGGCGTGGAGCAGGCGTGTGACGTAGTGGTCATGGCGCACAAGGAGGTCGACGGGGTCGGTGAAGGGCGTGTCGGTTGCCAGCCAGGAGGCGGGGACGTGGCCGTGCGGCGAGACGATCGGGGCGTCTGAGACCAGTGCGTACAGGTCTCTGGCGACGGCCCGGATCTGCGGATCGGCGGGGAGGAGCCGATCGGGGTCGCGGCGTTGCGGCTGGGTCATGCGGGCAATTCAAACACGTGACTTAGCAATTGTCAATCGATTGCCGTCACGATTTGATTGCGACCCTCGACGCGTCGAACATGGCCGGGCTCCGGTATGATCGACACACCCCGTGTCGGAAACCGACAACACGGCACCAATCGATTGCCGGTTGACAACCCCCGGCAACAAGCGCGAAAGGGGAGGCATGGAGCAGTCCGACGCCGCGACCCGCCCCCGCAACGGCGATCGCAAGGCGCCCCCGACGATCTACGACATCGCCCGGATGACGGGCGTGAGCCCCTCGACGGTGTCGCGGGCGCTGAACAAGCCGGGCCGCCTCAACGCGCAGACCGAGCGGCGCATCCGCGACGCCGCCAAGGAGCTCGGCTACCGGATCAACCCGATGGCGCGGGCGCTGCCGACCGGGAAGACCGGCACCCTCGGGCTGCTCGTCTCGGACATCACCAACCCCGCGTACTTCGACCTCGTGCGCGGGGCCGAGCGGGTGGCCTCCGAGTCCGGGATGACGATCGTCTTCGCCGACTCGCAGGAGTCGCCGGAGCTGGAGCGGGCCACCGCCGAGCGGCTGCAGACCTCTGTGGACGGTCTGCTGCTCGTGGGCTCGCGTCTCGAGGACGCGCAGATCCAGGAGCTCTCCTCGGTGAAGCCGCTCGTGGTGGTGAACCGGCTCGTGGACGGCATCCCCGCCGTCATCCCCGACGTGCGGCCGGGCATCACGACGGCACTGGAGTTGCTGCGCGAGGCCGGGCACCGCCGGATCGCCTACCTCGCCGGGCCCGAGGCCTCGTGGATGAACGGGCAGCGCTGGCAGCACGCGTTCGAGATCGCGGTGGAATGGGACATGTCCATCGTGGAGATCAAGTCGAACGCGCCGACCCGCGAGGGCGGCGCGGAGGCGTTCGGGCGGGTCAAGGCCGCCGACGTGAGCGCCGTGCTCGCCTACAACGACCTCGTCGCGCTGGGCCTGCTGCGGGAGTGCCGCGACCACGGGCTGGACGTGCCGGGCCGGTTGAGCATCATCGGCTTCGACGACATCTTCGGGGCGGATCTGCCGACCCCGGCGCTGAGCACGATCCGGATGCCCCTGGCCGCGCTCGGCGAGCACGGGATCAGGCGGCTGCTCATCGAGATCGACGGCGGCGCTTCGGAAGACGAGTCGGCACTGCCGACGGAGTTCGTGGGCCGGGAGTCGATCGGGAGCGCCTAGACGGCGTTCAGGAGGGCGTCGAGGGCCGGGTTGCCGTGGCGGTGGCGCCAGACGCCGTAGAGCTCCACGGTGTCCGAGGGCAGGTCCTCGATGTCCATGAAGACCAGGTTCGAGAGGTTGAACGCGCTCGCCGACGAAGGCACGAGCGCGACCCCGAGCCCGGCGTTGACGACCGACAGGACCGTGTGCACCTGGCTGATGTGCTGCACGTACCGGGGCTTGAGGTGCGCCTGCTGGAACGCGGCAACGACGAGCTCGTAGAAGTACCAGGCCTCTGAGGGCGAGTACGTCACGACGTCGTGCTCGGCGATGTCCTCCATTGTGGGTGTCCGGTCGAGGCGGGTCAGCGGGTGGTTCCGCGGGGCCGCGAGGATGAGCGAGTCCCTCGCCACCAGCCGGGAGTCGAGCAGGTCCGAGCGCGGCACCTGGCGGACCAGGCCGATCTCGATCTCCCCCGCATGGAGGGCGTCGAGCTGCGCGTGCGTGACCATCTCGCTGAGGACGAGGTCGACGCCGGGCAGTTCCGCCGCAGCGATGCTGATCCAGCGGCCGAGGACGGTCAGGGCCGAGACCGCCGTGAACCCGATGCGGATGGTGCCCGCCGTCCCGGCCGCGACGCGGCGGGCGCGCAGCGGCGCCGTGTCGGCCGAGGACAGGAGCCTGCGAGCCTCGTCGAGGAAGATCCGCCCGGCCGGGGTGAGCTCGGCGCCGCGCTGCGTGCGCAGGAACAGGTCGAAGCCGACGGCGCGTTCGAGGCGCTGGATCTGGCGGCTCAGCGGCGGCTGGGTCATGCGCAGGCGCTCAGCGGCGCGGCCGAAATGCGATTCCTCCGCGACCGCCACGAAACCCCTGAGTTGGTCGAGTGTGTACCCGATGTCGCCTGTGGCCATGCCCTGAAGGTATCACCTGATGTCGAATGAGTGTTGGACCGGTATGAGCGGAGGGGGTTACGGTACGGGCCGAATCCACGAACAGGAGACTGCCGCACATGTCGCGATACACCCCCGCAGAGATCCAGCGCGCGCTGGGCGAGGGCCTGCTGTCCTTTCCCGTGACCCACTTCCAGAAGGACCTCTCCTTCGACGAGGACGGTTACCGGAAGCACTTGGGGCACTTGGCGTCCTACCCTGCGGCGGGTCTGTTCGCGGCGGGCGGCACGGGCGAGTTCTTCTCGCTCACGGCAGAAGAGGTCGGCCGGGTCGTGCGCGTCGCGGTCGACGAGGCCGCCGGGACCGTGCCGATCATCGCCCCGGCCGGGCAGGGCACCGCCCAGGCCGTCGCGTTCGCGAAGGACGCCGAGGCCGCCGGGGCCGACGCCGTGCTCCTGTTCCCGCCGTACCTTACCGAGGTCGGGCAGGACGGCCTCGCCGCGCACGTCCGCGCGGTCTGCGAGGCGACCTCCCTTGGCGTCATCGTCTACCACCGCTCCAACGCCGAGTACGGCGTCGGCACCGTCGAGCGCCTCGCCGCCGAGTGCCCGAACCTGGTGGGCTTCAAGGACGGCGTGGGCGACATCGAGTTCATGACCCGCCTGTACGCGACCCTCGGCGAGCGACTGCTGTACATCGGCGGCCTGCCCACCGCGGAGACGTTCGCGCTGCCCTACATTCAGCTCGGCGTCACCACGTATTCCTCGGCGATCTTCAACTTCGTGCCAGAGTTCGCGATCGAGTTCTACAACGCGGTCCGGGCCGGGGACCGCGACGAGGTGTACCGGCGGCTGCGCGGATTCGTGCTGCCGTACCTGGACATCCGCAACGCCGGCAAGGGGTACGCGGTGTCGATCGTCAAGGCGGGCATGACGGCCGTGGGCCGCTCCGCCGGACCCGTGCGCCCGCCGCTCACCGACCTGGGCGAAGGCGAACTCGCCGCGCTCGCGAGCCTGATCGAGCAGTCGGCCTCATGACCCGACTCGAACCGGCCGCTGGCCCAGCGGAACAGGCGACCACCCCCGCAGTGACCGCGATGCGCGTCGTGCCCGTCGCCGGGCAGGACTCCATGCTGCTCAACCTCTCAGGGGCGCACGCGCCGTACTTCACACGCAACCTCGTCATCCTCACCGACGAGTCCGGGAACACCGGCGTGGGCGAAGTGCCCGGCGGCGAGGCCATCGCGCAGACGCTCCGTGACGCCGCCGATCTCGTACTGGGGTCGTCGATCGGCGCGTACCGGACGGTCCTCGAAGCGGTGCGACACCGCTTCGCTGACCGCGACGCGGCCGGGCGCGGACGGCAGACCTTCGACCAGAGGATCACCGTCCACGTCCGGACCGCGCTCGAAGCGGCCCTGCTCGACCTGCTCGGCAAGCACCTCGGCGTGCCCGTGGCCGAGCTCCTCGGCGACGGCCCGCAGCGCGCGAGCGTCCCGGTCCTGGGATACCTGTTCTTCGTCGGCGACAAGGGGAAGACGGACCTGCCGTACCGGGACGGGTCCACAGAGGACGACGCGTGGCTGCGGCTGCGCGATGAGGCGGCGATGACCCCCGAAGGCGTCGTGGCCCTCGCCGAGGCCGCCGAGGCGCGGTACGGGTTCCGGGACTTCAAGCTCAAGGGCGGCGTGCTGCCCGGCCGCGAGGAGGCCGAGGCCGTCAGGGCGCTCGCCGAGCGGTTCCCCGATGCCCGGATCACCTTGGACCCCAACGGGGCCTGGTCGCTGAACGAGGCAATCGGACTGTGCCGAGACCTGGACGGCGTGCTCGCCTACGCCGAGGACCCGTGCGGGGCCGAGAACGGCTACTCCGGGCGCGAAGTGCTCGCGGAGTTCAAGCGCGCCACCGGGATGCGAACGGCCACGAACATGATCGCCTGCGACTGGCGGGAGTTCGCGCACGCGGTGCGCTCCGACGCCGTCGACATCCCCCTGGCCGACCCGCACTTCTGGACCATGGCGGGCTCGGTGCGCGTCGCGCAGGCCTGCGAGGCCTTCGGCCTCACCTGGGGTTCCCACTCCAACAACCACTTCGACGTCTCACTGGCGATGTTCACCCACGTCGCCGCCGCCGCGCCCGGCGAGATCACCGCGATCGACACGCACTGGATCTGGCAGGACGGGCAGCGCCTCACCGCCGCTCCGCCGCGCATCGTGGACGGACGCATCGAAGTGCCGACCGCGCCCGGACTCGGCGTCGATATCGATGAGGCCCAAGTGGATGCAGCTCATGAGCAGTATTCGAGAAACGGGCTGGGCGCGCGCGACGACGCGGCCGCTATGCAATACCTTGTCCCCGGATGGAACTTCAACCCCAAACGCCCATCACTGGGCTAAATCTGTGGTTATTCGATCACTTAGAGGAGCAGACACCATGCAACACCCCCTCCCCCGACGCGGACTGCTCGCCGGTCTCGCAGCGGTGCCCTCGCTGGCCGCCCTCGCGGCCTGCCAGGTGCAGGGCGGCTCTGACGAGGCGGCGGCGGAATTCCCCACCCGCGCCGTCGACTTCTGGGTCCCCTTCGACGCCGGCGGGTCCGGCGACCTCATCAGCCGCGCGGTCGCCAAGGCCGCCGAGGAGCCGCTGGGCGAGTCCCTGCCGGTCACCAACAAGCCTGGCGCCAACGGCGCCGTCGGCCTCAAGGAACTGCTGGCGGGCAAGGCGGACGGGTACACGATCTCCCTCGCCGTCAAGTCGCTGTTCGCCATCGGCCCGCTCGTCGTCGACGACCCCGAAGCGGTCACCATCGACCAGCTGCGCATCATCACCACGCTGACCAACGAGGGCTACGTGCTCGTGGTGCACGCCGACTCTCCCTTCCAGACGCTCGACGACCTGCTCAAGGCCGAGGCCGTGAACTACGGGACCACCGGTGTGGGCACCGGCTCGCAGCTCTCGGCCGGTCTGCTGTTCGGGCTCAACAACGTCAACGCCACTGACGTCCCGTTCGACGGCGGCGGCCCGACCGTGACCGCGCTGCTCGGCCAGGACATCGACGCGGCGTCGCTGTCGCTCGCGGAGACCATGCCGCACATCGAGGCCGGCGACATGCGGCCGCTGTGCGTGTTCTCCGAGGAGCGCAGCGTCTACCTCAACGACGTGCCGACCGCGCTGGAGCTGAACTACAACATCCTCGTCGACCAACGCCGGTTCATCGTCGTCCCGGCCGACACCCCCGACGACGTCGTGGGCGTGCTGACCCTGGCGTTCGAGGAGGCCCGCGAGGGCGGCGAGTACGGCCAGTTCCTCGAGGACAACTACATGGAGCGCTGGGAGGTCGACGGCATCGAGGCGGAACTGCACCTGTCCGAGGCCACCGAGCAGTTCGCGGCGCAGCTCTCCGAGTCCGGCGTCGACCTCGGCAGCGCGTAATGGGTGAGGCGGTCATGGCCGATTCAGTCCCGAAGGAGACGCGGCCCGACGAGGCGCGTGCGGAGCAGCCCGAGGCGGCCCCCGAAGAAGTGCACGACGGGCCGCGGGCCGGCGGCCGCGTCCAGTCGATCGTGGCGGGCGCCGTGCCCGTGGCGCTCGGCGCAGTGGCGGCCTGGCTGAGCTTCGGATTGAACATCGGGAGCCTCACCGAACCGGGCCCCGGGCTCTGGCCGCTGATCGTGGCCTGCCTGCTCGTGGCGTCCGGCATCGGGATCATCGCCGTGACCGCCAAATCCCGCAGGGACACCGAGGCGTTCACGCGCGGGACGGTCGCGGTGCTCGCCGCCGCGGGCGGCCTGGCGGTCTACGCCTCGCTGTACGAGATCGTGGGCTTCGAGGTGCCGACCGTGCTGCTGCTGTTCGCGTGGCTGAAGATCCTCAGCCGCGAGTCGTGGCTCATGAGCGCGATCCTGGCGGTCGCCGTCACCGCGGCCGCGTACGCCCTGTTCATCGTCGGGCTCAACGTGCCGCTCCCCCACATCATCGTCTTCTAGTCAGTCCCCACTGGAGTACTCAACGTGGACTTCTCCTCTGTGCTCTCCGGGTTCACGGTGGCGTTCGAGTGGCAGAACATCCTGTTCTGCCTGCTCGGCGTCACCGTGGGGATGCTCATCGGCGTGCTGCCGGGCCTCGGCCCGGCCGCGACGATCGCGATCCTGCTGCCCGTCACCTACAACCTGGAACCCACGGCGGCCGTCATCATGCTCGCCGGGATCTTCTACGGCGCGCAATACGGCGGCACCATCACCTCGGTGCTGCTGAAGCTGCCCGGCGAGGCGTCCACAGTGGTCACCGCACTGGACGGGCACGCGCTCGCGCGGCGCGGCGAGGCCGGCCCCGCGCTCGGGATCGCCGCGATCGCCTCGTTCATCGGCGGCACCGCGTCGATCATCCTGCTCACGTTCATCGCCCCGGCCCTGGCGGGCGTGGCGCTGGCGTTCGGCCCGGCCGAGTACACGGTCCTGGCGCTGATCGGTATCTTCCTGGTCGGCACGCTCGGGAACGGCTCGGTCATCAAGAGCGCCGCCGCCGCGGCTGCGGGCCTGCTGCTGGCCACGGTGGGTCTCGACCCGCTGCTGGGCACGCCGCGGTTCACGTTCGGCACCGACCAGCTCGCGGACGGCATCGACTTCACGATCGTCGCCATGGGGCTCTTCGGGGTCGGCGAGATCCTGTACAACCTGGAGCACCGGGACCGGCCGCAGACGTCGGTGCCGTCGTTCGGGCGGGCGATCCCCAGCCGCCTGCACTGGCTCAGGTCGCGGCTGGCGATCCTGCGCGGCTCGGTCACCGGCTTCGTCCTCGGCATCCTGCCGGGCGGCGGCGCGACGATGGCCTCGCTCGTGGCGTACGCGGTCGAGAAGCGCACCGCGAAGGACCCGTCGCGGTTCGGCAAGGGCGCGGTGGAAGGCGTCGCCGGGCCGGAGTCGGCGAACAACGCGGCCGCCACGTCGTCGTTCATTCCGCTGCTGACGCTGGGCATCCCGGCGAACGCGACCATGGCGGTGCTGTTCGGCGCGCTCATGCTGCAGGGCATCACGCCGGGCCCGCAGCTCATGACCGACCACCCGGACGTGTTCTGGGGCGTCGTCAACTCGATGTACCTGGGCAACATCCTGCTGCTGGTCCTGAGCATCCCGCTCATCGGCCTGTTCGTGCGGATGCTCAAGGTGCGGCCGGGCATCCTCGCGCCGATCACCATCGTGATCACGATGATCGGCACCTACTCGATCCGCAACAACGCGTTCGACATGCTGCTGGTGATCGGCCTGGGCCTGCTCGGGTACGGGATGCGCAAGCTCGGGTTCGAGCCGGGGCCGTTCGTGCTCGCGTTCGTGCTCGGCTCGCTCCTGGAGGCCTCGTTCCGCCGCTCGATGCGGATCTTCGGCGGCGACGTGAGCGAGTTCGTGCAGCGCCCGGTCTCCGGGACGCTCGTGGCGATCCTCGTCCTCACCGTCGTCATCGTGCCGCTCCTGCGGAAGGTCCGCACCCGCCAGACGGCGACCGCGGAGGCCGCCGGGGTCAAGGAAGGCTAGGGCTTTTCCACTGGGGTCGAGGGGCCGAAGGCGCATCAGCGCCTTCGGCCCCTTCGCGTTCGCTAGAAGTCGAAGTCGTCGATGTTGTCGGCGTTGAAGCGGGTCGGCGGGCCGAGGGTGACCACGCCCTGCGCGCCGACGGTGTACTCGCCGAGGTCCCCGGCGGTGAAGACCTCGCCTTCGGCGCCGGTGATGATGCCGGACGCGGCGGCCGCGCCGGTGTAGGCGGCGAGCTCGCCGAGGGCGGTCGGGTCCCAGAGCGCGAACTCGGTGACCGTGCCGTCCTTCACGAACTCCCGCATCTGGTTCGGGGTGCCGAGGCCGGTGAGCGCGACCTGTCCCTTGTACTCGGAGCCGGAGAGGTACCGGGCGGCGGCCGCGATGCCGACGGTGGTGGGCGAGACGATCGCCTTGAGGTCGGGGTGGGCCTGGAGGAGGCCCTGCGTCTCGGAGAACGACTTCTCGTCCTCGTCGTCGCCGTAGACGACCTCGACCAGCTCCATGTCGGCGTAGGACGGGTTCGACTCGAGCTCGGCCTCCATCACGTCGATCCAGGCGTTCTGGTTGGTGGCGTTGGCCGTCGCCGAGAGGATCGCGATCTCCCCGGTGGCGTCGATCTGCTCGGCCGTCATCTCCAGGAGGGCCAGGCCCACTTCGTCGCTGTTCACCTGGCTCACGAACAGGTCCCGGCAGGCGGGGTCCACATCGGAGTCGAAGGTGACGACGGTCGAGCCGCCCGCGCGGGCCTGGTCGAGCGAGGAGCACAGGGCGTTGGGGTCGTTGGCGGACAGGAGGATCACGTCGGTCGCCTGCTGGCTGAGCGTGTCGATGTAGCTGACCTGGGACGAGGCCGAGGCGTCGGACGGGCCGGTGTACTCGTACTCGCCGCCCAGCTCGGCCGCGACGCCCTCCGCGCCGGTGCTGGAGGCCTCGAAGTACGGGTTGTTCACCGATTTCGGGAGCATCGCGTAGGACAGGCCGGTCGCGTACTCGGCCTCGGGGTTGGCGGTGCCGCCAGTGCCGGTGGCGCCGTCGCCCTCGTCGTCCCCTTGCGTGGTGCCGCCGCAGGCGGAGGCGGCGAGGAGGACGGCGAGCAGCGGCGCGGTGAGTGCGAGGGTTCGCTTGCGGGACATCGGGTTGCCTTCCTAGGTAGGGACGGTGCGGCGTCGGCGCAGGCGGTCGCCTGCGGCGGCGAGCAGGTTCGGGGCCAGGACCGCGGCGATCAGGAGCGCCCCGGTGACGACGGTGAGCGCCTCGGTCGAGACGTGCGCCAGGCGCAGCGCGTTCTGCAGGGCGGTCAGCAGGACCACGGCGGCGAGCACGCCCGGCAGGTTGCCCTTGCCGCCGAAGATCGAGACGCCGCCCAGCAGCACGACGGCGACGACGGTGAGTTCGAGGCCGTAGGCGTTGTCGGCGCGGGCCGAGGAGTAGCGCAGGGTCCAGAAGACGCCCACGAGGCCCGCCATCGCGCCGGAGGCGACGTAGAGCCAGAACTTCAAGCGCCGCACGTTGATCCCCGAGTAGGCCGCGGCGACGTCGTTCGCGCCGACCGCGTAGACCGACCGGCCGACCGGCGTCGCGTGCAGCAGAAGGCCGACCGCGAGCGCCAGCGCGATCATCGGGACCACGATGTTCGGGATGCCCGTGGTGCCGATGGAGCCGAGGGTCCAGCCGGTGAAGTCCCTGGGCCAGTCGGCCACTGCCGTGTCGCCGAGGAGCACGTAGGACAGGCCGCGGTAGAGGGCGAGGGTGCCGATGGTGACGGCGAGCGAGGGCAGGCCGAAGCCGGTCACGAAGAGGCCGTTGACGGCGCCGAGGAGCGCGCCGATGAGCACCGTGAGGGGCATGATCGTCTCGAGTGCCAACCCGCCGTTCCACATCACGCCCATGGCGGCGCTGGTCAGGCCCGCGGTGGAGGCGACGGAGAGGTCGATCTCGCCGGTCGCGACGATGAGGGTCATGACGAGGGCGAGCAGCAGGACCGGGGCGAGGTCGACGACGATGTGCCCGGCGTTGCGGGCGGTGCCGAAGTGCTCGACGGTCTGCGCGGCGACGATGAGGAACGCGGCCGTGATCGCGATGAGGACCGCGTCCCACGAGGCGAGGCGGCGCACGAGGTCAGTCCACATGGGAGCCCTTCTTTCGCAGTGCGCGGGCGGCGCGGAGGGCGACGAGGCGGTCGAGGCCGACGGCGGCGAGGATGAGCGCGCCGACGATGGCCTGCTGCCAGAACGGCGGGATGCTGAGCACCGGTAGCGCGTTGTCGATGACGGTGAGGAGCAGGGCTCCGAGTCCCGCGCCGAGGACGGTGCCGGAGCCGCCGAAGATCGCGACGCCGCCCACGACGACGGCGGCGACGATGTCGAGTTCCATGCCGTACCCGGCGGAGGCGTCGACGGTGCCGAAGCGGGCCGCGTAGAGGACCCCGCCGAGTCCGGCGAGGGTCCCGCAGAGGGCGTAGGCGGCCATGAGCCGCCTGCCCGCCGGGATGCCCGCGAGGCGGGCGGCCTCGGGGTTGGAGCCGAGGGCGTACAGGTCGCGGCCGGAGCGGAAGTCGCGCAGGTAGACCGCGACGGTCGCGAGGACCGCGGCGGCGATGAGGAAGAGGTACGGGACGCCGAGGAGGGTGCCGTTGCCGAAGTCGAGGAAGCCGCCGGGCAGGTCGGAGGCGTTGACGCGGGAGCCTCCGGCGGTGAAGTAGACGATCCCCCGGTAGACGTAGAGCGTGCCAAGGGTGGCGACCAGCGGCGGGACCTTGCCGAAGTGGACGATCGCGCCGTTCACTGCGCCGCACGCGAGCCCGGTCAGGAGCCCGATGAGGACCGCGAGCGGCACGGGCGTGCCGTCGCTGAGGCCGCTCGCGGTGAGGTAGGCGGCGAGGCCGAGCGTGGAGCCGACGGAGAGGTCGATGCCGCGCGTCAGGACGACGACGGTCATGCCGGAGGCGAGGAGGACGGTCACGGCGGCCGCGAAGAGCAGGTCGCGCACGGACTGGCCCGAGAGGAACCGGGCGTTCACGGCGGCGGTCGCGCCGACCAGGACGGCGAGCGCGAGCAGCAGGCCTAGCGCGCGAAAGCGCAGGACGAGGTCGAGGAGGGCGGACCCGGTGGGGTTGCGGGACTGGGCGAGTGCGGTCAACTAGGCCTCCGCGTTCTGGCCGGTGGCGAGGCGCATGACGGCCTCTTCGGTGGCTTCGGCGCGGGAGAGCTCCCCCGCGAGGCGTCCTTCGCGCATGACCAGGACGCGGTCGGCCATGCCGAGCACTTCGAGGAGCTCGGAGGAGACCATGAGGATCGCGACGCCGTCGGCGGCGAGGTCGGCGAGGAGGCGGTGGACCTCGGCCTTCGTGGCGACGTCGATGCCGCGCGTGGGCTCGTCGACGATGAGGAGCCGCGGGTTCGTGGCGAGCCATTTGGCGAGCACGACCTTCTGCTGGTTGCCGCCCGAGAGGGTGCCCGCCGGGTCGGTGAGGCGGCCGTACTTGGCGTGGAGCCTCGCGGTCCACTCGGCGGCTTCGCGCCGTTCGGCGCCGCCGGTGAGGAATCCGAAGCGGGCCAGGCGGTTCCGGCGGGCGAGGGTGGCATTGCGCATGACGGAGAGGTCGAGGAGGAGGCCCTGCTGGCGGCGGTCCTCGGGGACGAGCGCCGCGCCCGCGCGCATGGCGGCGCGTGGGTCGCCGGAGGGGAGGTCGCGGCCGAGGAGGCGGACCGTGCCGGCGTCTCGGGGTTCGACGCCGAAGACCGCTTGGACGACTTCGCTGCGGCCCGCGCCGACGAGTCCGGCGAGGGCGACGATCTCCCCCGCGCGGACGCTGAACGCGATGTCGCGGCAGCGGCCTTCGCGGGTGAGGCCCGCGACTTCGAGGACGGTGTCGCCGGGTTCGCTTGCGCCCCTGGGGAACATCGCGGCGAGTTCGCGGCCGACCATGCGGCGGATGAGTTCGTCCACGGTGACGTCGCCGACGGGGTCGGTAGAGACGTGCGCGCCGTCGCGCATGACCGTGACGCGCTGGCACAGGGCCTCGACCTCGTCGAAGCGGTGGGAGATGAAGAGGATCGCGGTGCCTTTGGCGCGCAACGCGTTCACGACCTCGAAGAGGCGTTCGACCTCGCGGGCGGTGAGGGCGGCGGTGGGCTCGTCCATGACGAGGACGCGGGCGTCGAGGGAGATGGCCTTGGCGATCTCGACGAGCTGCTGGTCGGCGATGGAGAGGCCCTTGGCGGGCCGGTCGGGGGCGAGGGGGATGCCGAGGCAGTCGAAGAGGTCGGCGGCCTGCCGGTGCATCGCGGCGCGGTCGATGCGGCCGAAGCGGCCGCGCGGCTGGCGTCCGATGAAGAGGTTCTCGGCGACGCTGAGGTCGCCGAAGAGGGCCGGCTCCTGGTAGATGACGGCGATCCCGGCACTGATGGCCGCCGCGGGCCCGCTGAAGGCGACCGGCGCACCGTCCATTTCGACCGTTCCGGCGTCCGGGGTGTAGAGCCCGGCGAGGATCTTGATGAGCGTGGACTTCCCGGCGCCGTTCTCGCCGACGAGCGCGTGCGCCTCCCCCGCATGGAGTTCGAGGCCCGCGCCGCGCAGCGCGCGCACCGCGCCGAAGGACTTCTCGACCTCCCGCAGCGCCGCCACCGGGCGCTTCGCTGTCTCGGCCGTCGCCATCACCGCCCTCTATCATTAGATCCATATAGTGAATCGTTTCAATAGATCGATCTACAAGAACGATACAAATCAACCGCTCCCCGGGTCAAGACGATCACGGTGGGCAATTCGATTGACACCGATCCGTGACTGCCGCATCGTGCTCACCC
Source organism: Glycomyces sp. NPDC048151 (assembly GCF_043202775.1). Taxonomy (NCBI): domain Bacteria; kingdom Bacillati; phylum Actinomycetota; class Actinomycetes; order Glycomycetales; family Glycomycetaceae; genus Glycomyces; species Glycomyces sp. NPDC048151. The sequence continues at coordinate 513,899 of NZ_JBIDBB010000005.1, read as the reverse complement.
GGGCGGCACATCCGGCGCCCCGCGGCTGTGCCCGGTCGGCATGGGCCGCAAGTCCAGGGCTCCGGAGACGGAATCGCGCTCACCTCCGCCGATATCTGATAGCCACAGCGGGCCTCACCTGCGTCAACACCGCGAGGGGGGCAGCGCTGTTCCCCCTCTCGCGCGCCCCGGTCAAGACCCGGTCATTGGCGCTCCCCCGAAACGGAGCGACGATTCGGGTGGGCCGGAAACATGCGCACATCGCCATCCGACGATTACGCTCACCGGTGTCCGAAACCGCCGACCGATCTGGAGCCACCGTGCCGACCGCCAACGCCTGGGCCGCGCCATCCGCGACCGAACCGCTCGTCAAGACCACCATCGAACGCCGCGAGCTCGGCCCCCGCGACGTGCTCATCGAGATCAAGTACGCCGGGATCTGCCACTCCGACATCCACACCGTGCGCGGCGACTGGGGCCCGCAGCAGTACCCGCTCGCGGTCGGCCACGAGATCGTCGGCATCGTCACCGAGGTCGGCCCCGAGGTCACCAAGCACGCCGTCGGCGACCGCGCCGGGATCGGCTGCATGGTCGGCTCGTGCCGCGAATGCGACCAGTGCCTCCAAGGCAACGAGCAGTACTGCCGCAAGGGCATGGTCGGCACCTACGGCGCGGTCGACGCCGACGGGACCATCACCCAGGGCGGCTACTCGACCCATATCGTCGTCGACGAGCACTTCGCGCTCCGCATCCCCGAGGGCATCCCCTTCGAGGCCGCCGCGCCGCTCCTGTGCGCCGGGATCACCATGTACTCGCCGCTGCACCACTGGAACGCGGGACCCGGCATGCAGGTCGCCGTCGTCGGCCTCGGCGGGCTCGGCCACATGGGCGTCAAGCTCGCCCACGCCCTCGGCGCCGAGGTCACGGTGATCTCCCAGTCGCTCAAGAAGCAGGAGGACGGCCTCCGCCTGGGGGCCGACCACTACTACGCGAGCGCCGACCCGGCCACGTTCGAGACCCTCGCCGGGCGCTTCGACCTCATCGTCAACACCGTCTCGGCGAAGATCGACATCGACGCCTACCTCGGCCTGCTCAACGTCGACGGCACGCTCGTCAACGTCGGCGCCCCGCCCGAGCCGCTCCCCGTCGCCGTGTTCAGCCTGATCATGCAGCGCCGGTCCTTCGCGGGCTCGACCATCGGCGGCATCGCCGAGACCCAGGAGATGCTCGACTTCTGCGCCGAGCACGGCATCGCCTCCGACGTCGAGGTCATCTCGGCCGACCAGATCAACGAGGCCTACGAGCGCGTGCTCGCCTCCGACGTGCGGTACCGCTTCGTCATCGACGTCGCGACCATGAAGTAGCACAAGCGAACACGAACGCCGGGACGCAAAATGCGTCCCGGCGTTCGCTGTTCACCTGACCTCTGCCTCCACAGGGGACGCCATGTCGAGGAGCGCCAGCGCGTCGTCCTCGGGGCCGCCGGGCTCGCCGTAGTAGACGACCATGCGCATCCCGGTGCCACCGGCGAGGTCGAAACCCTGGTAGCCCAAGGTGATGTCGCCGATGAGCGGGTGGTGGAAGGACTTGGTCCCGGTCGTGTGGCCCCGCACTTCGTAGCGGTCCCAGAGCTTCGCGAACGCCGGGCTCTTCACCGACAGCTCCCCCACGAGCGACTGCAGGTCAGGCGCGTCCGGCTCCGTCCCGGCCAGCGCCCGCAGGCTCGCCACGCAGCCGCGCACGTGGTTCTCCCAGTCGAGGATCGCGACCTGCGCGTTCGGGTGCAGGAACATGTACCGGGCGACGTTCCGCTTGGTCGCGGGCCAGTCCTCGATCCCCGGGAGCAGGCGCAGCCCGCCGGGGTTGGAGGCGAGCACGTCCATGCTGCGGCTCATCACGTACGCGGGGTTGGGGCGCAGGCGCTCAAGGATCTGCCCGATCCCGGGCGGCAGGGTCCGGCTGGGGGCCTTCGGGGTGTCGGTCGAGCGGCGGGCGGCGCTGGCGGCGAGGTCGCGCAGGTGCTCGTGCTCGGCGTGGTCGAGCTTGAGGGCGCGGGCGAGCGCGTCGACGACCTGCGGGCTCGGGCGGGTCTCCTTGCCGCGTTCGAGGCGCGTGTAGTAGTCGATGCTGACGCCCGCGAGGGTCGCGAGCTCTTCGCGGCGCAGCCCGGGGGTGCGGCGGATGCCGGGGCCGGTGGCGAGGCCGACGTCGGCCGGGGTGATCCCCTCGCGGCGGGCGCGCAGGAACCGCCCGAGCGCGGAGGCGGGCGGCGGCGTGGTGGTCATGCCTCCAGTGTTCCACCGCCGCGACCTGGGCCGCCGCCGCTTGAGGGGCCGCGCTGCACCCCGGGAGGGGCGGGTCCTCGCCGGAACCGGTCATCCGCGCCCAGAACAGTACGGTCGAGGCTGCGAGCGGCGGTCGCCGCACCCTTGCGCAGACGGTGACCCGCGGCTCAGGCGGGTTCGAGGAGCGCCGCGTAGAGGGTGAGGCCGGGGCCGAAGGCCAGGGCCACGACCGGGCCGTCCGGCGGGCCCGCTGCGAGGATCTCCTGCAGGACGAGCAGCACGGTGGCCGAGGAGCAGTTGCCGTGCTCCGCGAGCACGTTGCGGGACCAGGTGAGCGCGGCCGGGTCAAGGTCCAGGCTCTCCTCGACGGCGTCGAGGATGCGCGGGCCGCCGGGGTGGACGGCCCAGGCGGCCACGTCCCCGATGCCGTGGCCGTTGCGGCCGAGGAGGTCCTTGACGAGCGGGCCGACGTGTTCGGCGAGCGCGTCGGGGACTTCCGGCGAGAGGCCCATGCGGAAGCCGAGGTCGGTGATGTCCCAGGTCATCTGGTCGCGGCGGGCGGTGTCGGTGCGGGAGTCGACGTCCACGACGCGCAGGCCGGGCGCGGTGTCGGGGCGCAGGACGACCGCGGCGGCGGCGTCGGCGAAGAGCGCGTGGGAGACCATCTGCTCGGGGTCGATCGAGGCTGGCTGGAGGTGCAGGGACGTGAGTTCGAGGCAGAGCATCGCGGCCGGGCGGCCCTGTGCGGCGACGTAGTCGGCGGCGGTGGCCAGGGCCGGGAGCGCGGCATGGCAGCCCGTGTGTCCTATGAGGATTCTGCGGGCGTCGGCGGGGAGCGGGAGCAGCCGCGCGAGCTCGATGTCGAGGCCGGGCGTGCGGTAGCCGGTGCATGTGACGACGGTGAGGAGCCCGATCTCCTCGGGGTCCGTCCCGGCCGCTTCGAGGGCGGCTCGGACCGCTTGGAGGCCGAGCGGCGGCGCGATCTCGCCGTAGCGGGCCATGCGCTCGGCGGTGGTCCACTCGGCGACGGCCTTGAACTCGGCGGGGTCGGTCGCGGAGTGGCGGGCGCGCACGTCGGAGGCGGTGAAGATGCGCTGGGCGACGCGGCTGCGCGAGAAGTGCCAGCGGAAGACGTCCTCCCACAGGCGGTCCTGGGTGTAGACCGGCGGCAGGCCCGCGCCGATCCCGGCGATGCGGGCGGTCACCATCGCGGGACCTCCGCGTCGTGCTCGGGGTCCTCGCCGAGGGCGGCGACGCCGAGCCAGTCGGCGCAGACGTCCGAAGTGGCCGGTTGGAGGGCGCCGCAGCGGGCGTCGCGGTAGAGGCGTTCGAGGGCGCTGCCGCGCCGGGACGCGGAGGCCCCGGCCGCTTCGAGCAGCGAGGACGCGACCTGGACGGCGGTGTCCCCGGCGGTGAGCTTCGCGCGCCAGACCCACCGGTTGGTCTCGGGATCGCCTGGGGCGCGGTCGATCCGGGCGGCGGCCTCGGCGACGACGAGTTCGGCCGCGGCGGCGGCGTTGTCGGCGCGGCCGAGTCTCGCCCGCGCGGCGGGGAGGCGGCCGAGCCCGCGGGCGCGCAGGTGGTCGGCGGCGGCGTCCACGGCGGCGCGCGCGACGCCCGCGTAGACGGCGGAGTAGGAGGCGACGAGCCACTGCGGCATGGCCTCGGCGATCATGAGCGTGAGTCCCTCGACGCCGCCGAGGAGCGCTCCGGAGTCCACTTCGATGTCGAAGTGGACGTCGTGGCTTCCCGTGGCGCGCATGCCGAGCGAGTCCCAGGTCTCCTCGACCCGGATGCCGTCCCCGGCGGGGACGAGGAAGTAGGACACCTGCGGGTCCTCGGCGTCGGCCTCGCGGGCCGTCACGAGGTAGGCGTCGACGTGCCCGGCGCCCGAGCAGAACGCCTTGCTGCCGGTGATGCGGTACCCGCCGTCGGTGCGGCGGTACTCGGTCTTCGTCAGCGAGAGGCGCGAGCCGGTGCCGCGCTCGCTCATCGCGACGCCGTACAGGGCGCCGCCCGCCGCGGCTTCGAGGGCCTTGTCGCGGGCTTCGAAGGAGCTCTTCGGCGCGCCGAGCAGGCGCATCAGGTCGTCCGGGGTCTGCGCGAGCGCGCCGGTGACCGACGCGTGCATGTTGAAGACGAGCGCAGTGGAGCCCGCGCCGCGCGCGAGCGCGGAGGCCACGCGCGTGTACTCGGCGAACGACGCGCCGAACCCGCCGAGGCGCTCGGGCACCATGAGGCCGTACAGGCCCGCCGCCTGCAGGTCCGCGAAGTCCGCCTTCGGGAACCGGCCGCGCTCGTCGTGGACGCCCGCGCGTTCCGCGAAGCCGGGCGCGAGGTCGCGGGCCAGCGCGAGCGCCCGTTCGCCGGGTCTCTCTGGTGCAGTCATGGGCATCAGTGTCCTCGGAACGACCGGCCCGATCAACCCTCACGCGCCTAAGTCGCGGATATTCCAATATGGAGCAGTAGGGCGACGTCGATCAGGGCCACGAGCATGACGGCGCGGAACGCCGCCCGCGAGCGGGGGCGGTTGTCCAGGAGGAAGCCGACGACGAGGATGCTCACCGCCACCGGGACGGTCGTCAGCGCGAGCGGCGAGGGCGTGCCGTCGGGCCCGAAGACCAGGAGCGTCGAGGTGGCCAGGACGAGCGCGGCGGTCGCGAAGCGGCTCACGGAGGGGCCGAGCCGGTGCGGGAGGCCGCGCACGCCGGTGGCGGCGTCGTCGGCGAGGTCGGGCAGGACGTTGACGAAGTGGGCGGCCGAGCCGAGGGTCGCGGCGGCGGCGACGAGCCACGGTGGCGGGAACGGGTCGCCGTTCGACAGGAACACGGGCAGCAGCCCGAAGGAGAACGCGAACGGGACGACCGAGAACGCCGTGGCTTTGAGTCCGAGGTCGTAGGCCCAGGCCGAGGCGAGGGCCGCGAGGTGCGCGGCGGCCGCGAGCGGGGCCGAGAAGAGCGTGAGGACCACGGCGGCGAGGGCGGCGGCGATGAACGCGGCGCGGACCGCGGCGGGCGGGATCTCCTTGGCGGCCAAGGGCTTGTCGGTGCGGCCGACGCTGGCGTCGCGGGGCGCGTCGACGAGGTCGTTGAGCCAGCCGACGGAGAGCTGCCCGGTGAAGACGGCCGCCGTCGCGAGCACCGCCGACGCGAGCGGGCGGTCCGAGCCGACCGCCAGTCCCGCCGCGACGGCCGTGACCGCGGCGGCGGGCAGCGGGTGGGAGGTCATCACCAGCGCGCGGCTCGCCGTCAACTGCTTCACCGCGCCAGTGTGCCACCCTGGCGGCATGAGCGGAAGCCCCGAAACACCGAACGACCCGGCCCTCTACGACCGGCTGGCGGGCGAATGGTGGCGGCCGAGGGGCGTGTTCGCGATGCTGCACTGGCTCGCGGCGGCACGAGGCGGGTTGGTTCCGGCCGCACAGCGGGAGGGCGCGGTCCTGGTGGACCTCGGCTGCGGCGCGGGCCTGCTCGCGCCGCACCTGGAAGGCAAGGGCTACACGCATGTCGGCGTGGACCTCTCGCGCGAGTCGCTGAAGCTCGCGGCGGCGCACGGGGTCCTCGCGGTCCGGGGCTCGGTGCTCGCGGTGCCGCTGCCCGACGCGTGCGCCGACGTGGTGGCGGCGGGCGAGATCCTCGAGCACGTCACGGACCTGCCTCGGGCGGTCGCCGAGGCGTGCCGCCTCCTGCGGCCGGGCGGACTGCTGGTGATCGACACGCTCGCGGCCACCGCGCTGTGCCGCTTCCTCGCGATCGACGTCGCCGAACGCCTCCCGCGCGTCGCCGTTCGCGGCGTCCACGACCGCGCGCTCCTCGTCGACCGGGCCGTCCTCGTCAAGGAGTGCGCGAAGCACGGTGTGGCCCTTGAGCTTCAGGGCATCCGGCCGTCGCTGTGGGACTTCGCGCTGTGGCTCGCCCGCCGCCGCGACACGGTCCGCATGGTGCCCGTGGCGACGACGGCGGTGCTCTTCCAGGCCCGGGGCCGCCGCGCGGGCTGAGGTCGGTTCGAGCGGGCCTTCGAGTGCTTCCACCGGTCGCTCGAACTGAGACGCCGCGCGCGTCGCTGGGCTCCTTCCCGGCCCGGCCAGAACCGCCGACCACAGGAGGAAGACCGCAGAGCTCAAGCCCTGAGTCACTGTGGATTCCCGGTTCGGGACGGCGCGGCCTGGAGTGCACTTCTGGGAGGGGTGTTGCGCGCGTCTCATCGATGCAGTTATATTTGTTTGGTCATACCTTTAAAGCAACGGCCACGGCAGCCAGCGAATACACCGGCCTTGGCGAAGCTTGCGAGCCATAAATGAACCCGGCAGCCTGTATCCCCCAACGAAAGGCATCGCCATGGGCGACACCTCACGCAACGTCCCCACGTTCCGAATCCAGCGCCGCGGACTCTTCCAGGCGGGCGCGGCAGGCGCGGTCGCCGCGTCGCTCGCCGGATGCGCGGCCCTCGACGAAGGGCCCGAAGGCACGGCGGCGGGATCCGACGAACTGGCCGACCTCCTGCCGACCTACACGCCGTACGACGGCGGCGTCGAGCCCGACCTCCCCGGGCAGCCCGACGGCACCGTCTCCCCCGGCTACCTCTCGCGGCCGGAGTCGCCGGTCCAGGCCGTCGCCGAGGCGCCGATGACCACCGGCGAGGAGATCACCGCGATCACTCCCCTGTGGAACCCGGCCCCGCCCGGTCTGCCCGACAACTCCTACTTCACCGCCGTCAACGAGGCGCTCGGCGGCACCGTCGTCTTCAACATCGCCGACGGCAACAACTACCTCGACAAGATCACGACGACCCTCGCCAGCGGCGACGTTCCCGACATGTTCCAGATCCCCGGCTGGGAGATCATCAAGCTCTCCGACTTCAGCGAGGCCGCGAACGAGCTGTTCGCCGACCTCTCGCCCTACGTCGCCGGGGACAAGGGCGCCGAGTACCCGATGCTCGCCTCCTACCCCACCGCCGCCTGGGCCATGGGCGTCTTCGGCGGCACCCTCCTCGGGATCCCCTGGGAGCGGGCGCCCTACACGAACACCATGTTCGCGCGCCAGGACATCCTCGACGAACTGGGCCTGGAGCACCCCACCAACCTCGAAGAGCTGCTCGCCATCGCCGAGGAGGTGAACGACCCGGCCAAGAACCGCTGGGCGTTCGCGAGCCTCGACCAGACCATCCAGGAGGCCATGGGGGTCCCCACCCTCTGGAAGGTCGAGGACGGCAAGCTGGTGCACAAGTTCGAGACCGAGGCCTTCGCGGCCGCGATCGAGTTCACCCGCACCGTGTTCGACAAGGGCCTCGTGCACCCCGACTACGTCGCCGACCGCTTCACGAACACCAAGGAGATCATCGGCTCCGGCCAAGCGGTGTTCTATGAGGACGGCCTCGGCGCCTGGCACGAGATGCTCGGCACCTACAAGACCGTCGAGGGCTTCGACCTCCAGGCCGTCAACCCGATGGCCCGCGAGGCCGGAGGCACGCCCACCATCTGGCGCGACGACCCGGCCGGCATGTTCACCTTCATCCGCAAGGACCTCTCCGAGGAGCGGATCAAGGAGTGCCTGCGCGTCGCCAACTGGTGCTCGGCCCCTTACGGCACCAAGGAATGGGACCTCGTGTGGGACGGCGTCGAAGGCGTCCACTTCACCGTCGACGCCGAAGGCGTGCCCCAGCGCACCGACCTCGGCCAGGCCGAGGTCGCCAACACCTACCTGTTCCTCTCCGGCCGCGCCAACGCGAACTTCAAGTTCCAGTACCCCGGCCTGGTCGAGGCCCAGCACGCGTGGGAGACCAACGCCGCCGCGTTCCTCGACGACCACACGTTCCAGGGCCTGCGCATCGAGATGCCCTCCGACCTCTCCGCCGAGAACGAGCCCATGACCGACGCCCACCACGAGATCTACCGCGGCCAGCGCGAGGTCGCCGACTGGACGACGCTGGTCGAGGACTGGCGCGCGAAAGTGGGCGACTCCGCCCGCGAGTACTACACCAAGGTCGCAGAGGACAACGACCGCCTGTGACCGCGTTGACCGACAAGGCGTCCCCGGTCGAGCAGGCCGGGGACGCCCCGAAGCGGAAGGCGAAGCCGAAGGCGCACTGGCGGGAGCGGCTGCGCCGCGACTGGCCGCTGCTGGCCATGGCCGCGCCGATGATGCTCCTGGTGTGGGGGTTCTGGTGGATCCCCGCGCTGGGCAACGTGATCGCCTTCCAGGACTACAAGCCGTTCACCGGCGGGATCCTCGAGTCGCGCCTGGTCGGGTTCACGCACTTCCAGATGCTCTTCGGGGACCCCGAGTTCCTGCGGGCCATGGTGAACACGCTGTCGATCACCGCGTTCCAGCTGGTGTTCTACTTCCCGGTGCCGATCGCTCTGGCGCTGCTCATGCACTCGATCGCGTCCGAGCGGCTGCGGTCGATGCTGCAGAGCGTGGTGTACCTGCCGTACTTCTTCTCGTGGGTGCTCGTGGTCGCGATCTTCCAGCAGATGCTGGGCGGGGCGGGCCTGCTCTCGCAGGTGCTGCGCGCCAACGGGTTCGAGGGCGTGGACTGGATGACCGATCCGGACACGTTCATCCTCCTGGTGACGTCGCAGGCGATCTGGAAGGAGGCCGGGTTCGGGGCCATCATCTTCCTCGCGGCGCTGGCCGCGATCGACCCGAACCAGTACGAGGCGGCGGCCGTGGACGGGGCCGGGCGCTGGCGCAGGCTCTGGCACATCACGCTGCCGGGGATCCGGCCGGTGATCGTGCTGCTGCTGATCCTGCGGCTCGGCGACGCGCTGAACGTCGGGTTCGAGCAGTTCTTCCTGCAGCGCAGCGCTGTGGGGTCGCAGGCCTCGGAGGTCTTCGACACGTTCGTGTACTACAGCGGCATCCGCACCGGCGACTTCGACTACGGGGCCGCGGCGGGGCTGTTCAAGGGCGTGGTCGGGCTCGTGCTGATCCTGGCCGCCAACAGGTTCGCCCACATGCTGGGCGAGCGGGGGGTGTATTCGAAGTCATGAGTTCTCCGAAGCGTCCCGCTTGGGAAGAGAAGCCGACCGCCGCGGGGCTGGCCGCCAAGGGCGCGAGCATCGTGGTGATCGCGCTGCTGATCCTGTTCCCGCTGTATACGATCGCGTTGACGAGCCTGTCGAGCGGCGAGACGGTGAACCGGGTCGGCGGGCTGGTGATCTGGCCGGGCGACGGGATCACGTTCAGCGCGTACGAGCAGATGTTCCGCAACCCGGTGGTGCTGCGGTCCCTCGCCGTCTCGCTGGGGATCACGGCGGTGGGGACGGTCATCAGCGTGGTCGTCTCGATCCTGGGCGCGTACTCGCTGTCGCGGCCGGGGTCGTTCGGGCACAAGACGATCCTGTTCTCGGTGCTGCTGATGTTCGTGATCTTCCCGGGCCTCATCCCCGTGTACCTGTGGGTGAGCGCGGTGGGGCTGCGCGACAACTACCTGGCGGTCATCCTGCCGATGGCGGTGTCGGCGTTCAACGTCGTGGTGCTGCGGGCGTTCTTCATGAGCATCCCGCAGGAGCTGTTCGACTCGGCGCGGATCGACGGCGCCGGGGAGTTCCGGGTGCTGTGGCAGATCGTGGCGCCGCTGTCGAAGGCGGTGATCGCGGTGGTCTCGCTGTTCTACGCGGTCGCGTACTGGAACAACTGGTTCAACGCGTTCCTGTACCTGGACGACACGTCGAAGTGGCCGCTCGCGCTGGTGCTGCGCACGTACGTGGTGGAGTCGGCGCCGCTCCCGCAGGCCTCGGGCCTGCAGGACGCGCCGCCGACGCTGGCGGTGAAGATGGCGATCGTGATGATCGCGATCGTCCCGGCGCTGATCATCTACCCGTTCGTGCAGAAGCACTTCAAGAAGGGCGTCATCATCGGCGCGGTGAAGGGCTAGCGCAGCAGTTCCTTGATCAGGCCTTCGACGCGGGTCCTGATCTCGTCGCGGATGACCCGGACGGGCGCGATGCCCTGCCCGGCCGGGTCGTCCAGCGTCCAGTCGAGGTAGCGCTTCCCGGGGAAGACCGGGCAGACGTCGCCGCAGCCCATGGTGATGCACACGTCGGAGGCCTCGACGGCGTCGACAGTGAGGACCTTGGGCGTCTGGTTCGCGATGTCGATGCCGACCTCGAGCATGGCCTCGACGGCGACCGGGTTCACCTGGTCGGCGGGGGCCGACCCGGCGGAGCGGACCTCGATGCGGCCTTCCGAGAGGTGGGCGAGCCACCCGGCGGCCATCTGGGAGCGCCCGGCGTTGTGGACGCACACGAACAGGACGGACGGCTTGTCAGACATTGACGGTGTTCCTTTGCGTTGCGGCGGTGCAGAAGCGGCGGGCCCACAGGCTCACGTAGACGAGGCCGACGAGCACGGGCACCTCGATGAGCGGTCCCACGACTCCGGCCAGGGCCTGGCCGGAGGCGGCGCCGAAGGTCGCGATGGCGACGGCGATGGCGAGTTCGAAGTTGTTGCCGGCTGCGGTGAACGCGAGCGTCGTGGTGCGTTCGTAGCCCAGGCCGACGCCCTTGCCGAGGGCGAAGGACCCGGCCCACATCACGGCGAAGTAGACGAGCAGCGGCAGAGCGATGCGGACGACATCGAGCGGCCGCGCGATGATCGCCTCGCCTTGCAGCGCGAAGAGGACCACGATGGTGAACAGCAGGCCGTAGAGCGCGAACGGGCCGATCCGCGGGAGGAACCGGTCCTCGTACCAGTCGCGGCCTCTGCGGCGTTCGCCGAGCGTGCGGGTCAGGTATCCGGCGGCGAGCGGGACGCCGAGGAAGACGGCGACGTTGCGCGCGATCTCCCAGCCGGAGACGTCCAGGCCCGCGGTGTCGAGGCCGAGCCAGCGCGGGAGGGCGTCGAGATAGAACCAGCCGAGGCCGCCGAAGGCGAGCACCTGGAACACCGAGTTCAGGGCGACCAGGACGGCGGCGGCTTCGCGGTCGCCGCACGCGAGGTCGTTCCAGATGATGACCATGGCGATGCAGCGGGCGAGGCCGACGATGATGAGGCCGGTGCGGAACTCCGGCAGGTCGGGCAGGAAGGCCCAGGCGAGGGCGAACATGAGCGCCGGGCCGACGAGCCAGTTGAGGACGAGCGAGGAGACGAGGAGCCGCTTGTCGCCGGTGACCGAGTCGAGCCGGTCGTAGCGGACCTTCGCGAGGACCGGGTACATCATGAGCAGCAGCCCGGCCGCGATCGGCAGGGAGACGCCGCCGATCTGGACCGCGTCGAGCGCTTCGCCGACGGCGGGCGCGAACCAGCCGAGGGCGAGGCCCGCGAGCATGGCCGCGCCGATCCAGACGGGCAGGTACTTGTCGAGGGTCGAGAGGCGGGCGCGCGTCCCGGTCGCGGCGGTCACGCGGCGGCCTCGGCCGGGGCGGCGAGGAGGCCCGAGAGCAGGTCGAGGGCGGTGCGCTCGGCGCGGTAGTAGACCCAGGTGCCGCGGCGCTCGGCGGTGACCAGGCCGGTGTCCTTGAGCACCTTGAGGTGGTGGGAGATGGTGGGCGCGGTGAGGTCGAACGCGTCGGTCAGGTCGCAGACGCAGACCTCGCCGCCCGCGTGGGAGGCGATGAGCGAGAGCAGGCGCAGCCGCACCGGGTCGCCGAGCGCTTTGAAGGACGGGGCGAGCCGCTCGGCCTGGTCGGCGTTGAGCGGCTCGCTCACGAGGGGGACGCGGCAGTCGTCCAGATCGCCGCGGACGGCGAGGTGAACAGGTTGCTTCGACATGCGCCTATTTTGGCAGACGTCGAATCAAGCGGCAGAGCGGCCCGTTACGCGGCCGACTCAGGCGACGTATCCGGGCCTCTTGCCGGGCCCGGCTGATCAGCCGCAGCAGCTCGACTTCAGTTGCGGCAGTTCGATGAGCTGCCCGGCGCGGCCGTGGAGGACGCCAGTGGCGAGGCCGCGGGACGGCGCGGTCTCGGCCGCAGGGGTGCCGCAGCCCGAGGCCTCGGTGCCGCATCCGGCGTCCGACGCGGTCGTCCCGCAGCAGCCGGAGGACTCCTCGGCGTCGCCGATGCTCGTCGCGTCGAGCGCGCGGCTCGAGGAGCAGACGCCGGTCTCGGGCAGTTCCAGCTCGACCCGGTCGGCGGCCTCGCGGTCCCCGGCCAGCGCGGCGGCGATGGAGCGGACCTGCTCGTAGCCGGTGGCGAGGAGGAACGTCGGGGCGCGGCCGTAGCTCTTGACGCCCGCGATGTAGAAGCCCTCGTCGGGGTGGGCGAGGTCGGCTTCGCCGTGGGCGGGGACGGTGCCGCAGGAGTGGAAGTTCGGGTCGATGAGCGGGGCGAGCTTCACCGGGGCCTCGACGGTGGCGTCGAGGTTGAGGCGCAGTTCGCGCAGCAGTTCGAGGTCGGGGCGGAAGCCGGTGGCGGCGGCGACGCTGTCGGCGTCGATCTGCACGGCGTGGCTGCCGGTCTTGCCGTGGACGGTGACCGATCCGTCTGCGGCCGTGGTGAACGCGTCGATCTGGAAGCCGGTGACGAGTTCGACCCTGCCGGATTCGACGAGGGCCTTGAGGCGGGTGCCGATCGTGCCGCGGGCGGGCAGCGCGTCGGCCGAGCCGCCGCCGTAGACCTTCGCGGCGCTGCGGCCGCGGATGGCCCAGGTGATCGCGGTGCCGGGTTCGGTCTCGGCGAGTTCGGCGAGGAGCAGGAGCGTGTTCGCGGCGGAGTGACCCGCGCCGACGACGAGGGTCCGCTTGCCAGCGAAGCGTTCGCGGTCGCGGCCGAGCACGTCCGGGAGCGGACCGGCCTGCCAGGGGGCGTCGGCGGTCTCGCCCGCGGCGGGTAGGCCGCCTGAGCCGAGCGGGTTGGCGCGGCCCCACACGCCTGAGGCGTCGATGACGGCGTCGGCGACGACATCGGACCATCCTGCGGCGGTGACGGTGCGCAGCAGGTAGGCGCGGCCTTCGCGGCCGAGGCTGTGGGTCTTGTCGGCGCCGAGGCGGGCAACGCCGGTGACGCGGGTGCCGTAGCGGATGTGGGGGGCGAGCGCGGCGGCGAGCGGTTCGAGGTAGTCGCCGACGAGTTCGGCCCCGGTGGGCAGGCCGTCCGCGTCCGGTTCGGTCCAGCCGGTTCCGGCTAGCAGTCGCTTTGCGGCCGAGTCGATGTCGAAGCGCCACGGGGAGAAGAGGCGGATGTGGCCCCACTGGCCGATCGCGGCTCCGGCGCTGGGCCCGGCTTCGAGGACGACGGGGGTGATGCCGCGTTCGCGCAGGTGCGCGGCGGCGGCGAGGCCGACGGGCCCGGCGCCGATCACGGCGACGGTCTTGGAGAGGCGGCGGGTGGCGTGCGACATGGTGACCTCCTGGCGGGTGCTCGCTCCGATCGCGAACACATCAACAGAGATAATTAATACCAGTGATTGCTGTTGATAGCAAATTCCGTGGTTTACTTGTTCCATGAGCCGCCTCATCGAGATCGAGCTGACCGACGTCACCGCCACCTCCGACGAGCACCTGGTCGAACGCGCCCGCGACCTCGCGCCCCAGTTCAAGGCCCTCGCCGACGAGAACCGCCTCGCGATCGTCATGCTCCTGTCCGAGCGCGACCGCACCGTGCGCGAGCTCACCGAGGCGACCGGGCTCGCCCAGACCCTCGTCTCCCACCACCTCGCGCCGCTGCGCGAACTCGGCCTGGTGACCGTGACCCCGAAGGGCCGCAGCAACGTCTACGCCCTGTGCTGCGACGCCTTCACCGGGCCGATGCGGGCGCTGGCCGGGCTCTCGACCTCCGCGGAGTCCAAGGGCTGCTGAGACACGCGAAAGGGCCCCGCATCGAATGATGCGGGGCCCTTCTTTTGTATGCGTCAGGCCGCGACGCCCGCGAGGGCGATCGTGTGGCCGGTGTGCTGGACCTTGGCGCTGAGGTAGCGCACGTTGCTGTCGGTCGCGAACACACCCGTCGGGACCGTGGCGGTCACGTCGGCGCCGAGGTCGCGCAGCTGGCGGGCCTTGTCGGGGTTGTTCGTCAGGAGCTCGAACGGGCCGGTGCCGAGGGCTTCGAGCATCTGGGCGGCGGCGGTGTAGTCGCGGCCGTCCTCGGGCAGGCCCAGGGCGGCGTTGGCCTCGTAGGTGTCGAGGCCGTCGTCCTGCAGGGCGTAGGCGTCGAGCTTGTTGTACAGGCCGATGCCGCGCCCCTCCTGGCGCATGTAGAGGAGGACGCCGCCGCGCTCGCTGATGCGCTCGACGGCCTCGCGCAGCTGGGGGCCGCAGTCGCAGCGGGCCGAGCCGAAGACGTCGCCCGTGAGGCACTCGGAGTGGAGCCGCACGAGCGGCGCTTCGCCGGGGGCGGGGCGGCCGAAGACCATCGCCACGTGCTCCTGGCCGTCGGCGAGGCCCTTGAAGGTGACCGCCTCGGCGGTGGTCTGGTAGCCGTCGGCGAAGGTCAGCGGGATGGTGACGCGGGTGCGGACCGCGGCGGTCGCGTGAACGTGTTCCATGTCGTCTCCGATACTCCTGGCGTTTCAAATTTGAACCGCCTCGACTAAGGTACAGTTGAGTTCAAATTTGAACAAGGAGATAGGCTGGAGGCATGGGTCACACCAATTGGCTGAACGACGAGGAGATGCGGGCGTGGATCGCGTTCGTCTCCTCGGCGACGCTCGTCGACCGCGAGCTCGATCAGCAGCTCAAGGAGGACATGGGCCTCTCGCACCTCCAGTACCAGATCCTCATGGTCCTCAACGGCGCCGAGTCGGGCGCGATGCGCATGACCGAGCTCGCCGAACGGCTCATCAACTCCAAGAGCGGCCTGACCTACCAGATCGGCCAGATGGAGAAGGCCGGGCTCGTCACCCGCCGCCAGTGCGAGTGGAGCAAGAGCGGCGTCCTCGCCGAGATCACCCCCGAGGGCCGCGCGACGCTCGAACGCGCCGCGCCCGGGCACGTGGAGGCCGTGCGGGAGATCCTCATCGACGTGCTCACGCCCGAGGAGCGCAAGGCCCTCGCCGACGGCCTCGGCCGCGTCCGCGACCGCATCGCCGAGCGCAAGCAGGGCGGCACCTGCTGGTAGTCGCGAGACAAGCGATCCCTAAGGGGCGCAGTTGAACGAAAGGGACAAGTCTCGGGAACCCTAGTGGACCAAGACTTTTCATAGAATCACGGGTGGAAACGAACGCCCGGCACGCGTCCGCGCGGCCGGGTTCACTTCAGGCAGAAGGAATCCTGCATGAAAGCATCCACCCGCAATCTGACCGCCGCCGCATCGGCGGCGGTCCTCGCCATCACCCTCCTCGCGGCCGCCCCGGCCGCCGCGGGCAACTCCCACCACGGCATCGACTGGCAGCCGTGCCCCGACGTGGACCCGGCCGAAGCGGTCGAGTGCGCCACCATCGCCGTCCCCCTCGACTACGACCGCCCCTGGGGCGAGAAGATCGAGATCGGCCTCGCCCGCAGGCAGGCCGCGAACCCGGACGAGAAGATCGGCACGATCCTCATGGACCCCGGCGGTCCCGGCGGCTCGGGCGTCGACTCGATCAAGGGCGGCAACCCGCTCACGGGCGAAGCCGCCGAGAAGTTCGACATGGTCGGCTTCGACCCGCGCGGCGTCAACACCAGCACGCAGGTCGTCTGCGGCGCTGAGGCGTTGGACGCGGTGTACTCCGTCGGCATCCCGAGCGACCAGGAGTCGTTCGAGGCCCTCGAAGCGGCCAACGCGGCCCTCACGGAGGACTGCCGCGACCGCACCGGGAAGCTCTTCGACCACGTCTCCAACCTCGAGACGGTCGAGGACATGGAGCGCATCCGCCGCGCCCTCGGCGAGGGGAAGCTCAACTACCTGGGCTACTCGTACGGCACTCTCATGGGCCAGCAGTACGCCGAGGAGTACCCGCGCAAGATCCGCACGATGGTCCTCGACGGGAACATGGACCACAGTCTTGAGTCCACATGGGACTTCATGAGCACGGAGACCGCGGCGGTCGAGGAGAACTTCGGCGCGTTCGCCGCCTGGTGCGAGGCCGAGGCCGAGTGCGCGCTCCACGGCGAGGACGTCGAGACCGTCTACGCCGAGCTCAAGGCGCGCGCCCGCGCGGGGACGCTCACCGATCCCTACCTCGGCGAGCCGCTCGGCTTCTACGGCCTGGCGGAGAACTTCACGTTCAGCGCCAACTTCCCGCAGTTCTGGCCCTTCCTCGCCGACGAGTACGAGGCGATGCGCAACGGCGAGCTGCTCCCCGGCGTCTCGGCGTTCCAGGAGGAAGAGGAGTTCGAGAACCTCTACTACCCGGCGTGGTGCCAGGACTGGGGCTTCGAGATCGACGACTACGCCGAGTTCGACGACCTGCTCGGCGGGCTCGCCGAGGAGTACCCGAACGTCGAGTGGACGCCGTACAACCAGCACGCCCTCACCTGCGTCGGCTCCGGCATCGAGCCCGTCAACGAGCGCGACGAGCTCGACATCGACCACGCGCCGCCGATCGTCTTCATCGGCAACGAGCACGACCCGGCGACGGTGTACGACTGGTCCCTGGCCTCCTCCGAGCAGGCCGGCGGGCACCTCATCACCTACGAGGGGTACTGGCACACGGTCTACGGCGGCCTCTCGGAGTGCATCGACGAGTCCGTGAACGCGTACTTCGTCGACAAGACCGTCCCGGAAGCGGGCCTGAGCTGCCCGAACCTGGACTTCCCGGGTGAGATCGAGGCGCTGTCCGGGCCCCGGGCGCCGCGCACCGGACCCTACTCCTTCTAGACGGCAGGCAGCGGCGGCCGGGCCCCCCAGCCCGGCCGCCGCTTTTCCCTTACCCCCCAGTGAGGTCGATGACGGTCTTCACATCTCCGGGTTGACCTTCGAAGGCCTCTTCAAACCTCTCCAGCGGCACCCGGCGCGTGATGATGCTGCGGAGCCAGCCCCGGTCGGCCTCGGCGAGGTACCGGGCCGCGTCGGCGTAATGGCCGAGGTTCGCGTTCACGGTGCCGAAGACCACGTCGTTCTCCAGCACGATCCGGCGGTTCACGCCGCCCGCGTCGACCGGGACCGAGCGGCCTTCCGGCGAGACGCCCGTCAGGCACGTGATCCCGAAGGCGCCGGTCGCGCTGATCGCGTCGAACACGAGCGAGGAGGCGCCCGTGGCCTCGATGACGATGTCCGGTTCGGCGGCGGCGACCGCCGCCGCCATGCTCTCGGAGTGGTAGGCCGCGCCCAGCTCGGCGACGAGCTTGGGCTTCGGGCCGCTGTCGTTGTGGTCGTAGACGTGCACGTCGAGCCCGCGCCGGGCGCCGATCTCGGCCGCGAGCAGCCCGATCGGGCCAGCGCCGGTGACCAGGACGGTCTTCGGGTCGAACCAGGAGCGGGAGCCGATCCTGTCGATCTGGTCCCAGGCCTTCGCGAGCACGCTCATCGGTTCCATGAGCACGCCCACATCGGACAGCTCCGGGTCGAGCCTGACGGCGTACTCGGCCTCGACGGTCCACAGCTCGCTGGCGTACCCGTCGAGCTGCTTGATGCCGCGCTCCAGGTAGTCGCCGTTGCGGCACGCGTCGAACTCGCCGCGCGCGCACGCGCCGCACGGCAGCGGGTCGGGCCGCCGCACCACGCCCACCACGAGGTCGCCGGGCGCGAAGCCGCTCCCTTCGGGGGCGGACCGGACGCGACCGAGCGACTCGTGGCCGATGACCATCCGCTCGGCGCCGTCGGGCGCCCACCCGTACTCGCCGTTCGCCAGCTCCTTGTCGGTGCCGCACACGCCGAGCGCGATCGCCTCGACCAGCAGCTCGCCCTCGCCGGGCGACGGGTCCTCGATCTCGGCAAGTGCCAAGGTGCCCCCGCTGCCGGGCGCAAAAGTCAAGGCGCGCATCGCGATCCTCTCCGTCTCGTCGGTCGGCGGACGCGATCGACGCTTCCCCGGGCGCGTCATCGGTACTACCATGTGGGATCTGCCGAGCAAGGGAGCGCGCGATGACCGGTGCCGCCGACACCCACACTGTCACGAATCAGGCCCCGCCGCTGGTGGATCGCAACCTGTTCGAGGCGAACGCGCCCCTGCGGGAGGCGGCCGAGTGGGCGGGGGCCGGTGCGATCGCGCCGCGCGCGAGGGCCCTCGGCGACGCCCTCGCGGGCGCCGATGCGGCGCGGTGGGCCGACGAGGCGCACCGCTACCCGCCCGTGCTGCGCACGCACGACCGGTACGGGAACCGCGTCGACGAGGTCGACTTCCACCCGTCGTGGCACCGGTTCATGCGCCTGGCCGTGGAGCACGGCGCGCACGCCATGCCGTGGGCCGAGCCCGGTCCGGGCGCGCACGCCGGGCGCGCGGTGCTCCTGTCGCTCCTCGCGCAGACCGAGCCGGGGCACTGCTGCCCGATCTCGATGACCTACGCGGCCGTCCCGGCGCTGCGCGCCAGCCCGGCGCTCGCGGCCGAGTGGGAGCCGCTCATCACCGCGCCCGAGTACGACCCGGGGCTGCGACCGCCGCAGGAGAAGGCCGGCGTGCTCGTCGGGATGGCCATGACCGAGAAGCAGGGCGGCTCGGACGTGCGCGCCAACACCACGGCCGCAACGCCTTCCGCCGACGGCACCTACACGCTGCGGGGCCACAAGTGGTTCTGCTCCGCGCCGATGAACGACGCGTTCCTCGTGCTCGCCCAGGCGCCCGGCGGGCTCTCGTGCTTCCTGCTCCCCCGCGTCCTGCCCGACGGCACCCGGAACGCGATCCGCTTGCAGCGCTTGAAGGACAAGCTCGGCAACCGCTCGAACGCGTCGGCCGAGATCGAGCTGCACGACGCCGTCGCCCACCTCGTGGGCGAGGAGGGCCGCGGGGTCGCCACGATCATCGAGATGGTCAACCACACCCGGCTCGACTGCGTCATCGCCACCGCCGCGGGGATGCGGCAGAGCACGGCCGAGGCGGTCTGGCACGCGGCGCATCGCAGCGCGTTCGGCGCCGCCCTGATCGACCAGCCGCTCATGACGCAGGTCCTCGCGGACCTCTGCGTGGAGTCCGAGGCGGCCACCGCCACGATGATGCGGCTGGCCGCGGCCTACGACGATCCCGGGCAGGCCGCGTTCCGGCGGCTGGCGACGGCGGTCGCGAAGTACTGGGTGTGCAAGCGCGGCCCGGGGCACGCCGCCGAAGCACTGGAATGCTTGGGCGGCAACGGGTACGTCGAGGAGGCGCCGCTCGCGCGCCGCTACCGGGAACAGCCGCTCCTGTCCATTTGGGAGGGTTCGGGGAACGTGATCTGCCTCGACGTGCTGCGCGCGCTGGCGACCGCTCCCGAGGCCGCCGAAGCGTTCCTCGCCGAGGTCGCACCGGCGGCCGAAGCGGACGCCCGGCTCGGCGCGCACCTCAAGGGGCTCAAGTCGCGCCTCAAGGACGCCGAACCGGCCGGGGCCCGCCGCCTCACCGAGGACCTCGGGCTGGCGCTCCAGGCGTCACTGCTGATCCGCCACTCCCCCGCCGAGGTCGCCGACGCTTTCTGCGCCACGCGCCTCGGTCCCGACCGGGGACTCAACTACGGTGCGGGGCAGCGCAAATCGGCGGCAGCGATCGTCGCCCGGCACCTTCCGGCCTAGGCCTTCAGGCCCTTCGCGAAGAAGTCGAGGGAGTTCGCGACCTCCGGGATGTCGGACGTGTGGTTCATGTGCCCGTGCGTCATGCCGAGGGCCAGGTACGACTCGACCGGGACGCCGACCTCGCGGAGCTGGCGCTCAAGCAGGTCGGCAGAGGCGCGCAGGTCGTCGTACTCGGAGACGACGATGCGGACGGGCGGGAGCCCGTCGAGCCGGGCCGCGCCGGGGAGGGCGTCCGGCGGCACGTCGCTGATGCGGCCCACGTAGTTGCGGACCATCTCCTCGACGCCCTCGGGCTCGAAGCGGAACGGCAGGGCCGCCATCTCGACGCTCATGGCCGGGCTCAGCGACGGGTTCGGGTAGTGCGCGAACGGGTAGGCGAGCAGCAGCACGTCGGCCGCGCGGCCCCCGGTGTCCCTGGTGCGCAACGCGGTCGAGAGGGCGAGCGCGGCTCCGGCGCTCGCGCCGCCGAGGGCGATCGGGCCGTCGGTCCCGGCGTGCGCGGTCCACCAGTCCCACGCGGTGTGCACGTCGTCGATCGGGACCGGGTACTGCACGGTGCCGTCGGCGAGCCGGTAGTCCACTGAGGCCACCGCGACGCCCGCGCGGCGGGCGAGCTCGACGCTCACGCCGTGGCCCTCGAACATGTCGAGGTCGCCGTGGCGGAAGCCGCCGCCGTGGCACCACAGGACCGCGCCGTTGAGCGGGCCTTCAGGACGGTAGAGGCGCACGGGGATCGGTCCGTGCGGGCCGTCGACCACGGTGTCCTCGATGGCGACGCCGTCGCTGTTCCAGGTGGCGAGGGCCTGCTTGGCGTAGGAGTCGGCGGCCGCCCACCCGAGGGCGGCCTTCTCCTCGTCGGTGGTCCCCGCCGCCGCAGCGGCCTCGAGCCGCTGGTGCATCGTGGTGAAGTACTCGTCGACCGGCATCGTCGCCTCCTCGGGTCAGTGCAGCACCTGCATCATCGCGTGCGTGCCGCTGATGCGCCACTGCGGGGAAGCGTTGTCCAACTCGGTGAGACGGGCCGGGTCGATGCCGACCGCGAGGTCCGACTTCGCGGTGCGCAGCGCGGCCACGTCGCCCGGGAAGTAGGAGACGGCCTCGGCGAAGGGGGTCGTGGGGTCCCAGTGCCGGTCGCCGACGAGGCGGCGGTAGTTCAAGTCGCCCTTGAGGATCACGAGCCGCGCGGCCGCGAAGTCGCGGGCGAGGTCGGCCGGGAGCCGCCGGTAGGTCGCGGGCAGCGCGTAGAACCCGTGGGTGCGGACGACGAGGGACTCGTCTCGGATCGCGTCGCGCAGGCGCTGGGCGAGGGCCTGCACGGGCTTGTTCGGGTCGGCGGCCAGCGCGTCGAGGGTGGCGAGGAGGTCGTCTCCGGTGGCGTCGGAGACGAAGTACGGGTGCGGCTTGAGGTGCAGCTCGACCTTGCCGGTCTCCAGGAGCGCGTCGACGAGGGCGAGGTCGGCGGTGAGTTCGCGGCCCGCGTTGTCGGCCACCACGATCACGGGTCCGCTGCCGGGTCCGTCGACGAGGTCCCAGATCGCGGCGCTGTCGTCGGCCACGATGTCGCTCTGCCCCGCGATGGAAGTGGTGGTGCGGAAGCCGAGGTCGGCCTGGTTGCCCCACAGGCTCGCGTGGAGCAGGGCACGGCGGCGCTCGCCCGGCTCGCGGTCGCCGAGCGCGGCGTAGGCGTCGAGGTCGGACCGCAGTTCGTCCCCTGCGAGCTGCGCGCGCTTCTGCGGGCCGAAGAGGTCGACGCCGCGCCAGGGGCTGTCGGCGTCGAAGTACTCGGTCGCCTGGAGCAGGCGGCGGTAGAAGTACGACTCGGCCCACAGGTACGGCAGGCGGCTCCAGGGCGTGCCCGCGCAGGAGGCGATCTCGGCTTCCCAGAACGCGAGGTTGGGGCCGGGCGGGACCTCGCGGGGGACGACGCCGTTCAGGGACTCGTCGAGGAGGCCTTCGAGGCGGGCCCGGATGCGCGGCGGGTACGGGAGGTCGGCCAGGAGGTTGGCGATGAGGACCGGGTGGCGCTCGTGGAAGCAGGCCCGGCTGAAGGAGCCGGGTTCGTCGATGCCGATGCGCGGTGGCAGGTCAGCCATTGCCGCTCCGTTCGTTCGCGGTGGAGCCGACCAGCGCGGTGAGCGCTGGCCGGAGGCGGTCGTCCGGGTCCTCGGCGGTGAGCACCAGGTGGTGGAGGGCGGCGGTGGCGGCCAGCGCGACGGCGCGGGGGTCGGCGGCGGTGCGGCCGAGGCGGCGTTCGGCTTCGAGGTAGTCGGCGGCGGCCTGTTCGACGGCGTCGAGGGCGGTGTCGCCGCCGAGGACGTCGTGGACGCGTTCGGCGAGTTCGGGGCGGAGGACGAGGAGGCGGGCGAGCGCGGCGAGGGCGTCGCGGGGGATGTCGAGGAGGGCGCTCGCGAGGTTGGAGGCGGGGTCGCCGGCGCCCGCTCGTGCGGGGAGGGTCTTCGCGGCGACGGTGACGACGAAGGAGCGGTCGACGGCGTAGGCGGCGAGGAAGTCGTCGAGGTCGGTGAAGTGGGCGTAGAGGAGTCCGGCGGCGACGCGGGCTTCGGCGGTGACGGCGCGGCCGCTGAGTCGGCCTGGGCCGTCGCGGAGTATGACCTGCTCGGCGGCGGTGAACAGCTGCTGGCGCAGCTCGGGTATGGCGACTCCTCTTGGCACGGGGCCAGTGTAACGGGCGGCGGAGGGGGCGCCGCAGGGAGTTTGAGCGATCGTTCATACTCGTGATGAACGCGTGTTCAAACTTTTCTGGAGGGCAGATGGCTGGGAAACGCAAGGCGATCGTGGTCGGCGCGGGGATCGCGGGACTGGCGGCGGCACTGCGGCTGCACCGGGCGGGCTGGGAAGTGGTCGTGGTCGAGCGCGCGCCGGAGCGGCGCAGCAGCGGGTACATGCTGAACCTGCTCGGGAGCGGATACGACGCGGTCGAGGCGCTAGGCCTGTTGCCGGAGTTGGGGAAGCGGGACCTCGGGGCCTTCACGTCGGTGCTCGTGCGGGCGGACGGGTCGGCGAAGTTCACGGTGCCGCAGGCGATCGTCGAGGCCGCGCAGGGCGCGCGGGCGATGTCGGTGTTCCGGGGCGACCTGGAGACGGCCCTGTTCGAGGCGGTCGAAGGCAAGGCGGCGTTCAGGTTCGGCACGACCGTGGACACGATCGCGCAGGAAGGGGACGGTGTCGTCGCGACACTGAGCGACGGCACGACCGAGCGGGCCGACCTGCTCGTCGGCGCGGACGGCCTGCATTCGAGCGTCCGGAGGCTGGTCTTCGGCGACGAAGCGCGGTT
The DNA here is from genome assembly GCF_043202775.1 of Glycomyces sp. NPDC048151. Taxonomy (NCBI): domain Bacteria; kingdom Bacillati; phylum Actinomycetota; class Actinomycetes; order Glycomycetales; family Glycomycetaceae; genus Glycomyces; species Glycomyces sp. NPDC048151. The sequence goes on along the minus strand of NZ_JBIDBB010000005.1, from coordinate 490,840 downwards.
CAGGGTCGACCTGGACCACATGGTCGGCGCGTTCCCGCTGCGCCGGTTGCCGGACGGGCTCGCCGAGGGCAGCGGCACCACGTTCATCGGCCCGCACCGGACGGCGGCCGTCGTCAACCTGGGTCCGGGCCGGTCCTCGGCGTTCTTCGCTTATCGCGGTCCTGCGACCGACCTCGAACGCGACCCGGCCGCAGCACTCAGTGAGGCCTTCGAAGATCTGGGCGGCGGCGTCCCGGACGCGTTGGAGCAGTTCCGGAAGGACCCTGGCGGCGCCTATTTCGACTCGGTGAGCCAGATCCGCATGGACGCCTGGAGCAGCGGCCGGGTGGTGCTCCTCGGCGACGCGGCCTGGTGCGTGACGCTGTTCGCCGGTTACGGTGCGGGCCTTGCGCTGTCGGGCGCGGACCGGCTCGGCGCGGCTTTGGAGCAGGGCGATGTCGACGCGGCGCTGGCGGGCTGGGAGGCGGGGATGCGTCCGGAGGTCGTGAAGCGGCAGGCGTTGGCGCGCAAGGGGATCGCCCGGTTCGCGCCGCCCACGCGGTTCCACGTGTGGATGAGCGACGCGATGATGCGCGCCGTCACGCTCCCGGGCGTCAGCGGGATGGTGCGGCGTTCGATCGAGAAGGCGCGCTAGGCGGCGGCGACGGCGCGCAGGCCGCGCACGACCTCCTCGGCGCTGGGGGCCCGGTCGGGGTCGAGGAGGTGCTGGGCCATCACGCCCATGATGAGGGCGTAGTGGATCGAGCCGGCGGCCCGGGAGGCGTCCGCGGCGGTCGGGGTGAGGTGCCTGCCGAGTCCGTCGCGGGCGCGTTCCTGCGTGTCGGCGAGGCTGGTCCGCAGCTCAGGGTCGTGGAGGGTCTGGACGAGGATCTCGAGGTTGGCGCGCCACAGGCCCGGATCGGCCCGGAACGAGGCGATCATGCCCTCCCAGAAGCGGAGCAGGGCCGCCTCGCCGTCGCCGGGGTCGACGGCCATCATCCGCTCGGCGAGTTCGCCGGACATCTCGACCATGGCCTGGAGGAGCAGCTTGTCCTTGGTGCCGTAGTGGTAGCCGATGGAGCCCAGGTTGGTGTGCGACGCCTCGACGATGTCGCGCGCGGTCGTCCTGCTGTAGCCGCGCTCGATGAGGCAGCGCTTCGCGCCTTCGAGCAGGTCCTCTCGGTGTCCCATGCGGTGATCCTAGCGGTCGCCTCGATTTATACATTCGTATGATACGTTTGTATAAATCGACGCGCAGCGCGTCGCAGCAGAGAGGACCCCCTTATGCGCCTTCAGCGGTACACCCGCGGCAACTTCGCCCCCGTCACCGAGGAGGTCACCGCATTCGACCTCCCCGTCACCGGCGCGATCCCGGACGACCTCGACGGCCGGTACCTCCGCATCGGCCCCAACCCCCTCGGGATCGAGGACGCCTCGGCCCACATCTGGACCCTCGGCGAGGGCATGGTCCACGGCGTGCGGCTGCGCGACGGCCGCGCCGAGTGGTACCGGAACCGCTGGGTCCGTTCGGCCTCGGTGGCCGACCGGCTCGGCGAGCCGCGCCGCGGGCGGCCGGTCGACGAGCGGTTCGACTTCGCCCCGAACGTCCAGGTCGCCGGGCACGGCGGCCGCGTCTGGGCCCTCATCGAAGGCGGGCTCGCGCCCTACGAGCTCACCCCCGAGCTCGACACCGTCGGCCCCTCCGACCTCGGCGCGACCCCGGAGGGGTTCTCGGCCAACGCACACACCAAGTTCGACCACCGCACCGGCGAGATGCACTCCCTCGCGTTCCGCTACGGCGTCGACTTCATTCAGCACATCGTCTTCTCCCCCAATGGCGGCGTACAGCGGACCGTGAACGTTCCCGCACCGACGCTGCCGTACATGCACGACTTCGGACTCACCGACCACTACGTGCTGATCTACGCCTCCCCCATGGTGTTCGACCCGCAGCAGCTGGCGACCGGCGTGCCGTTCGGCTGGAACCCGGACCTGCCGACGCAGGTCGGCGTCATGCCCCGCGAAGGCGGCCCCGTGCAGTGGATCGACCTGCCGGAGGGCATGGTCGGGCACACCCTCAACGCCTACGAGGAGGCCGGGACGATCGTGGTCGACGTGGCCTGGCACGCGGGCAGGTTCGACCTCGCCGACATCGGGGCCGGGCGTCCGGTGCTCGAACGCTGGACCCTCGACCTCGCCGCGGGCAAGGCCCGGACCGAGCTCCTGCACGACCGGCCGCAGGACTTCCCGCGCCTCAACGGGCGCTACTCCGGCCGCCCCTACCGGTACGGGTACTCGGCCTCGACGGAGCTCTACGCGGCACCGAGCACTGTGGACGCTGACCGGCCGGACGAGGGCTTCTCGAACGCGGTCCTCAAGCACGACCTGGTGGCGGGCACGACCGAGACCCACGAGTTCGGGCGCGACGCCGCCGCCGGGGAGACCGTGTTCGTGCCGTCCTCAACGGCTGCAAGCGAAGACGACGGGTACAACCTGCTCTACGTCCACAACCCCGAACGCGGCGCGGCCGACCTGGTGATCCTCGCGGCGCAGGACTTCTCCGGCGAACCGCTCGCGCGCGTCCACCTGCCCGCGCGCGTGCCGCTCGGCCTGCACGGCAACTGGATCCCCGAGGCCTAGCGGAGCAGCCCGGACAGCATCGCCGCCAAGGCGGCGACGCGGCGGTCGCGCGGGGACCCCTCGGCCGCCGGAGGGCCGTCGAAGAGGGCGGTGACGCGGGGCCGCTCGCCGCTGGCCGCCACGTGCGCGAGGTAGGCGACGGCCCGCTGCGCGTGGTCCGGCGACGCGAGCTCGTTTCGGGCGAACGCGGCCACAAGCGCGTTGAGGAGGCCGAAGACCTCGAGCTTCGCGGCCCCGTCGCCCGGGTGGTCGGCGAGGACCTCGAGGACGTGGTCGAGGACCCCGACCACGCCGGGGCCCAGCGCCGGGCGCGTGACCACGAGGTCCGGGAGCCACCGGTGGCGCATCATGACCTCGTGCAGGCCCTCGGCCACCGCGACGAGGTCGGCGACCTGGTCACCGGTGGGCGGCTCCAAGCGGCATTCGGCCGCGGTCGAGTCGACCATCAGGTCGAGGAGGTCGTCGCGCCCGGTGACGTAGCGGTAGAGCGAGGCCGCGCCGGTCCCGAGTTCGGCGGCGACGTTGCGCATGGACACCGCGTCGATGCCGCTGCGGTCGGCGAGGCCGATCGCGGCAGCCGTGATCTCGGCGCGGTCATGCACCGCGGGGCGGCCGGTGGCGGCCCGTTCGGGCCGCAGCCAGATCACGTCGGTCATCGCACTCCTCCAGGATTTGCGAACAGTGTACTCGAACGACTATAGTTCGGGAACACTGTTCGCGAACCCCGAGGAGGAGCCATGGGCCAGACCCCTACCGGCTACGCCCGCAACGGACCGGTCAGCCTCGCCTACGAGGACCACGGCGGCGCGGGAGGCGAACCGCTGCTGCTCGTCATGGGCTCGGCCGTCAGCCGCCACTGGTGGCCGCCGGGCCTCATCGCGGCGCTCCTCGGACGGGGATTCCACGTGGCCTCCTTCGACAACCGCGACGCCGGGCAGTCCACGCACTTCCCCGCCGAGACCGCCCACCCGGTGACCGCGCTGTTCCGCAAGCGCGTCCCCGCCTACACCGGCGAGGACCTCGCCGACGACGCCGCCGCCGTCATGGACGCCCTCGGCTGGGGCTCCGCGCACCTCTTCGGGCACTCGAACGGCGGCCTGCGGGCGCAGCGCATCGCCCTGCGCCACCCCGGGCGGGTGCGCAGCCTCGTCTCCTCGGCGGCGGTCTCCAGCGACGCGGGGCCGCTGCAGCTGCTGCGGTACATCAGGTTCGGGACCGTCGCGAAGCTCGCGCGGCTCGAGTTCCCCGAAGGACGCGAAGGCGACCTCGCGCTGTCGATGGCGGTGTCAAGGGCGCTCGCCTCCCCCGGCTACCCGTTCGACGAGGCGGAGACGCTGGCTCGCATCGAGAAGGACGAATCCAGCGCGGTGCGGGACCCGAAGTCCATGGGCCGCCAGCTCGGCGCGCACTGGAGCGGCGGGTCGCTCGCTCGGCTGCGGGTGCCCGCGACGGTCATGCACGGCGAGGCCGACCAGCTACTGCGTCCCTCGGCTGCGCGCGACCTCGCGAAGGACCTTCCCGGGGCCCGGCTCGTCATCGTCCCGGGCGTCGGCCACGACATACCGCCCGCGCTGTGGGGCCGCTACGCGGACGAGATCCGCGCGACCGCCGACAGGGCGCATGACGCGGACATGGCAGCGGGTTTAATCGGCAGCCTCATCGCTTCGTGGGCGCTGGCGGTGCCGCAGTGGGGCAGGTCGGTCGGCGGCTGACGCCGCCGCCGGGGACGTAGGGGGTGCCCCTTACCCACCCGCTCTCCGCCTCCGACCAACCGAAAAGGACCACTCTCCCACGAGGGTCCGACAATCCGGGTCAGCTGGTGACGATCGGGCGGACCGAGCCTCTGAGCACGAGGTGGGTGCCGAGGATCGTGTGCGGGGGCGGGCCGCCTTGGCGGGCGTGTTCGAGGGCGAGGCGCACTGCGGTGCGGCCCAGTTCCTCGTGGGGCTGGTAGACCGTGGTGAGGTCGATGTCGGCTGCCGGGGGCAGGTCGTCGAAGCCGACCATCGAGATGTCCTCGGGCACGCGCAGGCCGTGCTCGAGGAGGGCCTGCCTCGCCCCGGCGGCGATCTGGTCGTTGCCGGAGAAGACCGCCGTGTAGTCGGGCGGCCCGGCGGCCAGGCGCTCCTTCATCATCCGGTAGCCCTCGAACCGCTCGTACGTGCCGTCGACCTCGAGCCCCGGGTCGGGTTCGACGCCGTACGCCGCGAGCGCCTTGCGGTAGCCCTCGATGCGCGCGTCGGCCGTGGTGAACCCCGGACGGCGGCCCAGGTACAGGATCCGCTTGTGGCCGTTGGAGAGCAGGTGGCTCGTCGCGGCGAACGCGCCGCCGGTGTTGTCGTACTCGACGACCACGGCTGGGACGTCGGGGCCGAGCGGCGGCCTGCCGCACAGCACCAGGCGCGAGCCGATCGCCGCCAGCGCGTGCGCGTACCGGCTCATGCGGGCCCGGTACTCGGCGTCGGCGTTGACGTTGCCGACGAGGATCACGGCCTCGGGGTGCTGCTCGCGCATGAATTGGACCATGGCGAGCTCGCGTTCGGCGTCGCCGCCGGTGGTGCCGATCTGGCAGAGGCGGCTGTCCTCGGCGGCCTGGGTCTGGACCCCTTGGGCCACATGGGCGTAGTGGGGTGAGATCACCGAGTTGACGATGATGGCGATGCTCTTGCGGGTGGTCCCCTGGAGGGCGCGGGCGTGGTGGTTGGCGACGTAGTCGAGCTCTTCGACGGCGCGCATGACCTTGCTGCGGGTCGCGGGCGCGGCGGGGTAGGTGCCCGAGAGGATGCGCGAGACGGTGGCGACCGAGACGCCGGCCCGTTCGGCCACTTCGCGGATGGTGGTGTGGCGCGTCCCGTCGCCCGAAGCACTCGCCTTGCGCGCCAAAGAATTCACCTCGGTTAAACAGTTTCAAGAACGGTTACTGAAACCATGATTCCCGGTTGGTGAGGGCGTGTCAAGTTCGGGGGTGCTTCGTGCGTGCCTGCGGGCGGGCCTCGGGCGTTCAGCCTCGCGTTTCGCGGACGGCCATGGGGCGTTTGCCGCCGCCGGAGTGGATGCGGAGGATCAGGCGCATCGGCAGGAGGCGGCTGAGGGCCGCGATGGTCTTGTTGTGCCAGCCGGGGATGCTCACGGCCTTGCCTTTGCGCAGGTCGCGCAGGGCGGCGGCCACGAGGGTGTCGGCTTGGAGCCAGAGGAAGGCCGGGACGGCGGTCATGTTCATGCGCGCGGTGTCGTGGAACCCGGTGCGGGTGAAGCCCGGGCACAGGACCATGACGTGGACGCCGTGCGGCCGGGCCTTGACGGCGGCGGACTGGCTGAAGTTGATGACCCACGCCTTGCTCGCGGAGTAGGTGGAGCTGGGGAAGAACCCGAGGACCGAGCCGGTGTTGACGATGCCGCCGTTGCCTCGTCCCATCATGGCGGGCAGGGCGGCGACGGTGAGGCGCAGGACCGCTTCGACGTGCAGTCGTGACATGGCGATCTCGGCTTCGATCGGGGTGTCGAGGAATTCGGTGGGGTGGCCGAATCCGGCGTTGTTGACGAGGAGGTCGAGGCCTGCGCGGCAGCGTTCCTCGATGCGGGCGATGTCGGCTTCGGCGGTGAGGTCGGCGGTGACGGTCTCGGTCTCCGTGTCGAGTGTCGCCGCGATGGCTTGCAGCCCTTCGGTGTCGCGGTCGACGAGGACGAGCCGGTGGTCGGGGGCGAGCGCTCGGGCGAAGGCGGCGCCGATGCCCGATGCGGCGCCGGTGATGAGAGCGGTGGGGCGGGGGGCGGGGCGCATCGGCCGATCCTAACGGCGGCGCGAGGACAGCGGGGTGGGGAGCGGCCCTCCTCTCAGGTGCCGCTCCCCCGCCGGGGTGGCGCTGCCGGTCCGGGCGGGGGGCGGTCCTCCTCAGGCCGCCCCCGCCCGGGCGGTGCTACTGCTCGCTCTGGAACAGGGTCTCGGCCTCGGTGAAGAACAGGTCGGCGGCTTCGGCGGGGGTCATCTCGCCGTACTGGACCTGGCCGTAGATCTCGGTGAACTTGGCTTCGATGGAACCGGCGGCGGCCGGGGGCACCACCGGGGCCTCGATGAGGTACTGCTCGACGGTGGCCTCGTAGTCGAGCACGACCTGCGAGGCTTCGTCGATCTCGACACTGGCGAGGCCGGTCTTGGTCGAGGGGATGCCCCGGTTGGTGCCGAGGATCGCGGCGGCCTCCGGGTCGGAGAGCAGGAACTCGATGAGTTTGGCGCTCTCGGCGGGGAACTCGGAGTTCGCGGCGATCACGAACTGCACGGACGGGCGCAGGTGGAGCGCGAGGTTGGTCGGGTCGGCGGAGGGCGGCGGGGCGAGGGCGAGGGTGCCGCCGCCTTCGGCCACGGCCGCCCAGTAGCCGCTCATCGCGGTGTCCCAGCGCAGTTCGGTGGCCATGACGCCGCCCGCGACACCGGGCGCGGTCGCCTCGGCGGCGACGTCCGGCGGCGGCATCGCGCCGGAGGAGACGAGCGCGGTGGTCGAGGACCACCATTCGACGAGCTGGTCCTTGGTGAAGGCGAGGCTCGCGGCGTCGTCGGCGTAGAACGCGCCGCCCTGCTGGCGCAGCCACAGCTCCATGAGGAGGTAGGAGCTGGCCCAGTCGCTGCCGCCCCACTTGTCCGCGCCGAGCGCGGTGGTCATCTGCGCGATGAGGGCGCCGTAGTCCTCCCAGGAGTATCCGGCCTCGGGGGCGGCGATGCCGTGCTCCTCGAACCAGTCCGGGCGGTAGATGAGGCCGAACATGTTGCTGCCCACGGGGACGGCGACGAGCTTGCCGTCGAGTTTGGCGGTCTCGAGCACGCCGTCGCGGAAGTCGTCGGTCGACACGACGCCGTCGAGGGGCGTCAGCATGCCGGTCGCGCCGAACTGGCGCAGGCGCGGGTAGTCCATCTGGAACACGTCGGGGAGGTCGCGCGAGGCCATGCGGCCGGTCAGGCCCTCCCAGTAGGCCGGGTAGTCGGCGAAGTTGGTGCGGACCTTGATGCCCGGGCTCTTCTCCATGAAGAGATCGACGGCCTGCTTGGTGACCTCGGCGCGGGCGTCGTCCCCCCACCACTCGAAGCCGATCTCGACCGGGTCGTCGGCGGTCCCGGCCGGGCCGTCGTCGCCGCAGGCGGCGGTCGCGCCGAGCGCGGCGGCCGCGGTCGCGCCCGCGAGCAGGCTCCGGCGGCGGAGGGGTTTGTGGATCGACATTGATGCACTCCTTCTGATGTGAGGGGAGGGATGGGGAAGCGGGGCGGGTGGGGCATCGGCATTGTTAAATCGTTTTAACTTTCGATGTGTCACCTTAGATCGCGCTTTCCAACGCTGTCAAGGTGCCCGGCCCGAGATTCAGTCCGTTCCGGCGAAGATCCGGGCGCGGAGCAGGTGGCGGCCCGGTTCGAGTACGCCGGTGAGCACCGGGAGCACCGTCGCGGGCCAGTAGAGGTGCGTGCCGGGCATCGGGGAGACGAGCCCCGCGCAGCGGTTCCCGGCGGCGTCCACGATCTCGCTGCGGATCCCTTGGGAGACAACGGCGACGCGGTCGTTCGCGACGGCGGCCTCGTGGCCGTCGCGCGGGACGCACCAGCCGCCTTCGCCGGTGTGGAGCCGCCGCGCGGTGTCGATCTCGTGGGTGCGGGTGTGCCAGCCGTCGAGCGACGCCTCCATTGTGGTGATCACCCGGACGTCCTCCCAGGGCTGCCAGGTGACGGTGACCGTGCCGTCGGAGCCGACGACGCCGTCGTCGGAGTCCTCGCGGCCCCGCCAGTGGCGGCCGTCCTCGGAGAAGACCAGGGCCCCGTCGGGAGCGGCCGCCTCCAGGCCGGGCCCGTCGACCGAGTGCGAGAACCCGGTGAGCGTCGAGTACGCGAGCCTGCCGTAGGTGTCCTTCCCGCCGCGCATCATCGCGCGCCAGGACTGGCCGTTCAGGCGGGTCACGTGGCCGCCGGCGTCGCGCACGTGGACGGCGCGCGCGGGCGGGTGCGGCTCGACCGTCGGGCCGGGCGCCTCCGCTTCGGAAGTCCAGAAGGGATGATCGGGCGGGGCGAGCAGGCCCGTGAAGACCTTCGATGCCCACCAAGGGGAACCGGCCGTCAGGTACTGCTCGACCAGGGCGCTGTTCGGATAGCCGTAGCCGACGCTGAGGCGTCCGTCCGGCTCCAGGATCGGCTTGTCCCACCACCAGGCGAGGTGTCGGCGCGCGAACCCGGCGGCCTCGGTCCACGGCACGGCCTCCACGTCGGCGGCGGCCAGCGCGCCCCACAGCGAGCCCTGCGCGAACCGGTAGCCGAGGCTGCGGCCGTAGGGGACGCCCGCGCCGTCGGCGGCGAACCAGGAGCGGAAGCGGCGGGCGAAGGCGGCAGCGGGTTCCACGAAGCGGTCGTCGCCGGTGATGCGGTAGTGGAGGAGGCCGTAGGTGTGGAAGGCGAACGGGTTGTAGTAGTCGACGCGGTTGCCGGGGCCGTCCTCGTAGACGCCGTCGCCGAGGTGGAACTCCCCCAGGCGTTTGAGGTGGGCTCCGGCGATCGCGGGGTCGCGTTCGACGCCGACGGCGTCGAGGCCGTGCCCGGCGAGCACGGGGAAGAACCGCCAGTTGCTGTCGATGACCTCGGTCCGGTAGGCCTGGGCTAGCCAGACGGCGACGTTGTCCTTGTCCTTGGGGGCCAGCGGGTCCCAGAGGCGTTCGGGGACGGTGTGGAGGGCCCAGCCGAGGGCGGCCGACTCCACGCAGCGCTGGTTGCGGGGGCCGACGTCGCCGATGTACCACTCGCCGCCGGGGTCGAGGGCGCGGGCGACGGCGTGGGCGAGGCGATCCCAGAGGTCGTCGGGCACGGCGTCCCCGGCGGGTGCGAGCCCCCAGAGCGGGCGGGTGAGCAGTTCGAACCAGTTCTCGCGGTGGGAGTGGTTCGACATGGTCACGGGCATCTCGTCCGGCCCGCGGGCGGCGAGGTCGACGGCGGGCCGGCCGAGGGCCGCCGCCGCCTTCCGCCAGCCGGTGTAGGTCGGTTCGAGCGGCCCGAAGGCCCGCAGTGGGGTGGTCACAGAGCACTCGCTATCGGTTCGTGGAGGGCGGGGCCGCCGGGGCGGCCCCGCCGGGCGGTCAGTAGGTGATGCGCGGCGCGGGCGGGGTGGCCATGCCCGAGCCGAGGAAGTAGTCGGTGTGGTGGGACTGCATGTACCCGTGGAGGGTCATGGCGTTGCGGTAGGCGGGGTTGTGCGCCAGGGTGTAGAGCCTGGTGGTCGTGGGTTTGTCGGTGGTGAAGACGATGAGCTGGTTATAGGCGGCGTTGGTGTAGACGACCTCTTCGCGCCAGTCGCCGAAGAGGTCGCCGACGAGGGTCGGGCCGCTCTGGGCGGCGGTGACGGCGCCGTAGTTCCAGGTGCTCTCGATGCGGGGCAGGCTGCCGGTGGGGGTCGGGTTGAGCGGGTCCCACTCCTCGATCTTGCCCGCGTTGAGCAGTTCCATGGTGAGGTCGCCGTCCCACCACAGGCCCAGTTGCGGCCAGGGCCGCAGCGAGGTGTCGGGTTCGGTGAGGCGGTTCTGGGACGCGTTGTAGAGGCCGTCGAAGGACCAGACCTCCATGCCGGGGAAGCGGGGGTCAACGTCGCCGGCCATGCCGCGGCCGACGTCGGCGGTGCCGCTGAGGGTGTGCTTCCAGATCATCTGGCCCGTGGAGGCGTCGTAGTAGTACTCGCGCAGGCCGCTGGGGTTGTTCTGCTGGACGCCGTAGCCTTCGAGGCCGGGCCGGGCGGGGTCGATGTCGGCGATGTGGAAGCGGTCGCCGTGGATGATCCCCTGCGAGGCGAGGGAGTAGCGGAGGGTGCCGTCGCCGTTGAGGACGAAGCCGATCTCGGCCACTTCGTCCTTGCCGTCGCCGTTGACGTCGACGATGCGGGTGTTGTGGCCGTCCGGGGCGTCGGTGGAGCCGCGCAGCCACTTCCATTTCTGCGTGAGGTTCTGACCGCTCCAGTTCCAGGCGGCGATCATGAGGTTGAAGGAGCCGTCGTCCTTGCGGTTCTTCATGAACGCGACGAGGCTGGGCGTGACGCCGTCGAGGTAGCCGACGCCGAAGCGGGCGGCCATGGGGCCGTCGGCGAGGTAGTCGGTGGGGACGGCCGAGTAGTTGCGCAGGGCCCCGGTCTGGCCGTCGAGGATCGCCATCCACTGGCGGTTGTCGTCGGCGTGGGTCCAGGTCGCGCCGTCGCCGAAGGTGACGCCGTCGGCGATCTTCAGGGCGACCTCGGCGCGGCCGTCCATGTTGAAGTCGTAGACGGTGACGCCGTCGTTGTGGCCCACGTCGATGGTGGCGGAACCGGGTTCGATGTTGTCCTGGTTGGTGCTGTTGGGGCCGAGGTCGACCTCCCAGAGGAAGGTGCCGTCGCTCTTGTAGGCCTCGATGGACTGGGGCGAGGTCTGGCGGTCGACGACGTAGTCGTAGGCGCCGTCACCGTCGAGGTCGCCGGTCCAGGTGAACTTGACGGGGCCGCCGTCGCGCAGCGGGATGCGGACGATCGGTTCCTCGGCGTGGTTGGCGCTCAGGGTGAACGCGGCGCTGGGCGACTGCTCGGCGCCGTTCACGACGGCGGTGACGCGGTAGGCGTTGGCCTGGGAGAGGTTCGCGGTGGAGTCGGTGTAGTTGGTGCCGCCGGTGAGGGCGGCGGCGTTGAGCTTCGTCCAAGCGCCGCCCGCGGTGGAGCGGTAGACGTTGAAGCCCGTGCCGCTCGGGTCGAGGCCGAGGAGGCGCCAGCTGACGAGGACGCTCGTGGCGCTGGACCGGACGGCGACGACGCCGCGGCCGAGGTCCTCCATGGGACGGACGGTCTGCTGGGCGGTGACAAGTTCTTGCGCGTGGGTTGTCGTGGTGTTCAGGGCGAAGGCGGCGGAGGCGGCCAGGAGGCCGACCACCGCCCCGGCGACCCGAACTCGCGTAAACGTTTCCATGACGGCTCCAAGTATGCCGGTTGGAACGGAAGCGCCTGCGGGCCGGTCGTCATGCCTTGATTCGACCGGTCTCGGCCACTTCCTCGGAGGCTTGACTATACATTGACGCATGGCTATATTGAACCCCCTGAGTTAAAACGATTAAACCCCTTGCGGTGCACCCATCCCACTGGAGGAACCTTGACCAGCCCTGCCCCAGAAACCGAGACGGCGCCAGGCGTTAGCCGCCGCGGCGTCCTCGCCACCACCGCCGGAGTCGCGGCCGCCGCCGCGCTCTTCGAAGCCGCTCCCGCCCACGCGCAGACCGCAACCGACGAGGGCGCGGGCCCCGACTCGGTGGAACTGCGCTGGCTCGAAGGCAGGCCCGCCGAGTCCCCCGGCTCGACCTGGGGCGTGCCCTGGGGCAAGGGCCGCTTCCCCGAGGACCAGCGGTTCCAGCTCGTCGCCGACGACGGCGCCACCGTGCCCGTCCAGACCTGGCCGCTCGCGTACTGGCCCGACGGCTCGCTCAAGTGGACCGCCCACGCCGTCGGCCCGGCCGCGACCGCCGAGAAGTTCACCCTCAGCGCCGGGGAGCCCGCCGCGCCCGCGTTCGCCGTCAGCGTCTCGGAGTCGAAGAACCACATCGACGTCAACACCGGCGTGATCACCGCCCGGATCGGCAAGGGCGGCAAGGACCTCGTCAAGCACATCAAGCGCGGCGACCGCACGCTCGTCAAAGAGGGGCACCTCGTCAACATCACCCAGGACGAGGCCCCCGACCCCGAGACCGGCTCGGTCAGCCGCGACCGCTACGTCAGCGACATCGACGAGGTCGTCGTCGAGCAGGACGGGCCCGTGCGCGCCGTCGTCAAGGTGACCGGGACGCACCGCAAGAGCCGCGGCAGCTCCTGGCTGCCGTTCACCGTGCGCCTGTACTTCTACGCGGGCGGCGAGTCCTTCCGCATGGTCCACACCTTCGTCTACGACTCCGACGGCGACGACGCCTACATCGCCGGGCTCGGCGTGCGCTTCAAGGTGGCGCTCACCGACGCCCTCTACGACCGGCACGTCCGGTTCGTCGGCGAAGGCCACGGCCAGCTCACCGAAGCGGTCAAAGGCATCACCGGCCTGCGGCGCGACCCCGGAGCGAACGTTCGCGCCGCCCAGGTCGCGGGCGAGAGGCTGCCCGACCCGGCCACGTGGGACCAGCGGGTCACCACCCGCCTGCACTGGATCCCGAACTGGGGCGACTATTCGCTCGCGCAGCTCAACAGCGAGGGCTTTGCGGTCAAGAAGCGCACCAAGGAAGGCTACGGCTGGGTACCGGTCGACCAGGGCCGCCGCGCCTCCGGGTTCGGGTACGTCGGCGGCGTCTCGGGCGGGTTCGGCTTCGGCATGAAGGACTTCTGGCAGCGCCACCCCACCGGCCTCGACATCCGCGGCGCCCACACCGAAGAGGCCACGGTGACCGTGTGGATGTGGTCCCCCGAGGCCCAGCCGATGGACACGCGGTTCTACCACGACGGGCTCGGCCAGGACACCTACCCGGAGCAGCTCGACGCCCTCGAGATCACCTACGAGGACTACGAACCCGGCTTCGGCACCCCCTACGGTGCCGCCCGCACCACCGAACTCCAGTTCTGGGTCACCGAGGCCACGCCCACCCACGAGCGGCTCGGCGCGATGGCCGACGTCGTACGCGCGCAGCCGCAGGTCATCGCCCCCACCGAGCACATGAGCGCGGCCGGGGCCTTCGGCGGCCTCTTCGGCCCCGTCGACCGGTCCCACCCGGTCAAGGCCGACGTCGAGGACACCCTCGACTTCCTGTTCGAGCACTACCGGACCGAGCAGGACCAGCGGCACTGGTACGGGTTCTGGGACTTCGGCGACTTCATGCACTCCAAGGACACCGACCGCAAGATCTGGCGGTACGACGTCGGCGGGTACGCGTGGGACAACTCCGAGATCTCCCCCGACCAGTGGATCTGGATGGCGTACCTCCACAACAACAAGCCCGAGGTGTTCCGCTTCGCCGAGGCCATGACCCGCAAGACCAGCGAGGTCAACTGCTACCACATCGGCGAGTGGGCCGGGCTCGGCACGCGTCACGGCGTCCAGCACTGGGGCGACTCGTCCAAGCAGGTGCGCGTCTCGAACGCCAACTACCGCAGGTACTTCTACTACCTGACCGCCGACGAGCGCACCGGCGACATGCTCCACATGCTCGCCTCCAGCGAGGAGACCGCGCTCGTCCTCGACACCGGCCGCAAGATCCGCGCCGCCGACGACCCGTGGGTGCCCGACCGGAACGCGATCGACATCGGCTTCGGCACCAGCTGGGCCGCCCTCGCCGCCGCGTGGCTCACCGAATGGGAGCGGCGCGGGCCCGACTGGGAGTTCTGCCGCGACAAGGTGCTCGGCACCATGGAGACCATCGCGGCCCAGCCGAACGGGTTCGCGCAGGGGTCGGGCCTGTACGACATGGACACCGGCCGGTACGCGATCGCCGAGACCCCGGTGACCGAGCGCAGCAACCTCTCGAACTCCTTCGGCCGCATCGAGATCTGCGCCGAGCTCATCCAGCAGGTCGACATGCCCGCGTTCGAGGCGGACTGGCTCAAGTACTCCCGGTTCTACACCGCGACCCGCGCCGAGCAGGAGGCCGAGTACGGCGGCCGCTTCGGCGACCTGTTCCTCTACTCCTACACGAGGGCGAACGCGTTCGTGTACAAGCGGACCGGCGACGAGTCGCAGGCGCGACTGGCCTGGGAGAGGTTCCGCGGCGCGAAGGACGCGCCCGACTACTCGCCGCGCGAGACCGAGGCCGTCGAGACCACCCTCAACCCGATCGCCTGGTGGCCCAACGGCGGCACCAACGACATCGCACAATGGGGCCTCGCCGCCATCCAGATCCTCCACATGGTCGGCGACTTCGCCCCCGACGCATAACCGACGGCCGAACCGGGACCCCGCAGCCCGGCAGACCAACGACGCGACGCAACCGGTCGAGGGCAGGCGAAAGCCTCCCCCGACCTGCGGATCCGCAGCGGTGTCATACCCCTGTGGGACAGTGGTCCTTTTCGGTTGGTCGGAGGCGGAAGCGGGTGGGTACGGGGCATCCCCTACGCCCACCCGCGACCCGCGCGGGACGCGCGGGACGCGCGGGACGCGTCTACAGCGAGCGCATCATCGCCTCGACCAGCGTGTCCTGCAACGTGGTCAGCCACCCGTAGACCAGCGCGAGCGGGTGGCGCGGGTCGTCTTCGGGGAGCTCCAGGAGCTCCTCGAAGTCGTCGTCGTCGTTGATCTCGAGGCGCGAGGCGATCACGAGCCGCAGGTCGTTCAGGGCGCCGAGCCAGTGGCGGCACCCGTCCGCGTCCAGGCGCAGCTGCTGACGCGCGCGCCCCTCCGGGGCCAGCGCCTCGAGCGAGTCGATCACGGCCTGCGCGTCGTCGCGTTTGCGGGCGCGCAGGTCGTTCTCGGTGTAGCGGCGGAACTCGGCCGAGGCCGCGGCGGCGTCGCCGTCCGGGCCGAGGTCGGTGTAGGCGTCCGGGAAGAGGCGGGCGAGCGCCGGGTCTTCGGGAAGCTCGGTCGGGCCTTCGCTGAACGCGGAGGCGATGAGGTCTTCGGCGGTGCCGCCGGCGCCGTCGCGGGCGTCGACGAGTTCGAGCATCTGGGCGGCGTAGGCGCGCAGGAGCCCGGCCTCGGTCTCGTCGAAGGAGGCGGTCGCGCCGCCGCCGTCGGGTGCGAAGAAGCGGCCCATCAGCGGTCCTGCCGCAGGGTGGCCCAGAGGCCGTAGCCGTGCATGGCCTGGACGTCGCGTTCCATCTCCTCGCGGGTGCCGCTGGAGACGACGGCACGGCCCTTGTTGTGGACGTCGAGCATGAGCTGGTTGGCCTTGGCCTCGGAGAAGCCGAAGTACGACTGGAAGACGTAGGCGACGTAGCTCATCAGGTTGACCGGGTCGTTGTGCACGAGCGTGATCCACGGGACGTCGGGGTCGGCTGTCGCGGCGGTCTCGGCGGCGCGTTCGGTCTCGACCGCCGCGGCGCAGCGGACGGGCATGGGCGTTCGGGCTGGCACACGCCAATGCTGCCATCCCGTCGCGGGGGGCCGGAGCGGAGTCGGGCAACTGTGGCGGCCCTGGGCCCGGTCGGGCCCAGGGCCGGCGGGGTCAGACGGCGAGGGCGTACTTGGCGGGGTCGGCGTCGAAGGCGGGGCCGCACCCGGCGCAGCAGAACCAGTAGCGCTGGCCTTCGTAGTCGCGGAAGAGGCCCGCGGCTTCGGCGTCGGCCTTGATGACCGTGGCGCCGCGCATGACGGGGCATTCGGCGGTCTCGGCTGCGGTGGCCCCGGCGGTGTCGGTGTGGCAGCTTGCGGCTTCGGAGTTGCACATGGCGGTGCTCGCTTTCTTTGCGCGGGTTGGGCTTCGACTTCGACTTCGGCTTCGGTGAGGCCGACGCAGACAATATATACCCCTGGGGGGTATCTTCGTCAAGCACGGATCAGCGTGGTCGGCGTCACTCATCCCGCCCTGTTGCATACCCCCTGGGGGTATGTTAAAAATGGCGGGCGGCTTCCGGGCCGCCGCCGCTTCCATCCCGGAACGGTTCGCCCCCAAGGGTGCAGTGCGTCAGCACTATACCCCCCACCGGTATTTAGGAGAGGTCATGTCACGCACATCGACGCCGCCCGCCTCGCGGCGCTGGGTCGCCCTCTGGCTCATCGCCCTAGCCCAGTTCATGGTCATCATGGACACCTCGATCATCGGCGTCGCCCTGCCGAAGATGCAGGCCGACCTCGGCTTCACGCAGGAGAACCTGTCCTGGGTCTTCAACGCCTACGTCGTCGTCCTCGGCGGCCTGCTCCTCCTGGGCGGGCGGCTCTCGGACCTCCTCGGCGCGAGGAGGGTCTTCAGCCTCGGCTGGATCGTCCTCGGCGCGGGCTCGCTCGCGGCAGGGCTCGCTACGAACGTCGCGGTGGAGCTGGCCGGCCGCGCCGTACAGGGCGTCGGCGCCGCGCTCATCGCGCCGTCAGCGCTGACGCTGCTCATGATGCTGTTCGGGGCCAACCCGAAGGAGCTCATGAAGGCCTTCGCGGTCTACGGCGCGGCCGCCCCGGCGGGCGGCACCGCCGGGGTGTTCCTCGGCGGCGTCATCACCGAGTACGCCTCGTGGCCGTGGGTGTTCTACATCAACATCCCCATCGCGGTCCTGGCCGTGGCCGCCGCCCCGGCCCTGCTCCCCGGCGGCGCGGGCACACGCGGCTCGATCGACTGGCTCGGCGCGGCCACCGCGACGCTCGGCCTCGGCGGCCTGGTCTTCGCGATCGTCCGCGCGCCTGAAGTCGGCTGGGCCAACGCCCAGACCTGGGGCGTCCTGATCGGGGCCGCGGTCCTGCTCGCCGCGTTCCTCGCGGTGCAGGCGAAGCGGCGCGAGCCGCTCATGCCGCTGGCGATCTTCCGCGCCCCGAACCTCGGCGCCGCGAACCTCGCCCAAGCGCTGCTCGGCGCGGCCTGGATCCCGATGTGGTTCTTCCTCAACCTGTACCTGCAGCAGGTCCTCGGGTACTCGGCGTTCCCGTCGGGGGCGGCGCTGCTGCCGATGACCGCGCTCATCATGCTCGGCATGGTCGTCATCGCCCCGCGCCTCGCCAACCGGTTCGGGCCCAAGGCGATGATCGCGACGGGCCTGGTGCTGCTGGCCGCGGGTCTGGGCTGGCTCTCGTTCGTCCGTCCTGAGGGGACGTTCGCGGTGGACGTGCTCCCGGCCTCGCTCGTCGCCGCGCTCGGCATGTCGCTCGCGTTCATCCCGTCGCTGCAGATGGCGATCTCCAGCGCCGCCCCCGAGCAGGGCGGCCTGGCCTCGGGGATCGTGAACACGAGTTACCAGATCGGCTCGGCGCTCGGCCTCGCCGTTGTCACCGCGATCGCGGTCCCGTTCGGCGCCAACGAACTCGGCGACCCTGAAGCCCTCACTGCGGGCTTCTCCGCCGCGTTCACCGCTGCGGCCGCCGTCGCCCTGGCCGGGGTCGTCCTGGCCCTGGTGACGGTCCGCTCGGCGAAGCGCGACCTGGTCAAGGCGGCCTGATCGCGCGCGGCGAAGGGGAGGCGGCGACGCCTCCCCTTCTCGTGTTCACAGCACCATGCCGCCGTTGGCCTTCACGACCTGGCCGTTGACCCAGTGGCCCGCGGCCGAGGACAGGAACGCGGCCAGTTCGGCGATCTCGTGCGGCTCACCCAGGCGCCCGAACGGGTTGGCCTGCGAGAGCCGGGCGATCTCCTCGTCGGTCTTGCCGTCGAAGAACAGCTCGGTCGCGGTCGGGCCCGGCGCGACCGCGTTGACGTTGACGTCGCGGCCGCCCATCTCGCGCGCGAGGACCTTCGTCAGCGCCTCCACCGCGCCCTTGCTCGCGGCGTACGCCGCGTAGGACGGGTGGTAGGAGCCGACCACGGAGGTGGAGAACAGCGTGATCGAGCCGCCCTGGCGGACCCGGCGCGCGGCCTCGCGAGCGACCACGAACGCGCCGCGGATGTTGACGCGGTGCAGGGCGTCCAGCCGGTCGAGGTCGAGTTCGGCCACCGGGGACAGGTACAGCGCCCCGGCCAGGTTCAGGACCGCGTCGACGCCGCCGAAGCGGGCCTC
Source organism: Glycomyces sp. NPDC048151 (assembly GCF_043202775.1). NCBI lineage: Bacteria > Bacillati > Actinomycetota > Actinomycetes > Glycomycetales > Glycomycetaceae > Glycomyces > Glycomyces sp. NPDC048151. The sequence continues at coordinate 472,655 of NZ_JBIDBB010000005.1, read as the reverse complement.
GGCCGCGTCGAACATCCCGGCGACCGCGGTCTCGTCGGCGATGTCCGCCTGGTACGCGATCGCCTGCGCTCCGGCGGCGGTCGCCTCCTTCACCGCGGCGTCCGCCTCGGCGGCGTTCCCCGCGTAGCCCACCACGACCGCGTAGCCCTGGTCGGCCAGGCGGCGTACGATCGCCCGCCCGATGCCGCGCGAACCGCCCGCCACGACGGCGACGCGGGTTCCGTTGTCGATGCCCATTGGTGCTCCTTCATTCGGTGTCGGAGCAATCCTGACCCTGAATGCCGAGGTCAGCGGCGGTAGCGCTTACCCCGGGGTCGCCAACCCCCCTCTCGGTTCGCGCACCCCGGACGCCGGAGCGTGGATGATGGAGGAGTGGACGCCACCGAACTCGCCGCCTTCCTCCACTCGCGCCGCGACCGGCTCAAGCCCGCCGACGTCGGCCTGGCCGGAGGGCCGCGCCGCCGCGTGCCCGGTCTGCGCCGCGAGGAGGTCGCGTTCCTCGCGAACGCCTCGATCGACTACTACATCGAGCTCGAACGCGGCCGCGGCGTCCAGCCCTCCGCGCAGATGCTCCTGGCGCTCGCGCGGGCCCTGCGCCTCACCGGCGACGAACGCGACCACCTGTTCCACCTGGCCGGACACCCGACCCCGCCGCCGCGCGAGCCCTCCCGCGGCACCGACCCGTCGCTGCTGGCGCTGCTCGACCGCCTCGACGGCACCCCGGCGCGGATCATGACCGACCTGCTCCAGCCGCTCGCCCAGAACCGGCTCGCCGCCAAACTCCTCGGCGAGATCGACCCGATCGGCGAACCGGCCTACGCGTCCAGCATGGTCTACCGCTGGTTCACCGACCCGTCCGTGCGGAGCCACTACCCGGCCGAGGACCATGCGCGGCACGCCCAGTCCTTCGTCGCCGACATGCGAGCGGTCGCCGCCCGACGGGCCCTCGCGGGCGGCGACGCCGAAGCGGAGAAGCTCGTCGCCGACCTCCTCGACCGCAGCGAGGCCTTCGCGCGGCTCTGGGCGGAGCGGGACGTGGCCGTGCGCCGCTTCCACCGCAAGCGCTTCGTCCACCCGGCGACCGGCGTGATCGAGCTCGACTGCCACCACCTCTTCACCGAGGACGGCACCCAGCGCCTCCTGTGGCTCGCACCGGTCGAAGGCACCAGCGCCGCAGCGCAACTGGCTAAGCTCGTCCGATGAGTTCCGACACTGCGACGCGTTCGAGCCTGGCCGCGGACCTCCGGCGGATAGGACTGGCCGAGGGCGACGCCGTGATGGTCCACGCGGCGTTCGGGAAGGTCGGGCCGGTGGTGGGCGGACCGGACACGCTGGTGGACGCCCTGCTCGACACGGTCAGTCCGAAAGGGACGATACTGAGCTATCAGGACTGGGAGCTGAGCGTCGACGTGTGGGACGAGCACGGCCGGGTCCTGCCGGAGCTGCGCGACCACGTGCCGCCGTTCGATCCGGCGACGGCCCGCCCGGCCCGCGACCACGGCGTGCTCGCCGCCGTGATCGGCACCCGGAAAGGCGTGCGCCGCAGCGTGAACCCCGGCGCTTCGGTCGCGGCGCTCGGCGCCCGCGCCGACGAATTCACCGCCGGTCATCCGCTCGACTACGGCTACGGCGAGGACTCCCCGTTCGCGCGCCTCGTCGCGGCTGGAGGCCGGGTCCTCATGGTCGGTGCGCCGCTCGACACCATGACGGTCCTGCACCACGCCGAGCACCTGGCCGACCTGCCCGGCAAGCGCCGCATCGAGGTCGAGTACCCGCTGGCGACCCCTGAAGGCACGGCCTGGCGCGTCGTCGAGGAGTTCGACACGAGCGAACCGGTCGTCCCCGGCCCGCCCGAGGACTACTTCCGCCTCATCGTCGAGGACTTCCTCGCCACGGGAGCCGGACTTCGCGGCCGGATCGGCGACGCCGAAAGCGTCCTCGTGGACGCACCAGCCATAGTGGACTTTGCGGTGGACTGGCTCGAGACCCGCTACGGCCGGTAGCGGTCCCCAGCGAGCAAGGCGATCACGAGAGCGCCAGGTCCACGCGAACGCGGTGGACACCGTGGCGTGGTTGTTCGAGTTCGGCGCGGGGAGCTTCTCCGCGGCGCGCTCGGTCGCGACCGGCTCGACCACGATCTTGTTCTGCTGCTTCATGATGCACCTCCTAATGCATCGTTGTCGCGGCCGGAGCGGGGGCTCCGGTGTCGGCGGCCCGGGCGAGCAGCGACCGGTAGGCGGCGCTGCGCTCGAGCAGTTCCGGGTGCGTGCCCTCGGCGGCGGCCGCGCCGTCTTCGAGGAGGACCACGCGGTCGGCGTGCCGGATCGTGGAGACCCGGTGGGCGATGACGATGGTGGTGCGCCCGGCCTGGACTTCGGCGACGGCGCGGGCGAGCGCCTGCTCGCCGACGGCGTCGAGGTGGGCGGCGGCCTCATCCATGACGAGGACGTCGGGTTCGCGGAGGAACGCCTGCGCGATGGCCAGGCGCTGGCGCTGCCCGCCGGAGACGGTGGATCCGTTCTCGCCGACCGGTTCGTCGAGGCCTTGGGGCCAGTCGCGGACGGTGTCGGCGAGCTGCGCGCTTTCGAGGGCCTTCCACATCGCGTCGTCGGTGGCGTCGGGCGCGGCGAGGAGCAGGTTGGAGCGGACGGTGCCGCGGAAGACGTAGGGCTGCTGGGGAATGAGGGCGATCCGTTCGCGGAGGTCGCTGGTGCGCATGGCGCGCGTGTCGGTGCCGTCGAGGACGATCCGGCCCGCATCGGGGTCCCAGAAGCGGACGAGGAGGTGCGCGACGGTGGTCTTCCCGGCTCCCGAGGCGCCGACGAGGGCGACCTGCTCGCCGGGCTCGACGGCGAATGAGAGTCCTTTGAGGACTGGCGTGCCGGGTTCGTACGCGAAGTCGACGGCTTCGAAGCGGACCGCGCCCGCCCGGGGGCCGGTCGCGGGCGCGTCCGCCTCCGCGACCTGCGCGGGGGCGTCGACGACGTCGAGGACGCGGGCGGCGGCGGCCGACATCTCCCCCAGGCGCTGGAACATCGGGAACACCCCGGCAGCGGGGGCGAACGCGGCGGCGAGGAGGACCACGGCGGCCGGGAACAGGGCCGGGGCCAGGTCCCCGGCGCGCACGGCGTCCGCCAGTGCCACGACGAAGGCGATCATGGTCGCAGCGACGACCAGGTCCGCGGCGGCGCTCTCGGCCCCGGCTCGCAGGGCGAAGGCGCGTTTGCGCCGCTGCACGCGCGCTGTGGTGTCGAGGAGGCGGCGACGCTGGTGGCCCGCGAGTCCGAGCGAGAGCATCTCGCGCAGGCCTTCGGCGCCTTCGAGGGAGATCGCCTTGAGCTCGGCGAGCTCGTCGCGGACGGCCTTGCCCTGGCGGGCTTGAAGGGGGCCCATGAGCCACGGGACGGCGAGGAGCGCAGCGACGCCCGCAAGGGCGATGAGGGCGGCAGGTCCGATGAGGACGAACAGTGCGGCGATGACGAAAGCGGGCCCGGCGACCGCGCAGATGGCGGCGCCGACGGTGTGCGCGTAGAACCATTCCAGGCTCTCGATGTCGGCCATGGCCGCGCCGGAGACCTCGCCCGCGCGGCGGCGCTTCATGCCGCCGGGGCTGACGCGCTCGATCGCGTCGTGCAGGCGCAGCCGCAGGGTGTCGAGGACCTTGTAAGCGAGGACGTGACTCATCCAGGACTCGCCCCATACGAACGCGCTGTGGACGACGACGGCGCTGAACAGTCCGATGAGGAGCGTCCAGGCGAGGCCGGCGTCGGCGGGGTCCTCGACGAGGACGGCCGCGGCGTAGGCGCTGAGACCGGAGGCGACGGCCGCGAAGACCTGGAACGCGGCGATGCTGAAGGTGGAGCGCCAGAAGAGGCCGCGGTGGGCGTCGATGACGCCGAGCAGGCGCAGGACCGGGCGCAGGAGCGCCGCGTTGCCGTCGTGGCGCATCAGACGCCGACCTCCGTTCGCTGGGCGCGTTCGAGCCGGGCGAACAGGCCGTCGCGCGCGATGAGGGTGTCCCAGTCGCCGGTCTCGACCACGCGGCCGCCGTCGAGGACGGCGATCCGGTCGGCGTCGCGTACGGACGCGATCCGGTGGGCGATGACCACAGTGGTCACAGGGATGCCGGTACTGGTCCGCCTGCCGGCGAGGGCGGCGTAGACCTCGGCTTCGCGGCGGGCGTCGAGGGCGCTCGACGCTTCGTCGAGGACGAGGACCGGGGCGTCCTTGAGCAGCGCCCTGGCGATGGCGAGGCGCTGGCGCTGGCCGCCGGAGAGCAGGGCGCCGCCGTCGCCGACGGGGGTGTCGAGGCCGCCCCGGCGCTCGTCGTCCACTTCGGTCGCTCCGGCGGCGGCGAGGGCGCGGCGCAGGGTGTCGTCGTCCGCGTTCGGTGCGACGAGGCGCAGGTTCTCGGCGACGGTGCCCGCGAACAGCAAGGGCGACTGGGAGACCACGGCGACCGCGGCGGTGCACTGCTCGCGCGCGAGATCGCGGGTGGGGACGCCACCGATGCGCAGGTCGCCCTCGTCCGGGAGGGCCAGGCGCAGCAGGAGGTTCGCGAGCGTGGACTTCCCGGATCCGGAGGGGCCGACGAGTGCGAGGGTGGCGCCGACCGGCACGGACAGGTCGACGTCGACGAGCGCGGGCGTCTCAGCTCCGGGGTAGGTGAAGCCGAGCCCTGCGGCCTCGATCGCGGGGGCGCTCGTGTCGAAGCGCGGGTCCGGGGACGGCGCGGCGGGAGCGTCCGGCCTGGGGGCGTTCAGGATCGGGAGGACGCGGCGTCCGGCGGCGACGCCGAAGTACCCGGCGTGCCAGTGGGTCGCGAGCTCCTTGAAGGGCCGGAAGGCCTCGAAGGCCACGAGGGCGACGGCGAAGAGCGCGGTGGCCTCGAGCGCGCCGGAGCCGACGCGGGCGACGCCGACGGCGAGGGCGATCGCGGGCCCGGCGAGGAGGAACACTGCGGTGAGCCCGGACTCGACGAAGGAGACCTTCATCTGGCGCAGCGTCGCGTCGAGCAGGCTCCGGGAGGAGCGTGCGAGGTCGTCGCGGCGGCGTCCGGCCGCGTTGAGGGTCTTCAGGGTCGCCATGCCGCGCAAGGAGTCCACGACGTCGGCGTTGAGGTCGGCGTAGGCCGCCCAGTGGGACTCGCCGCGGTCGGCGAGGAGCTTGTCCCACAGGCGCGGCGTGAGCGGCACGGCGAGTGCGACGGCGCCGGTCACGGCCGCCACGACCGGGTCGATGAAGGCGAGCAGTACGACCGCGCCGATGGAGGTGACGACCGTGACGACGAGGTGCGGGACGTACCGGCCGAAGTAGGGCTCCAGGTTCTCGACGGCGTCGGTCATGAGGGACTGGCGGTGGCCGCTGCGCTCGCGGCCGAGCGCGATCGGCCCCGCTTCGGTCTGGGCGTCGAGGAGGCGGGCGCGCAGATCGGACTTGAAGCGGGTGGCGACGGCGTGGACGGTGAGCTCGCGGGCGAAGACGAGGGCGGGGCGGGCGCAGAGGGCGGCGGCGAGCAGGCCGAGCCAGAGCGTCAGGTCGGCGAGGGAGCGCCCGGTGGTGACGCCGGAGAAGACCTCGGCGGTGACGAGGGCCTGGCCGATGGCGGCGGCGCTGACGGCCGTGCCGATCAGGATGAGCAGCGCCATGAGCTGAGCCGCGTTGCGCGCCAGGGGTATCAGCCGCAGATGGATCAACGGGGGCCCTTCGGTCGATGGGGCTACTGAGAACGATTTGCATTATGTTAACTTGTTGCAAATGATTGTCAATAGCTGGGTTGATCACCGAGAGGGGCCGGATGACGACGGTCGCTGAGGCGCAAGCGCAGGCCGAGACCCGTTCCGCGACACCAGGACGGCGACGCGCGGCACTCGGCGCGACGTGGATCGCCCTGCTGGCTTCGGCGCTGGTCGTGTCGATCCCGATCGCCGTCGGCCTCGGACCCGTCCCGATCCCCGCGGGCACCGTCGCCCGCGTCCTCGTCCACCACCTGCTGGACATCGGCGCCGCCGACTGGTCCGTCGCCGAAGACAACATCGTGTGGGGCCTGCGCGCCCCGCGAGCCCTGCTCGGCGCGTGCGTCGGCGCGGCCCTCGCCGTCGCGGGCGCGGCCGTCCAGGCCCTCGTGCGCAACCCGCTCGCCGACCCCTACCTGCTCGGCGTCGCCTCCGGTGCGTCCACCGGAGCCGCGGCCAGCATCCTCTTCGGTTTCGGCGCAGGCGTCTTCGGTCTCACCGGCTCCGCGCTCGTCGGCGCACTGGGCGCTATCGCGCTCGTCTTCGCCGTCGCCCGCACCGGCGGCACCCTCATCGGCGCGCGCCTCGTCTTCGCCGGGATCAGCGTCGCCTTCGCGCTCTCGGCGCTCACCAACTTCCTCATCTTCGCGTCCGACTCGCGCGACGGCGCGCGCGCCGTCATGTTCTGGTCCCTCGGCTCACTCGCCCAGGCGCACTGGGGAAACCTGCCGATCGCCGCTGCCGCCGCCGTCGTGATCACGCTCGCCATGACCGGGTGGGGCCGGAAGCTCGATGCACTCGCCATCGGCGACGACGCCGCCCACAGCCTCGGCACCGACCCGACCCGCTTCCGCGCCATGGCCGCGCTCCTCGTCGGCTTCGCCGTCGCCGCGGCCGTCGCGGTCGCGGGAGCCATCGGGTTCGTCGGCCTCGTCGTGCCGCACCTCGTGCGGCTGCTCGTCGGTGCGTCCCACCGCCTCGTCGTCCCCGCCTCCGCCCTCGCCGGAGCGATCCTGCTGGTGTGGGCCGACGCGTTCGCCCGCACGCTCCTCGCCCCCGGAGAGATCCCCCTCGGCATCCTCACCGCTCTCGTGGGCACGCCCCTGCTCATCGTCCTCGTGCGCCGCCAAGGCGCGCGCTGAACACCCGACCCTAAGGAGAACCCGATCCCGATGCGCCCCAAGCTCATCCCCGCCGCAACCGCTGCCGCCCTGACGTTGACCCTCGCCGCGTGCGGCTCCGGCCCCCAGACCGAGGAGACCGCCGCGGCCGACACCGGGTACCCGCTCACCGTCGCGAACTGCGGCGAAGAGGTCACCATCGAGGCCGCGCCTGAAGCGGTCCTGACCATCGGGCACAGCGCGGTGGCGCTGCTCGACGCGGCCGGGGCGACCGACCGGATCGTCGCCCGCTCCGGCGAGTTCTCCGCGCCGCTGCCCGAGGGGCTCCAGAACCCGCCGGACGACGTCGAGGTCGTCGACCCCGCCGACCCGGCCGCCGAGACGATCATCGGCACCGGCGCGGACATCGTCGTCGGGTACGGACTCTTCACGGCCGCACCGGAAGCGCTCGAAGCCGCCGGGATCCCGAACCTCGTCGTCGCGGGCGAGTGCAACCACGACGGGGCCGTGGTGGAGGCGATCGGCTTCGACTCGGTCTTCGCGGACATCGAACGCTACGGCGAGGTCTTCGGCACCCAGGAGGCGGCGGCCGCGAGCGTCGAGGACTTCCAGGCCGAACTGTCCGAACTGGAGGCACAGGCCGCGGCGGAGACGCAGACCGTCGCCTCGGTCTACTACTGGTCCGCCTCCTCGACGATGAGCGCCCACGGCGGGCTCAGCATGGCGCACGACGTGCTCGGCCGCGCGAACCTCGAGAACGTCTACGCCGCCGAGCAGTCGGCCTACTTCGAGGCGAGCGTCGAGACCCTGCTCGACGCCGACCCGCAGGTGATCGTTCTCAGCTACGGCGGCTACGGCGAGAGCTTCGAGGACGCGAAGGCCCAGCTCCTGGCCGAGCCGGGCGCGGCCGACCTCCAGGCGGTGCGCAACGACCGGATCATCGGCGTCGGCGCGACCGACCTCAACCCCGACCAGGGCGCGCTGCGCGGCCTCGAGACCGTGATCGCGGGCGCCGCCGCATGATCGAGACGAGCGGTCTGGCCGTCGCGTACGGCCGGACCGCCGCCCTCGGCGGGGTCGACCTCACGGCCGCCGACGGCCGCGTCACCGGTCTGGTCGGCCCCAACGGGAGCGGCAAGTCCACACTGCTCCGCGCCCTCCTCGGCGCGGTCCGCCGCGCGGGCGGGAAGACCACGGTCGACGGGGACGACCTGGCGGCACTGCGGCCCCGCGAACGCGCCGAGCGCCTCGCCGCCGTCGCCCAGGAAGAGCACAGCGAGTTCCCGCTGACCGTCTGGGAATCGGTGCTCCTCGGCCGCTCCGTGCACCGCGGCGGCTGGAGCTCCTACAGCGCCGACGACCGCGACGCCGCCCGAGAGGCCATGCGCCAGACCGGCGTCGACCATCTCGCGGACCGGCCCCTGGCGGCCCTCTCCGGCGGCGAGCGACAGCGCGCCCTCATCGCCCGCGCCCTCGCCCAGGCCGCCGGGCACCTGCTCCTCGACGAGCCGACGAACCACCTAGACGTGCGCTACCAGCACGAGATCCTGGCCCTCGTCAAACGCCTGCCGCTGTGCACGATCGCGGTCCTCCACGACCTCAACCTGGCGGCCCGCTACTGCGACACCCTCGTCCTGCTGGACGAGGGCCGCGTCGCCGCGGCGGGACCGCCGTCCGAGGTCCTGACTCCCGAGACGATCGAGCCGGTCTACCGCATCGCGGTGAGCCGCATCGACATCGACGGAGTGCCGCAACTCCTGTTCCGCCCCGCGGGCTAGAGGCGTCCCCCGCGAGTCGGCATCCGAGTCCATTCGCGCGCAAGGCGGCAGGGCCGCTGCATACCGGTGCTGTATGCAGCGGCCCGACAACGCGGCAATCGGGCAGATCGGTCGGGCAGCGGGTGAACACCCCTTAGCTTTTGGCCGCGAGCGTCTCCAGGTAGTCGACCGGGAGCGTGAAGCGGCCGGGCTCCTCGCGGCCGCGCGCGGCCAGGAGCGCGCGGAGGTCCCATTCGAGGTCGCTCCAGCGGCCGGTCGGCTCGACGGCGGCGCGGATGCCGAGCCAGGCGGGGTTGTGCTCGGTGATGTCGCGGACGGCGTGGTCGAGGCCGTCCCAGACGACGTCGACCGTGCGCACGGCGAACTGGAGGCGCACGGGCAGGCCCGCGAAGACCGCCCTCACGCTCGCGGGCCGGGCCCAGCGCTCGACCGGCGACGTTCCTCCGGGGCCCGGCAGGTAGGGGCCGACGAGCGGGGCCATCGCGCCGAACGCCGACTCGGGGGTCCAGGCGAGGACCGCGATGCGCCCGCCGCTGCGGCACAGGCGCACGAGTTCGGCGGCCATCGCCTCCGGGTCGGGGGCGAACATGCAGCCGAACGCCGAGGCCACGAGGTCGAACGCGTCGTCGCCGAGGGGGACGGCCGTCATGTCGGCCTCGACCCACGCGACCTCGGCGCCCGCGTCCCGGGCCCGGTGCCTCGCGGTCTCCAGGAGCGCCGGGGCGGCGTCGAGGGCGGTCACCTCCGCCCCGGCGAGCGCGGCCGCGATGGCGAACGGCCCTGGGCCGCAGGCGATGTCGAGGACCGTCTGCCCGGGCCGCACGAGCTCGCCGGCCAGTCGGAGGCTCGCCTCGGCCCAGCGGTCGCCGTTGGAGGCGTAGTCCCCCATGCTCCACAATGCACCTGGTTGCATCTCACTCCTTCGATCGGACGGCTCAGGTTGCCACGGGGACCCGCGCCGCCGCGGGAGCCGCGAGGCGCGTCCGCCCACGCAGTGTCGACGGCGGGCCCGCGGCGCTCCCGGGACGGGTGCGGTCAGGCCTCGGGCCTGCGGCCCAGGTGGATCGAGCGGACCTCCAGGTGGTGGAGGTCGTGCCTGCGGCCGAGCCAGTCCTGCGATTCGGGGTCGAGGAGGGTCTTCCAGGCCGCCTTGTCGTCCTCGTCGAGGAAGTCGGCGAACCAGCCGACGCGCGCCTCCAGGTTCTCCAGGGCCTCGTTCAGCGTGCCGCCGGTCAGCGGCGCGGGACGGTCGATGAACTCGTTCAAGGTCCGGATCTCGGTGAGGCCCGCCCGTTCGAGGGCCGCCGTCCAGCCGTACGGCATCGGCACCGCGCCGCGCTCGCGGTTCTCGGCGATCATCCGCTCGCTCCCGGCCGCCTCGAGCCGCGCCTGCAGGCCGGGCCTGCCGACGCCGACGTCCCAGGGCAGGACGCGGGCGCCGATGCCGCCTTCGGCCAGCGCGAGCCGCCCGCCGGGCGCGAGCGCCGACACCAGGGCGCCGAGCGCGGCCTGCTGGTCCACCGCGTGGTGGACGACGTGCCCGGCCCACATCAGGTCGACCGGACCGCCCAGCGCCGCAATAAGCGCGTCGGTGCCGGAGTCGATGTCGCCCAGCGCGAACGCGAGGTCCGCGCCGCACTGCGCCGCGTAGGCGCGCGCCGCGTCGAGCACCGCCGGGTCGGAGTCGAACGCGACGACCTGGGCGACCCGGCCCGCGAGCGCGACGGCCATGCCGCCGCCTCCGCAGCCGATGTCGGCGGCGCGCCGGTCGCCGGGTTCGACGAGGTCGGCGGCTATCCGCCGGTAGCGTTCGGCGTCCTTGAGTGCGCTGTCGAGCAGCCAGGCGGTGTGCTCGGCGTAGTCCAGTGCGATCTGCTTGCTCAATGCGCGCTCCCGGCGTGTGCGTGGTCGTGGTGGTCGTCGAGGCCGTGGGCGTCCCAGGGCTCGAAGGGGTCGGTGCCGATCGGTTCGCCTTCGCGGGCGAGGCATTCGCGGAGGGCGTGTTCGAGTGCGGCATGGTCGAGGGCGACGCCGATGAACACGAGTTCCTGGCCCTGGTCGGCTTCGCGGGCGGCGAAGGGGTCGAAGCGGGCGACCGCGCCGGCCTGGGACCAGAGGGCGGTCACGTGCGGGCGGGTCGCGAGCCAGAAGAAGCCCTTGGAGCGCAGGACGGTGCCGAAGCGGCCGGAGTCGAGGTCTTGGACGAGCCGCCACAGCCGCTCGGGGTGGAATGCGGCCGGGTCGCGGAAGAGGAGGCTGGAGATGCCGTACTCCTCGGTCTCGGGGACGTGCTCGCCGTTGATCTCCTTGACCCAGCCGGGGGCCTCCTGGGCGCGGTCGAGGTCGAAGCGGCCGGTGCCGAGCACTGTCGCGGCGTCGATGCGGCCGTGGGCGGATCTGACCAGGCGGGCTTCGGGGTTGAGGCGGCGCAGGACCGCTTCGACGCGGTCGGCCTCGGCGGCGGTGACGAGGTCGGTCTTGTTGAGCACCAGCACGTCGGCGAATTCGATCTGGTCGACGAGCAGGTCGGAGACGGTGCGGTCGTCGTCCTCGTAGGCGTCGAGGCCGCGCGAGGCGAGGTCGTCGCCGCGCTGGAGTTCGACGAGGAGGTTCGCGGCGTCGACGACGGTGGTCATGGTGTCGAGTTCGGTCAGGTCGGAGAGCAGGCCGCCCTGTTCGTCGAGTTCGCCGAACGCGAAGGTCGCGGCGACGGGCATCGGCTCGGAGATGCCGCTCGACTCGATGAGGAGGTAGTCGAAGCGGCCGTCGCGGGCGAGCTTCGCGGCTTCTTCGAGGAGGTCGTCGCGGAGGGTGCAGCAGATGCAGCCGTTGCTCAGCTCGACGAGGCGCTCTTCGGTGCGCGACAGGCTGCCGCCGTCCCGTACCAGGTCGGCGTCGATGTTGATCTCGCTCATGTCGTTGACGATGACCGCGACGCGCAGCCCTTCGCGGTTGCCGAGCACGTGGTTGAGCAGCGTCGTCTTGCCCGCGCCGAGGAACCCCGACAAGACGGTGACCGGCAGCTTCTTCATCGACAACCCTTCACTAATGGAAATGGTTGTCAGTTTAACCGATGGGGGCGCGGTGTCAGCCGCTGAGGTCGCGGAGGCGCAGCAGTCGGCGGAGCCCTTCGGGGTCGGGGCCGTCGGGAGGGGCGAGCGCGGCTTCGATCCGCGGCCGCACCGCGTCCGGGTCGAGCCGGGTCCCGATCGCGACGAGTGCGCTGCCTGGGGCGCGCCCGGCGCTGTCGGCGATGTGGACCTGGTCGCCGACGACGTTCACCGTGAAGCGCTGGAGGCGGCGGCCGGTGTCGACGGTGACCGTGCCTTTCATGCGGTAGGCGCCCGGCGGCGGGTGCTCGCACAGGTCGACCAGGCGGCCCGGGTCCGCAGGGGTGCCGGTCTCGACGGTCACCGCCGCGGCGTGCCGGTGGGCCTCGTGGTGGTGCGCCTGCCTGGCAAGGGCCGCAAGGGGAAGCTCGTCCGGCGGGTCTTCGGCAGACGCGACGTCGTACACCAGTTCCGGGTCGACCCGCCCGCGCGAGGTGCGCACGATGTGGATGCCCGGGTTGACCTTCCGGATGCGCTCCTCGATCGCGGCGACGGCGGACTCCGCCCGGTCGGCCGGGAGGCGGTCGATCTTGTTGACCACCGCCAAGGTCGCGACCGCGAACCGCGCCGTCGGCAGGCTGTCGAGGTCCACTGTGTTGAAATGCTCGACGGCGTCCACGACGTCGACCACGCCGCCCGGCCGCACCCGCTCCACCTTGCTGGCCCGGATCATCCAGGCCAGTGCCCCGGGTTCGGCGATGCCGCTGGCCTCGACGATGACGGCGTCGAGGCGGCGGCGCGGGTCGGTCAGCTTCTCCAAGGCGTCGTCGAGACCGCTGACGTCGTCCAGGCAGCACAGGCAGCCGCCCGCGATCGAGACCGGTTCGTCGATCTGCCCGGTCACGAGCGCGGCGTCGACGTTCACCGCGCCGAAGTCGTTGACCACCACGCCGACCCGCGCGCCCGGGCGGCTGAGCAGGTGGTTCAGCAGCGTCGTCTTTCCCGCGCCGAGGTGGCCGGACAGGACGATGACGGGCACCCGGTCGGTGCTGGCGCTGGCGAGGCTGTTCACCCGCAGAGGGTAGCCGGACGCGGCAGGCCGCTACCGCACCCGTTCGTTCCAGTGGCGGCGGCTGAGCAGGCGCAGGCCGTTGAGGCCCACGATCACCGTGGAGAGCTCGTGTCCGGCCACGCCGAGCACCAGCGGCAGCTCGCCGACGAGGTCCCAGGTCGCGAGGACCGCGATCACCGCCGCGGCGAAGACCAGGTTCGCCCGCGCGACGCGTCTCGCCTTGCGCGCCAGGTCGACCGCTGCCGGGAGCGCGGTGAGCCGCTGGCCGACCAGCACCACGTCCGCCGATTCGAGCGCCAGGTCCGAGGCGGTGCCGCCCATCGCGGCGCCGACGTGCGAGGAGGCCAGCGCGGGCGCGTCGTTGACGCCGTCGCCGATGTAGAGGGTGCGGGTCCCGGCGAGCCGCTCGGCCTTGTCGCCCGGCAGGAGCGCGGCCTCGGCGTCGCGGATGCCGACGGCCTCGGCGACCCGGCGTGCGGCGGCCGGGTGGTCGCCGGTGAGGAGCCTCGGGTCGGTGCCGAGGCGGGATTGCAGGGCGTCGACCGCTTGGGCGGCATCGGGTCTGACGGCGTCGGTGAGGCCGATGACGCCGATGGGCCGCTTGTCGGCGATCACCACGGCCACCGTGAGGCCTTCGGCCGCGAACTCGCCCACGGTCTCGCGTGCCTTCGGGTCGTCCTCGGCGTCGTCGAGCAGGACCGGATGTCCGACCAGGACCTCCGTGCCGTCGACGACGGCGCGCACGCCGCGGCCGGGCATCGCCTGGAACTCGCTCGCGTCGGCGTGGGGTGCGAGTCCGGCGAGGACGCGGCCGACGGGGTGCTCGGAGCGGGCTTCGGCGGCGGCGGCGAGGCGGCGGATCCGGGCCGGGTCGCCGTCGAAGGCGGTGATCCGCTCGACCTCGGGCCGCCCGGTCGTCAGGGTCCCGGTCTTGTCGAACGCGGCGCGGTCGACTTCGGCGAGACGCTCCATCATCAAGGCGCTCTTGACGAGCACGCCCTGCCTGCCCGCGAGCGCCACGGCGGCGAGGAGCGGTGGCATGGTCGCCAGGACGATCGCGCAGGGGCTGGCGACGATCATGAACGTCATGGCGCGCAGCAGGGTGGGCTCGAAGGCGGCCCCGAAGGCGAGGGGGAGGCCGATGAGCGCGAGGGTCGCGGCGACCACGGCCAGCGAGTAGGGCTGCTCGACCTTCTCGATCGTCAACTGGGTCTTGGACTTCGCCTCGGAGGCCTCCTCGACCTGGCGAGCGATGCGGGCGAGCACGGTGTCGGCACTGGCGCGGTCGACGCGCACTTCGAGCGCGCCGGTGCCGTTGACGGTCCCGGCCAAGACCTGCGAGCCGACGGCTTTGCGGCCGGGCAGGGCCTCGCCGGTGAGGGCGGACTCGTCGACCTCCGATTCGCCGGAGACGACCGCGGCGTCGGCGGGGACGCGGTCGCCCGGCCGGATCAGGACGAGGTCGCCGACCGCGAGGTCGGCCGCGTCCACGTCTTCCTCGCGGCCGTCGCGCAGGCGGACGGCCCGGTCGGGGGCGTGTTCGAGGAGCGAGCGGACGGAGTCGGCGGTGCGTTCGGTGAGGACCGCCTCGAGGGCTCCGGAGGTCGCGAAGATGACGATGAGGAGTGCGCCGTCGAACCACTGGCCGATCGCCGCGGCGGCGACGGCCGCGATGACCATGAGGAGGTCGACTTCGAAGCGCGGCTTCAGGAGCGCGGTCAGGCCCTCCCATGCCGGGCCCCAGCCTCCGGCCGCGTAGCAGGCGAGGTAGGCGGGCAGCCAGACCCAGGTCGGGGCGCCGGCGAGCTGGGCGGTGCCGCCGGCGGCGAAGAGGGCGAGGGCGGCGGCGGCCCAGCGGACGTCGGCCAGCCGGAACATACTCCTGAACATGCGCATCATCTTATATTCGCAGATACGCAGATAGCAAGACGGGGTAAGCTGAGCCCATGCACGAGGGGATCGAGGACTTCACGATGCCGGGCGACGAGCAGGCCCGCGTCGCCGCCGAGGCGCTGCGGATGCTCGCCGACCCGACCCGCCTCAAGCTCATGTGGGCGCTCCTGCAAGGCGAGGAGAACGTCGCGTGCCTCGCCGACCTCACCGGCGCGCGCCCCACCGCCGTCAGCCAGCACCTCGCGAAACTCCGCCTCGCCGGGCTCGTCACGACCCGCCGTGAAGGCACCTTCGTCTACTACTCGGTGTCCGACCACCACATCAGACCGCTCGTCGAGCAGGCCCTCTCGCACGCCGCCCACGTCACGGACGCGCCGGGCCCCGCGCGCTGACGGCCCCGGCCCGGACCGGCCAGGGAAGATGCACCGAGCCCGTCCGCATCCACCGTTCAGTGTGGACGCTGTAATACATTGACGTCCGCACTCGGACCCGAGGCCGTGCCCTGCGCGGCCGACCTCGACCGGCCCTGACTCCGCAAGCCCGCCTTCGCACCGGAGGACCCGTGAACCAGTACGCACTCGACAACGACGCCGCACAGACGCCCGGGCGGTTCAACGTCCTCGAGGACCGCTACGACCCCCACACCCGCGACTGCCTGGAGCGGCTCGGGATCGGCGCGGGCTGGCGGTGCCTGGAGATCGGCGCCGGCGGCGGGTCGGTCGCCGCATGGATGGCCGACCGGGTCGGCCCCACGGGGTCGGTCCTGGCGACCGACGTCAAACCCCGACTGGCGGCCGAGTCCGCACGCCCGAACCTCACCCCTGCACAGCACGACGTCACGACGGACGCCTTGCCGGACAGCGCATTCGACCTGGTGCACGCCAGGCTCGTCCTCATCCACCTGCAGGATCGCCGGGAGGCGCTGGCCAGGATCGTCGCCGCGCTCAAGCCCGGCGGGCACCTGCTGCTCGAAGAGTTCGACTGCTCGTGGACCCCCGTGCTCCGCTCCCCCTATCCGGAGGCGGAGGCGCTGTTCACGACAGTCAACGACGCGTTCGTGCGCCGCCTCGAATCGTTCGGCGCCGACCACCGGTGGGGCCGCAAGGTCTTCGCGGCGATGGCCGAGACGGGACTGGTCGAGATGGGTTCGCGCACGTTCGCCGAGGCCTGGGACGGCGGCGGGACCGGCATCGGCCTGTACCGCTACAACACCGAGCAGCTCGCGCCCGAACTCCTGCGCGACGGCGTCAGCGAGGAGCAGCTGACCCGGTTCTGGGCGCTCCTGGAGCATCCCGGCTTCACCGTCAACTCCTACCCGCTGGTCTCGGTGTGGGGCCGCAGGTCAGGTCGGTGAGCGCGGGGCGGCCGGTCGCGACCGGCCGCCCCGCTATGCCGAGGCCCGGCGCTTCCAGAGGAGGCCGTGCTTCGGGGCGGCGAGCCAGGCGAGGAGGAAGAGCCCGGTGAGGACGAGGACGATCATGCCTCCGGCCGCCAGGTCGTAGTGGTACGAGACGTACAGGCCCGCAACCGATCCGAACGCCGCGACGACGGACGCGGCGATGGTCATCGTGGCCAGGCGCTCGGTCGCCATGCGGGCCGTGGCTGCCGGGGTCACGAGGAGCGCCAGGACGAGGACGTTGCCGACCGCCTGGAGGGCGACGACGATCGCGGCCGTCACCATCGCGTACAGGACGATGTCCAAGGCCAGCACCGGGATGCCGGTGGCCTTCGCGGTCTCACGGTCGAGGCTCACGGCGATGAGCTGGCGGCGCAGCACGAACGTGAGCGCCACCAGGACCGCGCCGACGACCGCCACGGCGATCACGTCCCCGTCGCCGAGCGCGAGGATCTGTCCGAAGAGGAATGAGGTGAGGTCGCCGGTGTAGGCGTCCTGGGTCGAGACGATCACGATCCCCAGGCCGAACGAGCCAGCCCAGAAGACGCCGATCACCGTGTCCTCGTTCAGCCTCCGGGACTGGCTGATCAGCGCGATCGCCACGGCCGTCACGATCCCGGCGGCCGCACCGGTCAGCGACAGGTTCGCGTGCAGCACGAACCCGACCGCCACGCCGGGGAACACCGCGTGGGCGACGGCGTCGCCGATGAACGCCATGCCGCGCAGGACCACGAAGGTGCCGACGACGACGCAGACAACCGCCGCGATCAGCGCGACCAGGAAGGCCCGCTGCATGAACGGGAGCTGCCAGGGCTCGGCCAGCCACTCGATCATGTCGCCTCCCGCGCGGTGCCGGTGAGCAGCAGCGCCGACTCGGCGACCCCGAAGGCCCGCAGCCAGAGCGACGGGTCCTCCAGTTCGGACGGCGGGCCGTCCGCGACCACGGTGCGGTTGAGCAGGCACAGGCGCGTGCACACCGCGCGGGCCTGCGCCAGGTCGTGGGTGGTCATCAGGATCGCGGTGCCTTCCTCGGCAAGCTGGGACAGGAGCCCGACCAGGAGTTCCTGGGTCGGGACGTCGACGCCCGTGAACGGCTCGTCGAGGAGCAGCAGCCCGGGTTCGCGGGCGAGCGCGCGGGCGACGAGGACGCGCTGGCGCTGGCCGCCCGAGAGCGCCCCGATCGGACGCGAGGCGAGGTCGGCGAGGCCGACGCGCTCGACCGCCCGCGCGGCGGCCTCGCGGTCGGCCCTGCGGGGGCTCGTCCACCGGGTGGCGGTGCGGGCGTTGAGGACCGCCGCGCCCACGGTGATCGGGAAGTCCCACGCGAACTCGTGCTTCTGCGGCACGTAGCCGAAGTCGCCGCGCGCCGCGCGCGGGGCGCGTCCGGCGATGCGGACGGCCCCGGCGTCGGGAGTGAGCAGGCCGAGGACGGTGCGCAGGAGCGTGGTCTTGCCCGCCCCGTTGGGGCCGATCAGGCCGACGGTCTCGCCGGGGGCGACGGCCAGGTCCACATCGTGCAGGACCTGGTTGCCGCCCAGCGTGACCGCGAGCCCGGTGACGTCCAGGCCCGCGTTGTCGAGGTCAGCTCGCATCGGCGTCTCCGGCGGCGGCCTCGGCGGTGCTGCGGCGCTTGCGGGTCGCGACCATGATGATCACGCCGACCACGACCGCGACGGCCGCCGCGCCCAGCCCCCACAGGAGCCAGCCGGTGCCGGTGGTCGGCAGGAAGCCGCCCTTGTCGTCGTCGTCCGAGTCGGACCCGCTGTCGCCGGAGCCGCCGCCCTCGCAGGCCTCGTTCGGGTCGGCCGCGGAGCCCACCGCCAGCTGGATGTCCTTGGTGTCGGTCACCTTGTCGCCGTCGCCCGTGGTGGCCGTGAACTCGACCGTGAGGCGGTAGACGCCCGGTTCGGAGAAGGTCCAGTTGCCGTGCGCGTGGGTGTTGCGCGGGATCGAGACCTTCTGCGGCAGCGCCTCGGAGGAGTCGAAGAGGACTTCGGCGCCGCCGAACGTGCCGGTGAGGAAGATCGTGAACTCGCCGGGACCGTCCACTTCGGTGAGATTCCAGTCGACCGCGCCGGGGACGCCGTCGATCACGGTCTTGTCCTGGGTGTTCCAGCCGGGCCAGACGATGCCGGAGGCCTGGACCTGCGGCAGCATGTAGATCTCCTGGCCGGTCTCGCCGAGGAACCCGAAGTCGCCCTCGGGGATCGGGAACAACGCCGCGTCGGGGACCTGGAGCACGACGTCCTCGAGGTCGCGCCACACTGACTCTGAGGCGGTGTCGTCGCGCAGCTGCGCGGTCCAGGTCCCGTCGACGAAGCGCGGGCCGATGTCGATGTGGCCGTCACCGATGACGGTGCAGGCGGTGTCGGCCTGCGCGCCGCCGCTGTTCCCGCCCGCCGCGATCGACTGGGCCTCTTCAGCAGTGGCGTCCTCGGCGGTGACGCTGTAGCTGGCGCGCGCGGCGGTGGCGGCCTGGCCGTGGCCGGTCGGCGCGACCGAGCCTCCGGCGTCCTCGCTGGCGACGAGTTCGAGCGTGTACTCCCCCGGGGCGTCCACGGCGAGGACCACGGGGGTCGCGGTCCCGGCCTTGAGCGTGAACGCGGCGGCGTCGGCGGTCGTGGCGAGCGGCGCGGCCGTGCCGGTGCCCTCGAAGGTGTAGAGCCAGGCTTCGCCGGGGCCCTCGGTCTTCTTCAGGGACACTGCGACATCGGCGTCGGCTTCGCTCGCGTCGAGCATCGGGAAGGTCTGGCCGTCCACGGTCCCGGCGACCCACACCAGGTCGCCCGCGTCGCCGAGGAACGCGAAGTCCTCGCGTTCGGGGACGAGCGACGGCACGGTCTCCAGTTCGGCGGGCGCGTTGATCTCCAGGCGCGAGCCCTCGGACGCGAACTCAGCGAGCCCTTCGGCCGGCTGCGCGCCCGCGGGCGCGGCCCACAGGCCCGCGGCCAGCGCGGCGGCCCCCGTCAGGGCTCCGATCCGGTGGTGTCGTCTCATTGGTCTCCTCCCAGGCAGCGGCTCAGCTCGGAGGCGTTCTGCCGCATCATGTCGATATAGGTGGGTGCGTCTTGGGGCAGGGCGTCGCCGTGCAGGGTGCAGACCTGGACGCCCTGGTCCTCGGCCACTTGGCGCAGCACGGAGGCGCGGGCGTGCAGGTTGGGTTCGACGAAGACGGCCTGGACCTGCAGGTCGGCGATGGTCTCGGTGAGGGCCTCGACCTGTTTGGCGCTGGATTCGGCGGCGGGGTTGGGGACGACGAACCCGGCGATCTGCATGCCGTAGGCCTCGGCGAGGTAGCCGAAGGCGTCGTGGGTGGTGATGAGCTGGCGGTCGGCTTCGGGGATGGTCGCGATCGCTTGGGCCACTTCGGTGTCGAGGGCGTCGAGTTGGGCGAGGTAGGCGTCGCGGTTGGCCTCGTACGTGTCGCGGCCGTCGGGGTCGCGTTCGATGAGGGCGTCGGCGATGACCTGGACGTAGGCCTTGGCGTTGGCGACGTCCTGCCACAGGTGGGGGTCGATCTCGCCGTGGACGTGCTTGCCGAGGACGGCTTGCGGGAGCTGGTAGACCTCCTCCCCCGCGGCGCCGAGGAACGCGAACTGGTCGCCTTCGGGGATCTCCTCGATCGCCTTGGTGGGCACGTCGATCACGACGGCGTCGGTGGCGAGTTCGCCCCGGTCGTCGTCGCGGGCGATGAAGTCCTTGGCGTCGAGGTCGACGGTGAGGTCGACGTGGCCGCTGTCGAGGACCGTGGCGCCGGGCTGGACTTCGCGGGGGTTGACGCCGACCGCGTAGGTGAAGACGGCGGTGCCGGCCTCGGTGGACACGCCGTTGTCGGTGAGGGTGGCGGCGGCGGTCAGGGTGTAGACGCCCGGTTCGGTGAAGGTCCAGTTGACGTGCGTGTGCGCGTTGGGCGGCAGGGTGATGACGTCGTCCTCGGCGAGGCCGTCCGCGGTGTTCCAGTAGATCTCGGGCTGCCCGAAGGCGTCGGTGAGGAACATGGCGGCCTGGCCGGGTCCGGTGAACTCGGTGAGACGCACGCCGATCTCGGCGGAGCGGGTCTCGGTCTCGCCGCGCACGCCGAAGCCGAGCCAGACGGTGTCGAGGGTGATGTTCTCGACGAGGGGCATGAGCTTGGCGCCGTAGGGTTCGGCGTTCTCGGCGAGGGAAAGGTTGGGGACGCCTTCGGGGACGTTCGCGTCGAAGAGCTTGATGAGCGGGTGGTCTTCGAGGAGGAGGTGGTTGGTGAAGGCGAGTTCGGCGCGGGCGACCTTCGCGGCGTCGTTCGGGCTGGGCTCGTAGGAGTGCGGGTCGCCGCCGGGCGGGACGATCGTCTCGACGTCGACGCGGTCGCCGCCGACGACTTCGGTCCAGTCCTTGATGAGTTCGGTGGTGACGACGACGTCGACGCCGTCGCTGTCGCCTCCCGCGCCGGAGCAGGCGGTGAGCAGCAGCGCGGCGGCCGCGGTCGCGGCGGTCAGGATGGTCCTCATGCTTCGGCGGGCTCCTTTTCCTTGTCGTCGGCGGGCTCGGGTTCGGGCTGGACCGTGTTGCGCCGCTTGCGTTTGCGGGTCTTGACCCAGATCCAGGCTGCGAGGGCGAGCAGGGTTGCGACGGCGGCCTGGGTCCAGGGCGGGGCCCACAGGCCGGTCTCGTCGGAGCGGGACGGCAGCGGCGCTTCGGCGTCGGCCTCGTTCACCGCTTCGGGTCGCACGGTGAGGTCGAGGTGCTCGTAGAGGAGCGGCCAGACCCCGTCGAGGCGGGCGGTGCCCTCGTACCGGTCGCCGGGGAGGATCTGCGGGAGTTCGGCGACGGTGAACTCGCGCTCGAGGAGGCCCCAGGGTCCGGAGACGCGGGCGACGAGCGTCCCCTGGAGACGGACGTTGCCGGTGTTCGCGACGGCGTACGCGAAGCTCAGGTCGCCGGGTTCGATCGGGTTCCACGTGTAGTGGAAGGCCTCGTCGTCGCTCTCGGGGACTAGGTTCGGGTCGAGTTCGCCGGTCACGCGCAGGTGGATGCGGACGCCGACGCGCCGCTCGACCTGGATCTCGTTGCCGTCCGCGTCGGTCGCGGTCTCGGTGACGGCCGCGACGATGCCGCCGACGTGGTCGCCGGGGGTCGCGTCGGCGGGGACGGTGAGCGCGAACGGGACGTCGAGGCGGGTCTGCGGGTCGATGCCGAGTCGCGGCTCGTTGAAGCCGATCCACGAGCCGACGTCGATCGGGTCCTCACTGGACGGCAGGAGGTCGAAGGTGCCGGTCTCGGTCGTGTAGGCGTCGGAGGCGTACAGGTCGACGGTGACTGGCTCGGTGCCGAAGTTGGAGACGCCGACGAAGTCGATCAGGGTCTCGCCGGGGTCGAGCTCGTAGTCGAACGCGGCCCGGCCGTCCGGTCCGTCCTGGCTGGATGGGTTGACGCCCCAGGTGACGGCGGCGGGCTCGTCCTCGGCCGTCTCTTGGGCGGCGGCCGAGTCGACCGCGAGGAGGGCGGCGGCCGTCAGCGACGCGGCCAGGGCGGCGGCCGCGCTCAGGGTCTTGAGGTTCGGCACGGGGATGGGTTTCACTGGGGCGCTTTCGGATCAGGGTGACAGAGTGGAGGTGCGGGGCGGTCCCGCTGGAGTGGACCGCCCCGCTTTCCTGTGGGAGGGAACCAGGTCGCTAGCCGACGTCGAAGGTGTAGGTGACCGGGTCGGAGGTCACGGCGCCGTCGGTGATGTGGGTGTCGGTGAGCTGGAAGGTGAGCGTGTAGGTGCCGGGCTGGGTGAAGACCCAGGTCGGGTGGTGGTGGGTCTCGGAGACGGCGATCGTGCCGTCGTCGCAGGCGGGGTCGGTGTGGAGGCGGGTGGTGCCGGTGCTGGCGTCGTAGACCGCCACCTGGCCGCCGGTCGGGGCGGTGTAGGAGAGGAGGTCGGCGGTGACCGAGCCGCCGAAGTCTGCCAGGTTGAGGCCGTCGGTGTTCCAGCCGGCCCAGAGCTTCCCGGCGGTGTCGAGCCTCGGCAGGACCCAGTTGGTGCCGAGGTCGGTGCGGCAGGCGGTGGCGCTGGTCGTGGTGGCCTGGTGGGCGCTGGTGACGTCGAAGAGGACGTCGGCGGGTTCGGCGGTCGTGCCGTTCGCCAGCTCCACGTTGAGGTCGAGCTTGTTTGCGGCGTCGTCGTAGGCGAGCGCCAGGACGTCGACGTGGCCGGAGCCGACCGTGGTCAGCGCCTGCGCGGTGCCGGAGAACAGCAGTGCGGCGGCGGCGCCGATCGCACCGGCGGCGATGGAGGATTTCGCGAGGGTTCGCATGGGGTTCCTTTCTCGGGTATGGGGGGTGAGGCGGGCGGGGCGGTCCGGGGAGTGGGCCGGCCGGCCCCGCCGGCCTCATCGGGGTGGCTTCAGTGGCTAGGCCTCGACCCAGAACCAGTAGTCGACTTCGCCGGTGGAGACGGCCTGGCCGGTGGCGGCGTCGACGCCTTCGGCCTCGACGGTGAGCTTGTAGAGGCCGGACTTGGAGAAGCCCCAGTTCATGTGGCCGTGGCTGCCCGCCGTGGCCTCCCAGGTCCCCGCGCCGTCGTTGGAGTCGAAGAGGACGTTCGCGGCGCCGAAGTCGTCCACGGTGTAGAGCGCGACGTCGCCGCGGCCTTCGGCGTCGTGGACGGTGATCTGGAGGCTGTCGTCGACGAAGTCGCCGGGGATGATCTCCTCGGCGCCGTAACCGGCGAAGAGGAGGCCCTCGACCTCGGTGTCGGGGAGGATCCAGACGTTGGAGCCGGCCGCGCCGAGGAAGCCGTATCCGGCGGGGACGGTGGTCTTGGCTTCGTTGTTGGCCTTGAGGAGCACTTCGTTCGGGGCGTACTCGGAGGCGGTCTCCTCGGCGTGGACGTGGAGGTCGAGCACGCCGTTCTCGTAGGCGAGGCCGAACACGTCGACGTGGCCGCGGTCGAGGACCGTGATGCTCTGCGTGGTCTGGGCGGTGGCCGGGGCGGCGGTCGCGGCCAGGACCGCGACGGCGGCCGCGGCGACGGCGGAGTACTTCGCGATGGTGCGCAAGGGAACTGCCTTTCTGGTTATTTAGATGGCGGTGAAGGTGACGAGCGCGGTGTAGGTCCCGGACTCGACGTCGGTGGGCAGGTCCAGGTGGAGGTCGGCGCCGAGCACGCAGGTGCCCTTGCCCGCTCCGGCCGCGGCGGCGGCGAGGATCTGCGAGGTGGACAGGCCGGGGCCGCCGTCGAGTTCGCCTTGGACGGCGGCGCCGGGCGCGACCCGCTGGCTGTCGCCGGAGGAGACGACGCCGGGGATCCAGCCCAGGTGCGAGCTGCTGAATCCGCCTGCGTCGCTGGAGAACTCGGAGACCTGGGCGGCGGCGTTCCAGCCGGGGTCGGCCGAGCGGGTGTCGGTGACGGTGACGGGGCGCAGTTCGCCTTCGGTGGTCCAGCGGGTGGCGGTGCTGTTGAGCGCCATGGCGGGGAGGACCACGTCGCGGTCGTCCGGGTCGACGCTGATGACGAGCCCGCCCGCGTCCGTGTCCACGGTGGCGGTGATGGTCTGGGTGTGCTCGAGGTCGGGGTTGCCCGGGTCGTCGGGGTCGTCCGGGTCCTCGGAGGGCCATTCGCCGACGACGAAGACGTACTCCTCGGGGTCCGAGGTCACGGCGGTGCCGTCGGCGAGGACGGTCGCGTACTGCCACGTCAGGGTGTAGACGCCGGGCGCGGTGAAGATCCAGTTCGCGTGGGCGTGGGTGCCTGAGCGCGCGGTGATGCCGTCCGGGGCCCCGTCGCTCGAGTCGACCAGCATGTTCACCGCCCCGAAGTCGTCGAGCTGGTACAGCTTGAAGTCGCCGGGGCCTTCCATGCCGGTGAAGTTCAAGGTGATCGTGTCGTCCGCGAGTTCACTGGCGGCGATGTCCTCGGTGTTCCAGCCCGCGAAGAGCTTCCCGGCCTGCTCGGTGTCGGGCAGGAGCCAGACGGCGTCGCCGGCGTCGCCGAGCGCCTCCCCGCCCGGCTGCGACACCATGTCCTCTGTCAGCGTGAGCCGGGTCGAGGGCGGGGCGTGGAACGCCACGTCGTCCGGATCGCGGTAGACCACGTCGTCGGCGTGGACCTCGCTGCTGTCCTTGACGTTCATGACCAGTTCGCCGTCATCGGTGACGTCGCCGTTGAAGACGTCCATGTGCCCGCGGTCGAGGACGAGCCGGTCGTCGAGGCCGGGCGCGCCCGGGTCGGGATCGGGGTCGGGGTCCGGGTCGGGCTCCTCGTCCGGGAGCTCGCCGACCACCCACTCGTAGGCGTACTCCGGCGAGTCGACCACGGTCCCGTCCGCGAGGGTCCCGCTGGCCTTCCAGGTGAGCGTGTACTCGCCAGGGGCGGTGAAGGCCCAGGCGGCGTGCACGTGTGAGTTGACGCTGACATTGATCGCGTCCGGCAGGCCGTCGCGGGTGTTGAAGTGGACGGTGGTGCCGCCGAGGTTGCCCGGGGCCCACAGCGCCAGGTCGCCGGGGCCTTCGACTGCGGCGAGCGTCAACTGGATCCGGTTGTCGCGCAACTGGCCGCTGTTGAGCGGTTCGGTGCTCCAGCCCGGCCACAGCAGGCTGTGGTCCTGCGTGAACGGCAGGACCCAGATCGGGTCGCCGGGCTCGCCGAGGAAGTCCAGGACGCCGCCCTCGGGAATGGCGGTCTCGGCCTGCGGCAGCACCTGGAACAGCACGTCGTCGGGGTGGCGGTAGACCGGCTCGTCGCCGGTGTCGTCCTTCACCTGCAGCGCGAGCCGGTCGCCGTCCAGGTAGACCTGCATGGCGTCGGTGTGCCCCACCGAGAGGACGGTGCGGTCACCGGCGGGCTGCGCCGAGGCCGGCGCCGCCAGCGCGGCGAGGAGGAGCGCGGCGGCGAGGGCACCGGCCCGCGGCAGCGCTGAGGTCAGGGTCATCGGGGGGGTCCTTCGGATTCGTGAGGCGGGGTCTGTTGATCATGGTAACGGAAACCATTGTCAACATGAAGTCCTATTGCGCCTTCGATTCCGGTGACCTTGAATACCAACGGGATGCGCATATGAGCACTCGCGCATCAACGGACGGAGCGGGCCGTCAGGGACCAGGGAGGGATTAGTCGAGGGGGCGGCGCATGCAGAGGCGCGGCCAGCGGTCGAGGCCGAGGGCGGTCTCGTGTTCGCGGATCTTGCGGAGCCCCGGGGTCAGGTCGTCCGGGGCGATCGGCGCGAAGCCGCAGCGAGCGTAGTAGGGCGCGTTCCAGGGGACGTCGGTGAACGTGGTGAGCGTGAGCGAGTCCAGGCCGTCTGTGGCGGCGCGGGCGGCGGCGTGGTCGATCAGGGCGCGGCCGATGCCGCGGCGGGCCTGCTCCGGGTGGACCGAGACCTGTTCGATGTGGAGGGCGCCGTCCACCGGCAGGGCGATGAGATAGGCGACGGGGTGCTCGTCTTCGACTGCGACCCAGGCGAGGTCGGCCCGGACGAACACGGCGAGCTCCGCGAAGCCCAGCGGCTCGTCGTCGGCGATCTCGGCCATGCCGAGGTCGCGGAAGCACTCCCCCGCGGCGCGTTCGATGTCCTGGAAGAGCGGGAGGTCGGCGTGGGTGGCCGGTCGGATGCGCATCGGGACATTCTGCGGGAGCGGGCCGGTGGCGGCAAGCGGAATCGCCGCCACCGGCGCCGGTCACGGGAGTCGGCGCAGTTCGATCATCGTCGAGGCGTAGTCGGCCGGGTCCAGGCCGAGTTCGAGGCCGTGGGCGGCGAGGATCGCGCCGTGGTGGACGCGGCCGGTGCGCTCGTCGCGGTAGCGGGCGTCGGGGTCGAGCCCGGCGAGCTTCAGCAGCGGGTCGGGGTACGCGAAGGAGCGGGCCGCGCGCCAGGCCAGGACGACCGTGCGGTCGCCGCGGTCGTACTGGACGCCCGTGACGTTCCCGGCGCGCAGCGGGCGGCGGCGGCCGAGCTGCACGGTGGGGCGGATCCGCTTGTAGTCGGCGACGAGCCCGGCGCCGCGCGTCTGGTCCGCGTCGCTCCAGATCCGCAGGTCGCCGCCGACTGCGAGGACCCCGGCCATCGCGACGTGGAAGCGGAAGTCGAGCGGGACCTCTCTGCGGGTCAAGGGGTTCGGCGAGTCGGTGACCCACGCGCCCATGACCCGCGCGGGGTAGACCTGCGCGAAGCCGTCCTGGATCGCGATGCGGTCGAGGGCGTCGGTGTTGTCCGAGGTCCACACCTGGTCGGTGCGGCGGAGGATCCCGAAGTCGACGCGGCCGCCGCCCGAGGAGCAGGACTCGATCCGGAGTGCGGGGTGGTCGGCGCGGAGCCGGTCGAGGATCGCGTACAGGTTGCGGGTGTGGTCGAACCACAGCCGGTCGGGGTCGTCTTCGCCCGGCCAGCCGGCCTCGCTGAAGGGCCGGTTCATGTCCCACTTGACGAAGTCGATGTCGTTCTCGGTCAAGAGCTCGTCGAGGCGGGCGTGGATGTATTCGGCCACGTCGGGGCGGGCCAGGTTGAGCAGGAGCTGCTGGCGCACCTCACTGCGCTTGCGGTGCGGCTGGTGGTAGACCCAGTCGGGGTGGGCGCGGTACAGGTCGGAGTCGGGGTTGACCATCTCCGGCTCGACCCAGATCCCGAACCGCATGCCCTGGTCGTGGACGTGCTTGATCAAGGGGCCCAGGCCGTCCGGGAACCGGTCGGGGTTCGGGGTCCAGTCGCCGAGCCCGGCGCGGTCGTTGACGCGGGCGCCGAACCAGCCGTCGTCCATGACGAACAGCTCGCAGCCCATCGCGGCGGCCCGCTCGGCCAGGCGCATCTGGTCCTCGGCCGTGAAGTCGAACTCCGTGGCCTCCCAGGAGTTGTAGAGGATCGGGCGGACCTCGTCCGGGTGGGGCAGGACGTGCTTGAGCGCGTACTCGTGCCAGGCGGACGCGGCCGCTGCGAAGCCGTCGGCGGTGTGGACCCCGGCCGCGACCGGGGTCTCCAGGGTCTCGCCGCCGCCCAGGCGGATGGAGATCGGGTCGTGGCCGAAGCCCGCCGAGACGACGACGCTGCCCGTGGGTCCCTTCTCGACGGTGATGCGCCACGTGCCGCTCCAGGCGAGCGCGGTCGACCAGACCCGCCCGGAGGTCTCGGTGGCCTCGCCGTCGTCGATCGCGACCCACGGGTTCGCCTGGTGGCTGGTGATCCCCCGCCGGGAGCCGATCACCGTCTCGCCGTATGGGATCGTGGTGCGGGTGAGCTGCGTTTCGGCGCCCCATTCGCCGTGGAGCTGGCTCAGCCGGGGTGCGTCGAGGCCGGGGATGACCCAGGTCGCCGAGTCGGCGCGGACGACCTCGATCGGTTCGGCGCCGGTGTTGCGCAAGGTGAGCGAACGCTCGATGACGTCGGAGCCGGGGCGGGTGCGGTACCGGGCGCGGACCTCGAGCGGGTAGTGCCGGTCGGCGAAGACGAAGGCCAGCTCGCCGTCGCCTTCGATGGCCTCGGTGAAGGCGAGTTCGAGGTCGCGGGTGCCGTCGGCGAAGCGGACCTGGAGGCCGTTGTGGCCGTACTGGAACGCGGAGAAGACGCCGAGGTCGAAGCGGGGTTCGCGTCCGACGACGGGACGGAACGGGGATTCGGGGAGGTCGAGGAGGGCCAGCGCCTGGTCGGGGCTCAGCCTCGGTCCCCAGTGGAGGCCGCGGAGGCGGTCCTGTTCGTCCACGGCCACGACATAGCTCGTGTTCGGCGTGTCGATGGACCAGAGGCGGGTGTCTTGCGCTGGCATGGGTTTCCTTTCGGGTGGGTTTCGCGGTGAGAGCCCGCCCCAAGGGGTCGGGGCGGGCTCTGGTGACGTGCTGCTCCTACTGCTGGAGCGGCGCGAGTTCGAAGTGGTCGAAGTCGGCGGTGCGGCCTTCGCGGTCGCCGATGCCGGTGAACAGGCCGGGGTTGCCGATCTCGATGGTGTTGGTTCCTTCCTCGAGGTCGACGATGAGCGGGTAGGACCAGAAGTCGTTCCAGCTCCAGGTGCCGCGCATGGGCACGGTGGCGACGGCTTCGCCGTTCACGGTGAACTCGGCGTAGCGGGAGATGATGTCGGTGTTGTAGGCGTGGCCGCTCTTGCGTTCGTCGTTGGCGTAGTGGACGAGCAGCAGGTGCGGCCCGGCCTCGTCGGCGGAGACTTGGAGGGTGGCGGTGTTGCCTTCGCCGCCGCCGACGCCGGTGATCGCCTGTCCGTCTGTGGCCCAGATGTTGTCGGTGAGGGCGGCGGTGCCGGAGAGTGCGGCGTCGGCGGCCTGGATCCGGGTGAAGCCGTCGTCCCCGCCGTCGCCGGTGACGGTGAGGTCGTGGACTTGGAGCGTGCCGCGTTTCGCGTCGAGGGCGATGCGGTTGACGCCTTCGTGGAGGGCGAGGGTCTGCTCGTCTTCGAGTGCGAAGGCGATGTCCTCGCCGTGCGGGCCGAGGACGGTCAGTTCGCCCTTGCCTTCGGCGTCGACGGCGACCTCGTAGTAGCCGTCGGCCGGGGCGTAGACGTCGAAGACGGCCTGGTCGTCGCCGCGGAGCCGGAGGCCTTCGTGGCGGCCGTACTGGTATTCGGGGTCGCCTTCGGTGCGGGCGAGCACGGCCGGGTAGGTGTGGGTGTCCACTACGGACTGCTTGAGGTCGATCTTGTCGATCCCGGCTTCGCCGTAGGCGGTCCCGGCTCCGGGGTCGCTCTTGGCGAGAGCGATCGCGTTCTCGCCCGCTTCGAGGTCGACTTGGAGGGTGACCTGGCCGCGCGAGCCCCACTGCATGGTCGACGGGTAGGTCACGGTGGCGGCGTCGCCGCCGTTGACGGTGAGGAACTGCTCGGTCGGGGACGCGCCAGCGGCGAGGTCGCGGCCGTAGGTGTTGCCGTAGGTGACGGTGAGGTCGTACGTGCCGGACTCAGGAACGTCCACGGTGAACTGGACGCGGCTGTCGGCGCGGTTCAGCGAGCCGACGCTTTTGCCGCCGGAGGCCGGGAAGGAGAACGGCTTGGCGGCGCTGCCCTCGTCGTAGACGGTGCCTGCGGTGATCGCGGCCTGCTCGGCTTCCCAGGTGCCGCTCCAGGGGACCTCGACCGGTTCGGCCCTGCCGGTGCCCGGGGTGAGGGTGATCCAGTAGGCGGACATGGGGTCGAGGCCGCGGAGGTCGATGCTCGCGGCGCCGTCGGCGTCGGGCCGCAGGGCGATCTGGTCGATCGCCTGCGGGGCGGGCGAGGAGCCCTCGTTGCCGGTCCAGGCGATCTCGTGGACGGTGGCGGTGACCTTCCCGCCGAGGTCGAGGCCGGTGAGGTCGACGGTGGTGTCGCCGGCGCCGCCGCCGAGGAGGATCTGCGCCTGGTCCTTGGCCTCGTCGTAGGTGGCGATGCCCTGGAGGGTGTCGGCGGTGTTGTCCTGCGGGGGCGTGACGAGCGCGGTCTGGCCGGTCATCTGCGAGTAGGTCTTGAGGAACCACCAGCCGCCGTTGGGGACGTTGGTCTGCGGGGCGTTGCCGGAGAGGCCGCCCGCGGCGGTCCAGTAGGCCATGTCGGCGAGCGCGTCGGTGTCCTCGAACATCGCGGCCCACTGGACCATCTGGCCGGGCATGCCGAAGTCGCGGTTGTTGCCGTACTCGTTGATGTTGATCTGGCGCGGTTCGATGCCGAGTTCGGCTTCGAGCGCGCGGTAGTTCGCCTCGTTGGAAGCGTAGTAGCGCAGGGAGTCCGGGGAGAGCTCGTGCCAGGTGATGACGTCGGGCACGGTTCCGGCGGCGGCGGTGTGCTCCATGAAGTCGCGCATGAAGCGGGCGTCGTAGTGGGACTCGTTGGGTCCGGCGATCGGGGTGTCGGGGGCGATCTCGCGGAGGCGCTCGTAGGCGAGGTCCCAGTCGTGGAAGAAGCGCGCGGTGGTGCCCGCGTAGTCGGCGCCGCGGTTGTACCAGATCCAGTTGGGCTCGTTGAAGGGCACGTAGACGAGGCGGTCGGCGT
The DNA here is from genome assembly GCF_043202775.1 of Glycomyces sp. NPDC048151. NCBI lineage: Bacteria > Bacillati > Actinomycetota > Actinomycetes > Glycomycetales > Glycomycetaceae > Glycomyces > Glycomyces sp. NPDC048151. Next base: position 442,693 of record NZ_JBIDBB010000005.1, on the reverse strand, counting down.
GCTCGGAGGCCTCCATGACCGGCACCATCTCCTCGACCTCTGCGAGGTAGGCGTCGATCCCGTCGTTCTGGTACGGCCAGTCGGGGTACCAGTCCTGGAGGTTGACGAAGGCGTCGCCGCCGTCGTGCTCGGCGAGGGCGGCCAGGACGTCGTTCGCGTCGCCGTTGGGGTGCTGGGTGCCTCCGGTGGGCTTGGGGGCCATGGAGGACATGTGGAGCGGGTCGAGGAGGTTGTCGCCGGGGACGCCGTTCTCGGAGATGCCGTAGAGGGAGCCAACCGCGCCGTAGGTGGGCGCGCCGGTGAGCTGTCCGAAGTCGACGGCGAGGACGGGCGTGTCCTGGCCTTGGGCGGGCGCGGCCGCGAGACCGGTGAGGAGACCGGTGGCGGCGGTGGCCGCCAGGCCTCTGCGGAGGAGTGGATGCATTGCAGCCCTTTCGGTTGTCGTCATTGACGCGGTGGTCCCGAGGTCTCGCGCACGACGAGTTCCGGGGACCGCCAGGAGGGTCGGGGATCGGTGCCGCCTTCGAGGCGGTGTCGCAGGAGCTCGAAGGCGCCGCGGCCGACGCCGCGGAAGTCGAGGTCCACTGTGGTGAGCGGGGGGACGTGGTAGGCGGCGAGCGGGGCGTCGTCGAACCCGATGACGCTGAGGTCGCCGGGGACGGAGCGGCCCGCGCGGTGCGCGGCGTGGAGCACCCCGTAGGCGAGGTCGTCGTTGCCGCAGAGGATCGCGGTCACCGCGGGGTCGGCGACGAGGACGGCCGCGGCCTCGGCGGCCGAGCCGACGGTCCAGCCGGAGTCGACGACCTCGGGCGCTGCGATCCCGGCGGCGGCCAGCGCGTCGGCCCAGCCGTCCTGGCGGCTGGCGCGCGACGGGATCGCGAGGTAGTGGACCGTGTTGTGGCCCATGGAGAGCAGGTAGCGGGTGGCGCGGGCGGCGACGGTGCGGTCGTCGAGGGCGACGAGCCAGTCGGCCGCGTGCTCGGAGCCGAGGTGCTCGCCCCCGGTGGCGACCGTGGTGCCCGGCTGCTTGTCGTGGAGGACGCGCATGGCGTTGGCGGTCGTCTCGTCGTGGGCGATGACGATGGCGGGGGCGCCGTCGTTGGGGAGGCGGCCGAGGATGTCGGCTTCGCTGTAAGCCTGGTCGGGGTCCATGACGGAGACGAGCACGGAGAACCCGGCGGCCCTGGCGGCGTCCTCGATGCCGCGCAGGGTCTCGGCGGTGCCGTAGAGGGAGGTGTCGGTGGTGAGGACGGTGACCGACCGCATGGCGCCGCCGGCGAGGGCGCGGGCCGACCGGTTGGGCCGGTAGCCCAGGTCGGCGATCGCGGCCTTGACCTTGGCGCGGGTGGCCGCGGCGACCTGCGGCGCGTCGTTGATGACGCGCGAGACGGTCTGGTGGGACACCCCGGCGTGCTTGGCCACGTCGAAGATGCTCACGGCCTTGGTTTCGGCGTTCATGCGGTCGGTCACCTCTCGGTCGGCGCTATCCGGCGTTGGCGAGTTCGACGACCGCCTCGGCCGCGGCCTGGGCGTCCTTCTGCCCGAGCCAGACCTGATTGAACTCGTCGAGGGCGGCGGTGCCGAAGGCGGCGTCGTTCATCGAGAGCGGGTAGCCGATGGTGGTGCCTTCGGCGGCGGTCTGGAAGCCGGTGACGTCGATGCCCTCCCCGGCCCAGTAGTCGGCGAAGCCCTGGTTGAGGGAGGCGACGCCGGGCCAGACGGAGCCCATGTCGGTGGCGATCTTCTGGGCCTCTTCGGATCCGAGGAACTTGACGAGTTCCCAGGCTTCGTCGGGGTGCTCGGTGCCCGCGTAGATGGCGTTGGAGAGGCCGTTGATGACGGTGCCGGAGCCGACGGGCCCGGACGGGTTGTCGGCCACGGCCCACGTGCCCGGCTCGAGGCCGTCGCGGTAGAAGCTGAGCATCCAGGAGCCGTCGAGGGTGGTGGCGGCCTGGCCGGGGACGACGTAGTCGCCGGGGACGCCGCCGTTGGGCTGGTTGGTGGACTCGGCGGGGACGGCGACGTGCCACTTGTTGTAGAGGTCGGCGGTGAACTGGATGGCCTCGACGCATTCGGGGGCGTCGATGGCGTAGTCGCCCCAGGGCTCGGTCTGGAGGGAGCAGCCGTTCTGGACGGCGTAGTTCCACCAGTCGGTCTGGCCGGTGTTGGAGGACATCGCGGTGCCGTACTGGACGACGTTCTCGGGGTCGAAGTCGGGGCTGAGGGCGTTGTTGCCGTTCGCGTCCACGGTGAGCTTCTGGAGGAACTCGACGTAGGTGCCGCCGTCGACGGGGTTCCATTCGAGGTCGTTCACGGTGGCCGGATCGATCCCGGCGGCTTCGAGGGCGTCGAGGCGGTAGACGAGGCCGATGGAGTCCCAGTCCTTGGGGAGGCCGTACTGGTCGCCCTCGAACTGCCAGGAGTCGTAGAGGCTCGCGGGGTAGACGGTGGTGTCGACGCCGTCTTCCTCGATGTAGTCGGTGATGGGGAGGAGGACGCCGTTGCTGGCGTAGGTCGGGAAGCGGGAGACGTGGTCCCAGAACACGTCGGGGGCCTCCTCGGCCGCGAACTGGCTGTCGAGCCCGGCCCAGTAGTCCTCCCAGGGGTTCTGCTCGAGCTCCACTTCGATGTCGGGGTGGTCCTCGTTGAAGGCCTGGATCATCGCTTCGAGGGCCGGGCGCTGGTTGTCGTCCCAGAAGGCGTAGCGCAGGGTCACGGGGCCGCCGTCGTCGCCGCCGCAGGCGGCGAGTCCGGCGGGGAGGGCGAGCGCGAGGGCGGCGAGGACCGCGGGGCGCTTCTTGTTCATGCCGTTTGCCTTTCGTCGTTGAGAGGTCGGTTGGAAGGCCGGGATGTCACTTCATGCCGCTGAGGGCGATGGAGCGGACGATGTGTCGCTGGAAGGCGAGGAAGACGGCGACCAGCGGGAGGAGCGCCATGGCCGAGGCGGCCAGGATGAGGTGGTACTCCTGGTTGAACTGGGACTGCATCTGCGCGATGCCGCGCGTGATGACGCGGGTGGCCTCGGAGTGGGTGATGATGAGCGGCCACAGGAGGTTGTTCCAGGTGTTGACGAAGCTGATGATGGCGAGCGTGCCGAGGATCGGCTTGGCCATGGGGACCATGACGCGCCACAGGATCGTGAACGTCCCGGCCCCGTCGATGCGGGCGGCGTGCTCGATCGACTCGGGAATGGTCTTGAAGTACTGGCGCACCAGGAACACGCCGTAGGGCATGAGGAACCCGAACACGAACGGCAGGATCAGGCCCACGTGCGTGTCGACCAGGCCCAGTTCGCGCACGATGATGAAGGTGGGCACGAGGGTCACGATCTGCGGCACCATCAGGGTGGCGATGTAGGCCCAGAACAGCTGGTCGCGGCCGGGGAAGTCGAGGCGCGCGAAGGCGTACGCGGCGAGTGTGGAGAACACGAGCTGCCCGAGGGTGACCGCGACGGCGACGATGACCGAGTTCAGTACGAACGTGGCGAAGTCGTAGCGGCTCCAGACCTCTCCGAAGTTGGCGAAGACCGGGTTCGCCGGGAGCGCCCACGGCTCGGAGGTCAGGATCTCCTGTTTGGACTTGAAGGCGGCGTTGAGCGTAAGGAGGTAGGGGCCGACGGAGACGAGCGCCCCGGCGACGAGCACGAGGTAGAGCGGGATCTTCTTCATTCGCCTGGCCCTAACTGAAGTCGTAGGTGGTGCGCTTGCGGAAGAACGCGGCCTGCGCGAGGGTGATGAGGGCGATGACCGCGAACAGGACCACCGCGAGCATCGACGCGTACCCGGCGTTCCGCTGGGTGAAGGACTCGAGGTAGATCTGGTAGTTCAGCGTCGCGGTTGACCCGGCCGGGCCGCCCGCCGTCATCACGTGGATGGTGTCGAAGACCTGGAACGAGCCGATCACGCTCGTGATGAGCACGAACAGCATCGCCGGGCGCAGCAGCGGCAGCGTGATCTTGAAGAACCGGTAGAGCGGCGAGGCGCCGTCCACGTCGGCCGCTTCGTAGAGCTGGGCCGGGATCGCCTGGAGCCCGGCGAGGAAGAACAGCATCGTGTAGCCGGTGTACTGCCAGACGTTGACTGAAGCTATTACAGGCATGGCCCACGCCGAGTCGGTGAGCCAGGCCGCGCCGTCGACGCCGAACAGGGCGAGGAAGCGGTTCAGGGCCCCGTACTGCGGGTCGAAGACCCAGCGCCAGATGACGCCGAGCGCCACCGGCATCGCCATCCACGGCAGCACGTAGAGCACGCGGAAGGTGTTGCGGGCCTTGATCTTCGCGTTGAGCGCCAGCGCGAGGAGCAGGGCCAGCACGGTCTGGGCGGGGATGTTGAGGAGCACGTAGTTGAACGTGTTGCCGATCGACTGGAGCGCCCGCTCGTCCCCCGCCAGCTCGCGGTAGTTCGCGAGCCCGATGAACTCGGGGTCGGAGAGGAGGTTCCAGTCGTAGAAGCTCAGGACGGCGACGATCACGATGGGCGCGATGAGGAAGACCGCGAAGCCGATGATGCTCGGCGCGAGCATCGTGTAGGCCTCGGCGGTCGCGCGCGTTCGCCGGGAGGGCGCGGGGGCGGTTACGGGCATGGCACCTGGCTCATCACGTAGGGGTCGGGATGCGAGGAAATGTTAGCGCTCACGGTTGATACACGTCAATATCTGAATCTGAACTGGTTGAAATTCCGTGAGCGCTAACAGGCGCAGGTCAGCCGTCGTGGACGATGGGCGCAAGAATCTATACTATGTCGATAGGATATATATGATCTATTGATGCGGAGACCCCCTTGAGCAGCGAACACCTCTGGTACATCCCCAACCAGGCCCGCCCCGGGCACCGCGGCGACGACGTCGTCGAGGGGCACAACAGCCTGGAGACCCTGACCGCGCAGGCCGAGGCGCTGGAGGCCCACGGCTGGGGCGGCGCGCTGCTCGGCACGAGCTGGGGCAGGCCCGACACGTTCACCGTCGCCACCGCGCTCGCGGCGCGCACCACCCGGTTCAAACCGCTCATCGCGATCCGGCCCGGGTACTGGCGACCGGCCAACTTCGCGTCGGCCGCCGCGACCCTCGACCACCTGACGCAGGGCCGCGTCCTCGTCAACATCGTGTCGGGCCAGGACGGCCAGGCCGCTTACGGCGACACCGAAGGCGCGCAGGCGGACCGGTACACCCGGACGAAGGAGTTCATCCAGATCGCCAGGCGGCTCTGGACCGAGGACCACGTCACGTACGACGGCGAGTACTTCAGCGTCCAGGACGCGAGCCTCGAGCTGAAGCCGTTCGCGGACGGGGAGCGCCGCCACCCGCGCCTCTACTTCGGCGGCGCTTCCGAAGCGGCCGAACGGGTCGCGGCGACCGAAGCGGACGTGCAGCTGTTCTGGGGCGAGCCGCTCGACGGCGTCGCCGAGCGCATCGACAGGCTCAAGAAACTCAGCGAGGAGCTGGGCCGGGAGCACGCGCCGCTCGAATTCGGCCTGCGCGTCACGACGCTCGTCCGCGACACCACCGAAGAGGCCTGGGCCGACGCCGAAGCGAAGGTGGCGCAGATGGCGGCGGCCGGGAAGACCCCCACCGACCACGACTGGCACAAAGCCACCGGGCAGCGGCGGCTCCTCGACCTGGCCGCGCGCGGCGACGTGCTCGACGACAACCTCTACACCGCCCCGGGCCGCGCGGGCGGCGGCGGCGCGGGCACCACGTGGCTGGTCGGCTCGGCCGAGGACGTCGCCAAGTCGCTGCGCAAGTACGAGGCGCTGGGCGTCAGCCACTTCGTCCTCTCCGACACGCCGTACCTGCCGGAGATCAAGCGCCAGGGCTCGCAGCTCCTGCCGCTCCTGCGGGACTAGACGCTATTCGAGCAGTTCCGCGTCGTGCCGCTCGAAGAGCCGCCGCATCGCCTCGGGGCTCCGGTCGGCCGCCGCGTGGATGGCGTTGATGAGGGCGTTCGTCTTGGCGCCCATGACGAGCAGGTACCGGGCGGGCTCAGGGCGGGGGTTCCAGAAGGTGTGCGCGAGGCCGCCGGGGACGATCGCGGCCCCGCCCGCCGGGACCTCGACCTCGTCGTCGCCGATTCGCACGGCGAGCGTCCCTTCGAGGACGTACCAGGCCTCGTCGTCGCCGTGGCGGTGCAGCGGGGCCTGGTAGAGGCGTTCACCGTCCGGGGAGCCGTCGGCCTCCCATTCGGCGAGCACGAGGTCCGCGCCGGGCGGCGCCAGGGTCTTCCCGCGCAGGTGCGGTTCGAACGAATCCGGGACGGACATGGGCTCCATCTCCTTCGGAGGCCGGAACCTGCACGATAGCGGACTCATCGGCGCAGCGCGGCGGCCTTGCGGTCGAAGCCGAGCCGCCGGTTGGCGGCCAGGACCGTCCAGGCCGCGAGGGCCGGGAGGAACAGGGCGAGGTTCGTGCCGACCACGGGCAGTTGCGTGGCGGCCAGCGCGGTCGCGAGGACCGCGAGCCAGGCGAGCGGGGCCAACGGACGGGAGGCCGCGGCGTGGAGCGCGAGCGTGAGGAGTTCGAGGGGAGTCCCTGAAGCCCCTTGCGGCGCGACGCAGCAGACCGCGACCGCCGCCAGTGCCACCGCTGCTCCCCCGGCGGTGACGGCGAGGAACGCGCCGTCGCCGCCGTACAGGGCCGCGTTGTAGGCGAGGAGCAGTTCGAGTGCGGCGACGCCGAGCCAGAGCCACCGCAGTCCCTTTGCGCCCGAGGCGAAGTCCCGCCAGAAGCGGCGGAACAGTCCGCCCTCGTATCCTCCTGCGGCGATGAAGCCGCGCATCCCGGCGAGCACCGCGTACACGCCGGGCCCGATCGGGAGGGCCGCGACCGTGCCGAGCCAGATCGCGGCGTGCGAGACGCTGCCGGAGGCCTGGTCGACGATGATCGCTGGAAGCGCGGTGAGCAGGAACAGGCCTGAGACGGCGAAGAACTGGAACACCGCGAGCAGCGCGCGGGAGAGCCGCCCGTCGTAGGCGAACAGGCCCTTCGCGGCGGCGCTCATCCCTTCACCGCCCCGATCGACATGCCCTTGATGAAGTACCGCTGGAACGCGGCGAACAGGAGCACCGAGGGCACCGTCGCGACGATCGCGCCGGTGTAGATGAGCTCCCACTGGGACGCCATGAGCCCGGACATGCGGCTGAGCGCGACGTTGATCGTCCCGGCCGAGGAGGCGTCGAGGAACACCAGCGGGATGAAGAAGTCGTTCCAGAGGCCCAGGGCCTGGATGATGACGAACGCGGAGGTCACGGGCAGGAGCATCGGGAAGACGATCGACCAGAAGGTGCGCAGGCGGCCCGCGCCGTCCATGTTCGCGGCCTCCTCGATCTCGCGCGGCACGCCTTTGATGAAGCTGCAGTACAGGAGCACGCCGAACGCGGCCGAACCGCCGAAGTGGACGAGCATGACGCTGGTGAGGGTCGAGTAGAGGCCGACCTCGTTCATGGAGGTCACGAGCGGGATCATGCGCACCTGGAACGGGATCATGAGCCCGGCGATGAAGAGCAGGTAGATCCAGCGGCCGGTGCGCCCGCCGACCCGCTCGATCCCGTAGGCGGCCATGGGGACCAGGGCCATGAGGATGGCGAGCGTCCCGACGGTGATGATGAGCGTGTTGAGCAGGGCTTCGCCGTACTCGGTGGTCTGGAAGAGGGTGACGTAGTTCCCGAAGTCGAGCGAGGCCGGCAGGCCCATCGGGTCCTTGGTGATGTCCGCGTAGCTGCGGAAGGAGTTGAGGAGCGCGTACAGCACCGGGAACGACACGGCGAGGACGAGCACCGACAGGACCGCCATGACGACGACCTCGCCGGGCTTGAGGCGGCGGCGCTCGCACTTGGACTTCGAGGTGGTCACGCCTGGATCTCCCTGCTGCGCATGTAGCGGTTCGCGAGCACCGTGGTCGCCATGACCACGATGAACAGGACGACGGCGGCGGCGCTGCCGTAGCCCGCGCGGTACTCGCCGAAGCCGACCTTGTAGATGAAGAACGCCATGGTCTCAGAGACGAACCCGGGCCCGCCGAGGGTGAGGACCATGACCTGGTCGAAGATCGTCCACCCGGCGATCATCATGAGGGTCATGTTGACGGTGACGGCCCCGGCGAGCATCGGCCAGGTGACGTAGCGGAACACCTGGGCGCGGGAGGCGCCGTCGATGCGGGCGGCCTCGACGAGCTCCTGCGGCACCGACTGGAGGTTCGCGAGGTAGATCAGGGTGGTGTTGCCGCCCAGGGTGAAGCAGATGATGAACAGCAGGACGCCGATGACGATGTCGTGGTCGCCGAGCCAGTCGCGGGTCTGGGCGTCGAGCCCGAGGCCCTTGAGGGTCGCGTTGACGGCGCCGAAGTTGAAGTTCAGCACGTACTTCCAGATGGTGGCGGCGATGAAGCCGCTGACCAGGGCCGGGAGGTACACGATGGTGCGGAAGAAGCCCTGGGCGTGGTCGAGCTTGTCGAGCATCATCGCGACGGCGAGCGCGATGACGTTGACGACGACGGCCGATCCTAGGCCGAGGACCAGGGTGTTCTTGACGGCGTTCCAGAACCGCCCGCCGGTGAGGATGTCCTCGTAGTTGCGCAGGCCCACGTACTGGAAGGTGTCGCTGATGCCGTCCCAGTCCGTGAAGCTCAGCTGGATCGACTGCAGCGAGGGCACGATCATCATGAGCGCGTACAGGATCGCGGCGGGCGCGATGAACAGGAGCATCGCGGCGCGCTGGCGGTCGAAGCGGGCCCGGCGGCGGCCCGGCGCGGGCCGGGCGGCGGGCGGCGGCTCTGCCGGGAGCGCCTTGACGAGCACTTGCTGGTCGGTCACTGGAGTCCTCTCTGGCGGTCCGGGCGGCGCCCCGGGGTGAGCGCCGCCGAAAGATGCGTCAGCCTTCGGCCATGTTCTTCTCGAACTCGCCCTGTGACTTCTCGATGAGCTCGTCGATGGTGATCTGGTCGTCCATCATCTCGATCCGGCTCTGGCGGAAGAAGGTCTGGAACGTGGAGTGGTTGGGGTTGGTGGGCTCGTTCTCGTACCAGGCGAGCTTGGGGTTCTCCAGGAGCCCGAAGTAGTCGGCGGCGCCGGGGATGCTGGAGTTGCGGGTGACCTCGGCGGCGGCCTTGATGTTCGGGGAGACGACGCCGGTGGCCTCCATGAGGTCGCACGCGGCCACGGAGTAGTAGTACTCCAGGAACTCGACGGCGGCGTCGTACTGCTTGCCGTCCTCCTGCGCCTGCTTGGAGATCGCGATGCCGGAGGCGGTGTCGCCGTTGACGGAGTTCTTGAGGACGTGGAGCGTGCCGTCGTCGGCGGGGATCACGAAGAGCCCGGCGTTGAACTCGGGGTCGACTTTGGCGATGTCGTTGAGGCGGCCGAGCCCTGCGGAGGAGGTCGCCATGATCGCCTGGCCGTTAACGAGGAGCGTCGAGGTCTGGGCGTCCTGCGTGGACTGCCAGCCTTCGAGGGCGTAGGTGTCGGTGACGGTCTTCAGGCGCTCCATGGGGTCGCGCAGGTCGGCGATGGTCGCCTCCCCGGACTCCACGGCGTTCCAGAAGCCGCCGCCCTCGCTGTACTCGGCGAAGGTGGGCGCGGCGAGGGGCTTCCAGATCTGGTCGGAGGGCCAGATCTCGGCGGCGGCCATGGCGAGCGGGACGTCGCCGTTCGCCTTGATCGCGTCCATGAGGGCGATGAACTCGGCGTACGTGGTGGGCACGGCGAGGCCGTTGGCCTCGAAGTAGTCCTTGTCGTAGACGATGTTGAACCCGATCTCGCCGTTGAGGGCGGTGCTCGGGACGATGTAGACGCTGCCGTCCTCGGCGGGCGAGTAGACCTCGTCGCTGAGCAGGGCCGTGACGCTCTCGGGGATGGGCGCGATCTTCCCGGCCTCCATGTAGGTGAGGGTGTCGCGCATGTCGACCAGGGCCGGCCAGTTGCCGGTGGCGTCGACGGTCTTCAGGGAGGTCGCGTAGTCCGCGCCGGAGGGCAGCGGCTCGGGCTCGACCACGACGGTGTCGCTCTGGGCGTTGAAGGCCTCGGTGACGGCCGCGACGACCTCGTTCCAGGTGGCGTCGCCGGTCGCGTACAGGAACCGGATGAGGGTCTTGCCGCCGCCGTCACCTCCTGCCGAGGGGCCGCACGCGGCGAGCGCCGGGGCCGCGACCGCGGCCGCCGCCCCGGCCTTGACGACCGTGCGGCGCGAGAGGTTCGCAGTGCTCATGGGATCTCCTTCAAGGGTGAACGAGGTGAGGGACCGGCATAGAAACCGGATTCTGTGAGATTAGGTGAGCGCTGTCACGAACGCAAGCCGAGTTTGCCGAATCGTTACACGCGGAGGTCGAAGCAGTTGCGGAAGTCTATGAAACTGCAGGTTAACGACGACATGGGGCATGCATGTCGAAGGTCGCGGTACGGGCTCGACAAATCAAACGGGCTCCCTTACAGTAGAAATCGATTTCTACACGAACCGTTCGGAGGACCCTTCCCGTGGCCGATCTCCCCAAGGCGCTGTTCGCGATGGACCCCGTGTTCCTGCCGCAGCTCTTCCCCGGGCCGCTCATGCGCCGGCTCGGCGCCGTGCTCGACATCGACCCGGGGACCGTGACCCGAAGCTTCGAGGGCACGGACCTCGCCGAGTTCGAAGTGATCGTCTCCGGCTGGGGCTCGCCAGCGATCGACGCGGCGGTCCTCGACCGCGCGCCGAGGCTGCGGGCCGTGCTGCACGCCGCCGGTTCGGTCAAGGGCCACGTCGGCGCGGCGGTGTGGGACCGCGGCATCGCGGTCGCCTCGGCGGCGGGCGCGAACGCGATGCCCGTCGCGGAGTACACGCTCGCGGCGATCCTCATGGCGGGCAAGGGGATCTTCAACCTCCGCGAGCGGTTCAGGGCAGAGCGGACCTTCGAGCTCGGCTACATCCACCCCGAGGTCGGCAACTTCGGCCTCCGCGTCGGCCTCATCGGAGCCTCCGCGATCGGCCGCCGTGTCGCCGAACTGCTGCGGCCCTTCGACATCGAAGTGCTGCTCGCCGACCCGTACTTGGACGAGGCGGAGGCCGCCGCGCTCGGCGCGCGCCTGGTCGACCTCGACCACCTCGTCACCCAGGCGAACGTCGTCAGCGTCCACGCCCCCGACCTGCCCGAGACACGGCACCTCGTCGACGCCCGGCGGCTCGCCGCGATGAAGGACGGCACCGTCCTCGTCAACACCGCGCGCGGCCGCCTCGTCGACACCGACGCGCTCGTCGCCGAGCTGCGCACCGGCCGCCTCTCGGCAGTCCTCGACGTCACGCACCCCGAACCGCCGCAGCGCGAATCGGAGCTGTACGACCTGCCGAACGTCTTCCTGACCCCGCACGTCGCGGGCTCGCAGGGCAACGAGCTGGCCCGCATGGGACTGTGCATCGTGGAGGAAGCCGAACGCCTCGCTGCCGGGGAGCCCCTGCTCAACAGGGTCGACCCCGAACTTCTCGGCAGGCGGGCGTGACCGCCGCCCGGTGATCTAGCCTTGTCAACGTCCGGACACGAAAGGGGCGCCAGGTGCGCGAGACCTCAGGCGGGGGCAGGCGCCCCACCGTCAAGGACGTCGCGGCCGCCGCGGGCGTCTCGGCCCCCACCGTGTCGCGCGTCCTCGCCGGGAACTACCCGGTCGCGCCCGCCACCCGCGCGAAGGTCCTGCGGGCCATGAAGGAACTGGACTACGTCGTCAACGCGCACGCCCGGGGCCTCGCGGGCGCGACGACCAAGACCATCGCGTTCGTCGTCGACGACGTGACCGGTCCGTTCTACGCGTACATCGCGCGCGGCGTCGAGCAGCAGGCCGCCTCCGAAGGGCGCCTGTGCCTCCTGTGCACCACGCACGGCGACCCCGAGCGCGAGTTCGCCGTCGTCGAGCTCATGCGCGAGCAGCGCGCCGAGGCCGTGATCCTCGTCGGCGGGGCCTGGGACAACGAGCTCTACAAGGAGCGCATGGCGTACTTCGCGAAGGCGCTCGACAAGTCCGGGTCGCACCTGGTCCTGTGCGGGCGGCCCTCGCTCGGCGAAGGCGTCCCGGCGCTCAACGTCCAGTACGACAACGTGGGCGGCTCCTACGGGATGACCGCGCACCTGCTCTCGGCCGGGCACCGGAAGATCTGCTACCTCGGACGCGAAGTCGGTCTCTCCACTTCGGACGAGCGCATCGAGGGCTTCCGGCGCGCGCACGCCGACTACGGCGTCGAGCTCGACGAGACCCTGATCCTGCCCGGGAAGTTCCAGATCGACGCGGGCTACGGGCTCGCCAAGCGGCTCCTGGCCGAACGCGGCGACGTGACGGCGATCTTCGCGGGCACCGACATGGTCGCGATCGGCGTGCTGAAGGCCCTGCGCGAGCAGGGCGTGCGCGTCCCTGAGGACATGTCCGTGGTCGGCTTCGACGACATCCCGTTCGCCGCCGAGCTCACCCCGGCGCTCACCACCGTGCACGTCCCGCACGAGCAGCTGGGCCGCGAGGCCGTGCGCCTCGCGCTGCGCGCGGGCGAGGGCGCCGCGGCCGACAGGGTCGTCCTCGGCACCCACATCGTCGTCCGCGACTCGGTCGCCCCGCCCCGCCGCCGCGCCTGAGGATTCGGCTTCCATAGCGGCACAAGACCGGCGAATCCGGTGCTCAGGCCCCATTGGACTCACTGACGGTGATCGCATGGGAGCGCGAGTGTCGCACCCTCTTGTTAGGATGTCCTTCATTACCCGCCCGACGCGCCACGAGCAAACCGGAGCGGTGTCACAAACCTCTTGAAACCCCGCTGAGAGCCATACGAGAGCTCGAGATCCCATGTCCTGACCGTCGTCCGTGGGAGCGCTGCGCCAACGAGGTCGCCGACCGCTTCCGTACCCGCGTCGACGAGCGCCGGTGTGCCCGGCCGCGCTCGTGCCGACGCTCCCCTCGACTTGAAGGTGAGCATGAGAACCCCCGAAACCACCGTGCGCCTCTTCGGCGCCATCGGCATGTCCGTCGGAGGCGAGTCCGTCCATCTCGGACCCGCCCGCGAACGCGAGTGCTTCGGCATCCTCGTCATCCGCCGCGGCACCCCCGTCCTCGTCGACCAGCTGATCGCCGACCTGTGGGGCGCCGCCGCCCCCGCCAGCGCCGTCAACGTCGTCCACACCTACATCAGCCGCCTGCGCCGCCGCACCGGCAGCGCCGAAGGCCAGGGCCTCCTGCGGTCCCTGCGGCCCGGCTACTCGATCGACCCCGCCGACATCACCCTCGACGTCGAAGAGTTCGAGGCCGACCGCCGCACCGGCATGGCCTCGCTCTGGGCCGGGCACCTCGGCCAGGCCCGGGAGGCGCTCGACCGCGCGCTCGAACGCTGCGAGGGCGCCGAGGCCCTCCACGGCGCGACCGGTCCGCTCGCGACACAGGAGCGCCGCAGACTCGAAGAGCTGCGGCTCGACACACTGGAGACCGCTCTGGCGCTGCGGCTGCGCGTCGGCGGGCGCAGCGACACGCTCGCGGAACTGGCGACACTGGTCCGCCGGCATCCGTTCCGCGAACGGCTGTGGATCCTCCTCATGCTGGGACTCGACAGGGAGGACCGGCGCGGCGAAGCGCTCGTGGCGTACCACGATCTGCGTTCGCTGCTGAAGGAGGACTTGGGGATCGGCCCGTCGCAGCGGGCGCAGGAGCTGTTCTTCGACCTGCTGGCCGACCGGCCCCGAGAAGAACTGTGGACCGAGCACCTGACCCTCGCCGCACAGCAGCGGTGAGCGAGAAGAGGAGTGAAATGCGACGACACCAGATCGGCGGAGCGACGGGGTTCGAGGCCTCGCAGTTCTGCCTCGGCACCATGTACTTCGGGACCACGGTGGAGGAGGACGAGGCGTTCAGGATCCTCGACCGGTACGCCGAGGCCGGAGGGAACCTGCTCGACACCGCGAACTGCTACGCCTTCTGGGCGGACGGCGGCACCGGCGAGGAGAGCGAGGCGCTGATCGGGCGCTGGCTCGCAACGCGGGGCATGGCCGGGACGATGCGGGTGGCCACGAAGGTGGGCGCCGCGCCCGCGCGGCCCGATGAGCCGTACCACGGCGGGAACCGGGAGGGGCTGTCCCCCGAGCGGATCGGCGAGCAGTTCGAGCGCAGCCGGGAGCGGCTGGGCGTGGAGGCCGTGGACCTGTACTACGCGCACGCCGACGACCGCTCGGTGCCGCTGGACGAGACGGTGGACGCGTTCGCGGGCCTGGTCGAGAAGGGCGCGGTGCGGGTGCTGGGGGCCAGCAACCACGCGTGCTGGCGTCTCGAGCGGGCCCGCGCGGGCGCCGACCGGGCGGGCCGCGAGGGGTACCGGGCGATCCAGCAGCGCCACACGTACCTGTATCCACGGCCGCTGAGCGGGCCCGTGCCGGAGTCGATCCAGCTCGCGGCGAGCGACGAACTGCTCGACTACGCGGTGGCCGAGGAGCTGCCGGTGTTCGCCTACTCGCCCTTGTCGAACGGCGCGTTCTCGCGGCCGGACCGCAGGCCGCCCGGCGCGCCCGTGGACTACGACCACGCCGGTTCCGAGCGCAGAGTCGCGGTGCTGCGCGAGGAGGCGGCGGCACTGGGGGCGACGCCGAACCAGCTCGCGCTCGCCTGGCTCGCTTCGGGGGCGGCGACGGTGATCCCGATCCTCGGCGTGAGCAGTGTGGCGCAGTTGGACGAGGCGCTGGCCGGGGCCGGGATCGAGCTCGATGCCGACGTGCGCGATCGGCTCACGGCGGCCTGAGCACTGTGGACCACGTTCCGCGTCTGCGCAGGCGCGGAACGTGGTCCAGTCGCGTTTCAGGCCCGGTCGAGCATCGGTCGTGGCGGTGTAGAGGCCGGGTAGAGACGAGGTCGAGGTGCGGTAGTGGCGCGGTCGAGGCGGCGTCGAGTCGCGGTAGAGGCGCGGTCCAGCCCGGGTGATTACGTTCAGTACCAGGAGATGCACTTGCAGTGCAACGGAACCGAGCGAGAGTGACCCATGGGACGAGACCCCGCCCGACCGCGCGAGCGGCCCGCCGAAGGCCGGCTCTTCGTGAGCGCGATCGTGCCCTGCCACAACGCGGCCGGAACGCTCCGGGACTGCCTCGGGGCCCTGCGGAACCAGACGCGGGCGCCCGACGAGGTGATCGTGGTCGACGACGCGAGCACCGATGATTCGGCCGCGATCGCGGCCGAGTTCGGGTGCGAGGTGATCCGGTTGGCGCGCAACGCCGGTCCGTCCGCGGCGCGCAACGCCGGGATCGCCGCCGCCCGCGGCGAGGTCCTGTTCTTCACCGACTCGGACGTGGCGCTGCGGCCCGACGCGGTCGCGAACGCGGCCGCCCTGCTGGAGTCGGACGCCGGGCTCGACATCGTGCACGGCACCTACGTGCCCGAGCCGCTGCGCGGCACCGGCGCCACCGAGCGGTACCTGGTGCTGCGCGAGGCCTTCTGGCGGCATCGCTTCGCGGGACCGGCCAATGTGGTCGTTTTCGCGGTCGCGGCGGTGCGGCGCGGCGTGTTCGACCGGTTCGGGCCGCTCGACGAGCGGCTGCGCGACTGCGAGGACGTGGAGTACTCGGCGCGGATGGGCGGGCGCGCGTCGATCCTCATCACCGAGTCGGTTGCGGGGAGCCACGATGCGGGCTCGACGCTGCCGAAGGCGCTGCGGACGCAGTGGAAGCGCTCCACGCCGATGTTCTCGCTCCGCGCCCGCGGGGTCCGGCTCGAGCGCATCAACCGGATGCGCACGCTCGCGGCGACGGCCGCCGCGCTCGCATCCCTGCCGGTGGCCGTCTTCGCGCCGGAGGCGTTCGCCGTGGCCGGGGCGGCGATCGCGGCAGCTCTGGCCTCGGACGCGGACCTGCTCCGCTACGCCGGGCGCCACATCGGATTCGCGCGGACCGTGCAGTTCGCGGCCGTGCACCTGTGCTTCACGGCGGTGCTCGTGTGCGGCATCGCCGCAGGCGCGCCCGCCGCGCTCGCGCGCCGGGGCCCCCGCCCCGCCGCCGGCCACACCCCCACCACGAGGAACGAACCCTATGCGACTCATTGACATCGACGAAGCCGAGGCCATGGACCTCAAAGAGGTCCAGAAGCTCTACCGGCGCTACATCAACAGCAGTCAGGTCTCGCTCATGACCTCCTTCGGCTTCGGCCGCGAACTGGTCGAGCGCGCCGAAGGGTGCTACCTGCACCTCAAGGACGGCCGCCGCGTCACCGACCTCACCGGCGGCGTGGGCGTGCTCAACCACGGCCACAACCACCCCCGCATCCTCGAGGCGCGCCGAAAGTTCAACGAGCGCGGCCGCATGGAGGTGCACAAGACCTTCTTCTCCCCCTACCTGGCCGCGCTGAGCCACAACCTCGCCGAAGTGCTGCCCGGCGACCTCGACCACTCGTTCTTCCCCAACTCCGGCGCCGAGGCGATCGAAGGCGCCGTCAAGTGCGCCTACAAGTACCACCGCGGCCGCCGGAACACCGTCCTGCGCGCCACGTCCGCCTTCCACGGCAAGCTGCTCGGCTCCGGCGGCCTCACCGCCGCCCAGGGCCACGGCTTCCGCTTCCCGACGATCCCGGGCATCGCGGACTTCGTCTACGACGACCTCGACTCGGTGCGCAAGGCCGTGGCCGCCCACCCGGGCGACGTGTACGCGCTGCTCATCGAGCCGTTCAGCGCCTCCACGATGGGGCAGTGCTCCGAGGGGTTCCTGCGGGGGCTCAGGGCGCTGTGCGACGAGGAGGACATCGTCCTCGTCTTCGACGAGATCTACACCGGGTGGGGCAAGACCGGGAGCCTGTTCCACTTCATGCGCTACGAGGGCCTGGTCCCCGACATCCTCTGCACGTCGAAGGCGCTCGGCGGCGGGAAGTCCTCGATCTCGGGGTTCGTGGTGCGCAACCGCCTGTACCGCACCGCCTACGACAACCTCGGCGACGCGCTCCTGCAGACCACGAGCACCACCTACTACGGGTTCGGCGAGGAGTGCGCGACCGCGATCGAGGCCATCCGCGTCGCCGTCGAGGACGACTACCCGGCGCGGGCCCGCGAGATCGAAGCGGTGCTCGGGGCCGGGCTCGACCGGATCGCGAAGGCCTTCCCCGACGAGGTCGGGGACGTGCGCGGCTCGGGGGCGCTGTGGGGCCTGTTCCTCCAGGGCGGACCGTCCTTCGTGGCCCCGCTGCTCAAGCTCGTGCCCGGCGGGCTCGCCAAGGACCCGGGCTTCCAGCAGAAGCTGCTCTCCTCGGCGTTCCTGCAGGCGATGTACGAGGACCACGGCATCTACCTGTACTACACGCTCAACGGCGAGCACCCGGTCGTGATCGGGCCGCCGCTGGTGACGCCCATCGAGGAGGTGCACCGCTGCCTCGCCGCGATCGAGGAGGTCCTCGCCTCCGGCCTCGGGAAGCTGGTGCGCCGCTTCGTGGCCCAGAAGGTGAGCAGCCTGTGGTAGCCCTGCCTTCCCGCGTACTCGTCACCGGCGCTGCCGGGGTCCTCGGCTCCCGGCTCACCGCCGACCTCCTCGCGGACGGCGCGGAAGTCGTGTCCTACGACCTGCGCGCGCTCGACCCGGCTCCCGGGCTGACGGTGCGCACCGGGGACGTGCGCGACGCGACCGCGCTCGCCGAAGCGGCGGACGGCTGCGACGCGGTCATCCACTGTGCTTCGGCGCTGCCGTCGTACCCGAAGGACCGCATCCGGTCGATCATCGTGGACGGCGCGCAGTCGATGCTCGCCGCCGCAGCGAAGGCCGACGTCGCCAGGGTCGTCCACATCTCCTCGACCGCCGTGTACGGGCTCCCGGCCCTCGTGCCCACGCCCGAGGACCACCCGCACGAACCGGTCGACACCTACAGCGCCGCCAAGGCCGAGGCCGAGGCGCTCGTGGTCCCGCACCGCGCCGACCGGTGCGTGGGCATCGTGCGGCCCAAGACGTTCCTGGGCCCGGGAAGGCTCGGCCTGTTCGGGATGCTGTTCGAGTGGGCCGAGGAGGGCCGCGACTTCCCCGTCATCGGCCGCGGGGACGTGCGCGTCCAGATGCTCGACATCGACGACCTCGCGCGCGCGGTCCGCGCGGTGCTCACCGCCCCCGACCCGGTCGCCGCCGACACGTACAACGTCGGCGCGGGCGAGTTCGGGACGCTCCGCGAGGACTTCCAGGCCGTGCTCGACGAGGTCGGGCGCGGGCGGCGCATCCGGTCCGTCCCGGCCGCGCCCGCGATCGCGATGCTGCGCGCCGCCTCGGCGCTCGGCGTCTCCCCCGTGTACGACCGCTTGGTGCGCAAGCTCAAAGCGGACTCCTATGTGGATATCTCGAAGGCTTCCGAGCGGCTGGGCTTCACACCGGAGCACTCCAACCGCGACGCGATCCTGCGCACCTTCCGGTGGTGGCGCGAGCGCCCTCCCGCCCCGCGCGGGGCCGCCGGGGCGACCAGCTCGGACCGGTGGCGCCAAGGCCTCCTCGGCGGCGCCAAGATCCTCTTCCCACCCGCACGACGGCAGGAGCGCCGCCATGACCAGCCTCAAGGCCGGAGCAGTAGCTCCCGCCGCAACCCGGACGCCTAGCCGCCGCGCGGCCGCCGCGGCGGTCGCGCTGGTGCGGCCCCGCCAGTGGGTCAAGAACGTCGCGGTGCTGCTGCCGTTCCTCGACCCGGTGGTGTGGGACCGCGCCACGGTCGCCGGGCCCGTCCTCGCGGTGGCGGCGTTCATGCTCGCGTCCTCACTCGTCTACGCGGTCAACGACATCGCCGACCGCGAGCGCGACCGCCACCACCCGGTGAAGCGGCACCGCCCGCTCGCCTCGGGCGCGCTCTCGGTGCGCCAGGCCGTGTTCGTCGCGATCGGGTGCGGCGTCGGCTCGGCGGGCCTGGCCCTCGCGGCCGCCCCCGCGCTGCTCGTCCCCATCGGGGCTTATGTGGCCCTGAACTTCGCGTACAGCCGCAAGCTCCGGGACGTGCCGGTGCTCGAGCTGTTCGCCGTCGCGGCGGGCTTCCCGCTCCGGGCCCTCGCCGGGTACCTCGTGCTCGGCGCCGCGCCCGCGAGCCTCATCGTGCTCGCCACGCTGTTCATCTCGCTGCTGCTCGTGCTCGGCAAGCGCCGCAGGGAGATCGTCGTCGCGGGCACGGCGCACCGCGCGGCGCTGCGCGGCTACACCGCCTCGCTCCTGGAGCAGTTCATCTCCATCGCGGGCGGGCTCGCCACGGCCACGTTCCTGCTGTTCGCCCTGCGCGGCCCGCACGCCACCGAATCCGAAGGGCCGCAGGCGATGCTCGTCGTCCCGCTGCTGCTGATGGCGTTGTTCCGCTACCTCCAGCGGCTCGAGCTGCGCGGCGGCGACGGCGACCCCACGCGGCTGCTGCTGCGCGACCCCGTCCTCCTGGCCATCGCCGCGGGCTGCCTGGCGTGCCTCGCGGCCACGGCGATGTTCGACCTGTCCGACCTGTTCGATCCGAGTGATTGAGGGAGACCATGAGTCTGACCGAGAAGCCCGTCCCCGCGACCGACGCGGAGCCCGAGAAGCCCCGGCGGCTGCGACGCCTCGGCGTCCGCCTGGTCCTGGGCCTGACCGCACTGTGGGCGCTCTTCCTGTTCGCCCACCTCATCCTGGCCGGGCGGGTCTGGTGGTGGTCGCTCATCGAGATGGTGCCGCCGTTCGCGCTCCTCGTCCCGCCGGTCCTGCTGGCGCTCTGCGCGATCCCGCTCGCGCGCGGCAGGCGGTGGCGGCTGTGGGCGGTCCACCTCGCCGTGTTCGCGATCGCGTACCCCATCGCCGGGTTGAACCTCTCGGCGCTGTTCACCGGCCCGCCCGGCGAGGGCGACGCCGACGTCTCGGTGTTCACCTGGAACGCCGACTACTGGCACTACCGCTGGGACGACGCCGACGAGTTCTACGCCTACCTGCTCGAACAGGACGCCGACGTCTACCTCCTCACCGAGTACCTGACCCGCACCGACCGCGTCGAGATCATCGACGACGAAGCCGCCCTGCGCGCCCACTTCCCCGACTACGAACTCGTGATCGCCAGCGAGATGGTCACCCTCTCGCGCTACCCGATCGTCGAGTCCGAGGCGCTGGACACCGAAGCGCTCATCGACGCGGACGACCCGGGCGCGCCGCCCGCCGACGACCCGTGGCGCGAGTACTGGACCACCAAGATCCTCCGCACCGACATCGACGTCGACGGCCAGGTCGTCTCCATGTACAACCTGCACCTCTCGGTGCCCGTGCCCACGGGCGAGGCCTCGCCGCTCAGCGCGGAGTTCTACGAGTACGTGCGCTCGCAGTACCAGCGCCGCAGCTCCCAGTTCACCGTGCTGAACGAGGACATCGACGCCAACCCGCACCCGGTGTTCATCGGCGGCGACCTCAACTCGACCATCCTCAGCGCAGGGGTCGCGTCGCTGCGCGACCGCCTCGACTGCCCCGACCCGGACTCGGTCATGCCCGTGAGCTGGCCCTCGATCCGATTCCCGTTCCCGAAGTGGTGGCGGCTCGACTGGGTCTGCACCGGCCCGGGGCTGGGGGTCGCCGACTACCGGATCGTCTCCAGCGAAGGCCTCTCCGACCACGACGCCCAGATGGTCGGCCTCGACATCCGATAGGAGCCCTCGCGGTGAACTCCCGATACGACGCCTGCGTCGTGCTCAACTACTACGCCCCCTACACCAGCGGCCTGACCAGGGTCGCCATGGACGTGGCGGAGTCCTTGGCGGCCAGAGGGAAGCGGGTGGCCGTGGTGGCGTCCCGCCACGACCCGGCGCTGCCGCGCTTCGAGGTCCGCGCGGGCGTGCACGTCCACCGGGCCCGCGTCGCCGCCCGCATCGGGCGCGGCGTGGTCAGCCCGGGGTTCGCCTCGCTCGCGGGCCGGATCGCGCGGCGCTCGGACGTGGTCAACCTCCACGTGCCGATGCTGGAGGCCGGGCTCGTCGCGCGCGCGGCGGGCCCGACGCCCATCGTGGTGCACCACCACGACGACGTGTGGCTTTCCAAAGGCGTCACGGCCAAAGCGCAGATCGGGGTCGTCGACGCCTCGGTGGCCGCCGCGCTGCGCCGCGCCACGGTGGTCGTAGTCGCCAACCTCGACCACGCGAAGTCCTCGCGGCACTGGGGAATCATGGAGCAGCGCAAGGTGAGCGCCGTGCCGCCGCCGTGCCGCGAGCGGGGCCCCGGGGCGCCCGCGTACCGCGACGGCGTCGGCCCGCACGTCGGGTTCCTCGGCCGGATGGCACCCGAGAAGGGGCTCCACCACCTCGTGCGGGCCTTCCTGGACTGGGACGACCCGTCGGCGCGGCTGCTGCTGGCGGGCGACGAGGGCGTGGCGGGCGGCGACGTCGTCGCGCACCTGCGCGGCCTGGCCTCCGGGGACGGCCGCGTCCGCTTCCTGGGGCGGCTGGAGGAGTCGGCGATCGCCGACTTCCACGCCTCGCTCGACGCGTTCGCGCTGCCGTCCGTGGCCGAGGAGTCCTTCGGGATCACCCAGACCGAGGCCATGATGTCCGGCGTCCCGGTCGTCGCCTCGGACCTGCCGGGCATGCGGGTGCCGTTGCAGACCACCGGGTTCGGCGAGCTCGTCGGATCCGGCGACGCGGACGGGCTGCGCGCGGCGCTGCGGCGCGTGTGCCGCTACCCGGCCGAGCGGCGGGTCGCGGGCGCCGCGAGCGCCGCGGCCGCGTTCGGCATGCAGTCCACACTGGATTCCTATGCGGCGGTGCTCGAAGCCGCGGCCTCGGGCACCTGACCGGCGGCGCGGGCCCGCTTCCGGCGGGCCCGCGTCGCCCAGGCGTAGACCACCGCCGCCGAAGCGACCTCGCCGAGCGTGGCCACGGCCCGGCTCGTCACGGCGACCGCACCGGCCATCGGCAAGGGCAGCACCAGGGTCAGGGCCGCCACCAGGATCCCCTCGCGCACACCGAGACCGTCGGGCACGATCACCACGAGCGAGCCCACGGTCAGCGCCAGTCCGAACAGGCCCACGCACAGGAGATAGGACCGCCCCGGGTCCGCCCCGGCGGCCACCGCCAGCACCCACAGGTGATGGCCCGTGACCAGCCACGAGACCGTCTGGTACAGCAAAGAAGAGCGGATCGACCCGCCCGTGTAGGCAGGCGGCGCGGGCCTGCGTACGAGCTTCGCGAGCAGGGACGTGGCGCGGTCGACCAGGGCGGGGCGGGCGAAGAGCACGAGCCCGGGGAGGGCCGCGAGGAGCACCCACCAGCCGCGCGGGCCGAAGGCCGCCGGAGCCGCGAGGAGCCCCGCGAGCATCCCGGTGGTGAGCATGACGACGATGTTGAGCACGTAGACCCCGGCCATGCGGGCCGGACCGACGCCGACCTCGGTGCCCATGCGCACGTTCACCAGGAGTGTCCACAGGCGACCGGGCAGGTACTTGACGAGCATCCCGGCGAAGAAGATGTTCGCGGCGTCCCGGACCGGCACGGGCTCGCCCGCGCCGTTCACGATCGCCCGCCACGCGAGCATCCCGAGGACCAGTCCGACGAGGTTGATGAACGCAGCCAAGGCGATCTGCGGCAGGTGCTCGCCGCTCGCGAAGTCGAGGGCGGCGCTCCAGTCCTGGCCGCGCATGGCCGCGGCGACCGCGACGACGACAGCGGCCATGACGGCGATTCCCGAAACGCGCCAGAGGATCCGCTTCATGACCGACCCCTCCAGACGGCGGGCCGGAGGACCCCGACGAGGCTCGCGAGACCGGCGGTGCCGACGTAGAGCAGGTGCAGGGCGAAGACCGCGGCGGCCCAGCGGCGGCCGTGCGCGGCGGCTGCCGTGAGGAGCGGGGCGCTGGCGAGGGCGAACGCGGCGGCGAAGAGCACCGGAAGCAGGGCGAGCCACGGGGACCAGAGCGCGAGCGGCGCGGAGGCGCAGACCGCTGCCACTGCGAGCACGGCGTACGGCCCGTACGCGCCGGTGCGGACGGTGTCCGATGCGGACGGCGCGCGGCGGGCGCGGGCGAAGAGTTCGGCGAAGCGCAGGGAGCGGCGCCACTGCTCGGCCAGGAGCGGGCCGAGCCGGTCGACGTCGTCGTGGCGGCCGACCACGCCCGGATCGGTGACGGCGGCCCACCGCGCGGGCAGTCGGGAGCCGAACTCGACGTCCTCGCCCGAGCGCAGCGACTCGTCGAAGCCGCCCGCGGCGGTGAAGACCTCGGCGCGGATCGCCGTGAGCGCGAACAGGGTCACGCTCGTGGGCCCGGCCGCGTCGGTGCGCCAGCGGTGCTCGAAGAGGGTCTTGTACCGCTCGACGGGACCGTCGTCGATCATGGGCTCGGCCGCGTAGACGCCCTGGACGAGGCCGACGCGCGGCGCGGCGAGGGCGGCGGCGGCGCGGGCGAGCGCGTCGGGGCGCAGCTCGATGTCCGCGTCGAGGAAGAACAGCACGTCGCCCTTCGCTTTGGCGGCGCCGAGGTTGCGGGCGGCGGCAGGGCCCCGGTTGGGGTCCAAGGTGATCGTGCGGCAGGGGAACCGGTCCGCGATCGCGGCGGTGGCGTCGGTGCTGGCGTCGTCCACCACGATGACCTCCGCCGGAGGCGAAGTCTGCGCGAATACCGCGGCAAGGCAGCGCTCAATGGTTTTCGCGGCATTGTGGCAGGGGACGACCACCGACCAGGGAAGCTCCGTCGACATAACCCGATACTGCATTCCGGTCCTTGAATGTGCCGATATTCGACCTGTATCGCGACTGACCATTCCATACGCCGCCACCTGCGCCGAAGCCTTGAATGCACCTGGATGCGACCTTGACGAATCCCCTATCGCAACTATTCACGGATTGCACGTCGATGGCTCGCGTGATAATTTCGGAGCGCTTCTTCGAGCATTCGTTTCGCCCTATACCCCAAGGGATGCACCATGACCGTGAAAGACTCCCCCACTCTGTCCGTCGTCCGCGCGCGCACCGCCGCCCTTCCGCCGCGAAGCGTCGCGGTCGTGCGGATCGTCCTCGGCTGGGTCTTCCTGTGGGCCTTCCTCGACAAGACCTTCGGCCTCGGGTTCAACACGCCCGCAGGCCAGGGCTGGATCGACGGCGGCAGCCCGACCGCCGAGTTCTTCTCCGGCGGCGCCGGCGGGATGTACAGCGGCGCGTCCGGGATGGCCTGGGCCGACTGGCTGTTCATGGCCGCCCAGGCCGGACTCGGGCTCGGCCTGATGCTCGGCGTCTGCCTGCGCCCGGCCGCGATCGGCGGTGCGGTGCTCATGCTCGCCCTGTGGGCCTCGATGTTCCCGTTCGAGACCAACCCCGTGGTCGATCCGCACTTCGTCTACGCCATGGTCATGATCGCGCTGATCTTCACCGATGCCGGAGCCCGCTGGGGCCTGGGCCGCGCCTGGCAGCGCGTCCCGCTGGTCCGCCGCTTCCCGATCCTGCGCTGACTCAGCTGAGCGCGTCGGCGGTCAGCTGCTCGACGACGTGCTCGGCGATCGCCATCGACGAGGTCGCGGCGGGCGAGGGGGCGTTGCGGACGGCCGTGACGGGGCCGAGGCGGTGGACGCGGAAGTCGTCGACGAGGGCGCCGTCCCGGTCCAGGGCTTGGGCCCGGACCCCGGCGCCGTCGCGGGCGACGTCCTCGATGCCGATGGACGGGAAGTACAGCTGCGAGGTCTTCATGTAGGCGCGCTTGGAGACCGAGCCGTGGACCTCGTGGGCGCCCATGCGCCAGTGCTTCGCGGCCATCCGCCAGGCCCCGGGCCAGGCGGCGAGCCGGGCGAGGTGGGTCGGGCTGAGGTCGCGCCAGCGGTAGCCCTCGGCGGCGAGGGCGAGCACGGCGTTGGGTCCGATCTCGACGGTGCCGTCGATGCGGCGGGTGAAGTGGACGCCCAGGAACGGGTAGCCGGGTTCGGGGATCGGGTAGACGAGGCCTTTGAGCTGGGCGGCCTTGTCGTTCACGACGCGCAGGTACTCGCCGCGGAAGGGGACGATGCGCGGGCCGGGCTCGTCCCCGGCGAGCTTGGCGACGCGGTCGGCCTGGAGCCCGGCGCAGAGGACGAGGTGGTCGACGGTGACGCGGGCTTCGCCGGAGGCGACGCGCACGCGTTCGCCCTCGGGTTCGATGCCGTCGACCGGGAAGTTCAGGCGCACTTCGCCTCCGGCGGCTTCGACCTCGGCGGCGAAGGCGCGGGCGACGGCCGCGTAGTCGGTGATGGCGCTGCCCGGGGAGTGGATCGCGCCGAGGCCGGTCGCATGCGGCTCGATCTCGCGCAGCTCCTCGGGGCCGACGCGTCGCAGGCCCAGGACGCCGTTGGCGACGGCGCGCCCGTAGAGGGCGTCCATGCGCGGCACCTCGTGCTCGTGCACGGCGATGACGAGCTTCCCGCACTCTACATAGGGCAGTTCGCGTTCGGCGCAGTACTGCTTGAGGAGTGCCACGCCGCGCGTGCAGAGGCGGGCCTTGAGGCTGCCGGGGACGTAGTAGATCCCGGCGTGCACGACCCCGGAGTTGTGGCTCGTCTGGTGGGCCGCGACGCGGTCCTCCTTCTCGAAGACCACGATCCGGGCTCCGGGGCGGCGGACGGTCAGCTCGCGGGCGACCGCCAGACCCACGATGCCGGCGCCGACTACACCGATGACTTCTTCGACCATGATGGACCACCACCCTTTCGTCCCGGATGCCCGGATATAGAGGAATGTAAACGCGTCAGGCGGTCGCGGCCGACAGGATGAGCAGTCCGGCGCCGACGCCGGAGACCACGAGGGTCGCGATCTCGAACTGCTTCTGGTTGACGCGGTGCACTACCGCGCGGCCGACGAGCGCGCCGACCGCGATGGCTGGGACCAGCATGAGGGCCATGAGGAGCGAGTACCAGGAGATGAGGCCGAGCCCGACGCTGAACGGGACCTTGAACAGGTTGACCGCGAAGAAGAACCACGCCATCGTGCCCAGGAACCGCAGCTTCGGGAAGCCCGAGAGCATGAGGTACAGGATCATGACCGGGCCCGCCGCGTTGGCCATCATCGTGGTCGCGCCCGCCCCGATCCCGGCCCCGGCGGCGAGGCTCCGCCGGGCGAGGCCGCTGGGCGGCTTCGGTTCGACCGCCTTGGGCCGCATCCGGTTCCAGAGCTGGAGGCCGAGCATCGCGAGGAGGATGAGGCCGAGGAGCAGCCGCATGAGCGTGTCGTCGACGAAGTACAGCACGACCGCGCCGGAGACGGTGCCGACCACGACCCAGGGCGCGAGCCGTCCGAGCACGCGCCATTCGACGTGGCGCGAGTAGAAGCGGATCGCGAACAGGTCGGCGAGGATGAGCACCGGCAGCAGCGCGCCCGTGGACTCCTTCGCGGGGAGCACCGTGGCGAACAGCAGGATCGGCAGCGAGCCGATGCCGTTGATGCCGGTCTTGGCGAAGCCGACCAGCGCCGCCGCGAGGGCCAGCATGGCCCAGGCGGCGGCGTCGTCGGGCAGACCGGTCACGGGCGGAGTCGGCCGTCGACGCGCTGCGGGACGGCGGCGTCGTCGCGCAGTTCCGCGGGCAGCACGGACTCCGGCGCGTTCTGCCACGTCATCGGGCGCAGGAAGCGGCGGATCGCGGTGGCCCCCACGGAGGTGTGGAGCGTGTTCGTCGAGGGCCAGGGGCCGCCGTGGTGCTGCGCCCAGGACACGAGCACGCCGGTGGGGAACTGGTCGAAGACGAGGCGGCCCGCCAGCGGGGCGACGAGCGCGACGAGCGCGTCCATCTCCGGGTCGTCCTCGGCGGTGTGGAGGGTCGCCGCGAGCGAGGCGGGGAGGACGGCGAGGGCGCTGCGGAGTTCGGCGGCGTCGCCGTAGCGGACGGCGATCGCGCTGGGGCCGAAGCATTCTTCGGCGACGGCGGGCGTGAAGTCGGCGGCGTCCACTTCGAGCAGTCGCGGGCTGCCGAAGGAGCCGGACTCCGGTGCGGCGGTGCCGACGGCGAGTTCCCGCACGCCGGGCGCGGCCGTGTAGGACGCGGTGATCGCCTGGTAGGACTCGGCGATGCGGGCGTTCAGGAGCGGCTGCGCGGCGCTCTCGGCGACGAGGGCCGCCGCCGCGCCGAGGAGCTTGTCGCCGCCGGTGCCCTTGGGGACGAGGACGATGCCGGGCTTGGTGCACAGCTGCCCGCCTGAACCGGTGATGGAGGTGACGAGGCCGCTCGCGATCGCTTCGGGCCGTTCGGAAGCGGCCGCTTCGGAGACGATGAGCGGGTTGACGCTCGCGAGCTCGCCGTAGAACGGGATGGGCTCGGGGCGGGCGTTGATGATGTCGAGCAGGGCCCGACCGCCGTGGAGCGAGCCGGTGAAGCCGACGGCCTTCACGTGCGGGTCGGCGACGAGGGCCGCGCCCGCTTCGGTGCCGAAGACGATGCCGATGGTGCCTTCGGGCGCGTCGACGTCGCCGCAGGCCTGCACGATCGCCTCGTACGCGAGCTGCGAGAGCCCCACGTGGGAGTCGTGCGCCTTGACGACGACCGGGTTCCCGGCGGCGAGGGCCGAGACGGTGTCGCCGCCGGGGACGGAGAAGGCGAGCGGGAAGTTGGAGGCGCCGAACACGGCGACGGGCCCGAGCGGCACGAGCATGCGGCGCAGGTCGGGGCCGGGCCCCATCGGGGTGTCGGCGGCGTGGTCGATCGTGGCTTCGAGGTAGCCGCCGTCCTCGATGACGCTCGCGAAGAACTCGGCCTGGTAGGCGGTGCGGGTGAGTTCGCCGTTGAAGCGGGCCTCGGGGAGGCCGGTCTCCCGCTGGCCCAAGGCGACGATCGCGGCGCGGCGCTCTTCGAGGCGGGCGGCGATCGCGCGCAGGAGGCGGGCGCGGAAGTCGCGGCCGCGCCGGTCGAGTTCGGGCGCGGCGGCGGCCGCGGCGGCGGTGATGCGGCCGACCTCGTCGGCCGGGGTGGGTTCGGCTGCGGAGACGGTGGCTCCGGTGCGCGGGTCGATGCTGTGGACGGTCATGTCGGTTTCCTTGCGTTTAGGCGGTCTGCTGTTTCGTCCAGTCGCTGTGGCCGAGGCGGCGGGAGATCGCGGCGGCGGTCTCGGCGACGAGCGGCCCGAACGGGTCGGGCGCGGCGTCCATGCGGTCGGTCGGCCCGGCGATGCTGATGGCGGCCGTGACCGCGCCGCTCTGGTCGAACACGGGCGCGCCGAAGCACGTGCTGCCCGCGTCGAACTCGCCGTGCTCCTCGGTCCAGCCGCGCCTGCGCGCCTCGCCGACGGCTTCGCGGAGGCGGTCGCGGTCGGTGACCGTGGCTTTCGTGAAAAGCTGCATGGGAAGCCGTTCGATGGTCTCCTCGCAGCGCTCGGGTGCGAGCCCGGCGAGGTAGGCCTTGCCGACGGAGGTGGCGTGCAGGGGCCGCCGCGCGCCGAGCTCGGAGCGGACGTGCACGGACTGGTGGCCGATCTCGCGGAAGACGAACACCATCTCGTCGCCGCTGTAGACGCCGAGGCTCACGGTCTCGCCGGTGCGTTTCGCGAGGTCACGCAGCATCGGCGGGGCCACGGTGAGCACGTCCATGTTCTGCACGGCGGCCATCGCCATCCGCGCGGCGGCCGGGCCGAGACGCCACTGGCCGTCGGTGAGCTGCAGGTACTCGGCGGCCTGGAGGCGCTCGACGAGCCGGTACACGGCGCTGCGGCTGACCCCGACGGCCTCGACGAGCTCGCCCGTGGTCGCCTTGCCGCGCATGGTGAGGACCTCGAGGATCTCCAGCGCCCGGTCGAGCGCGCCCTTCGGTCCCCCGTCCGCGCGCGGCGTCACGCGGCCGACCCGAACCGTTCGGTGGCCTCGGTCCACGCGCGGGCCTGCTCGCTGAGGCTGAACCCGAGACCGGGGCGGTTCGGCACGACCATGCGGCCGTCCCGAATCTCCAGGCGCTCGTTGAACAGCGGCTCCAGCCACTCGAAGTGCTCCACCCACGGGTCGTGCTCGTAGGCGGCGGAGAGGTGGAGGTGGATCTCCATGGCGAAGTGCGGGGCCATCCGCACGCGCGCGTGCTCACCCAGCGACATGATCTTGAGGAACGGGGTGATACCGCCGACGCGCGGAGCGTCGGGCTGGATGAAGTCGACGCTGCGGTGCCGGATCAGCTCGGCGTGCTCGGCGACGCTGGTGAGCATCTCGCCGGTGGCGATCGGGGTGGCGAGCTCGCGGGCGAGGTCGGCGTGGCCTTCCGCGTCGTACGCGTCGAGGGGCTCCTCGATCCAGGTCAGTTCGAACTCTTCGAGCTTGCGGCCCATGCGGATCGCGGTGCTGCGGTCCCACTGCTGGTTGGCGTCGACCATGAGCGGGAAGTCCTCGCCCAGGTGCTCGCGCACGGCCGCGACGCGGCGCAGGTCGATCCGGGTGTCGGGCTGGCCGACCTTGATCTTGATGCCGCCGATGCCGCCCGCGATCGCGGCCGAGGTGTTGTCCAGGACCTCCTCGATGGACGAAGACAGGAACCCGCCGGAGGTGTTGTAGCAGGCCACGGAGTCGCGGTGGGCGCCCAGGAGCTTCGCGAGCGGCAGCCCAGCGCGCTTGGCCTTGAGGTCCCACAGGGCGATGTCGAACGCCGCGATGGCCTGAGTGGACAGACCGCTGCGGCCGACCGACGCGCCCGACCACACGAGCTTGGTCCAGATCCGCTGGATGTCGTTGGGGTCCTCGCCGATGAGGTCGGCGGCGATCTCGCGGGCGTGCGCGTACTGGCCCTTGCCGCCGGCGCGCTTGGAGTAGCCGTACCCGACGCCTTCGAGCCCGGACTCGGTCGTGATCTCGGCGAAGAGGAACGCGATCTCGGTCATCGGCTTCTGGCGTCCGGTGAGCACCTTCGCGTCGCTGATCGAGGTCTTCAACGGGAGGATCGCGTGCGAGATCCGCACGCCCGTGATCCGGTCGACGCTGGCTTCGCCGCGCTGGAGGGCGCTGAAATGGCGTTCGTTGACGGCGCTGGTCTCGGTGGCGCTGGTCCGCTCGATGAAGGTGGACTCGCTCGGCATGTCGGCTCGCTTTCCATTGCAGGGCAGTCCCATTCATTGGGAACTCATATCGATGAATGGGACGTGACGAGCTTAGGCCAGCCGCCGCGGCGATGCAATAGGCGTGCCGCATTCACATCGACCCGGCGACTGGGCGGTCGCCGGGTCGAGGCAGGAGCGGCACATGGCTAGGGCTTGAGCTCGGCCTCCATGTCGCCGGTCGCAGGCTCGCCCGCGAGCTCGTACTCGAGCTTGAGCGTGCCGTTGGCGAAGATCCGCGAGTCGGTGAGGCGCAGGGCCGAGGGCACCGCGCCGCCCGCGAAGACGCGCTTGCCCTCGCCGAGGACGAGCGGGTAGACCCACAGGTTGAGCTGGTCGACCAGGCCCAGCCGCAGGAGCGACTGGAGCAGGTCGAGGCTGCCGATGACGTGGACGTGCTCGTGCGCGGCCTTCAGGCCGGCGACGGCCTCGGCGAGGTCGCCTTCGAGGAGGTTCGCGGAGTCCCAGATCAGCGGCTCCAGCAGGGTGCGGGAGGCGACGTACTTGGGGACGCGGTTCATGAGCGCGGTGAAGTCGAACTCGACCGGCGCGGTGGGCCAGTAGGCCGCGAAGATCTCGTACGTGCGGCGGCCTAGCAGGAGCGCGTCCATGCTCTTGGCCTGCTCGAAGATGAAGTGCTCCTCGTCGCGGTCGATGAGCGGCGCCTGCCAGCCGCCGTACGCGAAGCCGCCTTCATCGTCCTCGTCAGGCGCGCCGGGCGCCTGGGCGACCCCGTCGACGGACATGAACTCGGTGACGATGAGCTTGCCCATGGTCTGCTCCTCTGGTCGGGAATCCTTACCGGTGCTGACGACGCGGGTGCCCGGGATTCATCGCGGTCAACCGGGCAGCGGCTCGCCGGTTTCGAGGAGGGTCTTGAGGCTGGAGACGAGCTCGGGCCAGCCTTCGCCGATCATCTGGAGCACGGTGCTGCCGGGTGCGAACCCGTCGTGGGTGACCTTGAGCCTGACGGTGCGGTCGCCGGGTTCGAGGTCGAACGCGACCTTGGAGCGTGGTTCGGCCGCGATGGCCTTGCGGACGTCCTCGGCGACGCCGACGCGTTCGGCCCATTCCACGGTGAAGGTGTGCCAGGTGTAGGCGAGGCGGCGCGGGAAGTCGTACTCGAGGACCCGCTGCTCCGGGTCGGCGACGCTGCCGCCGCGCTCGCGCCAGGTCATCGGCGAGCCGGGCTGCCAGTCGGTGTCGAAGGAGAGCTCCCAGTACCGCTCGGTGAACGCCGGTTCGGTGAGCGCCTGCCACAGCTGCTCGGGCGTGGCCCTGATCCGCGACAGGTATACGAACGCGTCCTCCATGCCGGTGCTCCTCCCCCGTCGGCGTCCCGGACCAGCGTAGGACGGGAAGCGCGCCGAGGGGCGGCAACCGGGCCAGAGGCGGTGGCCTCTGGCCCGGGGGTGTTGCGGAGTGCAGGTCTAACTGTGCTTCCTGCTAGAAGTGAACGTTCACGTAGCGGGGTCGGTAGAGCCGCGCGTCGGCGTACAGGTCGGATCCTTGGAAGCTGTTCACGTTGTAGGAGATGACCAGGGTGTCGCGGTCGCCGAGGTTCGGGTGGGCCTTCGCGTTGTAGGTGAAGACGTTCCCGCCGGTCTCCGGGGTCGTGTACAGCTCGGTCTTGCCGCCGTAGGGCCCGGTGATGTCAGCGCTGCGGTACATCACGACCTTCGCGCTGAGCGGTTCGGTCGCGTCACCGGTGACCAGCGTGAACTTGCCCTGGAAGCGGTGCACGCTGAACTCGTTGGAGACGCCTTCGAGGATGCGGCTGGAGCCGCTCGCGCCCCAGGTCCCGGCGTTGAAGTACTCCCAGGCCCCGGTCGTCAGCGAGCCGGTGGGCACGCGGGCCAGGTGGGCGTACTTCTGGGCCTGGTTGTCCTCGACGCCGAAGACGTAGGTGTAGCCCGCGGCGGGGTCCTCGTAGATAGCCGAACCCCAGTTGATCGTGGAATCGGGGAGGTCGGTGACCGAGACGAGGCTCATGTCGGCGGGGTCGAGCGTGGCGACGGCGTTCCCGGTGAACTTGAAGTCGAAGACGCCGCTTCCGGTCTTGATGAACTCGAGGAGCATGACGCGGAGCATGCCGTTCTCCACGGTCGCGTCCCCGAACCAGTACCAGCGCTGCGTCTCGTCGGCGCCCGCCACCTTCACGAGCGATTCGGGGGCGGCCTCGGTGCCGCCGGTGTAGGTGGTGAGGACGCCGTCGTCGTCGACGATGATCGAGTTGTGGAGGAACGGCGAGTCGGCGGGCCTGCCGCCGTTCGCGTCGACCTCGCCCATGAACGTGTCGGAGTAGATCCACGCGGTGGACCCGTCCGGCAGGTCGACGGAGTACGCGGAGTCGGCGCCGGTCCAGCGCCCGGCGGTGTCGCCGTAGGTGCCGAAGCGCTCGGTGAGCTCGGTGTTGATCTCGGTGGAGACGGGTGCGGCGCAGGCGACCGGGGCCGCACTGGCGGATATCGGGATGGCGACCGCGGCGGCGACGGCCGCGGCGAGGGTGAGCGATCGGTGGGTCATGGTCTGCTCCTTTGCAGGTTACTGACGTGGGGTGGAGATCGCCTGGGGCGTGTCGAGCACGAGGGCGGCGAAGCGTTCGGCGATAAGTCGCTGCACGTCCGGGCCGGGGTGCAGGTTGTCGGGCAGGGGCATGGCGGCGGCGTCGCGCTCGCCGTAGAGCGACAGGCCGTCGAGGTAGCGCAGGTTCGCGTCGCCGTCGGCGCGGCGTCGCTCCACTATGGCTTCGAGTTCGGCGCGGATGACGCGCAGCGAGAGCTTCCCGAGGGCCGTCTCCGCTTCGGTGCCCGCCGCGACCGACCACTCCTCGGCCCGATCCGGGTCCTGCGTGGTGGGTCCGGCCGCGGCTTCGACCGGCTCGCACCAGATCGGGGAGACGAGCACGACCGGGGTGTCCGGGTGGCCGTCGCGGATCGTGTCGAGGAACCCGTCGACCGCGGGCCGGAACGCGCGCACGCGCATCACGTCGCCGTTGACGAGGTTGATGCCGAGCTTCAAACTGATGAGGTCGGCGGGGGTGTCGCGGATGGTCCGGGCGGTGAACGGGTCGAGCATCGCGTTGCCGCTGAACGCCAGGTTCGTCAGGCGCGCACCGGTTTCCAGCGCGGCGACCACCGGCCAGGTGCCCGTGGTGGTCTCGGCCCGGTAGCCGTGGCTGATCGAGGAGCCGTGGTGGACCCAGCGCAGCGCGCCGTCATCGGGTATGGCGGTGACCGGTGCGTTGGCCCGGAGCGCGAGCAGTTCGACGTGGTCGTAGTACGGCAGCCACAGTTCGAGGTCGCGTTCGGCGCCCGTCGCGAGCCCTGAGAAGCGCACTGTCGCATCGGGACCGGGGACGATAGCGCCGTCGGGCCGCTCGAAAGTGAACACGAAGCGGGAGCCGACCGGGGCCTCCGCGGACGCGACGAGCGAACCGCGCTCGGTCAGCTCGTAGACGCTCGGCGGCATGGGCGCCTCCGCGTCGGAGGCGATCCGCCGGGCCTGCACGTCGAGCTCGATCTCGTCGGCGGCCGTGCGGAGCGCGAGCCGGACCCCGGCGCTCTCGGCGCTCGTCTGGACCATGAAGCGGTCCGGGATCTGCCGTCTCGCCCACTGCGGCAGGCGGTGCGGGATCAGCCCGCGCTCGGTCCGCTCGATCTCGACCGCGCCGCGGACCGTCGCGGCGTCGAGCGCGCTCATACGGCGTCCGTGACGGTGCCGTCCGCGCGGACGTCGACGAGCCGGTCGCCGATGCGCAGGCCGCGCAGGACCGCGTCGGGGTCGAGGTCGGCGATGCAGCCCCGGGCCGTGTCCAGGTGGTCCGAGCCGACCTTCGGGTCCACGCCGAAGAACGACTCGATCACCAGGGCCGCATAGGCTCCGGCCGACGAGCATGCCCAGTCGATGATGTACGGCAGCTGCGGCGGGGCCTTGCGCGCGCCGCCGTTCAGCGCTGGGACGGCCTCCTCGGTGAAGTGCGCCTGCCCGGGCGGGCCCTGGTTCGCCGAGCGCGCCAGGCCCGGGAGCCAGTCGATCGCGACCTCCGGTGCGCCGAGCGCGACGAGCGAGCGCGCCGCGTCGGCGGGCCAGGCCGGGTACGCGCCGTTCCACTGGTGGTCGGGCCGGGGGCTGAAGCTCGCGTCGGGGTCCCAAGGGGACAGTGAGCGCAGCCAGACCTCGGTCCGCAGCTCCTCCTGGAAGAACTCGACCATCTCTCTGCGCGTCGGCTCGTCGAGGTCTGCGGCGATCGTGGTGCCGACGACGCTGAAGTCGTAGACGTGCCGCACCGGGACGCGGGTGCCGTCGGGCTGGCGGGCCGCGAAGTAGCCGGTGCCGGGCAGGTAGAGGTCGGCGACGGCCTCCACGAGCCCGTCGGCCTCGGCCGCGAGGGCCGCAGCGCCGTCGGTGTCGCCCTGGGCGGCGAGGATCTCCGCGACCGTGCGCAGGTTCCACACGTTCGCCGCGTTCAGGCTCGCGACCTCGTGCGTGTAGGAGGAGACGCATTCGAGGAGGTTGTCGATCTCGCCGTAGTCGGCGAGCGGCCCCGTCCCGCGCAGCGACTGCCAGGCCAGCGCCCAGTCGCGGAGGTGCTCGCGGACCGGGCGGCCGCCGGGCGTCTCGTCGAGGAGGCCGGTGTCGCGGGTGAAGCGCAGATAGTCGTGGACGAGCCGGGTCATGGCGTAGTCGTTCACGGAGTACCAGCGGCCGACGGGCCCGCCGGTGAGCGAGGAGGTCCCGAAGTGCGTGTGGATGTCCGAGGCGATCCAGTGCGTCAGCTGGCGCCGCATCGGCTCGGGGTCGAGGAGCGCGTGCGTGATGGAGCTGAGGCTGTAGTCCCAGATGAACGTCGTGGTGGCCCAGTAGTTGGGCATGAGGGTGTCGTAGCTGCGGCCGAGCACGTTGCCCGCGAAGTCGCGGCGGAACCAGACGACGCCGAGGACGCCCCACCAGTAGAGGCGGCGCAGCGCGTCGGAGCTGGTCTCGAGCACGGGCAGGTGCCCGGAGAACTCGGTGTTGCCGGGCTGGAAGGCGGCGTCGAGCTGCCGGTTCCAGAACG
This sequence comes from Glycomyces sp. NPDC048151, assembly GCF_043202775.1. Classification (NCBI taxonomy): domain Bacteria; kingdom Bacillati; phylum Actinomycetota; class Actinomycetes; order Glycomycetales; family Glycomycetaceae; genus Glycomyces; species Glycomyces sp. NPDC048151. The sequence continues at coordinate 407,732 of NZ_JBIDBB010000005.1, read as the reverse complement.
CTTCGGCCCCTTGCACGGTGCTCGGGACGTCGGCGGCGACGCGGTCGAAGGCCGATCTAGCGGCGTCCTCGGTGGTGCCGACGGCGTGGACGTAGCCGAAGCGGGCGGTGGCGCCGGGGGCGAGTTCGAGGCGCACGGTGACCTCGCCGCCGCGTTCGATGCCGCCGATGCCGACTTCGTGCTCCCCTGCGGCGGGGGCGATGCCGGAGAGGCGCACGTCGGCGTCGGTGTCGACGCCTTGGACGCTCCACGCGGTGCCCGCGTGGTTCTTGAAGGTCAGGCGGGCGTCGCCCGCTGTGGCGCGGTTGCGTTCCTCCGGGGCGACGGCGTCGAGCCAGGCGTCTGCTGAGCGGGCGGCTCCGGCGGCGAGGGTGAGCGTGACCGGGACGGTTCTGGCGCGGTCGCCGGTGTTGGTGACGCGGACGTCGATGGCGACGGCGGTTTCGCCTGGGGCGCAGACGGTGTCGGTGACCAGGTCGAGCCCGGGGAGCGAGGTGCTGCGGCGGACGCGGTCGGGCCGCCACTCGTGGGTGACCGGCGCGCCGTAGGACTCGAGGAGGCGGTCGTCGACGAAGCACGCGGCGGTGCGGGTGAGGCCTTGCGAGACCGGCGGGAAGGCGACGGCGCTGATCGCGGTGAGGTCGTGGTCGACGCGGGCGGTGCCGAGGAAGTTGGTGAGGCCGCTCGGCGCGATCATGTCGTCGTAGTGGTGCGTGACCGGGTCGGCCGCGAGGTCGTCCACATTGGGGATCAGTCGCATGGGGGCTCCTAGTACTGCCCGAGGGCGAGGCCGCGGGCGAAGAACTTCTGCGTGAACAGGAAGAGGACCACTGTGGGCAGTGAGACGAGCAGGCCGCCCGCCAGGACCGTGGACATCTGCGCGCCGCCGTACGTGCTCTGCATCCCGGCGAGGCTGGTCACGATGGGCCGCACCGTGTCGGACTGGCTGAGGACCAGGCCGAGCAGGAAGTCGTTCCAGATGAAGGTGGCCTGCAGGATGAAGATCGCCACGAGCGCGCTCGACGCCATCGGGAGGTAGACGCGGGCGAAGATCCGCCAGGTCGAGGCGCCGTCGAGCACGGCCGCCTCGAAGACGGAGTGCGCGATGCCGGTGAAGAAGTTGCGCATCACGAACGCCGAGAACGGGATCGAGATGGCCGTGTAGACGACGATCATGCCGAGCCGGGAGTCGAACAGGCCGACGCGCGAGTAGGCGTCGAACAGCGGCAGGAGGATCATCTGGAGCGGGAACACGGTGCCGCCGAAGATCACGACGAACCAGGCGAAGCCGTGCCGCAGCCGGAGCGCGACGATCGCGAACCCGGCCGCCGCGCCCACGACCACCGCGATCGCGGGCGAGACGACCGCGTAGAGCAGGGTGCTCGCGGCGCTCTCGGCGAGCCCGGAGAGGCGCACCGCCTCGGCGATGTTGGCGAACAGGGAGAAGTCGTTCGGGATCCAGGACTCCTTGGAGGTGAACGACTCCGGGGACTTCGCGGCGTTGACGAGGAGCAGGTACACCGGCAGGAGCCAGAGCGCCCCGAGAACGGCCAGGACCGTGGTGCGGATGATGCGAGACATGGTCATACCCCGTGCTTGCTGGAGAGCTGCTGGCGCAGGTAGAGGATCGAGGCGGCGAGCGTCACCACGGTGAGGAACACCGCGATCGCCGAGCCGAGCCCGTACTCGCTGTTCACGAAGGTCTCCTTGTACATCGTGAGGGCGAGCGTCTCGGAGGCCCGGCCGGGCCCGCCTTTCGTCATGCCCTGCACGATGTCGAAGGTCTTCAGGCTCGCGACGATGGAGAGGCCGACGACGACCGCGGTGAGCGGGCGCAGCATGGGCCACAGGATGCTCCTGAACAGGCGCAGCCCGTTCGCGCCGTCGACGCGCGCGGCTTCCAAGGGCTCCTTGGGGATCGACTGGAGGCCGATCGTGAACAGGAGGGCGTTGACGCCGACGCCCTGCCACGCGGTCGCGAGGATCATCACGACCGTGTTGAGCGGGGCGTCGACGAGCCAGCGCGGCGTGTCCGCGATCCCGAAGGCGGCGAGCGCCTGGTCGAGCGCGCCGTCGCCGGAGAGGATGAACGACCAGATCACCCCGACCCCGATGCCCGACAGGGCGTACGGGATGAGGAAGGGCAGGCGCAGCCACGTGCCGCCCTTGAGGTTCCAGGTGAGCAGGGCGACCCCGAGGCCGATCCCCACGGGCACGAGGAGGGTGCCGCCGACCCACAGCAGCGTGTTGAGCACGGAGCCGATGAACCCGGGGTCGTCGAGCATCTCCAGGTAGTTCGCGAAGCCGACCCACTCGGGGTCGCCGAGGCCGTTGTACTCGGTGAGACTGAGGAACGTGGTCCACAGCAGCGGCAGGTAGAGCAGCACGGCCACGAGGATCACGCCGGGCGCGATGAACCCCGCGGCGGACCGGGCGAACGGGTCCTTGGAGCGCTTCAGGGTCGGGGTCTGGTCGGACGTCATGCGGTGCTTACCCCTGGTCTGCCCAGTAGGCGTCGGCTTCGGCCTGGATGGTCTCCAGGTACGGGAGCGGGTCGCCGGGGTTGGCGATGAACGCGCCGAACTGCTCGAGCGCGACGGTGAGGATCGGCGTGGGCGTGGCCTCGTAGTAGCGGTCGTAGCGTTCGTAGCCGTCGCCGGAGACGGTGGTGCCGAGCTCTTCGAGCATCGGGTCGGCCACGGTGGCCTGCGGGTTGAAGGCGACGTCGCCGCGGGCGGCGCTCCACGCGGTCTGCGCGTCGGGCGACATCCACCACTCGGAGTACTCGAGGCCGAGGGTCTTCTGGGAGGAGTTCTCGGCGACGCAGAGCGGCCCTGACTCGACGGCGACGGGGGTCGTGCCGAGGTCGGGGTTGACGGCGGGGATGACGAACATGTCGTAGTCCTGGCCGGAGACCATGCCTGCGCCGTCGAGGGAGCCGTTGAAGAACGACCCGAAGTTGATCATGGCGAAGTCGCCCTGCTTGAGGCCGACTGCCGGGTCGACGGTGCTGCCGGGGTCGGAGAACCAGCCCTTGTCCTGCTGGTCGCGCCAGGTCTCCATGATCTCCACGATGCGCGGGTCGGTGTACTCGACCTCGCCCGTGGCGAGTCCGTTGTAGAGCTCGGGGTCGGTGCCCGCGACGAGCTGCTGGAACCACGGGAAGGTGAACAGCGTGCTGGTCTGGTAGTAGGGCGTGATGCCTGCGCCGCTGAGCTTCTCGGCGGCGGCGTCGAGTTCGGCCCAGGTGGTGGGTTCGGCGATGCCCTGCTCGTCGAAGATGGTCTTGTTGTAGTACATGACCCAGTAGGCGACGTTCATCGGGACGCAGTACTGCTTGCCGTCGAAGGTGTAGGCGTCCTTGAGGTCCTCGCCGATCCAGCCTTCGTCGACGGCCTTCGTCCAGATGTCGGTGGTCTCGGCGACCAGGCCCTCGTCGACGAGTTCGGCCAGGGAGGGGCCGGTCTGCCAGGTGAAGAGGCCCGGGCTCTTGTCGGTCCGGAACGACTGCTTGATGAACGCGTCGTACTGGGCGGCGTCGGAGTAGCCGGTGGTGTTGAGGCTGATGTCGACATCAGTTTCGCTCTGGGCGTTGAGCTCGTCGAAGTCGGGCTCCCAGGCGGCCTTGTTGGTGTAGAAGTCGAGCGTGCCGGTGGTGGCGCCGTCGTCTTCCCCTCCGCCGCCGCACGAGGCGAGCAGCATGGAGGCGGCCGCGGCTGCGGCGATGACGGGGATCTTCCGTGATGGCATTGCGAACTCCTTTGTTCTGTAAGGGGGTGGGGTCGGGCGGTTCAGTGCTCTCCGGTGCGGGTGCCGCGGACCGAGGCTTTGACGGTGCCGAAGCGTTCGCTGCGGGAGCGGGCCGTGCGGCGGACGACGTAGGGGCCGACTGCGGCCGGGACGATGAACGTCTCGGCGTAGTGCACGGTGTAGGGCACGAAAGCGCCTGCGGGGCTGATGATCTCGACTTCGTCGCCTTCGACGAGGTTGAGGACGTTGACGGTGCCCTCGGTGTCGTGGGCGGCCTGGTCGGTGAACCAGTGGCGGCGGACCTCGATGTACTCGAGCTCGTGGAGGCCGGTGCGCTCCTCGACCACGTCGCCGGTGTCGGCGACGACTTCGACGGCGTTGACGAGGTTCTTCGCGGTCCACTCGGTGCCGCGTTCCCAGGCGAGGTTGTGCTCGCCGTGGTCGATGTGGACGGGCCGGGGGACGCCGTCGAGGCCGAGGCGGCCCCAGTCCCAGAGTTTGAAGGTGAAGATGAACGGGGTCGCGGAGATCTCCAGGACCATGGAGTTCGCCCCGGAGGAGTGGATGGTGCCCGCGGGGATGAGGAAGTGGTCGTGCTTCTTGGCGGGGAAGGCGTTCACGTACTCCTCGGCCGGGAACGGCTTCTCGCCGGTCTCGGCGGCGCGGAGGTCCGCGAGCATCGCGTCGCGGTCGACGCCGTCCTTCGTGCCGAGGTAGACCACGGCGTCGTCGCCCGCGTCGAGCATGTAGTACGACTCGTCCTGCGTGTACTGCATGCCGAAGGTCTGGTGGATGTAGTCGGTGAGCGGGTGGACCTGGAGGGAGAGGTTGCCGCCCTCCATGGTGTCGAGGAAGTCGAAGCGGATGGGGAACTCCGCGCCGAAGCGCGCGAAGGTGCGCTCGCCGAGGAGCGCCTTCGGCTGGGTGAGCACGAGGTCGAGGGACGGGATCTCGACGATCGCGCCGGTCGCGTCCTCCAGCAGGAGCGAGTTCTCCTCGGGCACGCAGTCGAAGCACCAGGCGTAGTTCGGCTGGGCCGGGTCGAGGTCGAGCTTGCGCTTCATCCACTGGCCGCCCCACACGCCGGGGTCGAAGAACGGGACGACGCGCAGCGGGGCCTTGGCGGCGTCGGCGAGTCCGGTCCGGAACGCGTCGCCGTCGATCATCCCTGGAGCGCGCGAGCCGGGCTCGGCGGCGCCGATCGCGTTGGCGTCCAGCACGAAGTCGAGGCGGTCGAACAGGGTCCGCTTGTGGCGGTCGGCCACGCGCCACTCGACGAAGAAGCCGCGCTTGTACTTGCGCAGGCGGTCCTCGCCGGGGTTCCCGGCGCGCCAGTTGGGGGCCCCGTTGCGCTGGCGGAGCTGGATTTCCCAGCGGGCCATGTCGGCGAGGACGATCGCGTACGGGGAGGTGAGGCGCCTGGCGACGAGGTCGGCGCCCCAGCCGAGGAGCACGGTGGGGCGGTCGGCGCCGTCGACTTCGACGGCGAGCTTCGCGAGCCGCTCTGCGTCGTAGAAGGCGTCCACTGTGGCGTGGGAGAGGACGCCGAAGACGCGGTCCTCGGTGAGGTTGTCGGCGAAGCGCGCCTCGATCTGCTCGATCGGGAGCGCGGCGGCCTCCTCGACGTCGACGATCTTCCAGTCCGGGAGGGCGTCGGCGATGAGCTTGGCGATCAGGGGGAGGTCCGCGCCGGGGTAGGCGTCGACGACGAGCCGCGGGGCGCGCTCGCCCGCTTTCGCGGCGGCCGCTTCGGCGGCGCGGACCCAGGCGTCCTGGCCGGTGAGCACGCGGGCGTCTGCCGGGAGCGGCACGGTGGGCCGCTTGTCGTACTGTCCAGTGGGGACGGTGGACACTGGTGCTCCTTCAGGGTCGTTCCGATGCCGCGAGGACGGCGAGGCCGCGCAGCACGGAGAGGTCGGGTCGGTCGGGGACGACGAATGCGGGCCGGTGGGAGCTGGTCCACAGGTGCTCGCGGACGTACGCCTCGATGGGGGCGGCGATCAGGGATCCGGCGCGCATGACGCCGCCGGAGAGGATCACCACGTCGGGGTCGTACGCGTGGCACAGGGACACCGCGGTGGCACCCCAGGCGCAGATCGCCCTGTCGCGCAAGGTGAGCGCGGCCTCGTCGTCGGCTTCGAACAGGTCCTTCACGTCGGTGACGGCGTCGCCGCGGATCTTGAGGTCGCGCCGCAGCGCCCAGGCTCCGGCGATGGACTCGGCGCAGCCGACGTTGCCGCAGTTGCACAGGCTCCCGGCCAGGTCCACCGTGAGGTGGCCGCCGAGGATGCCCGCATGGTCGTGGGCGCCCCTGAGGAGGGTCCCGTCGATGAGCGCGGCGGTGCCGATGCCGGTGCCGAGGGTCATGAGGACCGCGTCGCGGGCCCCGGCGGCGGAACCGGCGGCGGTCTCTCCGACGAGCGCGGCGCGGGCGTCGTTCTCGATCACCGCCGGGAGCCCGAAGGCTTCGCGGGCCCAGGCGACGAGGTCGAGCCCGTCGAGGCGCGGGTGCTTGTCGTGCGCTTTGACGAGGCGGCCGGCCTCGCGGTCGACGACGCCGGGGACGGCGATGCCGACGGCGTCCGGGCCCTCACCCTGCGGCGTGGCGAACGCGGCGGCGGCGATCATCTCGGCCGCCGCGTCCCGGGCCTGTTCGAGGTCGCCGGGGCCGGTGGGGACGGTCGCGGTGCGCACGGGTTCGCCCCGGTCGAGGATCCCGAGTTTGATCTCGGAACCGCCGAAGTCGATGCAGAGCTCCATCGCCCGCCTCCTTCCAGTCTCGCGGCCTTGCGGTTGGTAACGTTACCAACAACCGATCGGATTTGGCAAACACGCAGCTCAGCCGCGCTGAAACCTCAGGGATGGGCGACGGTGACGGGCAGTTCGACCGTGTTCGTCTTGTCCTCAGCCGTGCCCTCGAGACGCGCGAACAGCAGCGTCGCGGCCTCGCGGCCGAGCAGGCGCGCGTCGTGGTCGATGATCGTCACCGGCACCGGCATGAGCTCGGAGAGCTCGAAGTCGTCGAAGCTCACGATCGCCGGGCGCGGCCCGGGGACGCCGTCGCGGATGCGCCGCCCGATCTCGCGCAGCGCGCCGATCGTGTTGCGGTTGTTGGCGCTGAAGATCGCCGTCGGCGGCTCGGGGTGGTCGAGCATCGCCCGCGCGGCCCGGCTCGCCGCGTCCACGTCCTGCTGGTCCCGCGCGACGATCGACGGGTCGACCGCCGCCCCGCGCTCGGTCATCGCCTGCTCGTAGCCCCGGTACCGGCGCTCGCCGGTGAACACGGAACTCCGGTTGCCCAGGAACCCGATCCGGGTGTGCCCGGCGTCCAGCAGCGAGACCGTGCCCCGGTAGGCGCCGCCCACGTCGTCGAGGAGGACCGTGTCGGCGTCGAGGCCGGGGACGCGCCGCGAGGCGAGCACGAGCGGGACGTGCCCGAGCCGCTCCGGCTGCAGGTGCTCGGCGTCGCCGCTGGTCGGGACCAGGATGAGCCCGTCCACCTGGCGGCCGATGAAGTCGCTCACGAGCTGGCGCTCACGCCCGGCGTCCTCGCCGGTGTTGCCGAGGATGATGCGCCGCCCGTGCTCGGCGGCGACCTCCTCGACCCCGAGCGCGAAGTTCCCGTAGTACGGGTTGGCGAGGTTGGTGATCGCGACGCCGATGAGCCCGCTGGGCTGGCCGGGGCGCAGGCTCCGCGCGTTCTCGTTGCGGTAGTAGCCGAGCTCGCGCACGGCCGCCATCACCCGCTCCTGCAGGTCCGGCCGCACGTTGACGCCGCCCGCGAGCGTGCGGGACACCGTCATCGGGCTGACCCCCGCGCGCGTGGCGACCTCTTTGATCGTCGGCTGGCGCGCGCCCCGCGATGTCGACATGCCCGCCCTCCTCTGCGTCGGCGCCAATCCTATGCGAACCCCCGTCCGCCCGCCGGTCTAGAGTCGGGCGCTCCCCTACCGGAAGGCCGAACACCGTGCGCACCCTGAGCTCCTGAGGCGAGGCCGAGGACGACACCTACCGCGGCCGCCTCGTCGTGCGGCTCGGCGACACCGCGCATCTGTCTTCAAGCACCGCAGTATGAAGGGGCACAGCGCTTCGGGAGGGGTCCCGGGGCGTCGCGGATATTTTCGGGCACCGGCCTGCCGATCGGGCAAGCCGTACCTTCACCCCGAAAGGATGCACAGTGGACAGAAAGCGGAAGCACCTCGTCCGCATCGGCGCGGGCGTCGCCGCGGGCCTCGGCGCCGTGGCGCTCGTCTGGACCGGCGTCGCCGCCAACGCCGAGGAACCGGCGGCGGACGACTTCGAGACCAAGATCGTCGGCGGCGAACCCGCCGAAGAAGGCCAGTACCCCTCGCTCGTGGCCCTCGGCCACGCGGGCGCGGGCACCCCGTTCGAGCGCCAGTTCTGCGGCGGCACGGTCATCACCGAGACCGTCGTCCTCACCGCCGCGCACTGCCTCGAGGTCGTCGACTCCCCCGACGACCTCGTGGTCTTCTCCGGCTCGGTGGACCTCGACTCCGAGGACCTCGTCGAGACGACCGTGGCGGACTTCCACCTCGCGCACGACTACAACGAACCGGTCGACCTGGCCAACGACTGGGGGCTCATCCTCCTCGACGAGCCCGTCGACGCCGAGCCGATCGACGTGGGCACCGAGCCCGAGGAGTTCGACGTCCTCGAGACCGCCGGCTGGGGCAACCTGGGCGACGACACCTACCCGTCCGTCGCGCAGCGCCTCGAGGTCCCGTTCGTCGGCGACGACGACTGCGAGGCGGCCTACGGCGACGAGTTCGACGCGCAGACCATGCTCTGCGCGGGCGACCTCGAGAACGGCGGGATCGACTCGTGCGACGGCGACTCCGGCGGCCCGATCATGGCCGACAAGGACGGCGAGCTGATCCTCGTCGGCATCGTCAGCTGGGGCCACGGCTGCGCCGAAGCGGGCAACCCGGGCGTCTACGCCGAGGTCGCCGACTTCAACGGCGCGATCGACGACGTCCTGGAGGACTGGTCCTAACCGCATAGCGCATCGGGGCCGGGAGGGGCGACCTTCCCGGCCTCCCTCGCGCTCAAGCGCTCTCGGGGGACACGGGCGCGACGCAGATGCCCACGATCGCGTCGATGAGCCGCGTGGCCATGCCGTCCCAGTCCGCGCTGGCGGTCGGTTCGCCTTCGGCGAGCTGGCGTTCGCGCTCGGCGGGCATGTGGACGAGGAGGAGGCGCATCATGAGGCTGCGCTCGGCGCGGACCTCGGCGGGCATGTGCGGCATGCAGCGGTCGATCTCGCGGACCGTGCGCTGCAGCGGGGCCCACTCGCGCGCGTCCTTCGAGAGCAGTTCCCGGAAGCCCGGATCGGTCGCGGCCTGCTCCCGGAAGCGCGCGTACCAGGTGGGGTTGCCCAGCGCGGCAAGGTGATCGGTCATGGGCCGGACGAGGCAGCCGATCCAGTCGCGGAAGTCGTCGGAGTCGCCGACGCGCTCGACCGCGGCCTGGCGGCGGCGCTCGACTTCCGCGGAGTGCCGCTGGATCACGGCTTTGACGAGGCCTTCCTTGGACCCGAAGTGGTAGGCGACGGCGGTGTTGTTGCCCTGCCCGGCGGCCTCGCTCACCTTGCGGGCGGAGACCTCCAGTCCGTGCTCGGCGAACAGCCGCTCGGCGGCGTCGAGGAGGGCCTCCCTCGTCGCCTGGAGCTGCTCAGCGCGTCTCGTGCCGGTGGGCATCGCGGCGTCCTCCCTCAAGGTCTGTCTGTTCAACCACTATTCCACCCTACCTCATTTCATAAGTCAGTCACTTGACTTACTATCGACGGCATCGTCAGTTCTACGCAAGGAAACCGATGAACGCTGTCCAAGAAACGCCAGTTGCAGGCGGAAAACCACCGAATCCGAACGCGGTCGTCGCGGTGCTGGCCTTCGCGGGCATCACGGTCGCGCTCATGCAGACGCTGATCATCCCGCTGCTGCCAAGCCTGCCCGGGCTGCTCGGCGCCTCGCCCTCGAACACCTCGTGGGCCGTGACCGCGACGCTCCTCGCGGCGTCCGTGGCCACGCCCGTCATGGGGCGCCTCGGCGACATGTACGGCAAGCGGAAGATGCTCTTGGTGAGCCTCGGCCTGCTGACCGTGGGCTCGGTGGTCGTGGCGATGAGCGAGAGCCTCACCCCGATGATCGTCGGCCGCGCCCTGCAGGGCCTCGCCGCGGGCGTCATCCCGCTCGGCATCAGCATCATGCGCGACGAGCTCCCGAAGGACCGCCTGCCCGGGGCGATGGCGCTCATGAGCGCGTCCCTCGGCGTCGGCGGCGCGCTCGGCCTCCCGGCCGCCGCGTTCATGGCCGACAAGGTCGACTGGCACCTGCTGTTCTGGGCCGCGGCCGGGATCGGCGTCGTGTGCGTCGCGCTCGTGTCGTTCCTCGTCCCCGAGTCGAAGGTCCGCAGCGGCGGGCGCTTCGACCTCGTCGGCGCGCTCGGCCTCTCGGCCGGGCTCGTCGCGCTGCTGCTGGGCGTCTCCAAGGGCGCCGACTGGGGCTGGACCGACCCGCTGGCGATCGGCATGTTCGCCGCCGCCGTCGTGATCCTCCTGGCCTGGGGCCGGTTCGAGCTCAAGACCCGCGAACCGCTCGTGGACCTGCGGACCACCGCGCGCCGCCAGGTGCTGCTCACCGACCTCGCCGGAGTCGTGTTCGGCTTCGCCACGCTCGCGATCTCGCTCCTGCTGCCGCAGCTGCTCCAGCTCCCGGAGGCCACCGGGTACGGCATGGGCCAGTCGATGGTCGTCGTCGGCCTCGTCATGGCGCCCTCGGGCGTCGCGATGATGATCGCCGCGCCGTTCTCAGCCCGGATCACGAAGGCCAAGGGCCCCAAGACGACCCTCATGATCGGCTCGGTCGTCGTGGCCGCCGCGTACGCCCTCGGCATGTTCTTCATGGCCGAGATCTGGCAGCTCGTCCTCGTCGCCGCCCTCATCGGCGTCGGCATCGGCCTCGCCTACGGCGCCATGCCGACCCTGATCATGGACGCGACGCCGCCGTCCGAGACCGCCTCGGCCAACAGCCTGAACACGCTGATGCGCTCGATCGGCACCTCCTTCGCCAGCGCCGTCTCCGGCGTGATCCTGGCGAACATGACGACCGACTTCCACGGCGTGGCGGTGCCTTCGGAGGGCAGCTTCCAGCTGATCTTCGGCATCGCGGCGGCCGCCGCCGTCGGCGCGATGGTCGTGGCCGCGTTCCTGCCGCGCCGCATGCGCGCCCCGGAACCCGAGCCTCTGGTCCCGGTGGGCGCCGCCGCGTAGAAGACGGCGAACCGGCCCGGTCGCTCCGCGCGGCCGGGCCGGTTCGCGCCCTAGCATTGGTCCTGACCGGTTGCCTATGCGCCGCAAGGAGGGCCATGCAGACTTCGGAGGACTCCCGCGCCCGGTACGACGGGATGGCGGGCTGGTACGAGGAGTACAACGCGGCGGCCGCCGAGGCGAACCGGGACGCGCTGGTCGCACTGCTGGGCCCGGGCGAAGGGTGGTGCCTCGACCTGGGCTGCGGGACCGGGCACTACTTCGACGCGATCCGCGCGACCGGCCGCTCCGTGGTCGGCCTGGACAGGTCGGGCGACCAGCTGCGGCTCGCCGCCGGACGCGACCGCCATGTGGTCCAAGGGGACGCGTCCCATCTGCCATTCGCGGACGGGGTGTTCCCAACCGTCGTCTCACTGTTCGCTTCGACCGATGTGGACGACTGGCCGGGCGCGGCACGGGAGGCGGCGCGGGTCCTCATGCCGGGCGGGCTGTTCGTGTTCTTCGGCGTCCACCCCTGCTTCAACGGCCCGCACGTCGAGAACCGCGAGGACGGCGCCCGGATCGTCCACCCGACCTATCGGAAGGCCGGGCGGCACGAGTCGGCGCCGTGGTGGAAACGGGGCGGGGTCCGCGAGCGCGTCGGCATGCGCCACTTGCCGTTGCCTGAGCTGCTCAACGGCGTGCTCGACGCCGGGCTGATCCTGGAGCGGGTCGGCGAACCGCGCGACGAGCCGGTCCCCCACGTCCTGGCGTTGCGGGCCCGGCGCCCGGTCTAGTCCTTGGGGGCCAGCTGGATCTTGAGTGTTCGGGTCCAGCCGATCGTGGCGAGGGCGGCGAACCCGCCGTAGATGAGCATCCCGAGGATCACCGGCAGCGCCGTCCAGGACGAGTTCGCTGCCGCGACCACGAGCGCGTAGCAGGTGAAGGCGATCAGTGCGGCGGCGATGCCGCCGAAGGCGAGCAGGATCTGGATCTTGAAGATCCGGTGCCTGCCGGTGAGCTCGCGGACCGTGACGGCCGCGCGGTGGCCGATCGCAGCGTGCTGTCCGGTGAGGCCCGCGCGGGCGACGACGTGCGTCTCCAGGAGGCTCACCGAGCGGGACCGGACGAGGGCGGCGGCGACGAGGATCTGGTGGTGGGCGTGCATGAACCACAGTGGAGCGGCGCTGAAGGCGGCGACCCATTCGCCGCCGATGGGGCGCTGGCCGCCGAGGGCGATGATGGCGAGGCCGAGGTAGGTGACCTGGACGGCCACGAGCGCGAGGCGTTCGCCCGCGAGCGTGGAGAGCTTGTCGCGGTCGGTGGTGTACAGCGCGAGGAGCGCGTCCAGGTCGGCTGGTGGTTTGGCCGCCATGGGAGGGCCTTTCGGTAGGGGGTCTTCGCACTGTACTGCGCCCCAGCGACTTCGCGGTCCGGCGCTAGTCGAGGACGAGCCACTGGCGGCCGTCTCGGTGTTCGCGGACGATGTCGAGTTGCCCTGCGTGGCAGGCGGTCTCGGTGATGACGTGGAGCATGACCTCGCGCAGGTCGCGGAGGCGCCAGGGGCCGTAGCGGTCAGGCCACCAGGCGGGTCCGCTGGCGAGGGGGCGCTCGGCGACGGCCGCGTCGCCGAGTGCCGCTTCGCGGCGGTAGAGGTCGAAGACCTCGGTCGCGGTGAGTCCGGGCGGGGTGGTCCATGCGCCGCCGTCGACGGCGAACGAGTCGACGGCGGCGGGTTCGCCGCCCATGACGGCGCGGAACCAGAAGCGCTCGACGTCGAGGGCGAGGTGGTGGACGAGGTCGAGGCAGCTCCAGCCGGAGGGCGCGGCGGGCGCGCGGAGCGCTTCCTCGTCGAGGCCTTCGAGGATGCCGAGGATGTGGGTGCGCTGGATCTGCAGGCGGCGGGCGAGGGCCGCGCGGTCGGGTTCGGTGTGCATGGTCGCTCCTGTCTGCTCATGGTGCTGACGAGGCGCGGGGCGCGGATTCATCGGCCGGGCGGGGCCGGACTCCTTTGTTAGTCTTCTAGGCCGAACATTCAGGAGGGGCCATGTCCGCCGCCCGGCTTACGTCACGCGACATCCGCAGCGAATCGCGGCTCGTGGTCATGCGCGCGCTGCTCGCGGCGGGCGAGTCGACCCGCTCGGAGCTCGCCGAGGCCACCGGTTTGAGCCTGGGGACGGTCTCGACGATCGTCCAGGACCTGCTCAAGTACGGGATCGTCGTCGAGACGGGCCTGCTGGCGAAGACCGTGGGGAGGCCGACGACCGGGCTGCGGCTCAACGCCGACCGTGGCCGCGTCGTCGGGTTCTACCTGGAGGACCGGTACCTGGAGACGACCGTGTTCGACGCGTCGCTTGGCAGGCTCGCCACGGTCGAGGTGACCTCGGAGGAGCCGGTCGAGGACGCCGACGCCGTGATCGAGTGGATCCTCGACGCGCTCGACGCCGCGCTCGGCGAGGCGCGGGCGAGCCGCGACGACATCCTCGGGATCGGCATCCTGCTGCCGGGCGGCATGCAGCGCCCGGTGAAGGCCGAGACGGTGCCGAGCGCGATCTGGCTGCACCTCGACCGCCTGCGCGACAGCCTCGGCCTGCCGATCGTGGTCGACAACCCGCTCAAGGCGATCGCGACGGCGGAGCTGTGGCTCGGCGCCGGACGGCGCTCGGCGAACGTGGTCGCCGTGAGCCTAGGCATCGGCGTGGGCGCGGGCATCATCCAGGACGGTGCGGTCGTGCGCGGCGCGACGGACGCGGCGGGCGAGTGGGGCCACAGCCTCCTCGCCTTCGAAGGGCGGCTGTGCCAGTGCGGCCGTAGGGGATGCGTCGAGGCATACGTCGGCGTCCCGGGGGTTCAGCAGACGCTCGCGGATACCGCGCCCGGCCATCCGCTCACCGCGATGCCCCCCGATTTCGACTTCATCGCCGCGCTCAGCGAGGCGTTCACGGCGGGCGACCCGGACGCCGTCGCGGCGGTCGAGCGCACCGCCGAATTCCTCGGCGCCGCGCTCACCGACCTGGTCGCGCTGCTCAACCCCGAGGTCATCGCCCTGACCGGGTGGGACTCGGCGGCGGCCTGGCGCGAACGCGTCCTGTCGATCGTGCGGCGCCGCGTGCTCGACGACGCCCCCGGCGACGCAGCGGTGGACCTCAGCATCGAAGGCTCCGGCACGTGCGGGATGGACGGCATCGCCGCCATCGCGTACGAACGGTTCATGCGCGACATCGGCCTGGTCACCACCCGGGTGCTCCCGGCGCTTTAGACAGTCCTCAGTGGAGGATGCGGTACACGACGTGCGTCACGCCCGTCGCGGCCCGCACACTCACCTGCTCCATGCGCAGCGGCGGAACGCCCTCGAACAGGCGCGTGCCCGCGCCGATCGTGATCGGGACGATGTGGAGCCGCAGCTCGTCGATGAGCCCGGCCGCGAGGTACTGATTCACCGTGGTCGCGCCGCCCATGACCGCGATCTCGCCGTCGCCCGCCGCCTCCCGGGCCTGGGCCAGCGCCGACTCGATCCCGTCGGTGACGAACGTGTAGGTCGTGCCGCCTTCCATCGGCTGCGGCTCGCGCGCGTGGTGGGTCAGGACGAAGACCGGCGCGTGGTAGGGCGGGTTGTCGCCCCACCAGCCGTTCCACTCGCGGTCCCATTCACCCCGGACCGGGCCGAACATGTTGCGGCCCATGATGAACGCCTTCGCTGCGGTCATCTGGGCGATCTCTTCGGGGTTCTCCTGGGGGGTCGCGAACATCCAGGCGTGCAGCCGCTCGCCGGTGCCTTCGCTGCCGTCGTCGCCGAACGGCCGCTCCTCGGTCTGGTTCAGTCCGGCCGAGTACCCGTCGGCGGAGATCGAGATCCCGCAGACCACCTTGCCCATGTGCGCCTCCTCGTCGAGTGCCGCTGTCGCGTGGAGGTCCAGCATCCCATTCAGCGGGGCAGGACGCCGCGCCCGTCGCGGACCTCGAAGACCAGCTGGGTCTCGGTCTGGCGGACCACGGCGTGTGCGGTGACGTGCTCGAGGATGAGGTCCCGCAGGGCCTCGGGACCGGCTACCGCCACGTGGAGCAGGAAGTCGTCGTCGCCGCCGACGTGGAAGACGGTCATCACCCCTGGCAGCTCCACGAGCCGGTCGTAGAGGTTGTGAACATGTTCGCGGCTGTGACTTCCCAAGCGCACCTTGATGATCGCGTGGAGCGGGCGGCCGAAGGCCTCGGGGTCGAGACGCGCGGCGATCCCGGTGAGCACGCCGGACTCGCGCAGTGCGCGGAGGCGGTAGGCGCAGGTGGACTCGGCGACGCCCGCGCGGGCCGCGAGCGCGGCGTTCGTCATGCGGCCGTCCTCGACGAGCGCCGCGAGGATCGCGAGGTCGGTGCCGTCGAGCGGCACCGGTTGCGTTTTCTTCGAACGGTCGTCCGTCATGCCTGCTCTTTTCGGAGAATCTTCACGGATATCCGCGATCGACGCGGGTTTCCGCAGCATGTATTGCTTGTTCTTGTGGTTCAGCCTACATTCTGGGCATGATCTCGTCACGGCTGCAATTCGAATCGCACTTCGACACGGTCGCGGTCCACGCGGGCCGCGAGGACCTGGCGGAGCTCGGGGTGCACGCGCTCCCCATCGACCTGTCCTCGACCAGCCCGCTGCCGGGCATCGAGGAGGGCGGGCTCTCCTACGAGGCCATGGCGAACGGCGGGAGGCCGACGCCCGAGGGCGGGTCGGTGTACGCGCGGCTGTGGAACCCGACTGTGGCACGGTTCGAATCGGCGCTGGCGCGGCTGGAGCACGCGGAGGCGGCGGTGGCGTTCTCCTCGGGCATGGCCGCGATGACCGCCGCGATCCTCGCGGGCGGGACCGGGCGGCACATCGTGGCGGTCCGGCCGCTGTACGGCGGCACCGACCATCTGCTCTCGTCGGGTCTGCTGGGCACGGAGACCACGTTCTGCGAGGCGGGTGCGGTCGCGGGCGCGATACGGTCCGACACGGCGATGGTGGTCCTGGAGACCCCGGCGAACCCGACGCTCGAACTGGTCGACATCCGCGCGGTCGTCGAAGCGGCCCAAGGGGTTCCGGTGCTCGTCGACAACACGTTCGCCACCCCGGTGCTGCAGAACCCGGTCGACTTCGGGGCCGCGATGGTCCTGCACAGCGCCACGAAGTACCTCGGCGGGCACGGCGACGTGGTCGCCGGGGTCATCGCCTGCAGCGAGGAGACGGCGGCCGCGCTGCGGCGGGTGCGGGCCGTGACGGGCGGGCTGCTCCACCCGCTCGGCGCCTACCTGCTCCACAGGGGACTGACCACGCTGCCGATCCGGGTGCGGGCGCAGCAGGAGGGCGCGCAGCGGGTCGCCGCCTGGCTCGAACGCCACCCGGGCGTCGCCCGCGTCCACTACCCAGGCGCGGACGGCGACCCGAAGGGCCTGCTCGGACGGCAGATGCGCGGCCCGGGCGCGATGATCGCGGTCGACCTGCGCGGCGGCTTCGCGCAGGCCGCGCACGTGACGTCCGCGGTGCGGCTGTTCACGCACGCGGTCTCGCTCGGCGGCGTGGACTCGCTCATCCAGCACCCGGCCGCGCTGACGCACCGGCCGGTGACGGCGGAGGCGAAACCGGCCGACAGCCTGGTGCGGCTCTCGATCGGCCTGGAGGCCCCGGAGGACCTGATCGCCGATCTCGACCAGGCCCTCGCCACTCGTTCGGGTGACAATTCCGCGGAGGACCCCCGATTGGCCGATTTCTTGTCGGACCCGGGCGGGACGGTTGCGGCGGCCCCTTCTTTCTTTCCCCTCTAGTGGTGGGTGGGGGTTTGTGGATGGCCGATTGCGGGACTCGTCCCAGCCGTCGGCCACCAGCGATCGGTCGCTGGTCGCCTGATCAGCTGAGGTCGTTCGCGCAGCGCAGCGCCGCCGCGTAGGCGGCCGGGTCGCCGGTGGACGCGTGGACTCGGATTTGCGCCGACTCCCCCGCCCTGAGCGTCAGCATCCCCTGCTCGGCGCGGGCGGCCGGGTCGACCTTGTCCGCGTGGCAGAACAGGTCCCGTACGAGCGAAGTCGCGGTCACGTGCAGCACGCAGCCGCCGTCGACCGCCTCTGCCTCCACGGTGAACGGGCGCGGGTCCAGCTCCTGATCGATCACCTCGGCCCCGAAGTAGAACGCGGCGGCGAAGCCGTCGCCTTCCGCGCGGACGAACTCGGCTGCCGGGTCGCCGAACGCCGCCACCTCGGCCGGGACCGCGACCGAAGCGCCGTCGCGCACGCCGGCCTCCAGCTCGACTACGCCCTTGGCGAGCACCGTCCCGTCGAAGGCCTCGCGCGTCACCGTGAACGAACCCGCGTAAGCCTCGCCGGTGTCGTTGACCAGGATCAGGTTCAGCTCGTCGAACTCGGGCTTCACGCCCTCCCAGGCGCTCTCGCGGCTCGCCGCTGAGGGCCGCTTCTGGAGCGTCGCCAGGCGCGGCGCGTACGCGTCGCGCAGCGCGTGCCACAGCGGCTTGCGGTGCCCCGCGAAGTCGACCGCCGCCCACGACACGACCGGCCAGTTGTCGTTGAGCTGCCACAGGATCGTGCCCGTGTTGTGCGGCGTCAGCGACCGGAAGTGCTCGACACCGAAACGGATCGCGTGCGCCTGGTTGAGCTGCGTCGTCCAGTGCCAGTCCTCGATGGACTGCGGGTCGGGCAGGTGGCCCTGCCAGCCGCGCTCCAGCTTCGCGTTGCCGAGGTTCGCCTTCTGGTGCACCAGCATCTCGTGCCCGAACGGGTCGAGCGGCTCGTCGTGCACGACCGACACGAGTGTCGACCACGCGGGCGGGGCCTGGAACCCGAACTCGGACACGAAGCGCGGCAGGTAGTCCGCGTAGACCTTGTAGTCCACCCGGTTCCACACGTCCCAGACGTGCATCGTCCCGTACCGCTCGTCGTTCGGGTGCCGGTAGTCGCCGTACGAGAACGGGCTCGCGGGCGAGTACGGGCGCGTCGGGTCCAGCTCGGCGCAGATCTCCGGCAGCAGCCCGGAGTAGTACGCGTCGCCCCAGCCGCGCCCGCCGAGGCGGTGCGCCCAGGACCAGTCGACCGACCCCCACGTGTTCTCGTTGTTGCCGTTCCACAGGACGAGCGAGGGGTGCGGGCTCAGCCTGGTCACGTTCTCGCGCACCTCGGCCTCGATCTCGGCCCGAAGCGGGTCCTCCTCGCTGTATGCGGCGCAGGCGAACAGGAAGTCCTGCCACATCAGCAGGCCGTGCTCGTCGGCGAGGTCGTACAGGTCGTCGGACTCGTAGATCCCGCCGCCCCACACCCGCAGCAGGTTGATGTTCGCCTCGAGCGCGTCGGCCACCCGCAGCGCGTACCGGTCGCGGTCGATCTCGGTGAGGAACGCGTGGTCGGGGATCCAGTTCGCGCCCCGCACGAGGACGCGTTCGCCGTTGACCTTCAACAGGAACGGCGCGCCCGCCGCGTCCGGCTCGGTGTCGAGCTCCACGGTGCGGAACCCGACCCGGCCGCTCCAGACCGCGTCGCCGGCGGTCACCTCGACGCCGTACAGCGACTGCCCGCCGTAGCCGACCGGCCACCAGAGTTCGACCTCCGGGACGCGCACTTCGATTGCGGC
Organism: Glycomyces sp. NPDC048151; assembly: GCF_043202775.1. Classification (NCBI taxonomy): domain Bacteria; kingdom Bacillati; phylum Actinomycetota; class Actinomycetes; order Glycomycetales; family Glycomycetaceae; genus Glycomyces; species Glycomyces sp. NPDC048151. The sequence goes on along the minus strand of NZ_JBIDBB010000005.1, from coordinate 389,121 downwards.
CGAGTCAGTCCCGACTACAGTGCTCTGCGTCCAGACCTCTCCCCCGGGCCCGAACACGTTGATGCGCACCTCGACCGGCTCGTCAGTGTCGCGCTCTAGGTCCACATGGGCCGTCAGCACGCCTTCATCTCCCGCCACGTCGACGAGCGGGCGCACGGCCGCCACGCGCACGCCCGACCAGGATTCGAGCCCGATCGGCTTCCAGATCCCGGCGCCCGCCACGTCGACGCCCCAGTCCCACCCGAAGGAGCAGGCCATCTTCCGCAGCTGGTTGTAGTCGTGGTGGTTCGTGCGCGGCAGCGCCCCGTCGCGCTCGGCGCGGGCCGCCGCCTCCAGAACCGGTGCCGCGAACTCCACAGTGAGCGTGTTCGTGCCCTCGCGCAGCGCCGACCGGACGTCCCAGCGGTAGGAGCGGTGCTGGTTCTCGGTGCGGCCGATCTCGATCCCGTTGAGCGACACGACCGCGACGGTGTCCAGGCCGTACGCGACCAGGTCGTGGCGATCCGAGCCGTCGTCGCTCCAGTCGAACTCGGTGCCGAACCGCCAGGAGGTGTCGCCGATCCACTGCTGCGCGGCCTCGTTGTCGCCGTCGAACGGGTCCTCGATCAGCCCGGCCCGGACCAGGTCAAGGTGGGCTTCACCGGGGACGACGGCCGGGATGCCCTCAGCGAGCGGCGCGGCCAGCGCCTCGGGTGCGCCGGGTGCGAGGCCGGCGGCGGTGAGCGTCCATCCCTCATGGAGGGCGCGGAAGCGGGGCGGGTGGGTCACGGGGACTCCTCATTGTCGATGGGTCAGGCGTGAGGGATGGGTTCGTCAGTGCGCGTTCGGGGTTCAGTCCACGGCGACGGCCTTCTCGGCCGGGACGCCCGCTTCGCGCCATTCGCCCGCGAAGTGGTCGTAGCAGGTGCTGTTGTCGATGGCGTCGCGGTCGGTCGGCGATTCCGCGGTCACGCGGCCGGGGCGTTCGGGGTCGGGGGCGGCCAGCGCGAGCAGTTTCGTGTAGTCGTGGTGGGGGTCGAGGATGACGGCGTCGGAGGGGCCGCGTTCGACGACGCGGCCGCGGTAGAGGACGACGATCTCGTCGGAGAAGTGGCGGGCGGTCGCGAGGTCGTGGGTGATGTAGAGGACGGCGAGCTGGTCTTCGCGCTGGAGGCGGCCGAGGAGGTTGAGGACGCCGAGGCGGATGGAGACGTCCAGCATGGACACCGGTTCGTCGGCGATGAGGACCTGGGCGCCGGGTGCGAGGGCGCGGGCGATGGCGACGCGCTGGCGCTGGCCGCCGGAGAGTTCGTGGGGGCGGCGGGGCGCGATGGCGTCGGCCGGGGTGAGGTTGACGCGTTCGAGCATGTCGCGGACGCGTTCGCGGGTCTCGTCCGGGGTCTTGGTGCGGCCGTGGATTTTCAGGGGCCGGGCGATGTGGTGCTCGATGGAGTGGAAGGGGTTGAGGGAGGCGAAGGGGTCTTGGAAGACCATCTGGACTTCGCGGCGGTAGTGGCCATTGGCGACGGGGATGCCGTCGTCGTGGCGGACTTCGACCGTGCCCGCGGTGGGGCGTTCCATGCGGGTGAGGATCTTGGCGATGGTGGACTTGCCGGAGCCGGACTCGCCGACGAGGGCGACGGTGCGGCCGGGGGCGAGTTCGAGGCTGACGTGGTCGACGGCGCGCAGGCGGGTGCGTTTGAGTCCTGACCGGAGTGTGTAGTCCTTGACGAGGTCGGTGACTTTGACGCTGGTCATGCCTGCTCCTTCGCCGCTGCTTCGGCGGTCTCGTCGATGCCGGTTCTGATGAACGCGCCGCGTTCTCCGGAGAGGCTCGGGAAGGAGCCGAGGAGTTTGCGCGTGTAGGGGTGGCGGGCTTCGCGGTAGAGGCGGTCGGCCGCTTCGAGTTCGACGATCTCGCCTTCGAGCATGACGGCGATGCGGTCGGAGATCTCGAGGAGGAGCGGCAGGTCGTGGGTGATGAAGACGACCGCGAAGTCGAGTTCGTCGCGGAGGCGGACGATCTCGCGGAGGATGTCGCGCTGCACGACGACGTCGAGGGCGGTGGTGGGCTCGTCCATGATCATGATCTGGGGTTCGAGGAGCATGGCCATGGCGATCATGACGCGCTGGCGCATGCCGCCGGAGAGTTCGTGCGGGTAGGAGCCGAGGCGGCTGGGGTCGACGCCGACGCGGGTGAGGACGTCTTCGGAGCGTTGGCGGATCTCCTTGCGGGACATGCGGGGGCGGTGGGCGAGGAGGGTGTCCTTGAGTTGGGCGCGGACGGTGAGGACGGGGTTGAGGGCGTTCATGGCGCCTTGGAAGACCATGGAGAGGCGTTCCCAGCGGAAGGCGCGGAGTTCGGTGTCGTCGAGGGCGAGGATGTCGGTGTCGCCGTCGTCGCCGTGGAAGGTGATGCGGCCGCCGGCGATGCGGGCGGGCGGGCGGTGGAGGCGGTTGACGGCGTAGGCGAGGGTGGTCTTGCCGCAGCCGGATTCGCCCGCGAGGCCGAGGATCTCTCCTTTGTGGAGTACGAGGTCGGCGTTCTTGACGGCGGTGACGGGCTTCTCGGTCTCGTAGACGACGGTGAGGTCTTCGACGGTGAGCACCGCCTGGCGCTGATCGGCGGTCATCGCTCGGTCTCCTTGGTCGGCTGGGCGGGCACGGCGGCGCGGCGGGTCGCCTGGGCGAGTTCGCGTTCGAGGCGGGCCGCGCGGCGGGCGCGTTTGCGGTGCAGGCGGAGGTTCTTGAGCTTGGGGTTGATGATCTCGTCGATGGAGAAGTTGACGAGGGAGAGCCCCATGCCGAACAGGGCGATGATGAGGCCCGGCGGGACGAACCACCACCACGCGCCCAGGGAGAGCGCGAACCCGTTCTGGGCGTAGAAGAGCATCGTGCCGAGCGTCGAGGAGTTAGAGGCGCCGAGGCCGATGAACGAGAGCCCGGCTTCGCCGAGGATCGCCGCGATGACGGCGAACACGAACTGGGAGGCGATGACGGGGAGCAGGTTGGGGAGGATCTCGACGACGATGACCCGCCAGGGCCGTTCGCCCGAGACCTGTGAGGCGGCCACGTAGTCGCGGTTGCGGACCGAGAGGGTCTGGGCGCGCAGGACGCGGGCGGAGCCGGCCCAGCTGGTGACGGCCAGGACGACGGCGATCGTCCACAGTCCGCGGCTCTCGGCCGGGACGAACCCGGAGATGACGATGACCAGCGGGAGGCCGGGGATCACCAGGAACACGTTGGTGAACAAGGAGAACGCCTCGTCGACGACGCGGCCGCGGTAGGCCCCGTAGATGCCGAAGAACGCCGAGAGCGCGGTGGCGAGGAGGCCGACGATGACGCCGATCTGGAGTGACCCGCGGGTGGCGTGGGCGAGCTGCGCGAGGACGTCCTGGCCGGTCTGGGTGGTGCCGAGCCAGAATTCGGCCGAGGGCGGGGTGAGGCCCATGTCGCGGATCGCGCGCGGGTCGCCGACGAGGAGCGGCCCGATGAGGCCGAACAGGGTGATGGCGGCGATGAGGCCGAGGCCGATCGCGAGCCAGGGGGTCATGGTGGGCAGGAGCATCCGCCAGCCCGCGCGGGGCTTGCGTCCGGCCTCGGCGGAGGTCTCGGCGAGCAGTTCGGCGCTGTCGGCGACCGAGGGCTCGCCGGTGGGTTTCAGGTTCGTCATGGTGCGTCTCCCGTCAGGACCGGGCGCGGGTGCGCGGGTCGATCAGGCCGTACAGCAGGTCGACCACGAGGTTGGCGCCGAGCACGGCGAGGGTGATGAAGAGGAAGAGGCCCTGCATGAGCGCGTAGTCGTTGTTGGACACCGCGCCGAGGAGGCGCCCGCCGATGCCGGGGTAGGAGAACACCTGCTCGGTGATGACCGAGCCGGAGACGACGAAGCCGAGCGAGATCGCGAAGCCCGCGACGGATGGCAGGACGGCGTTGCGGGAGGCGTAGGAGCGCAGGATCTTCTTCGGCGAGAGGCCCTTGGCCTCGGCGGTGAGGATGTAGTCCTCGGAGAGGGTGGAGACCATCATGTTGCGCATGCCCAGGAGCCAGCCGCCGATGGAGGCGAGCACGATGGTGAGCGCGGGCAGGAACCCGTACTGGATCGCTGATCCGATGAACTCCCAGTTCCAGCCGGGGGTGAGGACCACGTCGTAGCCGCCTTGCAGCGGGAACCAGCCGAGGACGCGGGCGAGCAGGTAGGTGAGCAGCAGCGCCAGCCAGAAGTACGGGACGGCGGCGAGCAGCGTGGTCGCGGGGATGAGCGAGTCGAGCCAGGTGCCCGGCTTCCAGCCGACGAGCGCGCCGAGCGCGACGCCGAGGACGGCGGCGATCACGGTCGCGAGCCCCACGAGGATCACCGTCCAGGGCAGGGACTGGCCGATCACCTCGCTCACGGGCGCCGGGTAGTAGCTGACCGAGACGCCCAGGTCGCCCTGGACGAGGTTGCCGAGGTAGTCGAGGTACTGCCGCCACAGCGGCTGGGTGTCGTCGCCCCCGAGGAGGAGCGCATACGCCTTCCTGGTCTCGGGCGTGATCTGGCCGCCGCGCTGCTGGAGCTTGGCCAGCAGGATGTCGACCGGGTTGCCCGGGAGCATGCGGGGGATCGCGAAGTTCAGCGTCAGCGCGGCCCACAGGGCGACGGCGTAGAAGCCGATTTTGCGCAGGAAGTAGCTCATGCGGTTCTCCTTCGGGGGCGACGGCCCCGCTACCCCTTCGGCTCGACGTGCTTGAAGATCTCGGCGGCGTCCATCGCCGACCAGACCGCCGGGAAGGCGTACAGGTCGTCGTCGGAGGGCCAGCCGGTGAACTTCGCGGTGTTCCAGACGCTCGTCGTGCCGCCGGTGAGGATCGGGATGTACGGCATGTCGCGCACGATCTCGGTCTGGATCGTGTCGAAGTACGGCTGCCTCGCGGCCGCGTCGTCGAGCGGCAGCTGCACCAGCGCCTGCATCGCCTCGTCGACGACCGGGTTGGCGTAGCGCGAGTAGTTGTTGCCCGCCGCTTCACCGACCTTCGCGCCCGAGGAGGAGTCGAAGAAGTAGTTGTAGAGGTAGTACGGGTCCGCGATCGGGCCCTGCCACAGCGAGTCGATGGCGAGCTGGAAGTTGCCCTTGCCCTTCTTGTCGGTCCACTCGTTCCAGGAGGACTGCGCGGCCTTGATCTCGATCCCGGCCGCGGCCGCCTGCGAGGTGATGGTGTCGACGGCGGTGATGTAGTCGGTCCAGCCGGTGACGACCTCGATGGTGAGCGAGAGGCGCTCGCCGTCCTTGGCGTAGACGCCGTCGTCGCCCTTGGCCCACCCGGCGGCCTCGAGGAGCTCGGCGGCCTTGGCGGTGTCGGGCTCCATCGGCACGGTCTTCTCGGCGACGGAGGACGCGACGAAGGAGTCCTGGCTCGGGGTGAGCGCGAACGTCGGCGACATGTCGCTGGCGGTGTCGGTGAACGCGAGGCTGTTGATCTGCCCGCGGTCCATGGCGTAGTAGAGCGCCTGGCGCACGGCCGGGTCGGTCTGCGGCCCTTCGCAGCCCATCTCGGCGCTCGAGCAGGTGGAGAGGACCATCTGGTTCTGCGCCTGCGTGTAGGCGTCGTAGTTCGGGAAGTTCTTGTTCGTGTTCTGGATGTCCGGGATCGGGCCGGTCTGCCAGTCGATGGTGCCCGCGGCGATCGCGTCGGCCCCGGCCTGGTTGCCCGAGAGCGCGAGGAACCGGATCTGCTTCACCTTCGGCTCGCCGCCCCAGTAGTCGGGGTTGGCCTTGTAGGTGAACGCCTGCGGCTTGAAGTCGCCGAGGAGCCACGCGCCGGTGCCGACGGGCTTCTCCATGACGTCCTCGGCCGGGTTGACGTCCTTCCACAGGTGCTCGGGGACGATCGGCGTGTTGAGGAGGTCGGGCCCGCGCACGAACGAGGGCTCGGCGAAGGTGAGCGTGACGTGCGTGTCGTCGACGGCCGCGACCTCGCCGTCGAAGCCGCCGGTGTTGATGGCGGGGTTCTCTTTGATCATGTTGAACGTGAACGCGACGTCGTCGGCGGTGAACGCCTCGCCGTCGCTCCACTGCACGTCCTCGCGGAGGGTCACCGAGAGCACAGTGCCGTCCTCGTTCCAGGACGACTCGGTGCCCAGCAGCGGGACCGGGTCGGAGACCTCGGCCTTGTTGTGGAAGAACAGGGGCTCGTAGATGGTGCCGAGCGCGCCGATCTTGGTGGGCGAGAACGGGTTGAAGTTGATCTGGTAGTCGCCGGCCTGGCCGGTGTAGGCAATGAGCGTCGTGGTGTCGCCGCCGCCGGAGGAGCCGCCCGAGGAGCAGCCGGTGGCGAGCAGGCCGAGCGCGGCGGCGCCCGCGAGCAGCGCCGCGGCACTTCGCCTTCTGAGGTTGAGAGACATCGTTGTCCTTTCAGGACCGTGGAGGGGGATCTCCACGGGACGGGAGGGGTGGCGTCCGCTCCGGGCGCCGCGATTATTATTAACGCGTTAAATTAAACGTGTCAAGAAGAAGTTTCGGGTCGCTGAACGGGTACTGAACTGGAGGACCGCATGGCCGACACCGCGAGTGGCGGCGCCGCCACCGCCGGGCGCGTGCTCGACCTGCTCCGGACCCAGGGCACGCTCAGCCGCGTCGAGCTCGCCGAGCGCACCGGCCTGACGCCCGCGACCATCACCCACACCGTGCGCCGCCTCATCGAAGGCGGCCTCGTCCACGAGATCGGGCGCGGCCACCAGCGCGGCCGCGGCCAGCCCCGGCGGCTTCTCGAACTCGACCCCGCCGCCTGGTACGCCGTCGGCATCCAGGTCGACCGCACCACCGCCACGATCGTCGTCCTCGACTTCGCCGGGACCCGCGTCGCCGACGCGGGCCTGCGCGGCTCCGGTGGCGACGGCCCCGAGGCGACCATCGCCGCGCTCGCAGACCACGTCGACGACCTGCTGCGGCGCAACGGGATCGACCGCGACCGGGTCCTCGGGGCCGGGCTCGTCACGCACGGCCCGCAGGACCGCGAGCGCGGCGTGCTGCTCACCGTCCAGCCCGACCCGGCCTGGCTCGAGTTCCCGCTCACGGCGACGCTCACCGCGCGGCTGGGCCTCCCGGTCCTGCTGGAGAACGACGCCACGGCGGCCGCGTTCGGCGAGCAGTGGGCCGGGGCCGTCCCCACCGACACGTTCGGGCTCGTCTACATGGGATCGGGCATCGGCGGCGGCGTCATCGTCGACGGCGAGAGCTACCGGGGCCGCGCCTCCAACGCCGTCGAGATCGGCCACATCGCCCTCGGCGACACGCCGTGCTTCTGCGGCAACCGGGGCTGCGCGCAGGCCGAGGCCGGGCCGCGCACCGTCGTCGAACAGGCGCTCGCGGATCCCGGTCTCGCCGCGCGCCTGGGCATCGGCGGCGACCCGGACGACACGCTCGCCGACTTCGAGCGGCTCGCCCGCGCCTGGCGGACCGGCGATCGGGACGCCGCCGCGCTCCTGGAGCGGTCCGCGCGCTGGATCGGCCGGGCCGCAGTCACCCTCGTGAACCTCTTCGACCTCGACACGGTCGTGCTCGCCGGCCCGGCCTTCGCGACGGCCGGGCCGCTCTACCGGCGGCACGTGGCCGCCGAACTCGAACGGCACGCGCTCGTCCGGACCCTCAGCAGGCCCGAAGTGCGCCTGTCCGCGAACGCCGCGACCGCGGCGGCGACCGGCGGCGCGCTCCACGTGCTGCGCGCCTGGGCCGGGCGCGCGAACGGGCAGGCCGGGTGACCGGCTCCGAAACCGGATCGGCGCCGTCACGCCCAGCCAGTATGGTGGTGCGGATCGATCGGGGCCCTTCACGGGACGGGCCCTCCACGGCGACAGGCTCAGGAGGCCGCTTTGAGGGCGTTCGGCTCGGACACGCGCATGTCCACGCTGGCCGTGGTGCTCGACCTCGTCCGCGAGCGCACCACCGTCAGCCGCGTGGAGCTCGCCGAGGCCACCGGCCTGACGCAGGCGACCATGACGCACGCCGTCCGGCGGCTCATCGCCCTCGGCATGGTCCACGAGGTCGGCACCGCCCGCTCGACCCGCGGCACCCCGCGGCGGCTGCTCGAACTCCAGCCCGACGCGCGGCACATGGTGGGCCTCCAGTTCGACCGGTACACGGCGGTCGGCGTCGTCGTCGACCTCGCCGGGCGCGTGGTCGCGCAGACGGCGATGCCCGGCTCCGGCGACCGCGACCCCGGCGCGGTCCTCCTCGACTACGCCGCCAGGATCGAAGCGCTGCTCGAGGAGTCGGGCGTCCCCCGCGACGGCGTGCTCGGCATCGGCCTCGCCACGCACGGCCCGCAGGACCGCGAAGCGGGCGTGCTCCTCGCCGACTACCCCGCCCCGGCCTGGCGCGGCTACCCGCTCGCGGCCGAGCTCTCGGCGGCCACCGGCCTGCCGGTGCGGATCGAGAACGACGCGACCGCCGCCGGGCTCGGCGTCCAGGCGCAGGGCAGCGCCTCGTCGAGCTTCGCGGTCGTGTTCATGTCCGGCGGCATCGGCTCCGGCGTCATCCTCGACGGGTTCCCGTACCGGGGCGTGACCTCGAACGGCGTCGAGCTCGGGCACATCTCCGTCGACGCGCTCGGCGACACCTGCGGCTGCGGCAACCGCGGCTGCCTGGAGATCGTGGGCGGCCCGAACGCGGTGCTGCGCCAGGCCAAGGAGAACGCCGGACTCGCGAAGCGGCTCGACCTCGAAGGCGACCAGCTCGACGCGTTCATGCGCGTCGGCCGGGCCGCCCTCGCGGGCGACCCCGAAGCGGCCGCGCTCATCGACGCCTCGGCCCAGATGCTCGCCGTCGGCACCGTCTCGCTGGTGAACATGTTCGACGTCGGCCGCGTCGTCCTCGCCGGGCGCGCCTTCGCCGACCTCGGCCCGCGCTACCGGGACGCGATCCAGGAGGCCCTCGACCGCTCCGTGTTCATGCGACAGGTCCACAGCGTCCGCGTCGAACTCGCCGACGACGTCTCCCAGGCCCCCGCCATCGGCGGCGCGGCCATGGTCCTGCGCAACTTCCTCGAGTCCTCGGGCCTGCGCGACCGCGACGCCGGATAGCGGCCCGGGACCGCAGCCGAGGCGGCGCGGCTGCGACCGGGGAGGGTGTACCGGTACACTTCGGCGCGTCGCGAAACCGAAGGGGGCACCACCATGAGAATCGTCGTCATCGGCGGCTCCGGCCACATCGGCACCTACCTCGTCCCCCGCCTCGTGCGCGGCGGCCACGAGGTCGTCAACATCAGCCGGGGCACCAGCAGCGCCTACACCGAAGCGCCCGAATGGGCAGAGGTCCGGCAGGTCGTCGCCGACCGCGAACGGCAGGACGCCGACGGGACCTTCGGCGACACCGTCCTCGCGCTCGAACCCGACGTGGTGATCGACCTCGTCTGCTTCACCCTCGCATCCGCGACCGCGCTCGTCGAGGCCCTGCGCGGCCGCGTCGCGCACCTCGTCCACTGCGGGTCCATCTGGCGCTACGGCAAGAGCCGCAAGCTGCCCATCGCCGAAGGCTCGGACTCGGCCGAAGCGCCGCTCGACGAGTACGGCGTCGAGAAGGACCGCATCGCGCGGATGATGAAGGCCGAGACCGCTTCCGGCGGCCTCGCCACCACCACGATCCACCCCGGCCACATCGTCGGCCCCGGCTGGCACCCCATCGGCCCGCTCGGCAACCTCGACCCCGCCGTGTGGGCGACCGTCGCGGCCGGGCGGCCGCTCCAGGTCCCCGGCAGCGGCGCGGAGATGATGCACCACGTCCACGCCGACGACCTCGCCCAGGCCTTCGAACTCGCCGTCGAGCACCGCGACGCGGCGGCGGGCGAGGACTTCAACATCGTCGCCCCCACCGCCCTCAGCGTGCGCGGCTACGCCGACATCGCCGCCGCCTGGTTCGGCCAGACCGCGATCCTCGAGACAGTGACCTGGGACGAGTTCCGCACGGCCGTCGGCGACGGCCACGCCGACGCCTCCTGGGGCCACCTCGACCGCAGCCAGTGCTTCACCATCGAGAAGGCCAAGACGCTCCTCGGCTACGCGCCCGCGTACGAACCCGAAGCGGCCGTGCTCGAATCCCTGCGCTGGCTCCTCGACAACGGCCAGCTCGAGACCCCGAACCCGCTGCAGGTCTAGCGGTAGCGGGCGGCGAGCGCGGCGGCCCGTTCGCGCAGCGCGTCGCGAAGCGACTGCGGCGCAAGGGCTTCGGCATCCGCCCCGAGCTGCCAGAGCGCCCACTCGGCGTGCTCGGCGTCCTGGTAGGTGACCTCCAGGCGCAGCCCGCCGCCCGGTTCCGAGGCCTCGGCGCGCACGGCCACCGCCGAGTCCAGGAGGGCTTCACGGCGGGCCGGGTCGACCCTGACGTGCACCGTGAGATGGCCCTCCGCGAGGAACCGCGCGCACCGCTCCTGCCAGATCCGGTCCAGGTCCACCTGGTCGGGCCGCTCGGCGGGCTCGGCCAGCGCCTCGGCGGCCAGGCAGCGCGACAGGCGGTAGGTGCGGTCCTCGTCTTCCTTCGTGGCGAGGAGATAGGCCTTGTCCCGCACGGTGACCAGGCCGATCGGCTCCACTGTGCGCCATGCCGGGTCCTCCCCCGCGGCCGCGTAGTGGAGGCGGATCCGGCGTCCGGCCAGGACCGCGCGGCGGACCTCGTGTATCACGGGCCCGGGGATCCGCTCTGCGCCTGAGCGCCGTGAGAGCAGGTCCGTCTCCGGTTCGACGAGGAACCGGCCGACCGCGTCCCCCACGGTGGCCTGGTGGCTCGCGGGCAGGGCGTCGATGACCTTCCGCATCGCCGAGGCGAGCGCCGATTCGAGGCCGAACGCCTGCTCGCCTCGGCCGGACCCGGCCGTCAGGAGGGCAAGGGCCTCTTCGTGGTTGAGGCCGGTGAGCTCGGTCCGGAAGCCGGGCAGGAGTTCGAAGCCGCCGTGGCGGCCGCGTTCGGCGTAGACCGGGACGCCCGCGGCCGAGAGCGCTTCGATGTCGCGCAGGACGGTGCGGGTGGAGACCTCCAGCTCGGCGGCCAGCGCGTCCGCGGTCATCCGGCCGCGCTGGCGCAGCAGGAGGACCAGGGAGACCAGTCGGTCGGCGCGCATGCGGAAACTCTACTGGAATACCTGACACAGGATGTCGTGATTCGTTGCGAGGCTGTTCCTCGCGGCGGCACCGTGCCGCCCGGTAGGCAAGGAATGGAACCGAAGTGACGATGGAACGTACCGCGGTGAACCCCGTGCAGTGGTCGGTCGAGCTGGGCTTCAACCAGGGCGAGCTGGTGACCAGGCAGGCCCGGACCCTGTACTGCTCGGGGCAGACGGCGATGGACGCCGACGGGAAGCCGCAGCACGAGGGCGACATGGCCGCGCAGCTCGCGCTGAGCCTCGACAATCTGGAGGCGGTGCTGGGCGCGGCCGGGATGTCGCTCGCGAACCTGGTGCGGCTCAACGTCTACACGACCGATGTCGATGCGCTCTTCCCGCATTACGGCGTCCTCGCGGCCCGCCTCGGCGCGGCCGGGGTCGCCCCGGCGACGACGATGCTGGGCGTCACCCGCCTGGCCGTGCCGTGCCAGATGGTCGAACTCGAAGGCACCGCCGTGGCGTAGGCGGATGCCCCGTGCAGGGTACGGAACGACGTACCCGGCACGGGGCGTCCCGTTCTAGGCGTGGCGCAGGAGGAACGCCTCGGTGAGTTCGAGGAGGTGCTCGCGGGCGGGGACGGTCTCGAAGCCGTGGCCGACGCCGTCGACCACGTGCTTCTCGAGCCGGTCGCCGTAGAGGCCGTCGTACCCGTCGAACACGTCCGCGCCGAACAGGTGGTCCTCGCTGCCGACGGCGAGGAGCACGGGCCCGTCGTGGCCCGCGGCGTCGGCGAACGCGTCGACGGTCTCGGCGTCGTCCACGAACCGCTGGAAGACCGGCGTGCCGCCGAAGTCGTCGTAGCCGTGCTCGTCGATCCGGGCCTGGCGCTCCCGGTTGGTCTCGTTCCCGACGGCGATCGCGGCTGGGGCCCACAGCGAGAGCGACCTGACCTGGCATTTCGCGGCGGCGAGTGAAGCGGTGAGGCCGCCGAGGCTCATGCCGAGGAGCGAGAGCCGCTCGGGGTCGACGCCGGGCTGCGCGCCGACCGCGTCGAGGGCGGCGAGGGCCTGCGAGACCTGGTCGGAGACGGTGATGTCGCCGTATTCGCCGTCGGAGTCGCCGCCTCCGGCGAAGTCGAACCGGTAGGCGGCGATGCCGCGCTCGGCGAGGCGGCGGCCGAGGCGCACGAAGGTGTGGCCGAACTCGGTGCGGTTGCCCGAGAAGCCGTGGCAGAGCACGACGGCGGGGGCGTCGTTCTGCTCCGGGAGGTGGACGGTGCCGCGAATGGTTCGGTCTTCGTGTCGAAAGTTCAGGGGTTCCATGCGGGGCAACCTAACACGTGGAAAACGTTTCGTCCTGTCGGAGGATTGTACTCCCGGAGTGTGGGCCGGGCCTGGACTGACGTTGGGGAGAAAACGTTTCGCACAGGCCCGGCGGGGAGGTTAGACGAAGCGCCAGAGGTGGTCGGCCGCGCCGGTGTCGTCCCACGTGACGACCTGGGCGCCTTGGGTCTTCGAGGCGTTCTGGACGCCGAGGACCTTGCCGCCGTTGGCGCACTGGATGCGGAACGCGCCGTTCGAGCCGTACCGCAGGCGCCAGCGGTGGTCGTTCGTGCCGTTGTCGTCCCACTGCATGACGCGGGCCCCGGCGGCGGTGGAGGCGTTCTCGACGCCGAGCACCTTGCCGCTGTTGCCGTTGCGCAGCTTGAAGTACCCGCCGGTGTCGAGCACGGCGGTCCAGAAGTGGTCGGGGGTGCCGGTGCTCCCCCACTGGACCGCGAGGCCGCCGTTGCCGGTCGACATGTTCTGGACGCCGATGACCATGCCGCTGTTGACGTTCTGGATCCGCCGTGCCCCGTCGGGGACGAAGCGCCAGAGGTTGTCGGCGGTCCCGTTGTCGGGGTCCTGCACCGCCTGGCCGCCCGCGGCGGTCGAGGCGTTGAGGATCGCCAGGAGCTTCCCGGTGTGGGCGTTGCGGATCTTGTGGCGGCCGTCCCCGGTGTCGACGAGGGTCCAGAGGTGGTCGGCGGTGCCGTTGTCGCCCCATTGGAGGACGCGGGCGTTGTCGGCGGTCGACATGTCCTGTACGCCGAGCACGAGCCCGGAGTTGCGGTTGCGGAGCTTGACGTTCGAACCGGAGGCGACGACCTCCCACTTGTGGTCGGCGGTCCCGGTGTCGTTCCACTGCAGCGCGAATCCGCCTGCGGCCGTCGACATGTCCTGCACGCCGAGGACGAGGTTCGAGTTGGCGTTGTAGAGCTTGAACGCTGGCGCGGCGCTCGATCCGCCCTCGCCGCCCGCGTTCCAGTAGACGGTGTAGTTGTGGCCGTGGGCGTCGTAGAACGGGCCGAGGTTCACTGCGGAGCCGTCGGCGGTCGCGGTGAACGCGAGCGACGAGGTGCTGGTCCGCTGGACCGAGTCGACGTCGAGCGAGGGCAGGGTGCCGAGCGCGGTGCTGCCGTAGTTCCCGGACAGGACCGTGGGGCCGTAGACGACCGCCGAGACGTTCTCGTCGTCGTTGGCCGCTTGCATGTGGAGGCGCATCGGGAGCTTCACGGTGACTGTGTCGCCGGAGGCCCACGTGCGGGTCAGCGCCGCGTAGGTGCCTGGCGTCGCGGTGACCGCCTGGGCCTGGCCGTTGACGCTGATGACCGCGCCCTCGGTCCAGGCGGGGATGCGCAGGCGCATCGTCCACGAGCCGGAGGCGCTGCCGCCCAAGGTGATCGTCGTAGTGTCGCTCACGGGGTACGAAGTGGACTGCGTGACCGTGATGCCGCGATCGGTCCAGTTCAGCCGCGAGGGCGTGTACAGGTTCACGTAGAGGGTCGTGCCGGCCCGGAAGTACACGGAGTCCATGAGCTTGGTGAACGTCTCGATGCCGGTGCCCTGGCAGCACCAGAACGAGTTGTAGTCGGTGCTCCAGGTGCCGCCGCCCCAGGCCGGGCCGACGCCGCGCCGCCCGCCGGGGTTCAGCGGCGTGAAGTAGGTGATGTGCCCGTGAGCGTCGGCGGGGTTCTGCCAGCCGATGAGGTGGTTGAGCAGGGCGCGCTCGTAGTAGTCGAAGTACGCGGCGTTGTCTGGGTCGAGCAGCCACAGCTCGCGCGTCAGCTTGAGCATGTTGTAGGTGTTGCAGCCCTCGCACGTGTCGGTGTCCAGGTAGGACGCGATGGCGTTCGGCGGACGGAAGTGCTCGGCCTCGGAGTTGCCGCCGATGACGTACGTGTGCGCGCCGGTGACGATGCTCCAGAAGTTGCGGGCGATGTCCCTGTACCTGGCGGTGCCGGTGGCCTTGTACTCGCGGGCGGCCCCGATCGCCTTGGGCACCTGGGTGTTCGCGTGCAGGCCGTTGAGCGCGTCGGTCCCGGCCGCGAGCGGGTCGAAGACGGCGGCGTGGTCGAACCGCTTCGCGGCCGTCATCCACCGCTCGGTGCCGGTCTGCTGGTAGAGGTCGGTGAGGACGGCGTTCATGCCGCCGAACTCGCGGCCGAGCACGGTCTGCATCTGGGATGAGGAGAGCCGCGCGGTGCGGGTGTCGACCCAGCCCGCGAAGGCGAGGAGCACGTCGCGGGCCTGCGTGGAGCCCATGAGCCGCCACACGTCGAGGAGCCCGGCGAGGGTCTTGTGGATGACGTAGTACGGGACGTTGCCGTTGGTGAGGGTGCCGTTCTCCAGGGCCGTGAAGTCGGATTCGGGGAAGCCGCAGAGGTACCCGGCGGCGAATCCGGCGGCCGCGTTGTTGGCCTGGCACTTGGCGAGTTCGGCGACCATGGTGTTCGCCTTGTCGCGGCAGACGGTGTCGCCGAGGACGGCCCAGGCCTGGGCCCACGCGGTGAGGAAGTGGCCCTGCATGTGGGTGCGGAACGGGAAGGTCGGGGCGTCCCAGCCGCCGTTGGCGGCCGCGCCCCCGGTGGAGAGCTTGTGGTTGGCGCGGAAGTTGTACATGAGCCGGTTGACGTCGACGAACCGCAGATAGGTCAGGGTGCGGTTCTGGTTGTCGAGCCAGCGGCCCGCGTTCAGGGTGACCTGGCCGAAGTCGAACTCGTATGCGGCCGCGCCGATGTCGGGCCTGGCGGGCGCGAGTGCGGCCTGCGCGTGGCCGCCGCCGACGCCGGGGGCGGTGGCGGCCACGGCCGCGACGCCCGCGGCTTGGAAGAGGCGGCGGCGGCTGAGAGGGGACGTTGGCATGTGTTCCTCCGTTGCATGTTACCGAGAACCACACTGTAGCGGAGATCGATAGCTTTGAATACGAACCGGTTCGACGAATCTCCCCGGTCCGTTCGCTCAGGGCGTCGCGACCTCGAATCGCCGCACGGTCACCGCCCCGCCGAGGGCGGTCGTGGCGTGGTTGAAGACCGCGAAGCGGTAGCCCATGAAGAACGTCCAGTTGCTGTTGAGCGTGAACGCGGGGCCGAGCGGGACGAAGGTCGTGCCGTCCTCGCTGTAGGAGAACTGGGCCTGGCGGCCGGAGCCGGGCCGGATGTCGGCCTTGGCGCGCAGCCAGACCTTGGTGCCGCACAGGTCGGCGCTCGCCCGCTGTGTGCCGGTGCCCGTGGTGTTCCAGCTGGAGTCCATGGTCAGGCCGTCCCACATGACCGCACGCAGGACGCCGTTGTCGCGGCGCACGCCGATCCAGGCCGAGGCGTCGCGCAGCATCGCCAGGCCGGTGCGGTCGCCGTCCCTCATGGACGCGAGGTCGAGTTCCACGGTGGCCGTGGAGCTCGGGCCCTGAATGCGGTGGGTGAGGGTGTTGCGGGCCGCGTAGAGGTCGCCTGTGACCGTCGCTGTCTGGAGCCGGAGGCCGTTTCCGGCGGTCCACTTCGTGTTGTCGGGGTTGTGGTTCCACTCCCATTTGGGTGCGAGAGCGGCGGTGGTGAACGTGTCGGCGCCCGTGAGCGGCGGCACCGGGCGCGGGGTGAGGTTCGGGAACGGGTAGGTCTGGCCCCAGGCGCCGTTCACGGTGGTGACCTGCGGCCAGCCGTCGGCGGTCCAGGTGATCGGCGCGAGGGCGGGCATGCGGCCGCCGGGGTAGGCGTCGACGAAGGCCATGTAGTACCAGGCCCCGCCGGGGGTGGAGACGAGGCCGCCCTGATGGGGGACGCCGCCGCCGGGGATCGGGCCGGGCATGTCGAGCAGGACCTGTCGCAGTGTGTAAGGGCCCCAAGGGGACGAGGCCTTGAGGATGTACTGGCCGTTGGCGGGGCGGGTGAGGAAGATGTAGTAGCTGCCGTTGATCTTGTAGAAGCGCGCGCCTTCGAGGGTGCCGATGTTCGCGGGCGTGGTGAAGACCTGCTGGTTGCGGACCTCGGTCTTGCCGTCGGCGGAGAGCTGGGCGACGGAGATCTGGGTGTTGCCGTACGCGACGTACATGGTGTTGTCGGTGTCGACGAGCATCCCGGCGTCGTAGTAGGCGCGCGGGAGCTGGGCGTGCTGCGTCCACGGCCCGGCGGGGTTCGTCGCGGTGTACATGTAGGAGCGGGCGAAGTCGATCTGTCCGAGCCAGTAGAAGCGGTTCTCGCTGGGGCGGTGGGCGAGTGTGGAGGCCCAGATGCCGCGCACGTAGCCGCGGCCCCCGTTGAGGTCGTACTTCGCGCCGAAGTCGAGGCGGGGCACGGAGTGGCCGATGAACTCCCAGTTGACGAGGTCCCAGGAGCGCAGGACGGGCGCGCCGGGCGAGTAGTGCATGGTCGAGGCGGTCATGTAGAAGGCGTCGCCGACGCGGATGACCTCCACGTCGGCGAAGTCCTGCCACACGACCGGGTTCGCGAAGGTGGTCTGCTGCGCTTCGGCGTCGCCGACGGCGTAGGGGGCGAACAAGGCGGCTCCGGCTGCGAGGCCCGCGCCCGTGACGAACAGGCGGCGGCGGTTGGCGGTGTACTGCAGGGCGTGGTCGATCCAGTTCATGGTGCTCCTCAGCCGAGGTCCGTCTCCCAGACGATGCCGCCGCCGGAGGCGTCGGCGGCGAGGCGGTCGAAGGCCCGCTCGTCGCCGTAGAGCGCCCAGCGCATCCAGTCGATGCTGGTGGCGACGGTCTGGGGGTAGGTGGGTCCGTTCCAGATGAATTCGTCGTGGCCCTGCCCGGTGTGGGTCATGAAGGCCTTCGGGGAGGTCAGTTCGCTGTAGGCCTGGCGTGCGAGCGGGTACTTGCAGATCGGGTCGAGGTCGCCGTGGACGAAGAGGGCCTTGGCGTCGACGGTGCCGTCGGGGTCGCCCATGTCGACGCAGGCGTACGGGATCGCGGTGGTGACGCGGGGGTCGGGCCAGGCGGTGAGGAGGCCGTGGGTGGTCATGCCGCCCAGGGAGTGTCCGGCGGCGCCGACGCCGCGGCGCAGGTCCATGCATCCCTCGAAGGGGTCGCCGGAGCCCTTCTCGTTGAGGGCGAGCGTGCGGGAGAGGACTTCGGAGACGTCCTTGGACTGGTTGCCGTTGTAGACGTCGCCGATGTTGCCTTCGGCGCCCGTGGTGGTCGTGGGGAACACGGGCGAGGGGACGATGAACCCGGCGGCGACGAGCGGCCAGCTCATGACGCCGTAGCTCTCGGGGTTGCCGCCGAGGCCGTGGCTGAACTCGCAGACGGGGAACTTCCCGGGGGCGAGCGGGGCGTCCTTGACCGGGTCTGCGCCGGGGGTTCCGGTGGC
Source organism: Glycomyces sp. NPDC048151 (assembly GCF_043202775.1). Classification (NCBI taxonomy): domain Bacteria; kingdom Bacillati; phylum Actinomycetota; class Actinomycetes; order Glycomycetales; family Glycomycetaceae; genus Glycomyces; species Glycomyces sp. NPDC048151. The sequence continues at coordinate 371,438 of NZ_JBIDBB010000005.1, read as the reverse complement.
GGGGTAGAAGATCCGGGTGGTGAGGCGGCGGGTGCCGCGGCTCCACGCGAACTCGCGCCAGCCGACGGCGTACTGCTTGCTGGGCGCGTGCCGTGCGGTGGCCGGTACCGGCGCGATCGTGGCGGCCGCGACGCTCGCGGTCGCGGCGGCGGTGAGGCTCAGGACGGTTCTGCGCTGCATGGGTTTCCTTCTGTCGCGGTGATTGGGCGGGGCGGCCGGTTCGGTATCGCTCGATGGCGCCGGCCGCCCCGGGTCTATGCGCCGGCGAGGGCGGCGAACACGGTGTCGGCGCCGCACGTGGCGGCGACGGCGGTCAGCGTCCACTGCTGGTTGGCGGCGCCCGTGGGGGCGTACTGCACGATCTGGGAGCCGGGGGTGGTCGACCAGTTGTGGACGTCGAGGGCCTTCCCGGAGCGGCGGTTGACGATCGCGTAGTGGCCGCTGGAGTCGCGGGTGACCTTCCACTGCTGGTTCTCGCCGTCGTGGCGGGTCCACTGGATGACGTTCGCGCCGTCGGCGGTGCTGGCGCCGGAGACGTCGAGCACCAGCCCGGAGCCCCGGGCCTGGATGACGTGGTAGCCGTTGCCGAGGTCGATGAAGCGGAACTGCTGGTTGGTGCCTTCGAAGTTCGTGTACTGGGTCAGGAGCGCGCCGGTCGCGGTGGAGGCGTTCTGGATGTCGAGGACGAGGCCGGAGTGGCGCGACTGGACGGTGTACCAGTCGCTGGCGGTCGGCTGGGCCTCGGCGCGGTCGGGCGCGAGGCCGAGCAGCCCGGCCGTGGCGAGCACGGCCGCGGCGGCGAGGGCGGCCAGGGCGCGGGTCCACCTCGCCAGGACCGCGAGGTCGGGTGCCGGGTGCGGGGTCATCGGTGCTCCTGTTCGCTTGCAGGGCCTCGAATGCCGGGGTCGAGGCTTCCGAAAGTTTCGAATAGTGAATCGAAACTTCCGAATACAAGTTATCGATAACCCTCGATCTGTGTCAAGTGTGGAACCGGTATCGACCCGAAACTATCGACGCAACCGCAGCTAGACTCCACGGATGACCTCCTCCCCCGGCACCGCCGCCGACCCCGCCCCCCAGGCCGGTCCGTTCACGATCGCGCAGCTCGCAGAACACGCGGGCGTCTCCGTCGCCACCGTCTCCAAGGTCGTGAACGGGCGGCTCGACGTCGCGCCCGAGACCCGCGAACTCGTCGAGGGCCTCATCCGCCAGCACGGCTACCGCCGCCAGAAGCGGCCCTCCCGGCCCGCTCCGCTCATCGAGCTCGTCTTCCACGAGGTGCGCGGGCTCTACCCGGTCGAGGTCATCAACGGGGTCAGCTCCGTCGCCCGCGCGAACGGCCTCGGCGTGGTCGTCTCCGAACTCGGCGGGAGCCACGTGCCCGGCCGCGGCTGGGTGGAGGACGTCCTCGCCCGCCGCCCCGTCGGCGTCATCCCCGTCTTCTGCGGCGTCACCGAGGAGCAACGCGAACGCCTGCGCGCCAGGGACATCCCGATCGTCGCCGTCGACCCCACCGGCGAGCCCGGACACGACGACCCCTCCGTCGGCACCAGCAACTGGAACGGCGGCCTGGAGGCCACCCGGCACCTGCTCGAGCTCGGGCACCGCCGCATCGCCGTCATCACCGGCCCCGAACGCGTCCTCGCGGGCCGCGCCCGCCTCGACGGCTTCCGCGCCGCGATGGACCTCGCGGGCGTCCCCGTCGACCCGGCGCTGGTGTGCCTGGGCGACTTCCAGATCGAGGACGGCCGCGACCACGCGCGCACCCTCCTGCGCCTCCCCGACCCGCCCACGGCGATCTTCGCGTGCAACGACGGATCGGCGCTCGGCGTCTACCACGCGGCCGCCGAGCTCGGCCTGCGCGTGCCCCACGACCTCAGCGTCGTCGGCTTCGACGACCTGCCGAAGGCGAAGTGGATGATCCCGCCGCTCACCTCCGTGCGCCAGCCACTTCGCGACATGGCCGCCACCGCCGCCGCGACCCTCCTCGACCTCACGCAGGGCCGCACCCCGCCCAAACGCCGCGTCGAGATCGCCACCGAACTCGTCCTGCGCGAGAGCACCTCCCCGCCCGCCCGCTGAGGCGCGGACGGGCGGGGAGGCGGGTCAGCCCAGGGTCCACTGCTGGTTCGACCGGCCGTGGCAGGTCCACAGCACCGCCTGCGTGCCGTTCGCGGTCGCCGCGCCGTTCACGTCGAGGCACAGGCCCGACAGACCGTTCCTGACCGTGCCGTCCGCCTGGAGCGACCAGCGCTGGTTCGCGCCTCCGTGGCAGGACCAGATGATCACCGGCGTGCCCGCGGTCGTCTGGTTCTCGTAGGCGTCGAGGCAGCGCCGCGACCCTCCGCTGTAGACGGAGAGCTCGCCGGCGGCGTTCAGCGTCCACTGCTGGTTCGCGCCGCTGTGGCAGTCCCAGATCTGCACCCGGGTCCCGGCCGTGGTCGAGGAGTTCGGCACGTCGAGGCACCGGCTCGAGCCCGTCGAGCGCAGCTGCCCGGTCTCGTCGCCTCCGCCGCCGGTGGCCGGGGTCAGGTAGACCGAGTACGCGTCGCGGGCGCTCTGGATGTTGACGGGCACCGTGATCGAACCGCTCGCGGTGCTCACGTCCTGGCTGTACACGACCTGCGGCGCGCTCAGCGGGGCCGCTTCGGGGATGCGGTTGACCGTGACGTGGACGTTCCCGCCCTCGGTCAGCCACGGCACCGAGGCCAGGCCGTTGAACGTCACCGTCGTCGAACCGGTGGTGCCGTTGATGTTCCCGAGCACGGCCACCGCGCGCCGGGCCGCCTCGTCCTTCGACGCGGAGATCGCCGTGCCGTTCACCTGCCCGGAGGTCTGCACGAGCGTCCCGGTCATGTCCGCATAGGACTTCATGACCCACCAGTTGCCCGTGGTCTGCCAGGTGCCGCCGGACTGCGTCAGCAGCCCGGTCAGGTTCGGGGTGAGGCAGCAGACCCAGTTGCCGCGGATCGCGTTGTCGTAGTCGGACTGGGCGAACCGCGCCAGGTACCAGGCGGTGACGTTGGCGGTCTGCATGTTCTGCGGCTGGTACTCGTTGGCCGAGAGCGGCAGCGCCGGGATGCCGTTGCGCGCCAATGCGGCCAGCGTGGCATCGCCGACCGCCACAGGGTCGTCGACGTTGCCCAGGGTGTGGTTGGCGATCATGTCGGGCAGCGTGTTCGCGGCCTTGACGTGCGCGAGGAAGGTCTGCCACTGCTCGGGGCGGCGGTCGGGCGTGTACGCGAACGACGGGCCGACGATCTCGGCGTCGGGGTCGACGCGCTGGATGGTGCGCACGGCCGTGTCCCACATCTGGAAGTACTGCGGGCTGTTGACCCCGCGCGTCCAGAAGATGTCGATGTCCGGCTCGTTCCAGATGTCGTAGCTGATCGGCAGGCCGGTGTCGCGCAGCTGCCCGACCACGGTCTCCAGGAAGGTCACCCAGTTCGAGCAGTTCCCGTTGTCGCAGGGGTACATGGTGTTCGCACCCTGGCCGCCGTACGCGCCGTACATGTCGCTGAGGATCGCCTGGTACTGCGCGTTGTGCGGGGCGGCGGTGAAGCGCCGCGCCTGCGAGGTGATCGAGCCGAGCACGGCTTGGGTCGCCTGGCCGTTGCGGTAGCCGTCCTCGATCCAGCCGCGCGAGACGTGGCCGCCGCCGCGGAACGCGTTCATCCGCAGGGGGTCGAGCAACGAGGCGGGCGGCTGCGAGCCGTCCGCGTTGACGCCGTAGAGGAAGCCGAGCCCGACCCCTTCCGACGGGCCCGCGTCGGAGGCGAGGTTGACGGTCAGCCCCGTCTGCGCTTGCGCCGCCTGCGGTGCGAGCAGCTGCGCGGACAGGACCATGAGGAATGCCAGGAGGAGCGCGGCGGTGCCGCGACCTCGCGATGTGAGCGCTCTCAGTCTCATTCGTACTCCAGGTGTCGGGTGCTTCTCGGATGGGAGCGGCCGCAACGGAAGACGGCGGTGGACGCGGCACCGAGGGGGACCGGGCCGCTGCGAAACTTTCGCCTCACAGAGCGAACGTTTCGATCACACCACCATAGACAGTTGTCGATATCTGGTCAAGGCGCGCGGAACGTCGGCAGCCCCGGATAGGCTCCGGCCATGCCGAACTCCTCGTACCTCTGCACCACCGACCGGGAATCCCTCTACCCGTCGACCACGGACGACGGTTTCGAACCGGACACCGGCGTCGTCGCCTACGACGTCCGCTGCGTCCCGCTGCTGTGGCTCGCGCTCTTCCGCCCGGCGGACATCCGCACCGAGACCATCCTCATCGAGGCCGACCCCGACGCGACCTTCTACGAGTTCGACGAGGCCACCGGCGACTTCGTCGAGACCGACGAGGAGGACGAGGACGAAGAGGTCGAGGCCGTCGCGCCCCTCGTCGCCAAGGACCTAGCGCTCGCCCAGCTCGACGCCGCCCTCCCCGCGCTCAACCGGATCTTCGAAGCCGAAGGGCCCCTTGACGAACACGCGGCGATGCTCCGCGACGCCGTCGCCGCCGCGCCCGGGAAGTTCATCACCGTCGAGCTCGACGAGATCGAAGGCCTCTGGGAGGAGGGCGCCTTCCAGCCCGCGCTCCGCGCCGCACTGGCCGCGATGGACGGCGGAGCCGCAGGCCGGGACGAGCTCGTCGCCATCGCGCAGCTGCGGACCGGAAGGACGTTCCCTCCGGCCCGCCTGCTCCTCGCCGACCACGAACCCGTCGACGACGACTACTGGAACCTCTCGCGCCTCCTCGGCGCGAGCTTCAGCGCCCCCGTCCCCTGGGAACCGGTGGCCTGAACGACGAAGGCCGGGACGGCGCAGGAAGCGCCGCCCCGGCATGGTCAGGCCGAGGGTCTAGCAGGCCCCAATCTCCTCCCAAGGGCCGTAGGCGATCCCGGGCTCCTGGTTCCTGGTCCACCATTCGGCCCGCCAGAGCGATCCGTCGAAGACCGCCTGGCCGCCCTCCTCGTAGACCGTCGAGGGCGTCCACGCCGCCGCGACCGTCCCGTCGCACACGGACCTCGCGCCCGACTCCGCCCACGCACCGTACGCGGATCCGCCCGGCACCTGGTTGTTCGCGGTCCACTGCGCCGTCCACACACGGCCGTCGTAGACGACCCGCGCGCCTTCGGCGTAGCGCTCGCCCTCCTCCCAGTCCGGCACGTTCCACACCAGGCCATCGAGGGCGGTGTCGAGCGCGTCGGCGGCAGTGTCCACCGCAGACTGAGCGGCGGTCTCGTCAAGACCGTTCGCCTCCGCCGCAGCGGCTTCGAGGGCCGCCCAGGACTCGGCGGTCCAGTCCGCCTCGTTCAGGAGGACGGTCCGGTCGAGCAGCAGGTCGACCAGGGTCCGGTCGACCGTCCGCTCCAGGAACTCCAGCTCGGCGATGTTCGCGAAGCCGTTCGGCGTGTAGTAGCGCAGGTAGCGGTACTCGGTCGTGTCGGTGATCGCGACACTCCCCCACTCGGCCTTCGTCACCCCCGAGATCGTCGCGAGCGTGGTCCACGTCGAGCCGTCGTTCGAACCCTGGATCTGGGCCCCGTTGGCGCGCAAGTGGTTCCCGGTGCGCGGCAGGAAGTCCACGCCCGCCAGCGCGGTCGCGTTCCCCTCCCCCAGGTCGACCTTCACCCATCCGCTCCCGGTCTTCGTGTCCGGCGACGTGGCCGGGTCGCCGTCGAAGGCCCGCCAGCCGTTGGCGGCGGCGTCCACGGTGCCGTCCCAGGAGATGCTGGAGGCGGTGACGCCCGACTGCGGGACCTCGATCTCGGGGAACAGGGTCGTCTGCGGCACGATCAGCGCCGCCGCCGCGAGCAGGTCGCCCAGGAGGGCGGTGCGGTTGGCGCCTCCCTCTGCGAGGGCGGCCCTGATGCGGGCGACCTCTTCCTCGTACAGGTACGCGCTGGCGCGGGTGGCCGTGCTCGTGTCCTCGACGCGGGCGTCGAAGTAGGAGTCGTCGTAGGCGAAGTCGCCGTAGAGCTCGACTTCGGCGAGGTTGCCGTTCCAGACGTTGGCGTTGTTGATGCGGAAGTACCGGTAGTACTCGCCGATTGTGGCGTTCTGTCGTTTCCAGCTGCCTTGGGCCGCACCGGACACCGGCTGGGTGAGGTCGGTCCAGGTCTGGCCGTCGTTCGAGCCTTGGACGAAGGTGCCGTTCATGCGGGCGAAGCAGCAGGCTCGCGGCAGGAACATCGCCTCGTCGAGCTTCACCGAGGCTCCTGCCCCGAAGTCGACCGTGTAGTAGGCGTTGCCGCTGTTGAGGTCGCCTTCGGTGGCGGCGTCGCCGTCGAACAGGAGGTAGCCGATCTGTTCGGCGCTGAGGCCGTTGCCGGGCCACTGCTTGTCGGAGGCGAGGACCGTGGCGAGGTCGGCGACGTCGATGTACCGGTCGCGGTCGCCCGCGATGTACAGCTTCGTGCCGTCGGTGGTGCCGTGGAAGGTCGGTCCTTCCCAGCCTCCGGCGTCCACGTAGTCGACGGCGAGGGTGACGTTGCCGGGTTCGATGCCGTCGAGCGCGACGGAGGCGGTCCAGGTGACGCCGTCCTCCGATGCGGCTTCGGCTTCGATGCCGGAGACGTTCACGGTGAGCGCGTCGATCGGGGCCTTGGCCGTCACGGTCACGTCGACCGTGTCGCCCATCGCGATCTTGCCCGCGACCGCCTGTTCGGAGGCGATCGAGGCGGTCTTGACCTGGTTCCCGATCTCGCGGCGCTCGCCCCAGATGTGGAACTCGTTCATCTCGAACAGGTTCCGCACGACGCCGTAGAGGACGTCGGGCAGGGGTTCGAGCATCTGGACCTTGATGTACCGGAACTCGTCGTCGCGGAGGTCTTCGACGACGTCGAGAGTGTTGAAGTCCTGGGTGTAGGCGGTGACGCCCGGGGTCAGGCGGGTCCATGTCGTGCCGTCGTTGGAGCCGTAGACGGCGGAGTTGGCGAGGCGGTCGGCGAAGATGTTGCTCTGGAAGCCGAACTTCTCTGCCGAGACGCGGTAGTCGGGACCGAAGTCGAGCGTGTGGGAGAGGTTTTGGGCGAGCCCGTACCAGACGCCGGTCTGGTTGTCGTCGTCGGTCATGTTCCGGGCGGCGTCGCCGAGGGTCGAGGTGGCGAGCCGCGACGAATAGTCGAGGCTGCCGTCTTCGATGAGCGGCGAGGCGAGGCGCAGTCCGTCCACGGCGGTGACGAGGTCGGCCAGCGCCGCGAGGTATTCGCTGTCGGTGCCCTGCTTGCGCAGGGCTTCGGCGGCTTCGTGCGCGTCGGTGTAGGCCTGCTCCGAGGCGGTTTCGTAGACCGCTTCGGCGTCGTGGTCGGCGGCGATGAGGGCGAGGGCCCCGGCCCGGTCGCCGCCCGCGACGAGTTCGAGGCGGCGGGACGTGGCGGTCTCGCCGTCCGAGGCGGTGATGGTGACGACGGCCGAGTCGGCTTCGGCGGGCGTCCAGGTCAGGGCCCCGGTGTCGGCGTCGAGGTGTGCGCCGTCGGGGAGGCCGCTGGCGCTGTAGGCGATCGAGTCGGCGCCGGTCGCGGCCTGGTCCGCGGTGAGTTCGGTTCCGGCCCATCCGAAGACGCGCGCGGGCGCGTCGGCGAACGAGGGCGGGGTGAGCTCGGCGGCGACGTTCGTGTTGATGTGGTCGATCTCGACGGCCGCGCCTTCGGCTTCGATGAAGATGATGTCGCCCAGGGTCTTCGCGAGGACGACGTACCGCCATTCGCCTCCGGTGTCGGGGACGAGCACGGTGGTGTCGTAGCCGTATCCGAAGCGGAGTTCGGCCGCGCCTTCGGTGCGGACGCGGAAGGCCGTGGAGGGCTTGCCGTTGCCGCCGTTGAGGTAGGCGATCTCCGAGCCCGGCTCCATGCGGACGTACTCGTCGGCGGCGGTCACGTCCCCGGCGAGGTGCGTGTAGCGGTCTTCGACTTCGAGGATGGTGCCGCTCGGTTCGAGCGGCGGGACCGGCTCGCCCGCGGCTTCGGCCGGGGCGAAAAGCCACGAGTCGCCGCCGCCGTCGCCGTTGTCCCAGGCGTTGTTGACGCCGCCGCTGCGGTACGAGAGCGGCCCGGGGCGTTTGGCGTACGCCTCGGCGTAGTACGGGGCCATCGTCTCGATGTCCTGGCCGAGCGTGAACTTGTAGTGGTAGTAGATCTCCCAGAAGCTCGCGGTGGCGTACCGGCCGCGGTAGGAGTTCGAGATGTGGTTGTAGGTGTCGCGGATCGTGCCGTCGGGCGAGATCGCATACGCCACGGGCGTCCACTCGGTGTCGTAGCCCTGCATGAACTGCCAGAAGTAGTCGGCGGCGTCGAGGATGCGGTCGCCGAGGAACTCGTAGGGGCCGACGGCGTTCGCGGCGGTCGAGACGGTGCCCGTCTCGGGGTCCACTTCGGTGCCTTGGGCGAGGAGCATGCGGGCGAGGATCACGGCGTTGGTGATGTCGCCGCCGCCGTGGGCCTGGTCGCGGCCCATCTCGACGTGCTGCACGTGCGGGTCGACCGCTTCGCCGGTGGCGTCGTTGTGCGTGACCATACGGAACAGGCGCGAGATGGAGCCGTTGAAGCCCTGGTCCTTGGCGGTCGAGTTGACGGTGTACCACTCGACCTTCTCGTCGTAGAGGTCCTTGTCGTCCATGAAGATCGCCCCGGCCATGGAGCCCATGAGCGGGTAGTTGTGCTGGTTCATGAACCGGTCCGGCGAGGACATGAACGTGGCGATCGAGGGCTCGATGAGGTTCGCGGTGAGCGCCTGCGTGTCCGCCTCGGTCCACGGGTGGGCCTCGTCCGCGCCGCAGCTGGTGTAGCGCAGCAGCTCGGCGGCGGTGACCATGCGGTTGAGCGGGATGCCGGTGTGGATGTGGGAGTCGGTGAAGTACTGGTACTTCGCCGGGTCCATCTGCTCCCAGATGCGGATGATGTCGAGCGCGTTCTTGCGGTGGACCGGGTCGCCCGTCAGTGTCCACATGACGGCCTGCGTGTAGGCCTTGAGGCCGTCGGCGATGAACCGGGAGTTGAATCCCTGGCTGTTGAACGCGTCGGAGGCCGGTTTGGTCGGGTCGGCGCTGGAGCGGTTCGAGGAGGTCTCGTTCGTACCCGCCGCACCCGACTGCTTCATGGCTTCGAAGGAGGAGGTCCAGGGCTCGGCTCCGACGGCGATCTGGTCGCGCACGTTCTGGAGAACCGGTTCGGTGAGGCCGACGCCGGGGTGGGTGAAGCCCTGTTCGCTGACGGTGGAGTGGAACTGGACGTCGCAGGCGGTTGTCGACTGCGCCGACGCGGGCCGGGCGCCCATGGGCGCGAACAGGAGCGAGCCGACGGCGAGCGCCAGCGCGAGGGCGAGCACGGCGGCTCGGGCGAGGGGGCGGCGGTCGTCGTCGGCTGCCGTTGAGCGGTGCATGGCGGGTTCCTTCTTCAGGTAAACATCGAGTTCGATATATATCTCAACATCTGCGGAAGCTGCCGGGGTGGCGTCGGGTGCCGGGCGCGGGGTCCGGTGTCGTTCAGTCCGTGCGCGCCTCCTCGTCCGAGCCGGATCGGCTGACGCACAAGGTGATCGTCCCGGTGCGGGTGCCTGCGGCATTGGCGGCGGTGATCGAGACGGGGTACGTCCCGGTGGCGCGCGGCGCGCCGGTGATGCGGCCCGTGTCGGCGTCGATGGCCAGGCCTCGCGGGAGCCCGGTCGCCGTGAACGTCGCCGCGGTCGCGGTGGCGACGCGGTGGTCGAAGCGCTCGCGGGCCACGGCGCGCACGGTGGCGTCGGGGAACCACGGGGTGACCGTGACGTCCGCGAAGTCGGCCGTGGCGAGCGCCAGGGGGTTGCCGGAGACGACGGCCAGGCCCGCGTAGTAGGTGGCGGTGCCGAAGTTGACGATGCTCTGCGGCGCGCCGATCACGGTCCAGGTGTCGCCGTCGGTCGAGGCCGCGGCGGTGAAGGCGTCGCCTTCTCTGGTGAGCCGCAGCCAGGTCGGGGTGCCGGTGCCGTCGGTCGTGTCGGAGCGGAAGGCGACGCGGGTGCGCCGGAAGAACTGCGGGAGGCCGGCCGGGTTCACGACCGCCGCCGCGGCCTGGTCGAACGGGTTGAGCGACTTGGCGAGCAGCACCCCGGCCCGGCCCGCGCCGGACGCGCCCGCCCAGGCGGCGACGCGGGCGATCACGGTGGCGTTGCCTTCGAGCGGGACGTAGGCGTAGTGGACGGTCATGCCCTGGCCGATGAGGTTCATGTCAGTACCCGCTCCACGCACCGTGAACGTTCCCGACTCGGCGGCGTGGCCGGTGATGCCCGGCGCGCGCACGAGGACCACACCGCGCGAGCCCAGGTCGCGGTCATCGGTGACGGTGTCGCCGAGGTCCCGGTAGCGCCACGGCGCGGGCGGGGGCGTCCCTACCGTTAGGCCGAGGGTCGCCTTGGCCGTGCCGGAGGCGTTGGCGGCGCTGACTTCGACGGCGAATGTGCCTGTGGCCGTGGGCTTCCCGGTGATCAGGCCGGAGTCGGCGTCGATGGCGAGGCCGTCCGGGAGGCCGGTCGCGGTGAATCCGGTCGGGTGGCCTTCGGCGAGAACGAGGTGCGTGAAGGCTGTCCCGGTGTTCGCGACCGTCGTCGCGTCGGCGAGTTCCGGCGCGGGCGGGACGGGCATCTTGGCGGCGGCCGCCGGGGACGGCGGACCGTCCCCGGCGGCCTGCACGACCCTCACCCGGTAGTGGTATTCGGTGCCAGGCGTTCCGGTGGCGTCGTCGTAGCGGGCGCGGACGCCGTAGCCGACCGGGCCGATGCCGCTCGCGATCACCGTGAAGGGTCCGTCTGCGGCCGTGGCGCGTTCGAGCGAATAGCGGGCAGCGAGATCGCCGCCGCTCCAGGTGAGTTCGACCGCGCTCTCGCCGGACCGGGCTTCGAGCGAAACGGGGTTCCAGGCGGGGGCGGGCGTCGACCAGCCGGGCGCGGTCACGTGATCGAAGACGGCACTGGTGGTCTCGGCGTAGTCGGCGTCGACGCCGAGCACCGAGCAGGTCGCAAGCCCGACATGGAGGTCCCGGGGCAGTTCGAGTTCGGTGGAGCCGACCTTCTCCCAGACCTGGCCGTCGCGCGAGATCGAACCGGTGAACTTGCCGCCCTTGCGCTCGATGCGGACCCAGTAGGGCATGCGCCAGCGGTAGCCGTCGCTCGCTCCCTCCACATAGGGCGCGGGAAGCGGCGTGGCCGAGGCAGGGAGCGACCCGAGGTTCGCGATGGGGAACCCGGCGTCGGCCGTGATGGCCCGCTGCTGGGTCGGGGGCACCGGCAGCGACCCGGTGCCGCTCATGGCGTCCCCTGCTGCGGCGCGGGTGGCCCACACGCCGCTCCAGGTGTGCAGCGGGAGCCCTTGGACGAGCATGGCCGCGCAGGCGGCGTCCGCGTCGAGGGACGCGCGCATCATCACGCCGACCTTCGCGTACTGGGAGCTCACGGGGAACGCGATCCGGGCGGTGAGCACGCCGTCCCCGCGCAGCGGCAGGTGCGTGAAGTGGAAGCTGTCGGCGGTGCCCGCGATGTCGCTGCCGCCGCCTTCGATGCGGAACGCCTGGCCGTCGAAGTTCGAACGGCCGGACGGGCGCGCACCGCCCACGTCAGCGCCCGCCCAAGACGCCGGGAGTCCGGCGGTGACGGCGATGCCGAGTGAGTCGGGGCCTTCGCCCGCCTCGTTCGCAGCAGACACGGCGTACACGTAGGTCTGCCCGGAACGGGCCGAATTGTCAGTGAAACCGGTTTCTGTGACTCCGGCTGCGAGCGTGGCGAAATCGCCTTCGAGTCCCGCGCGCCGCACGGTGTACGACGCGGCCGGAATCATGCTCGCCGTCTCGACTGCGGCCGCCCAAGTGAGCGCGACCGCGCCGCTCGAGCCGTCCGCACCGAGCCCGGCGGGCGCGGGCGGCGGCGCTTGCGGTGCAGCGGGTTCGGCGAATTCGCGCGCGAAGGTCAAAGTGCCCCACGAAGGATGGTCGTCGCTGTAGCCCTCGATGTTCCGAGCGCCGCCGCGGTTGAGCACCCGCTCCAGGTAGGGCGCCTCCATGCCCATGCGGCCCGCGTAGTGCGCGTACGCGAGTTCGTGGATGGGCCGGAACTGGCCTCGGTTCCCGGCCGCGACAGCGGTTTTCAAGTACTTGCCGGTGCGGTCGAGGTCGGCGGAGAACGGCACGTCCTCGCCGAGGTTGTACTTCGCGGTGTACTCGAACCCGGCGAGAATGCGTTTGCTTTCGTGGCCGAAGAGATCGACCCCCTGGTTCCAGGCGATCTCGGCGGCGTCGCTGAGCAGGCCGAGGGCGAGCTGCGCGTACGCCTGGCTGCGGCCGCTCTCCTGGCCCTGGCCGGTCGCGTCCACGACGATCCCGGTGATCGAGCCGTTCCCGGAGCCGTTGAGGGCGTAGCGGACCGCGTCCTCGAACATGACCCGGTCGTCGCAGAACACCGCGATCGCGATGACGGTCTGGAACGCCGCGAGGTCCCAGTTGCCGTTGGCGAACAGGGCGTATCCCGAGACCGACGGGTACCAGACGGTCTTGAACGACGCCTCGCAGCGGGCGACCGACTCCTCCGGCCATCCGTCGTATCCGCTGTGGCGCAGCAGTTCTGCGGCGTTCACAAGCTTGAAGCCCTGCAGGCCCGCGCCGAGCTGGCCGTCCGCACCAGTGATCGCCGTCAGCGAGGACGACCAGGCGTCGAGGATGTCTCGGGCCTTGTCGGCGTGGCGCTCGTCGCCGGTGATCGCCCACATGAGCGCGTTCTGGTAGGCCGCGCCCGCGTCCTCGGCGGCCTCGGCCATGTAGTTGCCGGGACCGCGTCCCCACGTGGTGATCTGGCCGGTGTTGCGGATCCGGTAGTCGTGGGCTGAGCGGCCGTGGGCGGCCATGGCGGCGAAGCCGGAGTGGACCGGCTCCTCCCCCGCCGCGACCGCGGCCCGCATCCGCTCCAGGTCACCGGCCGTGTGGAGCAGGCCGGGGTGGTTGAAAGCGAATGCGGGCGCGGCGAATCCGGGGGCGGACGGCAGCGCCGCGCCGGCGCCGACGGCGATCATGGTTCCGGCGGCGCCGCGCAGGAACACGCGGCGGGTCGGGCGGTGCTGCTGCATCTCGACTCCCTGGGGGTTAGGCGACCGTGATGGTGGCGGTGTGCTGGACGGTGCCGTTCCCGTTCGTGGCGCCGAACGTCACGTCATAGGAACCGGTTTCTACCGCAGCACCGGACACTACACCGGTGAGGGCGTCCAGCACCAGACCCTCGGGCAGCCCTTCGGCCTCGAACTCTTCCGGGAACCGGTCACGCTCACGGAGTAGACCGTGTTGGCCCCCGCCGAAGTGACCTTCACGCCCGCCCGGAGGCGGGCGCCGGACGAACTAGTGGACGCGGATCTCCCGCACGTCCAGCGGCTGCTCAGGGAAGGAGACGCGCACGTACCTGGCGGGGTGGCGGTCGAACTCGACGTCCACCGACACCGCATCCGGCTCCGGCACGCCCTTGTACAGCAGCGAGAACTCGCGACCGTCCAGACTCGACTCCAGGACCCACGGCTGCGTCACCGGCTCGGCGAACGCGATCTCGACCTGCTTGATGTCGTACTCGAACTCCAGGTTCGCGGCGATCCACTCCTCGGGCCCGCGCCTCGCGGCCCGCCAGAACCCGTCGCCCTTGAGCGTCACATGGCCGCCCTCGTGCCCCGGCTCGGCGCTGCTCACAGCGACCGGGCGGTACGCGACCAGCGAACTCATGCCGCTCCCCTCCGGCGCGACCATGACCGACGGCGCGGGCTCGGCGTGGCGGAACGGCCGCGTCCGCGCGGGTTTCGGCTCGCCCTCGGCGATCACCGTGATCTCGGCGTCGCGCAGACCTTCAGAGCGGGCACGGATGCGTTGCACGCCAGGGACGTACGAGCGGAACTCGACCGCACCCTGACCGTCGGCGATGCTGTCGGTCTCCGGTGAGAGCGTGATCGAACGGCCCGAAGGGAACAGCCCCTCGCCCTCGACCACGGTCAACTGGACCGGCCGGTCGTCGAGCACGTGGTTCCCGTCCGCGTCGAGCATCTCCACGGTCAGCTGCACGTCGCCCGTGCCGTCCGTCGGCATCCGGTCGAAGTCCGAGCGCAGCCGCAGGGCGACCGCCGTGCCCGGCTCAGGGAACACCGGCGGCTCGATCCCGCGCAACTGCTTGCGGTACCACCAGTACGAGCGGCGCGGCACGCGCCAGTAGTTCACGATGCCCTGCAGGCCGGCGCCTTCGGCGATCGACTTGTAGTGGAAGCCGCACCACAGGATCTTGCCCGAGCGCCACGGGTAGTCGACCTCGACGCCGTGCTCCCACCGCACTTCGTACGTACCGGGGCCTCGCCCTTGCACGCCATGGTATTCCGAGACGAGGTTGGGAATACCGGGGTCGTGGAAGAGCTCGGCCCCGTCCCCGTTGTACCCGGCGATCTCGCCGAGCACATCGAAGCCTCCGCGCTGCACGCCGCCCACCGCGATCTGGCGGGTCGGGTCCAGCTCCTTCGCCAGCGCCACGAGTTCCACGGTGAGCGCCCGCGCCTTGTCCATCACGGGCTCGTCGCTGAAGAACGCCTCGTTGCCGATGCTCCAGGTGATGATCGACGGGTGGTTGCGCTGCGTGCGGATCATCTCGCGCAGGGCGCGTCGCAGGCTCTCCTCGAAGTCGGCCTCGTCGGCCTCGACCACGGGGTAGGCGCTGGCGAACCAGTAGCCTTCGACGCTCTCGCCGCCCATGCCCCAGAAGTGGAGTTCGGACCAGAACAGGAGGCCCTGGCGGTCGCACTCCTCGGCGAAGTAGGGGTGGTGGGGGTAGTGGGAGCCGCGGATGATGTTCATCCCGGTCTCCTTGATGAGGGTGATGTCGCGGCGGATGCCGGCGCGGGTGACGGCGTCGCCCCAGCCGCCGTGGTTCTGGTGGACGTTGGCGCCGTGGAGGTCCAGGTGTTCGCCGTTGAGGAAGAAGCCCTGGTCGGCGGTGAACTCGTACCAGCGGACGCCGAAATGCGTGGTCTGGGTGTCGCGGGCGATGCCGTCGACGGCTACCGAGGCGGTGAGGGTGTAGCGGTGGGGGTGGTCGGGGTGCCACAGGAGCGGCTTGTCGATCGCGCCCTCGATGTCCACAGTGGTTGTCGAACGGGCGGGGACCGTGCGGTAGACGGTGTCGATGGCGGCGACGGGGTGCCGGGCCGGGTCGGTGATGACGGCGGCGACGGCGACGGTGACCGGGTGGCGCTCGTCGTTGACGATGGTGACGGAGGCGTTGACGGCGGTGTGCTCGGCGCTTGCCTCGGGGGTGGTGACGCCGATGCCGTACCAGTCGATGCGGACCTGGTCGGCGACGACGAGACTCACGTCGCGGTGGATGCCGCCGTTGAAGCTGTAATCGCCCGCGCGGGGAGCGAGGCGCGGGTTCCAGATGTTGTCGACGCGGATGAACACGTCGTTCGCACCGGCTTTGACGAGGTTGGAGAGGTCGACGGTGAAGGGCGTGAAGCCGCCTTCGTGGCGGCCCGCCAGGCGGCCGTTGAGGTAGACCTCGCAGGTCTGGAAGACGCCCATGAATTCGAGGGCGACCCACCGGCCGATCCATTCAGGGTCGATGTGGACGGTGCGGCGGTAGCAGCCGTGGCCGACGTAGAAGTGCTGCTCGCGGAAGTCGGGGAGGTCGAAGGTGTGCGGCAGTCCGACATCGAACCAGGTGTCGTCGGCCGGAGCGGACTCCGCTCCGGGGTGCTCGCCGTACGCGAAGGTCCAGTCGTCGTTGATGAAGCGCTGTTCGCGGATCATGCGGTGGGTGCCTTTCTGGGCTGGTTGGGGTGGCGGGCCGCCCGTGTGGTGGCGCGGGCGGCCCGTAGTCGCGGGACCGGTTACTTCACTTCGTCCCAGGCGGTCTGGTAGATCGCGGTGTACTGCTCCGCGCCGAAGCCGTTGATCTCGTCCTGGAAGGACTGCCAGGCGGCGTCGTCGCGGATGTCGCGGATGCCGGTGATGAACTCGGCGTTGGCCTGCGAGAGGAAGGTCTCGAGGTTGGTCTGGACGGTGGAGAGCTCCTGCGCCTGGTCGCCGGTGACCGACACCTCCCAGTAGGGGAAGGCCTTGCTGGTGTCCGCCTCGGAGTATGGCAGCGTGGCCTCGAAGAGGCGGCGCTCGTAGCCTTCGCGGGTGTTGACATCGGTCGGGACGATCTGGCCGCCCCGGAACTCGGCGTCGCTGAAGTACTGGGTCATCGCGCCCCAGGCGGTGTTGACGCCTTGGCCTTCCGGCGCGGTGAGCGTCTTGAACAGCGGCGGCATGGTCTCGTCGAGGGGCACGTCGCCCGCTTCGGGCCGCGCCCAGTTGACGCCTTCCTCGCCGAACTCCCCGAGGAGGTGGCCTTCGTAGGTGTAGATGTAGTCCATGATCTCGATCAGCTTCTGCTGCTTGGCTTCGCTGGCGCGGTTGGTGATCACGAAGGAGGCGCTGAGCGGTCCGCCGCCGGCCCATGAGACGTTGTCGCCGTCGGGTCCGGTGAGGGGCGGCACGGCCTGGTACTGGAAGTTGCGGCCGTCTTCGAGGTCCATGTTGGACGCTGGCTGCTGCCCGGTGGTGGCGCCGACGATCACCGCGTCGGGGTTGTCGGTCTTGACGCCGAACGCTTCGCCGTTCTGGGTGAAGGCGCCGTCGTCGACGAGCCCGTCCTCCCAGAGTTCGCGGATGTAGGTGAGGCCTTCGCGCCAGCCGTCGGTGGTGGGCTGGAGGACGACCTGGTCGCCGTCGAGCGCGAGGGAGGCGGGCGTCGCGCCGGTGGTGTCGAAGCCGCCCGAGTAGGCGAAAGGGCTCATGAGGTAGGGCAGGATCGGGTTGCCGACGGCACCGGAGAGCGGGATCTCGTCGGCCTGGCCGTTCCCGTTGGGGTCCTGGGTCTTGAAGGCCTCGAGGACCGTCCGCAGCTCCTCAGGGGTGGTGGGCTGCACCAGGCCGAGGGTGTCGAGCCAGGCCTGGTTCATCCACAGCTTCGAGCTGTACTGGCAGTGGAAGCAGTCGTTCCACTGCGGCAGGCCCCAGAGGACCCCTTCGGAGTTGTAGGCCCGCTGCTCGTACTCGGGGACCTTCTCGAAGGCGGCCGTGATGTTCGGCGCGTGTTCGGCGACGAGGTCCTGCAGCGGGACGATCACGCCCTGACTGCCCAGCGTCTCGATCTCGTCGCGGCTGAACTGGGTCACCCACGGCACCAGCATGTAGGCGTCGGGGTAGTCGCCGCTGGCGAGGGAGATCTGCCGCTTCTCGGCCGCCGGTCCGGCGTCGTAGGTGGTGGTCTCGAACTGCAGGTCGACGTCGAACTTCGCTTCGATGTGCTTGGTGAAGGCGTTGTCGTCGAGCGGCTGGTCGGGCCACTGCGGGGCGAAGAGCGTGATGACGCCGTCCGGTGAGGTCTCGGGCTCGTCGGAGCACGCGGCGAGTGCGCTCGCCGCGACGGCGATGACCGCGAGGGCGGCCGTCGGGGCCGAAAGTCTGCGTCGCATTGGAGGAGTTCCTTTCATCATTGAGAGGTTGGACCAGTGCCGGTGTGTCCCTTGGGGATCAGCCCTTCACGGCGCCGATCATCACGCCCTTGGTGAAGTGGCGCGCGACGAACGGGTAGACGAGGAGGACGGGGACGGTCGAGACGACGATGAGGGCGTACTTCATGAGGTCGGCGACCTTCTGCATCTCCAGCTGCTCGGAGGCCGAGAGGCCGGAGACCTGGGTGTTGAGGATGAGGATGTTCCGCAGGACCAGTTGCAGCGGATAGAGATCGGGATCGCGCAGGTAGATGAGCGCGTCGAAGTAGGAGTTCCAGGTGCCGACCGCGTACATCAGGGCGATCACGGCCAGGAGGGGCTTCGAGAGCGGCAGGACCACCGACCACAGGATGCGGAAGTCGCTCGCGCCGTCGAGTTCGGCGGCCTCGTAGAGGCTGTCGGGGATCTGGCTCTGGAAGAAGGTCATCGCGATGAGGACCTGCCAGGCGCCGATCGCGCCGGGGACGATGAGTGCCCAGCGGGTGTTCAGCATCCCGAGCGACTGCACGACGAGGTACATGGGGATGAGGCCGCCCGCGAACAGCATCGTGAACAGGATGCCGGTGATGATCGCCTTGCGGCCCACCAGTTCGCGGCGTGAGAGCGGGTAGGCGATGGCGACGGTGAGGATGAGGCTCAGCAGCGTCCCGCCGACGGTGTACAGAAATGAGTTCATGAAGCCGCGCAGGATCTGCGGGTCGCTCAGCACGGTCTCGTAGCCGATGGTCGTGAACTCGACCGGCCACAGGAAGACCTCGCCGCTGTTCACCGCGTTCGGGCTGGAGAACGAGTTGGCGACGATGTTGACCAGCGGCACCAGGATCACGAGCATGAAGGTCGTGAGCAGGATGTAGACGCCGGTCATGAAGACGCGGTCGACCAAGGTGTCGTGCACCCGGGTGGAGGAGCGGCGCGGCGCGCGGCGGCCGGAGCGCGGGGCCTCTTCGGTCTCGGTCTCAGTCTCGGCGTTCGAGGTCAGTGCCATGTCGGGGTTCCCTTCACCAGAGTCCTGAGCCGGTGGCGCGCTTGGCCGTGAAGTGCACGGCCAGCAGCAGCACCAGGTTGATGACGGAGTTGAACATCCCGACCGCCGTCGACATGCTGAAGTCGGCGTTGAGCAGGCCGATTTTGTACACGTAGGTCGAGATGATCTCCGATTGCGAGAGGTTCAGCGGGTTCTGCAGCAGGAACGCCTTCTCGAAGCCGACGGCCATGATGCCGCCGACGCTGAGGATGAGGACCATGACGACGGTGGGCATGATGCCGGGCAGGTCGACGTGCCAGATCTTCTGCAGGCGGCTCGCCCCGTCGATGCGCGCGGCCTCGTAGAGGCTCGGGTCGATGCCCGCCAGCGCGGCCATGTAGATGATCGCCGCGTACCCGGCGGTCTGCCACACGTCGCTCCAGACGTAGACGTGCCGGAAGAAGCCGGGGTCGTTGAGGAAGTTGACCTCGGGGAGGCCGAAGAAGCCGGTCATCTTGCCGACCAGGCCGATCTGCGGGGAGAAGATCAGGATCGCCATCGACACCACGATCACCGTGGAGATGAAGTGCGGCGCGTACGTGACCATCTGGACCGTGCGTTTGAAGAAGCGGCGGCGTACCTCGTTGAGGGCGAGGGCGAGGATGACCGGGATCGGGAACCCGGCGAGGAACGCATAGAGGCTCAGGACGAGCGTGTTCTTGATGAGCGTCCAGAACAGCGGGTTGCCGAAGAACCGCTGGAAGTGCTCGAGCCCGACCCAGGGGCTGCCCCAGGCGCCCTGGATGACGTTGTAGTCCTTGAACGCGATGACCGAGTTCGCCATGGGGATGTACTTGAAGATCACGAAGTGCGCCACGGGGACCGCGAGCAGGACGTAGAGCTGCCAGTGGCGGCGGATGCGGCGGCCGAGGGACTTCTTGGGGCGCACCGGCTGCTGCGTCCGCTCAGCCGCGACCGGCGTTCCGACCTCTGCCACGGCGGTCATCGGACCCCCGCATTCGTCTTGCGTCCCTTGGCGGGACGCCTCGACTGCCTCGATTTCATGACCGCTCCTTCGCGACACTACCCGGACCGTGAACCTTCACGGGAATTCCCGTGAAGGTTCACGGTAAAGGACCGGATCAGCCCTGTCAATATCCTGTAGGATTTCGATTCGGTCGCGGTGGCCTACGGCCCTACCAGGGCCGCTATGCGGACTGGCGCCAGAGCATCTTCGACGGCACGACCCGGTTCACCGGGTCGATCCGCGCGAAGTCGGCCTTGGCCAGGATCTCCACGATGTCCAGGGTGTTCGAGGTCAACCCCTGCCGGTCGAGCGCGATCGTGCTCAGGGGCGGGTCCACCGCCTCCCCGAGGGCGAGTCCGTCGATCCCGACGATCTTGACGTCGCCGGGCACGTCGATGTCGAGCACGTGCGCGCTGTGCACCGCGCCCAGGGCCATGAGGTCGTTGAAGACCAGCACCGTGTCCGTGTCGGGGGCCAGGCTCATCAGGTCGGCGAAGGCCCGTCCGCCGCCGGAGATCGACTCCTCCCCCGGCACGACGCAGGTGAGCTGGTCGCCGACCTCTTCCTCGAACCAGCCGCGCCGCGGCGAGGGGCCGTAGACCCCGTTGTGGCGCAGCGAGTACGCGGACTCGACCATCCCGAACTTGCGCGAGCCCCGCTCGCGCAGCTCCCGGATCGCCTCCCGCAGACCGGATCTGAGGTCGATCTCGACCGAGTGGACCCCGGGGAGGGCGCTCGGCTCCTCCAGCCGGATCACGGGCACGCCGCGCGAGGTCTTCAGCAGCTCCTCGTCAGAGCGGCTGAAATGCCCGATCACGACGTCGACCTGCGTGGACAGGAGGGCGAGCGCTTCGAGGTCGGAGTCCCCGGAGGCCATGATGAGCTGCCAGCCGCGGGCGGCCGCCCCTTCGAGCATGTCTCCGGCGATGTCGGTGTAGTACGGGTTGCGGAACGAGGCCACGAACAGTCCGACCGCGTGGGTCTTCTGCCGGGTCACCAGGCTCCGCGCGTGCCTGCTCGGGCGGTAGCCGAGACGCTCTGCCGCTTCCAGGACCTTGCGGCGGGTCGCCTCGTTGATGTCGCCCATGTCGTTCATCGCCCGGGTCACGGTCTGCCGCGACACCCCGGCCTCCGCTGCGACGTCGAGGATCGTCACCCGTTTAGCCACTGGTCTTCCCTTCGCTGTTCCGCTCGTCCGCTATCGCCTTGCCGACCTGGACCGTATACGCCGCCCCGGCCGAGGCGGGCCAGCGCCAGCGCGCCCGGCCGCTCGGCGCGGGTTCGACCGACGCGGTCGCGACGAGGCCGCCGTCGTCGTCGGTGACGCGAAAGCGAAGGTCGGCTTCCAATTCGATCACGAGATCCAGGTCGGTCCCGCAGCGGATGCGGGCGTGTTCGAGTCGGCCTCCGGCCCAGGCGAGGTCGACGGCTGCGTCCCCTCGTGCGCGCAGTCCCGAGACGGTTCCGGCGCTCCAGGACTCGGGGAGCGTCGGCAGGAGCGAGAGCGCGCCGTCGTGGCTCTGGAGGAGCAGTTCGGCGAGCCCGGCGACCGCTCCGAGGTTCCCGTCTATCTGGAAGACGACCCCGGCGGGCCAGCCGCCGTGCGGGTGGAGGTCCATGAGGGACGGTGAGCTGAGTTCGTTCACGAGCACGCCGATCGAGCGTTCGGCGAGCGCGGGGTCGCGCAGGCGCGCGGCGAGGCAGAGGACCCAGGCCTGGCTCCACCCGGTGTAGCCGCTGCCGTGTTCGAGGCGGTACGCGAGGGCGCGCTTGGCGGCTTCGAATTCGGCGGGCGCGGCGGTCTCGGTGATCCACGTCCCGGGGTGGACGCCGTAGAGGTGTGAGAGGTGCCTGTGGTCGAGTTCGCTGGGCTGCAACGGGTTCGCCCATTCCATGAGCCGCCCGTCGGGGTCGATGCCGGGGAGCTTGAGGCAGGCCCGCGCAAGGCGGGCGCGGGTCGCGAGGTCGCCTTCGGGGTCGAGCCGGAGGTACTGGTCGAGGACTTGGGCGGTGAGTTCCTGGTCGAGGGTGGACCCGGCGGTGACGCAGCCGGTCGCGTCGCCGTCCAGGAAGCGGTGCTCAGGCGAGGTCGAGGGACTGGCGACGAGCGTGCCGCCGGCGTCTTCCACGAGCTGGTCGAGCACGAACGCGGTGACGGCGCGCAGGACCGGCAGGGCGGTCTTCTCGGCGAACTCGTCGGACCAGGCGTAGTCGAGGCGGTCGCCGAGGTGCGCGGCGATCCAGGCGAGGCCGAACTGCCAGTTGGCCCACTGTGGTTCGCCGTGCACCGCTTCGGTGAAGCGCCAGATGTCGGTGTTGTGGTGGGTGGTCGCCCCGGCCGCGCCGTAGACCCCGGCAGCGGCTGCGGCGCCCGTCTCGGCGAGGTCGCGGGCGAGGTCGAAGAGCGGTTCGGCGAGTTCGGGCAGGGCGGCGGCCTCGGCGCCCCAGTAGTTCATCTCCACGTTGATGTTCGCGGTGTAGTTGCAGCTCCAGCCGGGCCGCACGTCGGTGTTCCAGATGCCTTGGAGGTTCGCGGCCTGGGTCTCGGGGCGGCTGGATGAGATGAGGAGGTAGCGGCCGAAGTCGAAGTAGCGCTGCGCGGCGGTCGCGGCCGGGTTGCCGGAGGCGGCGAGGTCGAGTCGGGCGCGGTCGAAGTAGGAGGCGTAGTCGTCGATGTGCCGCTGCAGCAAGGTGTCCGGGTCGATCTCGAGCGCGTTGCGGACGAGCGCCGTGGCTTCGGCCGCGAGTGCGGCGAGGTCGGCGCTGGGGCGTCTGCGGTGGCCCCGGAAGCCGCTCGCGGCGGAGGCGACGAGGCGGCGGGAGCCGGGCGGGCCGGTCACGGCGGCGACGACGGCCCAGCCCATCCCGGCCGCGACGGTGCCGTCCGGTGCGGGCGGTTCGGGGTCGTAGCGGACGGGGTCGGGGTCGTCGACGTAGTTCGGCAGCGCCGTGCTCGGGGCGCGGCCGGTGGCGACGAGCCAGTCGACCCCGTCCTCGGAGAACCGGGAGATGTGGGCCCCCGGGTGCGGGGAGCGGAAGTCGAGGCGCCCCGATCCGGCGCCGCAGGCTCGGGCGGCGAGCACCCCGTCAGGGGCGCTCACGAACGCCGACATGGATTCGGAGCCGACATCGACGCGGGCGGTGGCGGCGGCGAGGTCGAGGGAGCGGCGGTAGGCGCCGAACGCGTCCGGGCTCTCGCTTGTCCCCCATGCCCACCGGAGCCGTCCGAGTGGCTGGTAGGACTCGGTCCACCCGGGGCCCTGCAGTTCGCGGGAGAGGGCGTCGGCCTCCTCGTGCGCACCCGTCGCGATCGCCTGCCGCAGCCGCTCCAGCGTCCCGGGCGGTGCCGTGTGCCCGGTGCCGCGCCCGGGCCCGCCGGACCAGACGGTGTCGAGGTTGAGGTCGAACTCCTCGGTTCCCGGACGACCGTGGACCGTGGCGCCGAAGGCCCCGTTGCCCAGCAGGAACGTCTCGTGGAAGCCTTCGGCGGGACGGTCGAGCGCGACAGTCCGCGCCGCGTTCTGATGCGCCTCTTCGCGCATGGCGACTCCTTATGACACCGTTTCCGTGAACCTTCACGGTAGCGGTTAAGGATCCCGCTGGCAACCGGCGATCTCCCGCTCCGTCGTGGAGTGTGAGGCCCCGGCGGTGTTCGCGGTAGTGGGCAGTTGCTGGGCGCTCGGGGGTCCCTCGTCCACAAAATCGAACTGAGGGTAGTCGCGTCCCAACCCGCCTGCCCGCCGACCGCATCGCCGCTATGCCCGTTCGGCGCCGAATCCGATCGTGAAAGCGGCCGGGGCCGCCTCCAGGCGGTACTCCGGCAGGACGCCAGGGCCGCAGGACGAAGAGCCCGTGCCGTGGACGGCCGCGTCGAGGCTGACGTAGAGCCGGTCGCGCTCCACCAGCTCGTGCGGGTGCGCCGCCGCGTCCAGATCCTCGGACGTCCACGGCCGCACCGCGAACGCGAGGTGCGGACCGCCGCGGAAAGTCAGCGCGTCCCCGTCCGGGTTCGCGAGACGGGCCCAGCGCACGTCGATGCGCGAGCCGTTCTCCTGCGGCATGGCGTATGGGGTCTGCATCCGGGCGACGGACGCCTCGTAGCGGCCGAGGCGCGCGGCGGCGCGGGTGTCGGCGTAGGCCTCCCCTGGGCCGCCGCCGTACCAGGCGACGGCGTCGAACGACTTCGGCACGGATAGCCGCACCCCCAGGCGCGGCAGCGGGAAGTCCCACTCCCCCACGGGGTTCACGGCCACGTCGAGCCACAGCGTGCCCGACTTGAGCTCGCAGGTCCACGCGTACTCGGCGTCCATTGCGCGGACGCCTCCGGCTGCGGCGACGCGGGTGGCGACCACGAGCCTCCTGTCGTCGGCGGTGATGCCGGTGACCCTGTGCTCCAGCCGGTCGAGACCGACGCCCCGCCACCGATCCGCTTGCGACGGACCACCCCAGGCGACCCTGTCGTTGTCCATGGGCGCCCGCCACAGGTCGAGCTGGGGCCCTTCGACGTCGATCCCGCCGAGCGAGCGCAGGCGGCCGAGCGCGTCGAACTCGGCCCCGCCGAGGCGGTACCGGCCGGACGCCTCGACCGGGCTCGCGGACGGGCCGACCGGAGCCGGAGCCGTGAACGGCAGCACCGCCTGGCCCCAGGCGATCTCGTGACCGGCTGCGGCCCAAGCGGTATCGGCCGCCAATAGGGCCCGCACGGTCACCGCGCCCTCGCCGTCCACTGCAGCCGAGGCCTTGCGCAGCGCCTCAGGCCAGACCACCCGGACCGACTCGCCCGCCGGGACGACGGGCACCTCGAGGTCGCCCTGCGCGAGCGGCACCCCTTCGTCGTCCATGCACCAGGTGAAGCGGAGGTGCCCAGTGCAGGCGAAGTCGTGGCCATTGGCCACGGTGAACGTCTGGTCGCCCAGGTCGACGCCGATGGCGACCGGCTCGACGACCTTCTTGAACTCGACCAGGCCCGGCGACGGCGTGCGGTCGGAGAACACCAGCCCGTCCATGATGAAGTTGCCGTCGTGCACGGGCTCTTCGAAGTCGCCGCCGTAGGCGTACCACTCCCGGCCGTCCACAGTGCGGCGGCGCACGCCCTGGTCGATCCACTCCCACACGAAGCCGCCCGCGAGGCGCTCGTGCCGCTCGAACAGGCGCTGGTACTCGGAGAGGCCGCCGGGGCCGTTGCCCATGGCGTGCGCGTATTCGCAGAGGATGAACGGGAGCCCTCGGCGGTGCTCGTCGAGCGCGGGGTCCTTGGTCGGCTCCTCTTCGCGCCGCCCGATGGCGTCGAGTTCGTCGTGCGGGACGTACATGCGGCTGTAGACGTCGACGTAGCCGGAGTCGTAGTCGCTCTCGGAGTGCACGAGGCGGTCGGGGTCGCGCCGCTTCGCCCACGCGGCCATGGCTTCCAGATTCTCGCCGCCGTCGCATTCGTTGCCCAGCGACCACATGACGACCGACGTGTGGTTCTTGTCGCGTTCGACCATGCGCGCCATGCGGTCCAGGCAGGCCTCCTGCCAGCGCGGATCCGCGGCGGGGTTGCCGCGCCATTCGTGGTACCCGAAGCCGTGGGTCTCGAGGTCGCATTCGTCGATGACCCACATGCCGAGTTCGTCGCAGAGGTCGAGGAAGCGGCGGTCCGGCGGGTAGTGGCTGGTGCGCACCGCGTTCACGTTGTGCCGCTTCATGAGCTCGAGGTCGCGGCGCATCGTGTCGACAGTGAGGGTGCCGCCGGTGTCGGGGTCCCATTCATGGCGGTTGACGCCGCGGAGCAGGACCGGCCGCCCGTTGACGGTGAGGACGCCGTCTCCGACTGCGATCGTTCGGAAGCCCACCCGCAGGCTGACGCGCTCGGTCGCGGTGGCGACGATGGCGTCGTAGAGGCGCGGGGTCTCGGCCGTCCACGGTTCGACCGGGATCTGCGCGGTCTCGCCTGCGGCGATGTCGATGCCGAGTTCGGGCACGGTCACACGCGCGGTCGCGGAGGCCTCGACCAGGAAGGCGCCCAGGCCGGTGGCGTGGTCGTAACCGGCGTGCACGAACACGTCGTCGAGTCCGCCTTCGGGGCGGTGCACCAGGGACACCGGCCGGAAGATCCCTGCGACGCGCCAGGTGTCCTGGTCCTCCAGATAGGATCCCGCCGACCACTGGTGGACACGGACGGCGACGGTGTTCTCGCCCGGCACAAGGTGTTCAGTGGCGTCGAACTCGGAGGGCAGGCGCGAGCCTTTGCCGTCGCCGAGAAGGGTGCCGTTGACCCACACGGCGAAGCACGAGTCGACGCCTTCGAAGCGCAGGAGCGTGCGGCCGGTGGCGGGCCAGTCGGCGGGGAGGGTGAAGGTGCGGCGGTACTCGCCGGTGGGGTTGGCGTCGGGGACGTGCGGCGGGTCGACAGGGAACGGGTAGGTGATGTTGAGGTACTGCGGTCTGCCGTAGGGCGCCGCGCCGTCGAGGTCGTGCATCTGCCAGATGGACGGGACGGTGAGATCGTCCCAGTCCCCGGCGTCGAATCCGGGCGCTTCGAAGCCCTCGGTGGTGTCGTGGAGGCCGGCGGCCAGGTTGAAGCGCCATGCGCCGTCGAGGCTGAGCGCGGCGGCGTCGGAGTCCAGCGCCGCTCGCGGCGCGGACCGCCCGCTCCCGGGGCTCATGCTTTCGACGTAGAGGAAATCGGTTCGGCTCATCGCTGGGCAGACCTCGTCATGCGTTCGGTGGAACAGGAAGCCCCAAACCTAGACGCTCGATTGCCGAAGCGAAACCCTGAATCATCTGATTTATTTGGCTTCTCAGGCTGATTTGTCGTGATATTTACTGAATTGGAGCGCTGATTCATCGGATTTTTTGCTCCCGATGTCTTGCGGTTGCGACGGCGTCCTTATAGATTCTCCTGTTGATTCATGCGATTCCTTCGATCCCCTGGAACCTTGGAACCGACCGCTGCGGCAAGGAGCGTCCGACGCCATGACCACCCCAGCCACCTTCGAATGGTCTCGGCCCGGGCTGCATCTCGAGTTCGAGTCCGGCGACGACCGTCCGGTGCGGATGACCCGCCTGGCGACAGGCCCTGACGCGGTCTCTGCGGTCGGGCCCTGGGCGATCGTGGACGTCATCACCTCCGGCGGCGAGCACCGCGCCCGCAACAACCAGACCCTCCTGCACTCGGGCGTCGGAACGCGCCTGCGCTACACCGGGCACGAGGCCGACGACCGTGAACTGCGCGTCAGCCAGCGCGAGCCGGAGTCCGGGGTCGAGGTCCAGAGCGCCTTCCGGGCCGCCGGGCCGGGGCTGCAGATCCGGCATACCGTCCGCAATGGATCGGAGCGCGAGGTCGTGCTGCTCTCGGTGAGCTCCGCGCTCGCGGCCGTCCCCGACGACGGCTCGCACGAACTGCTGTGGGGCGAGAGCGAATGGCTCGCCGAGGGCCGCTGGCACCAGCGGCCGCTGTCCGAGCTGCTGCCCGACATCAGTCCGGCGGTGCACGGCGGCCAGACCTCGCGCGGGCTGTTCGCGCTGACCAGCCACGGGAGCTGGTCGAGCGGGTCGGTGCTGCCGACCGGCGTGCTCGCGAGCGAGACGAGACCGTCCCTCGCGTGGCAGGTCGAGACCAGCGCGGGCTGGCACTGGGAGGTGTCCCAGACCGGTGAGACGGCGACGGTGGGCGTGCACGGCGCGACCGACCTGCACCACCAGTTCGCCGTCCGGCTCGCGCCTGGCAAGTCGTTCACGAGCGTGCCCGCCGGACTGTGCATCGCGGACGGCGGGCGGGACGCGGCCTTCGCGGCGCTCACCGGGTACCGGCGCGCGATCCGCGAGACGCGGCCGGTCGACGCGCGGCTTCCGGTGGTCTACAACGACTTCATGAACACGCTCATGGGCTGGCCGACGACCGAGCGGCTCATGCCGCTCATCGCGTCGGCGGCCGAGGCCGGGGCGGAGTACTTCTGCATCGACGCGGGGTGGTTCGCCGCGCTCGAAGGCAACTGGTGGACCAACGCGGGCGAGTGGCGCGAGGCCGAGGAGCGGTTCGCCGGGGGCCTGCTCTCGGTCGTCGACGCCGTCCGCGCCAACGGGATGCGGCCGGGGCTGTGGCTGGAGCCCGAGGCCGTGGGGGTCGAGTCCCCGGTGGCGAAGCGGCTGCCGGACGAGGCGTTCTTCCAGCGGTTCGGCGGGCGGGTCAACGAGGCCGGGCACTTCCAGCTCGACCTGCGGCACCCGGCGGCGCGAGCGCATCTGGACGAGACGGTGGACCGGCTGGTCGACGAGTTCGGGCTCGGGTTCTTCAAGCTGGACTACAACACGAACTCCGGTGTGGGGACCGATGTGGACGCCGCCGGTGCGGGCGCGGGGCTGCTGGGGCACACCCGGGCGTACGCGGACTGGCTGCGCGGCGCGCAGGAGCGGCATCCGAACGTGCTGTTCGAGAACTGCGGTTCGGGCGCGATGCGCATGGACTACAACCTCCTGTCGGTGGCGCACCTGCAGTCGACGAGCGACCAGCAGGACTTCCGGCTGTACGCGCCGATAGCCGCGTCCGCGCCCGCGAGCGTCCTGCCGGAGCAGGCCGGGAACTGGGCGTACCCGGCGGCGTCAATGAGCCTGGAGGAGACGGCGTTCGCGATGACGGCGGGCGTCATGGGCCGCCTCTACCTCTCCGGGTTCCTCAATGAGCTCAGTGCGGAGCAGTCCGCGCTGGTGCGCGAAGCCGTCGCGCTCCATAAGGACTGGCGGCAGCTGATCGCCGCTTCGGTCCCGGTCTGGCCGCTCGGTCTGCCCGGGTGGGACGACGAGGTCGTGGCGCTCCGGCTCGACGTCGACGCCCGCTCGCTGCTGGCCGTGTGGTCGCGCGGCGAGGCGGCCGAGGTCGAGCTTCCGGCTCTGCGCGGGCGTGAGGTGCGGCAGGCGTACCCGGTGGCGATGCCGGAGTGGAAGGTCCGGGCCGATGCGGCGGTGGTCGAGGTCCCGGCGGGACCGGCCGCCCGGATCTTCGAGATCCGGTGAGGATGCATCCGATGACTGCGATGCCGGATCGAAGCCAGCCGTACTGAATGCCAGCGCTTTCCAGGCCATGGCGAGGCACCGTTCCGATAATGTTACCGATTCGTCTGATCTTTCTGGCCGCTAAGGGTTGCCCCGAGGGCGCTTCGTCTCCTAGTTTGTTTGTTGGCATATCCCAATTTAGATCCCTCACTGTCGAGCCCCTTCTCGCGGCAGTACTACCGAAAGGCCGATGACGTGTCCGATTCCTCTCCTTCGCAGATGCGACGCCGCTCCCTGTTCAAGGTCGCCGGACTCGGCGCGGTCGGGGCCGCCGGCCTGCCGTTCGCGGCCGCCTGCTCCGACCTCAAGACCGGCGAGGGCTCGACGCAGAAGACCGAGGGCTTCGACTTCCTGCCCGAGTACAAGGAATGGCCGCTTCCCGCCGAGCCCGACCTGGTCGGCGAGCCCCCGAACCACCCCTCCGCGTTCACCTCCTACCCCGAGCCGGTCGAGGGCGTCACCGAGGTCGCCTCGGGCAGCGGCACCTACGAGATCACCGTCCCGTTCTGGGGCGAGGCCCCCTCCGGCGACGACCCGTACTTCGCTGCGCTGCGCGACGCGTGGGGCGGGACAACGATCAACCTGCGCCAGGCGGACGGCAACACGTACGCGGACACCTCCGTCCAGTGGCTCAACGCCAACGAGTACGGCGACGGCATGCTCCTGTTCAACTGGATGCTCGGCTCCCACTCGAACTTCCCCGAGACCGTCGTCAACACCTTCTACGACCTGACCGACATCGTCAAGGGCGACATCTCCGAGCGCTGGCCGCTACTCGCGAGCCTCCCGACCACCTCGTGGGCGCAGTCGGTGTGGTCGAAGGACCCGGCCGACCCCGAGACCGCGCGCATCTACGGCATCCCCACGACCTTCAACGGCGGCATCGGCAACGGCATCCTCGCCCGCACCGACCTCCTGGAGGAGGCCGGCATCGCCATGCCGACCACGGTGGAGGAACTCCTCGACGCCGCGCGCGCCTGGTCCGACGACGCGAACGGCCGCTGGGCCTTCCCCGGCATCGACTGGATCCTGCCGCAGCAGTTCGGCCTCGTCGGCTACGACGGCTGGTCCTGGGACGCCGAGCAGGAGAAGCTCGTCCACGACTCCGAGCGGCCCGAGTTCACCGAGCTCATGGAGTTCCGCCGCACCCTGTGGGACGAGAAGCTCATCCACCCCGACGCGCCCACCGGCACGCTCGACGGCAACGCCCTCCACGCGGCCGGTCAGGCCCTGTTCGCGCAGGTCAACCTCGTCCGCTGGTACGAGTACACGAACCTCGTCAAGACCGGCCAGGCCGAGGGCACGGTCGCGCCCCTCCCGCTGCTCGGCGCGAAGGGCCGCACCCCGGTCGCCACGGCGAACGCCTCTGTCGACGGCTGGACGTTCCTCAACAAGGACCTCTCCAAGGAGCAGGTCGAGGAGCTCCTCGACGTCGCCAACTGGTGCTCGGCGCCGTTCGGCACCAAGGAGTTCGAGCTCATGGAGTACGGCGTCGAAGGCGTCGACTTCGACTACGACGCCAACGGCACGCCCGTCCACACCGAGCACGGCGCGAAGGTCGTCCAAGCACCCGTCAACCTCAAGATGTTCTCCGGCAAGGTGCAGCGCTTCCTCACCGGCGACCCCGCCGTGGTCCAGGCGCACTTCGAGTGGAACGCCGCGGCCCAGCAGTACATCGTGCCGAACCTCTTCGAGGGCGTCCGCGTCGACGCCCCGGCCGCCGCGAAGTCCGCCGCGCAGACCTTCACCGACCAGCAGAACGACATCGCCTACGGCCGCGCCGAGCTCTCCACGCTCCCCGACGTCGTCGCGACGTTCCTGGAGAACGGCGGCGAGGAGGCCCGCACGTTCTACACCGAGGTCTACAAGAGCATCAACGAGTAGTCGCGCCGCTCCGGTCCGCCTGCTGGCCGGAGCGGCGGGGAAGCCCCGGGTCTCATCTCCCGGGACGGCCGCGAGTGCGATGTGAGGGTCGGGGGGTCGATTCGCTGTCGTACTGCTCGCGGCCAGGGCCTTCCGGTCGGGCATGGCAGCTGCACACTGCGCCCGGTGTCGGGAGGCCCGCTTTGCTTGACCCGCTCAACATAAAAGGTCCGATGATTCTTGCGGTTCGCAACCGGCTCGGCGATACTTGCACCCATGTCCCGCACGGACGATGTCGTCAACGGCATCAAACACATGATCCTCAACGGCGAGCTCCGACCCGGCGAGCGCCTGCCGGTGGAGAAGGAGCTCGCCGAGACCCTCGGCGTCTCCCGCGGCTCGCTCCGCGAAGGCGTCCGGGCGCTGTCGATCCTCGGCATCCTCAACTCGCGGCAGGGCGACGGCACCTACGTCACCGACCTCGACGTCTCGCAGCTCCTCGCCCCCATGGGCTTCGTCGTCGACCTCCAGGGCGACGGCCAAGCCCGCGAGGTGCACGCCATCCGCCGCCTCCTCGAGAGCGAGGCGGCCCGGCTGGCCGCCACCCGGATCACCGACGAAGCGCTCGAAGAGGCCAGGCTCCTCCTCGACGAGGCCGGGCGCCTCCTCGACGAGACGCCCGAGCAGCACGAGCGCATCATCGAGATCGACATCGCCTTCCACCGCATCATCGCCGCGCACACCGGCAACTCCGTGCTCACCGGCATGATCGAGGCGTTCGCCAGCCGCACCGTGCGGGCGCGGTTGTGGCGCAGCCTCCGCGAGGAGGGCATCGACCGGCGCACGCACGGCGAGCACTTCGCGATCTGGCGGGCCCTGTACTACCGCGAGCCCGACAACGCCCGCATCCGCATGGCCAACCACCTGCTCGGCGTCGAGGACTCCCTGCCGTTCCTCCCCGGCGAGGACGAAGAGCCTCCGGCGAGCTAACGCTGCACGCCGGCCTCGAGGACGGCCATGGCCGCGTTGTGCCCGGGGATGCCGCTCACGCCGCCGCCGCGGACCGCGCCCGCGCCGCACAGGAAGACGTTGGCGTGGCCGGTCTCCACACCCCAGCGGCCCGCGGCCTCGGCGGTCTTGAACGGCCAGGACAGGTCGCGGTGGAAGA
This sequence comes from Glycomyces sp. NPDC048151, assembly GCF_043202775.1. NCBI lineage: Bacteria > Bacillati > Actinomycetota > Actinomycetes > Glycomycetales > Glycomycetaceae > Glycomyces > Glycomyces sp. NPDC048151. Next base: position 339,859 of record NZ_JBIDBB010000005.1, on the reverse strand, counting down.
TGTTCCCGCCGGGCAGGCGCAGGTCCCGTTCGAGGTCGACCGGGGTCTTCGCCTCGATGCACGGCTCTCCGTTCGCGTCCTCGGCCAGGCAGTCGGCGAGCGGCTCGTCCAGGTAGCGGTCGAGCTGCGCGACCGTGGCCGCGAGCAGGCCCGGCTTCTCGTCCCCGCTGCCGTCGAACAGCCTTGCGGGCGTGTGGAGCCCGAAGAGCGTCAGCGTCTGGTAGCCCTGGCGCACCAGGTCGTCGCCGAGGATCGACGGGTCGGAGAGGGAGTGGCAGTAGATCTCCGAAGGCGGCTGCGACGGCAGCCGCCCCGAGGCCGCCTCGGTGTACGCGGATTCGAGCTGCTCGAAGGACTCCGAGACGTGGAAGGTCCCGGCGAAGGCCTCGCGCGGGTCGACGCCGGTGTCGCGCAGGCGCGGGAGGCGCTTGAGGAGCATGTTGACCTTGAGCTGGGCGCCTTCAGCGAGCGCCGGGCGCTCCTCCCCCAGCAGTTCGGCCAGCGCCTCGGGCGAGGCGTTGACCAGGACGTGTGCGGCTTCGACGGTGCCGGTCCCCTGCTCGTTCGCGTAGCTCACCGAGGCGCGGGTGCCGTCCGTCGCGATCCTTGAGACTTCATGGCCGGTGAGGATCTCTGCGCCCGCTTGCCTTGCGGCCCTGGCGAGTTCGTCGGTGAGGGTGCCCATGCCGCCGACCGGCACGTCCCAGTCGCCGGTGCCGCCGCCGATGACGTGGTAGAGGAAGCAGCGGTTCTGCCGCAGGTCTTCGGCCCAGGCGGAGGTGAAGGTGCCGATGAGTCCGTCGGTGAGGACGACGCCACGCACGAGGTCGTCGGCGAAGGTCTGCTCGATGGTCTCGCCGAGGGGCTGCTGGAAGAACATGCCCCAGGTCTGGTCGTCGCCGACGCGGTCACGCAGCTCGTGCTCTGTGGGCAGCGGTTCGGTGAGGGTGGGGAACACGCGTTCGGCGACGTGGGCGGCCCTCGCATAGAAGCCCTGCCACGCCTCGAATTCGCGCTCCGATCCGGTGAGCCGCGCGAACGACTCCCGGGTCCGTTCCGCGTCCCGCGTGACGAGCAGGCCCGTCGAGCGCCCGCCCCGCTCGGTCGGCGTGTACGAGGAGACGCTGCGCTTCCGCACCTCGAACCGGAGCCCGAGATCCTGGACGATCTTCCTCGGCAGGAGGCTCACGAGGTAGGAGTAGCGCGAGAGCCGGGCGTCGACTCCGGGGAACGCGGGTGCGGAGATCGCGGCGCCTCCGGTGTGCCCCAACCGTTCCAGGACGAGGACGCGCTTCCCGGCGCGGGCGAGGTAGGCCGCGGAGACGAGCCCGTTGTGCCCGCCGCCGACGATGACGGCGTCGTATGTCTGGTGCTGAGGCATGTCCATTCCTAACACGAGACCGTCGCGTCGTGGCCGAACCGTGATCTGGGTGTGGCCGGGTTGTTTCCGGGTGGCCGTAGATTCTCGGTTAATCGATTAACAACTTCTCGGGAATGCGCCTCGGCATTCCGGTTAATCGATTAACTCAGGAAGGGAGTCAACGGTGACCAAGCCCCGATTGGCCGATGTCGCGCAGGCGGCCGGCGTGTCCACTGCGACGGCTTCGATGGCGCTCAACGAGACCGGAGGCCGCCGGATCGGCCCCGAGACCCGGGAGCGGGTGCGCGCGGCCGCGGCGGAGCTGGGGTACCGGCCGAACTCGGTGGCGCGGGGGCTGCGGACCAGGCGGACCCAGATGATCGGGTTCGTCGGGGACGACGTGGCGACGACTCCCTTTGCGGGCCAGATGATCCGGGGCGCGCACGACGCGGCCCGCGAGGCCGGGTTCCTGCTGCTCATGGTCGACACCTCGGGCGATCCGGCCGAGACCGAAGAGGCGATCGGGGCGCTGCAGGAGCGCCAGATCGACGGCATCCTCCTGGCCACGATGTACCACCAGGTGGTGGAGGTGCCGAGCGCGATCGGCTCCACCCCCTGCGTCCTGCTCGACGCCCGCACGATCGACGGCTCGGCCTCCTCGGTCGTGCCCGACGAGCGCGGCGGCGCGCTCGGCGTCCTCGGCGAGCTGACCGCGGCCGGGCACACCCGGATCGGGCACGTCACCACCCGCGAGCAGGTCCAGGCCCGCGACATCAGGCTCGCGACCTGGCGCGAGGAGCTGCGCGGCAGAGGGATCGACCCCGAACCGCTGCTCGTCCAGGTCGAGCACGCCACCACGCAGCTCGGCTACGAAGGCGCGCTCGAACTGCTCGCGCGCCCCGACCGGCCGACCGCCGTCTTCTGCTTCAACGACCGGATGGCCATGGGCGTCTACCGCGCCGCCGCCGAACTCGGCCTCGCCATCCCCACCGATCTGTCGGTCGTCTCCTACGACGACCAGGAGCTCATCGCACCGGCACTGCATCCCGGGCTCACCTCGGCCGCCCTCCCCCACTACGAGATGGGGCGCTGGGCGGTCGTGGAGCTGCTGCGCCGCCTCGACGACCCCGAGGCCGCGCCCGTCCAGCAACTCATGCCCTGCCCGGTGGCGAGGCGACAGTCCGTCGCCGCGCCGCGATAACCCTTCTGCCCGAATCACATTGGAGTGAGCACCATGCAACGACGCCACCTCATCAAACTCGCCGCCGCCTCGGGCGGCGCGGCCCTCGCCGGTCCCGCCCTGGCCGCGTGCACCACCGCCTCGGGGTCCTCCGACGGCGAGCTGCTCCTCTGGAGCCACAACGCCGGGAGCCCCCTCGAGATCGAGGTCACCGAGGAGATCATCAAGGCCTTCAACGGGTCCCATGACGACCTGAAGGCCGCGCTCGAACCGTTCCCGCAGGACGTCTACAACGACTCCGTCAACGCCGCCGCCCTCTCCGGCGACCTCCCCGACCTGCTCACTGTGGACGGACCGAACGTCCCGAACTGGGCCTGGGCCGGGCACCTCCAGCCCCTGGACGTGTCCAAGGAGATCACCGACAAGTTCCTGCCCTCGACCCTCGGGGTCTTCCAGGACCAGCTGTACTCCGTCGGCCACTGGGAGGCCACCTGCTCGGTCTTCGCCCGCCAGTCGGTGCTGGAGACCGCCGGCGTCCGCATCCCCACGATCGAGTCCCCTTGGACCCGTGAGGAGTTCGACGACGCGCTGGCGGCGGTGACCGGCAAGGCCGGGTACCAGTACGCGATCGACTTCTCCACCGCCGACACCGGCGAGTGGTACCCGTACGCGTACTCGCCGTTCCTGCAGAGCTTCGGCGGCGACCTCATCGACCGCGAGACCTACCTCAAGTCCGACGGCGTCCTCAACGGACCCGAAGCGCTCGCCTGGGGCCAGTGGTTCCAGGGGATCTTCACCGCGGGCCTGGCCAACCCCGAGTCCCCCGGCGGAGCCGAGGACTTCATGCAGGGCAAGGCCGCCATGGCCTTCCACGGCAACTGGGGCGCGCTGGCCGCCATCGACCTGTACGACGACATGCTGTTCCTCCCGCCGCCGGACTTCGGCACCGGCCCCAAGATCGGCGGCGGCTCCTGGCAGTGGGCGGTCACCGCCACGGCCGACAAGGCCGGGGCGAACTCCTGGCTGGAGACCGCGCTCTCGGACGAGTACGTCGCCGAGTACGCCAACCGCACCGGCCTCATCCCCGCCACCGACGCCGCCGCCGAGCTCACCGAGCACTACGGCACCGACGGTCAGCTGCGCATGATGGTCGACTACTCCAAGGCCTACGCGACCCTGCGCCCCGAGACGCCCGCGTACACCGTCATCGCCTCCGTGTTCGGCCAGTACACCGGCGACATCATCCACGGCGGCGACATCCAGACCGCCCTGGACGCGGCCGTCGCCGAGATCGACGCGGACATCGACGCGAACTCCGGGTACGGGTTCTAGCGATGGTCGCACTCGAGGAAAGGGCCGCCGCGCAGGCGGCGGCCCCGCCGCCCGAGCGGAAGCGGAAGCGCCGCAGCCACTCCCGCTCCGAACAGCGCGCAGGCGCCGCGTTCGCGGTCCCCGGGATCGTGCTCCTGCTCGTGTTCGTCATCGGACCGGCGCTCGTGTCGCTGGTCCTGGCCTTCACCAACGCCAGGCTCATCTCCCCTACGCCGCCCGAGTTCGTCGGCCTGGAGAACTTCCAGCGCGCCTTCACCGAGGACGCCACGTTCCACCGCTCGCTGCTGAACACGTTCCTGTTCGCGTGCATCGTGGTCCCACTCCAAGGCGGGCTCGGGCTCGTCCTCGCGCTCCTGGTGAACCAGAAGCTGGCCGGGCGCAACGTCTTCCGCACCATCTTCTTCCTGCCCGTCATCACCTCCATGGTGGTCGTCAGCCTCCTGTGGCGCTTCCTCTACCAGGAGGACGGCCTCATCAACGCCTCGCTGTCGATGCTCACCGGCGGCGCTTGGGCCGGGCAGGCCTGGCTCGCCGACCCGTCGACGGCCATGGGCGCCATCGTGGTCATGAGCGTCTGGCAGGGCGTCGGCTTCCACATGATCATCTGGCTCGCCGGGCTCCAGACCATCCCCGAGGAGGTCTACGAGGCCGGGGCACTCGACGGCTGCACGCCGCGCCAGCGCTTCTGGCACCTGACGCTGCCGCTGCTCAAGCCGACGTTCGTGTTCGTGCTCATCACCATCACGATCGCCGCGATGAGCCTGTTCGTGCAGGTGAACATCATGACGAACGGCGGCCCGGTGGGCTCGACGAGCACCATCGTGCTCCAGATCGTCCAGAAGGGATTCCAGCAGCAGCAGATGGGCTACGGCGCGGCGCTCTCGCTCATCTTCTTCTGCATCGTGCTGACGCTGGCGCTCGTGCAGCGCCGCCTGACGAGGGACAAGGACTGTTGACTTCCTCCACTCTCCGAAGAGAGGGGATTCCACCTATCGCTAGGAGGAGTTTCCTGCTTCATCGACAGCTGCCCGCGCGCCTATCGGCGTTTGGGTCTGACACCGTCTCCACAGGCTGCAACGGCCAGCCCGGCCGCCAGAATGTTCTTGGCCGCGTTCACGTCACGATCCTCGACATGCCCGCACCTGGGACAGGCGAAGGTCCGGGCCGAAAGCAGCATCTTGTTCTTCAGTGCACCGCAGGCCGAGCACGTCCTCGACGATGGGAAGAACCGGTCGACGACGACCAGGGCTCGTCCGTACCATTCGGCTTTGTACTCCAGCAATCGCCGAAACGTACTCCAGGAAGCATCCGCTATCGCGCGGGCGAGTGTGTGGTTCCCCAGCATCCCCCGCACGTGCAAGTCCTCGACGCAGATCGTTTGGTTTTCGCGAACCAGTCGAGTCGTGAGCTTGTGCAGGACATCGTGACGCCGGTCGGTCACACGCGCGTGTGCACGGGCCAGCCGAACCTGGGCCTTGCGGTAGTTGGCAGAGCCTTTCTGCTTGCGCGACAGGTCTTGCTGTCGCTGCTTGATGCGGGCGCGGTCTCGGCGCTCGTGTCGCGGTTTAGTGACCTGTTCACCGGTCGACATGGTGAAGAGCGTGGTGAGCCCGGCGTCGATACCGACCGCATCGTCCCGCTCGGGCAGGGCGGGGATGTCTTGTTCGATCAGGAGAGACACGAACCAGCGTCCAGCCGCGTCACGTGTCACGGTCACCGTCGAAGGATCAGCACCATGCGGGAGATCCCGCGACCAGCGGATCATCAGTGGCGCATCGTGTTTGGCGAGTTTCAGTTCGCCGCCCCTGAAGGTGAACCCGGACTTGGTGTACTCCGCCGAACCAGCAAGGTGCCGCTTCCGCTTGAAACGCGGGTAGGCAGTGCGCCCTTCGAAGAACCCGGTATAGGCCTTCTGAAGATGCCTAAGTGCCTGCTGCAGCGGGACCGAGGAGACCTCGTTGAGGAACGCAAGATCGGAGCGGCGTTTCCAGACGGTGAGCAGCGCCGAGGTCTGGACGTAGTTGACCCGCTCCTTGCGCCGATACCAGGCTTTCTGGCGTGCATCGAGGGCCTTGTTGTAGACCAGGCGGGCACACCCGAAAGTCCGAGCCAGGTTCGCGGCCTGGGCCGGAGTCGGATAGCAGCGGAACCGGAACGCCCGGTGCCTCGCCACAACGTTCACGACTCAAATTCTAATCATCTAGTAGCTCAGCCAAGAGGAGGGCGCGCCGCATGACCACCATCTCAGGGGGCCGGAAGCGATGGACGTACGCGCCCATGACCGTGCTCGCGGCGTTCTTCCTCTTCCCGATCGTGTTCATGCTCGCCGCGAGCCTCAAGACCGACCACCAGATCTTCGCGGACATGGACTCCTTCAAGGCGTTCCTGCCAGTCGGGGACCTCTCGCTCGACAACTACGCGTCCGTGTTCGACCGGGTCCCGTTCTGGCGGTTCCTCGGGAACACCCTGTTCGTGACGTTCATGGTCACCGCCTTCGGCCTGGTCGTGAACTCCATGTGCGGCTACGCGCTCGCCCGGATGCGCTGGAAGGGCCGGGGCCTGGTCTTCGGCTTGGTCATCGCCACGCTCATCCTGCCGTTCGACACCACGATCGTGCCGATGGTGTACCTCGTGGCGAACCTGCCGTGGATCGGCTTCGACGGGCTCACGCCCGTCCTGGAGTTCGGGTGGCTCAACACCTACCGGGTGCAGATCATCCCGTTCATCGTGAACGCGTTCTCGATCTTCCTGTTCGCCCAGTACTTCAAGAGCCTCCCCAAGGGACTCGAGGAGGCCGCCGCGATCGACGGGGCCGGGTGGCTGCGCACCTACTGGCGCATCATCGTGCCCCTCTCGAAGCCCGTGTTCGCCACGGTCGCGATCCTCACCGTGGTCACCTCCCCGGCGACCTGGAACGCGTACCTGTGGCCGCTCATGACCGTCCAGAGCGAGGAGCTGCGCCCCGTCATGGTCGGCGTCCAGTACTTCTTCCAGCTCGACACCGCCTGGGGCGAGGTGATGGCGTACATCGCGATGATCACCGTCCCGATGGTGATCGTCTTCCTCGTCTTCCAGCGCGCGTTCATCCAGTCCATCGCCTCAGCGGGCATGAAGGACTGAACACTCCCCCACTAGTTAGGAAACCGATGCTCAAGCTCGCCGACCACTGGGTCTGGGACTCCTGGTACGCGATCGACGACGACGGGCGGCACCACGTGTTCTTCCTGCGCGCCTCCCGTGCGCTGCAGGAAGAGGGCCGCCGCCACCACCGGGCCACGATCGGCCACGCCGTCTCCCGCGACCTCAAGGACTGGACGCTCCTGCCCGACGCGCTCGTCTTCGCCGACGCCCCCGCCTGGGACGACCAGGCCACCTGGACCGGCTCTGTCGTGCGCGAGGACTCCGGCCGCTGGCGCATGTTCTACACCGGCGTCTCCCGCGCCGAGGGCGGGAACGTGCAGCGCATCGGCTCGGCCGTCTCCGACGACCTCCTCGTCTGGCACCGCACCCCCGGGCCGCAGGTCGAAGCCGACCCGGCCCTCTACGAGCGGCTCAACGACGACTGGCACGACGAGGCCTGCCGCGACCCGTGGATCGTCCGCGCCGACGACGGCTGGCACATGCTCTTCACCGCGAGGGTCGAAGGGCCCGAGCACACCCGCGAACGCGGCGTCGTCGGACACGCGCGCTCTGCAGACCTCGAGACGTGGGAGGTCCTGCCGCCGCTGAGCCGCCCCGACGCGCTCGGCTTCGGCCAGATCGAGGTCACCCAGCTGCACCGCGTGGACGGCCAGTGGCTGCTGCTCTTCTGCTGCGGCAAGGGCGAAGCGGCCGACGCGCGCCGCGCGCTCGGCGAGACCGGCGACAACTACGTGGTCCCGGTGGACGACCCTTCGAGCGGCTTCGACGGCGTCGCTTTCGACATCGCCAAGGCACGGCCGTTCGAGCATGAGAGCCTGTACGCGGCGAGACTGCACGATGTGGACGGCCAGACCGTCATCATCGGCTTCCGCAACATCGAGGACGGCGAGTTCGTGGGCGAGCTCGTGGACCCGATCCCGGTCCGCTGGGACGGAGAGAGGCTGGTGCGCAGATGATCGGTGTCATCGGGGAGGCCCTGATCGACCTCAAGGTCGACCACGAGGACGCCCGGCATCCGGTCGCGCACCCCGGCGGCAGCCCGATGAACGTGGCGGTCACCTTGGGGCGCTTGGGTTCCGAGGTCGTGTTCCTGGGGCGGCTCTCCGGTGACGCGTTCGGGAAGCTCCTGCGCACGCACCTCGCCGAGTCCGATGTGAACCTGCGTTGGATCGTCGACGCGGCCGAGCCCACGAGCCTCGCGATCGTCTCGGTCGCGCCGAGCGGCTCGGCGGAGTACGCGTTCCACGTCGAAGGCACCGCCGACTGGCAGTGGACCGACGCCGAGCTGCCGCACAACCCGGGCCTCGACGCGGTCCACGCCGGGTCGCTCGCGCTGGCCGTCGACCCTGGAGGGCCGGTCGTCGAGCAGTGGCTCGCCGGGCTCGGCGCCACGATCAGCCTCGACCCGAACGTCCGCCCGGCGCTGCTGGGCGACCGCGAGGCCTACCGGGAGCGCCTGGAGCGCTGGCTCGGCTTCGCCTCGATCGTGAAGGTCTCGGACGAGGACCTGGAGTGGATCTGGCCCGGCGCCGACCCGGAGGCGATCGCTGCCGAGTGGATCGCCAAGGGCCGCAAGCTGGTCGTGGTCACACGCGGCGGCGAAGGCTCGCTCGTGTGGGCGGGCGGCGAGGCGTTCGCGGTGCCCGCCGCGCCCGTCGACATGGTCGACACTGTCGGCGCGGGCGACTCCTTCAGCGGCGCGCTCCTCGACTGGCTCGACCGGAACGGGCGGCTGAAGCCCACCGACCTCGACCGGCTCACCGCCGCCGAGGCGCGGGACGCGGTCGCGTTCGCCTCGAAGGTGGCGGCGGTGACCTGTTCGCGCGCCGGAGCCAATCCGCCTTACCGCTCCGAATTGTAGCCAAGGGCATGCTGAGGGCCGTTCCGCGAATTGCGGAGCGGCCCTTTCGAATTAACCAAAATTAACTCGATATATTGATGGATTTAACTTCGATTAACTCTTTACGATGGCGTTCATCAATTGCACGAACCCCGGATCCTTGGAGCAACGATGCTGCAGACCTCACGAAGGAACCTCTTCCGCGCAGCCGCCACTGGAGGCGCGATCAGCCTGGTCGGACTCCCGGCGGCGGCGCAGGACGCCACCTATCGGCCCGTCTACCACTTCTCGGTCCCCGACCACTGGAAGAACGACCCGCAGCGGCCGATCTACGTCGACGGCAAGACGTACTACTACTACCTCTACAACAAGGACTACCCGAACCTCGGCACCGGCACGTCATGGCGACTGGCCTCGTCGACCGACAATGTCGCATTCACCGACCTCGGCACCGCTATTCCGAAGGAGACGAACCCGAACGGCTCGATCTGGTCGGGCTGCATGGTCGTCGACGAGCAGAACACGGCCGGATTCGGCGCCGGCGCGATCATCGCGATCGCCACCCAGGAGGACCGCTTCGCGACGGCCCCGAACCGCCAGGCGCAGTTCCTCTTCTACTCCACGGACGGCGGCCGCACCTTCGCCCGCCACGAGCCCGCCGTCCTCCCCAACCCCGGGGTCGTGGACTTCCGCGACCCGAAGGTCGTCTGGGACGCCGCCCGCTCGCAGTGGGTCATGGCGCTCGCCGAGAACGACAAGATCGGCTTCTACCGCTCCGCGAACCTCAAGAGCTGGACCTATACCGAAGGGTTCATCCGCGGCGGCATGGGCGTCTTCGAATGCCCCGACCTGTTCTACCTGGAGTCCGCCACCGGCCCCGGCCGCTGGGTGCTCGGCGCCAGCGCCAACACGAAGGGCTCGGGCGGGCCCGCGACCTACGCGTACTGGATCGGGAACTGGAACGGCACCACGTTCGTGCCCGACAACCCGGACCCGAAATGGCTCGACCACGGCTGGGACTGGTACGGCGCGGTCACCTGGGAGCGCCGCACCGGCGCGGTCCTCGATCCGCGCACCCGCTACGCGATCGGCTGGATGAACCACTGGGACTACTTCGGCACGACGCCGTCGTGGGACGCGGACGGGTTCAACGGCACCGACTCGATCGTGCGCGAGATCAAGCTGCACTGGTACAGCGCGACGGAGCCGGTGCTCCTGTCGACGCCTGTCCGCACGCTGTCCGGCCGCGCCTCGCGGACGGTGAGCCTCGGTGACATCACTGTGGACGGCACCGTGCCGCTGGACTACCGCGGCCGCGCCTACGAGGTCCGGACCAGGGTCACCTGGAACCAGCTGAACAACGTCGGGATGCAGCTGCGGTTGTCGGCGGACGGCTCGCGCCATGCCGACGCGGGTGTCTACCTGGCGGGCGGCTACGCGTACCTGAACCGGGGCTACACGGGGAACCCGGACTCGACGGGCCGGTGGCTGGAGAGCCGCACCCCGTTCGACTCCGCCAGGAAGGAGGCGACGCTGCGGATCCTGGTCGACAACCTCTCTGTGGAGGTGTTCGTGGACGACGGCCGCTACGTGCACTCGAGCCTCGTGTACGCCCAGCCGGGCGACGACCGCCTGGCGCTGTACACGGACGGCGGCGCGGCGGTGTTCAACGACGTCACGGTCACCGAGTTCGCCCAGATCTGAGCATTGGGGGCGCGCTCCACTTTCCCACCACAATGGCTCCACGCCGCCGAGCGAGACTGGTTCCGCTCCGCGCGGCAGTACCGCACCGCCGCTCCCCCCGGGCGGCGGTGCGGATCCCACTCGATGGGCCAGGAAGGGAAGACCCCATGCCAAGAACCGGTGCGAAACGCCTGAGTCTCAGGGCGATCTGCATCGCCGTCGTCACGTTCACCACGGTCGCCGTGACGGCGGGCGTCGCTTGGGCGGCCTACACGGACAACATGTACCCCACGCAGTATTTGACGGTGGGCTGCTTCAGCATCAACAGCCCGACCGGGCCGGGCTTCTGCCAGACGGACAACTCGGATCTCACGTACTACATGGACAGCAGCGGCACGAACATGCTCGAAGCCGTCGACCGCGCCGTCGTCAACAACGTCATGAACAACATCTACGAGCCGACCGACCTCAGCGTCACCTACGACTCGACCCCCTCGTTCTCCGGCAGCGCCGAGACCGACATCGTCTTCGAGGAGAGCGCCGTCGGCTTGTCCTCCACGATGGACGGCGGCACCTTCTGCAACAACTCCGCCTCGTCGATCAAGTGCGACCAGCAGTACATCCGCATCCGCGGCGGCGGGCACTACGAGCAGGGCCTCACCTGCCACGAGACCGGTCACGCCGTCGGTCTGACCCACGGCCAGGACGCGTCGCCGAAGAAGAGCAACTCCGACGAGAAGCTCGGGTGCATGGAGAAGCCGACCGACGCCGACGAAGTGCTCCAGGCCAACAACATCGAGAACATCAACGCCACTTACTGAGGAGGGCCCATGAGAAACCGCATCCGCATCGCGGCCGCCGCAGGCATCATCGCGGCCGCCTCCGTCACCGGCATCGTCATCGCGTCGATCGCCGCGCCCGCAGGGGGTTCCGATCCGCAAGGGGTCGCCGAAGCCCAGCCTGAGGTCATGCTGGGCGACGGCAGCGACCACCTTCCGAGCCTCACTGCGGCCGACTGGGTCACCTACGCCGACCACGTCGTCGTGGTCGAAGCCGTGGAGGAGCAGGCGATCGCGCCGACCGCAGAGGAGCTCGAACGCGGCGAAGGCGTCATCGGCCGTATCATCTCGCTCACGGTCGAGGACGTGCTGTGGTCGAGGGAAGGCGCCACGCAGGCGGCACCGGCCACCTGGGAGTACTCGGGCCTCGGCTGGTACTTCGTCGACGGCGACCTCGACAATGCCGTCGAGATGGCGTTCCTCGAGCTGCCCCGGATCGAGGTCGGCCACCAGTACGTGATGGCCATCCGCTGGGAGAAGGCCGTCTGCGACGAAGACGGCGAGTACACCCGGGCCCAGTGGCGCGGCCTCGGCGAGGGCTCGGAGATCCCCTACGACGGCGGCACTCTCGGCAACGGCGAGTCCGAAGGCACCATGCAGAGCGCCGCGGCCTTCGCGGCCGAGGCGGAGGACGAGGTCGACCAGGGCGTCGAAGAGGTCCTGGCAGGCGACACCGCTGACGCGCTCGTCAGCGCGCTGAACAGCGCCGTCCCGGACACCGCGGCGCAAGCCGAGCTGACCACCATGGACGCCGAGACCTCCTGCGTCTAGGAGTCGGCGACGACACGAGAGCGGCGGGAGCCATGCCCGGCTCCCGCCGCTCTCCATGGTCGTGCCGCTGCGAGTCCGTGGGTGAATATCGACCAGTGGACGGTGACTCTGACCCACGCGGAAACCGCCGCCGGTCTTTAGGCTCACGGCATGGCAACCACGCTTCGCCCCCGGCCGCTGCCCTGGAGCTGCGCATGAAGTTCTTCCCGCTCTCGCGCGTGCGCCTGCTGGAGAGCCCGTTCTCGCGTGCGGTGCGCACGGACCTGGATTACGTCCTGTCCTGGGAGCCCGATCGCCTGCTGGCCCCGTTCCTGCGCGAAGCCGGGCTCGAACCCCGCGCTGAGAACTACGGCAGCTGGGAGAGCACCGTCCTCGCCGGGCACATCGGCGGCCACTGCCTCTCCGCGCTCGCGCTCCTCGCGGCCGCGACCGGTGAGGCGGAGCCGCGCAGGCGGCTCGACTACATGGTCGCCGAGCTCGACCGCGCCCAGACCCACTGGGGCACCGGCTATCTCGGCGGCGTCACCAAGGGCGCGGCCTTGTTCGAGGACCTGCGCGGCGGCGGCATCGAGGCGGCGCGCGAACTCGGCCGCCACTGGGCGCCCTGGTACAGCGTGCACAAGACCTTCGCCGGCCTGATCGACGCGCACCGCCTCCTCGGCCACGAACAGGCGCTCGAGGTGGTCACCCGCCTCGCCGACTGGTGGCTGGACATCGCCGAGGGGATCGACGACGAAGCCTTCGAGGCGATGCTCGACACCGAGTTCGGCGGCATGAACGAGGCCTTCGCCGATCTCGCCGCGATCACCGGGCGCCGTGCGTACGCGGACATGGCCGTGCGGTTCTCCCACCGGGCGATCCTGGACCCGCTCCTCAAGGGCCGCGACGAGTTGACCGGTCTGCACGCCAACACGCAGATCCCCAAAGCCGTCGGTTACGCGGCCACGGCGGCCGTCCGCGGCGACGAAGCGCTGCTCGCCGCGGCCGAGTGCTTCTGGCGCGAGGTCGTGGAGCACCGCACGGTCGCCAACGGCGGCAACAGCGTCCGCGAGCACTTCCACGCCCGGGACGACTTCACGTTGATGATCGAGGACCGCACGGGCCCCGAGACCTGCAACACCTACAACATGCTCAAGCTGACGAAGGCGCTCGCCGAGTCCGCGTTCGATCCGTCCCAACTGGACTATGCGGAGCGGGCGGTCTACAACCACCAGTTGGCCTCCCAGCACCCCGAGCACGGCGGCCTGGTCTACTTCACCCCCATGCGGCCGCGCCACTACCGCGTCTACTCCCAGCTCGAAAGCTCCATGTGGTGCTGCGTGGGCACCGGCATCGAGATGCAGGCGAAGTACGGCGAGTTCGTCTTCGGCGAACACGACGGCGCCCTCGCGGTCAACCTGTACACCCCCGCCGTCCTCGACGCGCCCGAGTTCGGCGGCCGCTTCCGCCTGGAGACCGGCTTCCCCGCCGACGAGCATGTGCGCCTGACCGTGGACATCGAAGGGCCGCGCACCTTCCCGCTGCGACTGCGCGTGCCCGCCGGATGCGACGGCCCCGTCGACCTCACGGTCAACGGCAGACCGGTCGAGGCCGGACCAGTTCCGGGCGCGGTCGTGCTCGAACGGGAATGGCGGTCCGGCGACGTGCTCGCCTTCCGCCTCCCGCTGCGCGTGCGGGCCGAGCGCCTGCCCGACGGCTCCCCGTGGCAGGCGTACTTCGCCGGACCCGTCCTCCTCGCGTCCAAAGAGGGCACGGCGCATCTCACGGGACTGCGCGCCGACGACGCCGGGTGGTCGCAGATCGGCCACGGAGCCCTGGTCGGCGTCGCCGACCTCCCGATCATCGCGGATTCGGCCGCCGAGGACGTCCTCAGCCGCGAGGCACCACTGCGCTACCGCCTCCGATTCGCCGATCCCGCAGGCGAAGCCGAGCTGGTGCCGCTCTACGAGGTGCACGACAGCCGCTACACGGTCTACTGGCCCGTCGCCGCACCTGACAAGGTCGCCCGGCGCCGCGACACGCTGGTCGAGGCCGACCGCGGGCCCCTCGCCCTCGACGCCGCGACCGTTGACGCAGTCGCCTTCGGCGAACAGCAGCCCGAAACCGACCACGGCTTCCGCGGCGAAGCGACACTCGTCGCCGTCGACGCCCAGGGCCGCCGCGCCCGCACCACCACCGCCCGCATGTCGGTCGTGCTCAACGATCCCGAAAGGGCCGGGCGCGTGCTGCGCATCGGCTTCCGTCACGCGGGAGGATCCACCGGCATCACCGTGCACCTCGAAGGCATACGCATCGCCGAGGAGACTTGGGAAGACCGACACGGCGACACCGAGCTCGACTTCGGCCTGCTGCAGACGTCCCCCGCCTGCACCCTCGAAATCGCCGCGCCTGACGGCAAGGCGACACCCGGCATCACCACCGTGCGCCTCCTCCGCTGAGACGCACCGGACGAACCGGAGGTTCGACACACGCGCCATCGCCCGAATCGGCCCTCAGGCTTCCGTACAGGGGCGGGCTCGGCGTCGCGCGCGGCCAGGATCCCGTCGCGCTCCTCGTATGCGCTGGTCCGCAGGCACCGGGCTGGGGACGTGCGGCCTTTTCGGCTTCAGTCCCCTCCCGGCGCGCCAGTTGACTGCGGGTCCTCCCCTGCACCGATAGAATCGGGCGCTGGCAGCGCGCCGAGTTTGGCGCGGACCTTCTCGGCGTCGGGGTGGCCGACGTGTTCGAGGACCGCCAGCGCACGCCGCCAAGTCCGCTGGGCCGCAGCGACATCGCCGCTCGCGTGCTGGGCGTCGCCCAGGTTGACGAAGGTCTCTGCCTCGCCTTGGCTGTGGCCGAGGTCCCGGTAGAGGGCGAGGGACCGCCGGTAGAAGACGATGGCCTCGGCCTGCCGCCCGAGGCAGTGGTGGGTGTAGCCGAGGCTGTCGAGCGCGGCCGCCTGGCCGTGGCGGTCCCCGATCGCCTCCAGGAGTTCCACGGCCTGAGCACAGTAGCCCAGCGCCCCGAGGTGATTGCCGGACTGGGAGTGGGCCCACCCGATCGCGTTGAGCGCGTTGGCCTGCCCGACGCGGTGCTCTGACGCCCGGTACAGGTCGAGCGCGCGCTCAGCGCCTTCGAGCGCTTCGGCGGACCGCCCCTGCCGCATCCAGAGGCGGCCGTGCATGAGGTGGGCGTGGGCTTCGCCCGCGCGGTCGTTCATGCCCTGACACAGGAGCAGCGAGCGGTCGAGCAGCGCATGCGCGTCTTCACTGCGGCCGAGCTGGCTGTACGCCTCTGCGAGCAGGCGGCACAGGCGGGCTTCGGCATCGGAGTCGTCGAGCCTTCGGGCGGCCTCCATGGCGGTCTGCCAGATGTCGACCTGGTCCTGCCACGGGCCACGGTCGAGGTGGTCGCGGAGGGTGTAGGCCAATTGCCAGCAATGGCTGTCGAAACCGTGCTCGATCGCGTGATGGACGGCCGCCGCCAGCGCCGCCCCCTCGGACGCGAACCACGCCATCGCGGCCATGCCGTCGGCGAACGCGACGGGCGCGACGCCTGAGGCCATAGTGGAGAGTCGGAGAGGGTCCCGGGTCGGGTCCACCAGACGGCTGGCGGCGTGGGCGGTCTGGAGGTAGAAGTCCAGTAGCCGGCGGGTCGCCGCTTCGATGTCGTCACGGGTGTCGAGGGAGTCGGCCAGGTCGGCCGAGTACGCGCGCAGGAGGTCGTGGAAGGCGAAACGCCCGGGGGTCGGCTCGGTGAGCAGGTTGCCGCTCGTCAGTTCGGCGAGGAGCCGACTCGCAGCGGGAGCCGTGGTCCCGGCGACCGCTGCGGCCGCCTCGGGGGTGATGTCCGGTCCCGGATGCGCACTGAGGAGCCGGAACAGCCGGGCCGCGTCGACTGTGAGTGCCTGGTAGGACCAGGAGAAGACCGTGCGGAGGTCGACCGAGGGATCGGGGTCGGCGAACGCGTCGAGGCGGTCGCGCGCGTCGTGGAGCGTCGCGGCGAGGGACGCGAGCGAGAAGTCCGGCCGGGTCGCGGCGCGGGCGGCCACGATCGCCAGCGCGAGCGGGAGCCCGTCGCAGGCTTCGGCGATCCGATCGGCGGCTTCGGGTTCGGCGCTCGTTCGCCCGTCTCGGATGCGGCGCTCCAGGAACCGCGCGGACTCATCGGCGTCGAGGCCCGCCAGGGCGACCGGCCGGGCGCCGTGGGCGATCAGTCCGGAGATGATGTTGCGACTGGTGACCAGGACCAGGTTCGAAGCCGTGCCGGGCAGTAGCGAACGGACCTGGTCGAAGTCGCGGGCGTTGTCGAGGACCACCAGGATCTGCTTGTCGGCCACCAGACTGCGGTACAGGGCGGCTTGGGCGTCCAGGTCGCTCGGCATTTCGCTCGGCGGTGTGCGCAGTGCTTCGAGGAAGCCCCGGACGGCCTCGCCCGGGGCCACCGGCTGCCCGACCGGGTCGAAACCTCGGAGGTTCAGGTACAGCTGCCCGTCCGGGAACCGGTCGGCGACCTGGTGCGCCCAGTGGACGGCGAGCGCGGTCTTCCCGATCCCGGCGGGACCTGAGATGACGGCGACCCTCGCCGATCCGGTCGAGTCGGCGGGGGTGGTGAGCAGATCGTCCAATGCGGACTGCTGCGTTTCCCTCCCGGTGAAGTGGGCGACGGAGGACGGCAGCTGTCTGGGGACGGTCTGCACTGAGACGACCCCTCCGCCGGTTGCGTTCTGCTCCGGGGCCTTGAGGCGGGGGTCGTATCGCAGGATCTGCTGGTGCAGCTCTTCGATCGGAGGTGAGGGCTTGATGCCCAGTTCGGCGTCGAGCAGGCGGTAGAGGCGCTGGTGAGCGGAGAGCGCTTCGGCCTGCCGCCCGGCGCGGTAGAGGCCGAGCATGAGCAGTCGCCAGAGTCCTTCGCGGAGCGGATGGGTCGTTGTGAGCGCTTCCAGTTCGGCGACGGTGGTCGTGGAAGCGCCTGAGTCGAGGTCTACGGCTAGACATTGTTCGAGGACTTCGAGGCGCAGTTCGTCGAGCAGCCTGGCCTTGTCGCGCACGGCGGGAGCGTCGATGTCGACGAACGAGGCGGCACCGCGCCAGAGGCCGAGGCCTTCACGGAGCATGGCGAGGCCTTCGCCTGAGCTGTTGTCCTGCAGCGCCTGTCGGGCTTTCGCGGCGATGATCTCGAAGCGGTTCGAGTCGACCGCGTCGTCTGCGGCTTCCAGTGAGTAGCCCTTGCTCCGGCCGCGAAGCACTGGACTGTCCGCCTTGCCGCGCAGGCGCTTTCGGAGCTGGTACACGTACGAGCGGAGTGTCGCGTCGGCGGCATTGGGCGGGTGTTCGCCCCAGAGTTGATCGATCAGCCAGTCGTGCCGGACCGGCCGGTTCAGGTTCAGTAGGAGGAGCGCCAGCAGCGTGCGGGGCTTGGCGGCGCCCAGGGGCTCGGGCTGACCGTTCACCAGCAGTTGCACCGGCCCCAGCACCCGAAATTCCTGCGCATTGGCGGACAAGTCGACTCCCTGCGTGTGGATGCGAGCAGAGCAAGCGGTTCACTCTGGAGACAGACGCCTTGGCACGCACCCTGGTTGCACCGCCGAATGCATCAGAGCCGGGCGCGATGCACCCGGCCCCTGATGTTGCGTTCGCGGGCGTCTAAGTCGCGACCTGCCGCGCGCAAGAGACCGGTGAAGTCTGCCGTCTTCAGGTCGAAGAGCGGGGAGGCGTCACCGAGCTTGCTGTCTCTCACCTGGAAGTCAGCCGCGATGGCCCGGGCCTCGACGCATTGGGAGTCTTGCTGACCGCCACTCCGGCTGGACTTGCGCCACCCAGTCTGCCTCATATCTTGAACTCCTTAATTGACCTTGCCTGGCCTTCCGAGGCGTCAAGACCCGTCCGGTAGTACCGCACGGATTCGGCCTCCTCGAAGTATAGGTAGGCGTCCGGAGCCTCAACATAGACGATTTCGGCGTCGCCGTCGCTAGCGAAGGTGAGCAGGGTGAACGGCAGGTACAGCAGCGCAGACCCGCTCGAATACGGCAGGTACTTCACCGAGACGTGATCGAGCGTGTCAGCCTCGACCAGACGGTCGATCTGGGCCGCATCGCAGTCCGCTCGCAGGATCGCCTCGCTAAGCAGGAACTTGAACCTGCGGCCGCCACTGTTCTGCCAGAGCGGGGCTTGATTCCGCTTCCGCTTCTCGACCTGCTGATTGATGTCCGCGTCCGTGAAGTCCGGGTTGCGCGAGAAAATCATCCGCATGGTGCGCTCGGTCTGGAGGTAGCCGGGGACGAAGTTGACTTCGTACTGGTACACCTCACTGGAGTGGAGTTCGAGTTCTCGGTATGCGTCGTAGCCGAAGACGCTCCTTCCGCGCGGCTGGGTCCAGGTTGTGGCTTCCCGGAGTTCCCAGAGTCGCTGGAGCTCGAATTTCTCCTCCGCAGGGACCTTGTACAGGTCGCACAGGGCACCGATGATCGGGTAGGTCAGCCCGGTCGCCTCTCCGCCTTCCAACCGCTGGAGCGACCTTGTGGATCCGACGATCGCAGTGATCCCCGCGTGGCGCATGGGCAGACCTGACTGGAGCCTTCTCATTCGGAGTCTGCGCCCGATCAACTTGCGGCGCATCGATGTCTGGCGTGGTGGATTCGTTGCCATGCACTCAGTAAAGCAACCATCACCGAATCCACAACCCCCATCGCGAAGCAGTTCAGTGTGGCGTTCCGCGCAGGCCAACCAGCCGTGGCCAAGCGCCACACGCCCAGCGCCACGGCCACCTGCCACAGCGCACAGATACCCATCTACCTGCAGTTTCACCCTTGATCCAAGCTGCCCACCTGCCTAACCTTCGAAATGTCGCAAGAAGTGGCCACACGAACCATCCGAAGTGGAGGCATCTGTCATGAGCGATCGATATCGAAGCGGTGCAAGCCGAACCGACTCACTCGAACGGGGGTGGTTCCGGGATGACTACCGCTCCTACAGAGTCCGGGCTTCAAGCGCCGACGCACCGGACTCGTTCCAAGTCCTGACCGGCGAGCAGGAAGACATCGTGCTGATCGTCTCCGGGTTGAACTCCGGCGACCTGAAAGCCACGTGGGGCCCGTTCTGGCGCTCGTTCAAACCGACCTGGAAGATCTGGGTCGAGGAGTCGGCGTTCCGGGTGTTCCACAGCGGCCACGCCACCGTGCCCTCCGCGCCGCCGATGGTGAAGTTCTGCGATGGCTAGGACCGCCATGCCGCCCATGCCCGCCGAGGAACCCGGCGACCGTCCGTTTCGCCGCTCGGACGAGCAGCTCGCCAAGTACGGCTATCTCGGCGGCTTCACTCGCTACACCGCGCGCTTCTCCGTCTACGAACTCGGGCCGAGCCTCAACGGCTTCCCGGACTTCCCGAACCGGTTCCTGGTCGATGTCGACGACGGCGCGGGCCCGCGCGAGTGCTGCCGGTTCACCGACGCCGCCGATGACGAACCGGTCTGGAACGGCGCGTGGAACGGTGACGAGTGGTGCCCGTGGATCCTGGAGCAGTCCCGGGCCCTCATGCCCGACCTCGGGAGCGAGTGAAGACTGCGGCCCCGACCGGTGCCGGTCGGGGCCGCTCAGCGGGAATGAACGCGTTGTCCCGCTGGTCTATGGGGCCGTCAGGCTAGGCCTGAGGGTCGTGGCTCTCGCGGTTCGCGAGGACTTCGGCCATGTGCGTCTGCGCCCAATTCCTGAGCCCGCGAGTCATGTGGTGGAGCGAGAGCCCGAGGTCGGTCAGCTCGTAGGTGACAGTGACGGGGACGGTCGGCGTCACGGTCCGGGTGAGCAGGCCGTCGTGTTCCAGCGACCGCAGTGTCTGGGTCAGCATCTTCTGGCTGACCCCGGCCAGGAGACGGGCGATCTCGGAGTAGCGCATCGCCTTCGGGGCGTTCGCGTTCGCCCCAGGCTGGCCGGGGTGGGCGTCGCCGCCCAGCGCGCACAGGACCAGGACCACCCACTTGTCCGAGATCCGGTCGAGCAGCTGGCGGCTGGGGCATCCCGCCAGGAACGCGTTGTACTCCACCTTGGCCTGAGCCCGCTTCTGGGCCGCCTTCATCGTCGCCACTGCCGACGCCTCTCTCCGATAGGCGGGTTAGGCACTGCAAAGTGCCTACTTCCCGACAGGAAGTTTGGCTCCAATACTGATGCGGGGAGGCGGCAGTCGCCACCTCCGAAGGCGCGCAACGAAAGGCGACACGATGAGCACCACTTCCCTCTCGCTTCCAGGCGGCACCTGGACCCTTGGCGACCTGGAGGTCACCCGGTTCGGCTACGGGGCCATGCAGCTGGCCGGTCCGTGGGTCATGGGTCCGCCGGCCGATCGCAAAGAGGCGCTGGCCGTGCTGCGCGAAGCGGTCGACCTCGGGATCACCCACATCGACACCAGTGACGCCTACGGTCCGCGATTCACCAACGAGCTGATCCATGAGGCGCTGCACCCCTACTCCGACTCGCTGCGCATCGTGACCAAGGTCGGCGCGACCCGCGACGAACAGGGCGGCTGGCCCACGGCCCGGCGGCCCGAGGATCTGCGCCGCCAGGTGCACGACAACCTCAGATCCCTCCGGCTCGAGGCGCTCGACCTCGTCAACCTGCGGCTCGGCAATGCCGAAGGGCCCCAGCCCGGCTCGCTCGCCGAGTCGTTCGAGGCGCTCGTGGAGCTCCGGCAGGAGGGCCTGATCCGCCATCTCGGGGTCAGCAACGCCACCGAGGAGCAGGTCGTCGAGGCGCAGCGCATCGCGCCGATCGTGTGCGTCCAGAACATGTACAACCTCGCCCATCGCCACGACGACGAGCTCGTCGACCGGCTCGCCGCCGAAGGGGTCGCGTACGTGCCGTTCTTCCCGCTCGGCGGCTTCACTCCCCTGCAGTCCTCGGCGCTCGCGGCGGTCGCCGCCCGGCTGGAGGCGGCGCCGATGTCCGTCGCGCTGGCGTGGCTGCTGCGGCGGTCGCCGAACATGCTGCTCATTCCCGGCACGTCGTCGGTCGCGCACCTGCGCGAAAACATCGCCGGTTCGGGGCTCTCCCTCTCCATGGAGGACTTGGCGGAGCTGGACGGCATCGGGCGCTCGAACACTGTCTAGACCTCGATGTGGGAGCCGGTGATGACCGTGCGGTCGCGGGGCAGGCGGAAGTGCTCGGCCGCGTCGGCGGTGATGCGCGAGGTGGCGATGAACAGGTGCTTGCGCCAGGCCGCCATCGTCGGCTCCTTACCTGCCCGCAGCTGGATGGTGGAGAGGAAGTAGGCCGCGTGGTCGAGGTCGAGCGCGCGGCCTTCGCAGCGTTCGGGTGTCAAGAGCGCCAGCGCCTTCGGCACGTCCGGTGTCTCGGTGTATCCGAATCGGACTGTGACGTGCAGGATCGAGTCGAGGTCGTAGCCGAGTTCGTCGACCGTGACGCGGTCGGCCTCGGGGATGCGCGGGACGGGTTGGGTTTCGACCGAGACGATCACGATCCGGTCGTGCCGCACGTGGGCGTGTTCGACGTTGGCGCGCAGCGCGAGGGGCGCGGTGTCCTTGCCCCGGTTGAGGAAGACGGCCGTGCCCGGTACACGGGCGGTCTTGGGCTCGCCCGCGCGGAGCTTGTCGATGAAGGCCCGCAGTGAGCCTTCGGCGCGGGTGCGGGCGGCGGTGACGACCGCGCGGCCGCGCTGCCAGGTGACCATCACGGTGAAGGCCGTGATCGCGATGAGCAGCGGGAGCCACGCACCGTGGATGATCTTGGTGGTGTTGGCGGCGAGGAAGGCCAGGTCGATCGCGAGGAGCAGCCCGCCGCCGGTGAACACGAGCCATTTCGGTGTGCCCCAACGTGTGCGGGCGATGTAGAGGAACAGGATCGTGGTGATCGTGATGGTGCCGATGACCGCCATGCCGAACGCGAAGGCGAGCGCGCCCGAGGTCTGGAACGCGAAGACCAGGACCAGGACCGAGACCATCAGCAGCCAGTTGATCCAGGGCACGTACACCTGCCCGTACTGGTACTCCGAGGTGTGGGCGACGCGCAGGCGCGGCAGGTACCCGAGTTCGAAGGCCTGGGTGGCGACGGAGAACGCGCCGGAGATGACCGATTGCGAGGCGATCACCGTGGCGGCGGTCGCCAAGAGCAGCACGGGGATGCGGGCCCAGTCGGGGGCGAGGAGGAAGAACGAGCCGGTGACGTTCGCCGGGTCGTCGAGGATCATCGCGCCCTGGCCCATGTAGTTGAGCAGGACGGCGGGGAAGACGAGGAAGATCCAGGCGCGGGAGATGGGTCCGCGTCCGAAGTGGCCCATGTCGGCGTAGAGGGCTTCGGCGCCGGTGAAGGCGAGGACGACGGCGGCGAGGGCGAAGAACGCGATGGGGAACTCGCTGACCATGAAGTCGATCGCGTAGGCGGGCGAGAGGGCCTTGAGGACGCCGGGGTCGGTGGCGATGCCGCCGATGCCCAGGAACGCGATCATGAGGAACCAGGCGGTCATGACGGGACCGAAGGCGCGGCCGATGATGTGCGTGCCGCGCTTCTGGAACGCGAAGAGCAGCACGATGATCACGGCGGTCGCGGGGACGATGACAGGTTCGAGGCCGGGGTCGATGATCTTGACGCCTTCGACCGCGGAGAGCACCGAGATCGCCGGAGTGATCATCGAGTCGCCGAGGAAGAGGGCGGCGCCGAAGATGCCCAGTCCGGCCAGGGCCAGGGCGGTCTTGCGGCCGCGGGCGCGGTGGCGGCGCAGGAGGGTGATGAGGGCCATGATGCCGCCTTCGCCGTCGTTGTCGGCGCGCATGGCGAGGCCGACGTAGAAGACGGTGACGACGAGCATCAGCGACCAGAAGACGACCGAGATGATGCCGTAGACGTTGTCCGTGGTGACGGGGACGGGGTGCGGGTCGGCCGGATTGAAGACGGTCTGCAGGGTGTAGATCGGGCTGGTGCCGATGTCGCCGAAGACGACGCCGAGGGCGCCGACGACGAGGGCCAGGCGGGCCGTGTGTCGGATGGTCTGGGTGCGGTCCGGGGAGATCGCCTCTTGAGGCGTTCGAGCGGTCACTTGGTTGCTCCTTTCCGGTGCCGGACACTAGCGCCCCGGTCGGGCTCCGTCCGCCGCTTCGGGCCGCTCGGGCCGAATCCGTACGCGATCGTGACGGGCGCGGCCCGGAACTTGACGCCGCGTTGATGCGCGCCTCCCCGGCCCGGCCCGGGGTCGGGCGGCGGCGCCCGTTGACGGGTTCGCTACGCGGATTTGACGTCGCGCAGACGGACATCCGCAGCTCACGGGCCTAGGTTGGAGCCGTTTCATTACCTACGTCTTCAACAGGAGACACGATGACCCACCTGCCCGACGCCGTGACGCGCACCAGCGCCTGCGGCACCGTGACCGTGCACATCGGCCGCGACGGCGCCGCCCGTGTGCGGCTCGCGCCGACCGCCGATCATCTCGGGATGCGCGCACTCGCGGAGCTGGTGACCCGCACGTCCCGTGAGGCCGCCGACGCGGTCCACCGCCGCGCCTCGGACGAGGGCGCGTTCCCGGCTTCCGCTGTGCGCGAACGGTTCCCGCACCTGCCCGGCGGCGTCGACGCCTTCCCGGGCGGCGAGGACTGCACCGGTTCCGCGGTGAGCGCCGACGGCGGTGTCGCGGTGGACGCCACAGTGGAGTATCCGATCGCGCGGGTGCTGCTGACGCCGCGCGCCATGGACTTCGGGCCGGTCGTGCTCGGCGACGAGCTGACCCTCACTGCAGCGAGGGCGGCGGCCGACCTCGACGAGCAGCGCCGCGAGGGGATCCGTCGCCTCGCGATGTCGCTCGGTTCGGTCGGCCGGAGGTTCGCCCTCGAGTGGGAGGACCGCGACCGGGACGACCAGGAGGTCGTGCACCTGCGCGACCAGCTTGACGGACTGACCCGGCGCCGCGGCGCCGGCCGATGACGAGGTTAAGGAGCCACCGTGGAAGACGACATCGAGACCGAGCATAGGAGCGGCCTGGGCAGGCTCGTCGCCGTAGGGGTGACGGGCCTGGCCATGACCGCTGTATTCGGCGTCGGCCTGTGCGCCAACGGCAGTGCCCTCGCCGACGGCTACCGGGCGTCCGGCGGTTCCCTCGGGACGCCGGGCGAAGCGGTGGTCACGTCGGTCGAGGAGGAGCGGGACGGCCAGGTGTGCAAGGGCCGCTTCGCCCCTGAGGACGGCGGCGCCCTCGTCGAGGCCCGCATCGAGGTGCGGGGCGACTGCGTCGAAGGCCAGCAGGTCGAGGCGAACCTGGCCCCGGCGCACACCTCGCTGTTCGTGGGCGACGAGCATCCGCGGGCCTGGGCGCCGGGCGCGCAGGACTGGGGCCTGTTCGTGCCGTTCGTGGTCCTGTTCGCGGTCGTGTGCGCCATGGCGGCGGCCCTGGCGAGCGTGTCGCTCGCCAGGGCCGCCGTCATCGTCTGGGGCCGCTCACGGTTCGGTCGATGACATGCTGCGGGCCGCCGCTGCGGCCCGGTGGTAGGTGGCGAGGGTCGTGGCGGCCAGGGCATTGGGGGCCATGTCGTCGGCGGCGGGACGGAAGTCGATGCCGACGAGCAGGCCCGAGGTGGTCATGGTGACCGCGACCTCGCCTCCTGCCGATTCGACGCGGAAGCTGGTGGCCTCGATGAGGTGGCGGACGCGTTCGGCGCGTTCGTTGAGCGCCCGCATCTGATCGCGGAACTCGCGCATGGACGCGGCGAAGTCGAAGGTCTCGGGTAGCTCGGATCCGTTGTGGTGGTGCACGGGTCGCTCCTTTTTCAGTAGTGCAGGCGGGCGCGGAACTCGGTGAGCCGGGGCCGGTCGCGGGCCGGGATCGCGGTGATGTCGGCGGTGACGGTCAGTTCGGTGTTCTCCCCCGCCACGGTCCGGAACCGCGTGCGGAACTCGGCGGGTTCGACGAGCGTGCCCGCGTCGACCTGCTCCGGGGCGGGTCCAACCTTGACGGCCAGTTCGTGCTCGCCGGGGGCCAGCTGGGTCCACATGCGGGTCCAGCTCGCGTCGAGCGGTACGCCGTCCACTGTGACTTCGGGGACGGGAATCCAAGGGCGGCAGGCAGGAGCCTCGGGTTCGCCGATGCGGACGGTCCGCCAGCGCTGCATCAGGTTCGGCCGGATCCCTCCGCAGAGGGCGGCGAGCGCCTCGTCCGGGTACTGGTCGAGGTCGAATCGCAGGTGCAGGCCGAGCCCGGCCCAGCCGGGGGCGGGCGCGAGGCGGGGTCCGTCCGCGTCCAGGATCTCCAGGGTGCTCCGGTCGGGCGGCGAGGCGACGGTGACCCGCCGGGACCGGGCCTGCCGGGCCAAGGACGCGGCGGAGACGGCGATGCCGCTGCCCAGGCCGACCGCGACCGCGCCCCAGAAGGCGGTCGCGACGAGCGCCGAAGCGGAAGTCTGCGAGGCGACCACGGCCGCGAGGGCGGCGACAACGGCGGCTCCCGTGGCGATGAGCGGGATCCGGACCGGGCGGGCGGCCCGGCGCGGTCCGAACGAGGTGAGTTCGCGGATCCAGGCCCCGGGGAGGCGGTGGAAGTGCGCGGTCGCACCGAGGATGCTCGCGTAGTCGAGCCCGACCTCGTCGCCCGCGTTCAGGTGCACCACGCGGTACCAGCGGGAATGGCTGCTGGTGACCGCGATGAGGTGGCGTCCGGGCGGGAGGTCGAGCGCGACCGTGCCCCAGCCCCAGGCGGCCGGGCGGCCGTCGACGCTGAGGAGCGGGACGAGCGGACGGCTCGCGCGGAGTGAGGGGTGCAGGTCGCGTGAGTCCTGATTGGACCATGCGATCCGCACGACCACGGTGGCGTCCGCGCCGGTCCGCCGAGACGGGTTCACCCGTGTGAAGAACGGGCTCACGTCCGTCCGGCGTTCCGGTCGCGGCCGTCTGCCGGTGCGGACCCGCACGGCCGCATCGGGATGCGGCCGCGCGGCCCAGGCCCGGAACGGCGGGAAGGTCTTGAACCCGCCGAAGCGGCGCAGGCCGGGCAGCACCGGCCACGTCGCGAACACGGCGATCGCGGCCAGTCCCAGCGCGAGCGCTTCGGCGTCGTCGGAGGTCATCGGCGGAGGTCAGCTCCCGGACCAGGAAGGCGCGGGATCCTTCGCCCAGTCGGGCTTCTCGAAGGTGTAGGGCGGTTCCGGCTTGCCGTCGGAGGTCTCGACGTTCGGGATGAAGTCGAGGTTGCCCGGGTCGATGCCGTAGGTGGCCCTGGGGTCGTTCTTCCCGTCGACGGCGCCGTCCTGCGCGCGGTCGTTCAAGTTGAGGCCGAGGTTGTACGCGCCCTGGCCGCCGACGAACAGGTGGTTCAGGCCGGGGGCAACGTGTTTGCCCGCGCTCGGGGCTGCGGCGTTGCGCAGGGCCAGCTGCGCGAAGCCGTTCGCCATGTTGAACGCGGTGGGGCCCACCAGGTCGAGCGGGTTGACGACGTTGCCGGAGACGGCGAGGGTGGCCCAGGAGCCGACCATGCCGCCGCCGATGAACGCGGCGAGCGTGTTGCCGAGGGTCTTCAAAGCGGCGTCGAGCGACTGGAGGACGCCCAGGCCGGTCGCGGCGACGGTCATCGCGGCCGTCCGGACCGCGACGGCGGCCCCGGCGGTGAGCGGGAACGCCTGGAGCGGCCAGTACACGAGGGCCATGCCCATGAGGACGGTGGCCAGCGCGGCGTAGGCGGTGACCATGACCGCGAGGAGCGCGGCGATGGTGAACAGGCCCATGCCGACCTCGACGGCGAACGCGCCGATGGCGAACAGCTGGGCCCGGACCTTCCCGGACTGGTCGGTGAAGGCGTCGCAGTCGTCGCCCTCCCAGGACTCGGCGTCGAAGGCGTCGACCTTGTCGCCGAGGTCGAGCCCGGCCTTGATGTACTTCTCGGCCAGCTGGAGCCAGTACGCGCCGACCATCATGATCTGGCCGGGGTTGCACTGGTTCATGTAGATGATGCGGGCGATCTGGGTGCAGGCGGGCCCGAAGGTGAACGCGGGCAGGACGATCTCGACGGCGGCGGCCGGGGAGGCCATCGCGAACGCGTCCATCATCGGTTGGAATGACGCGGGGTCGGGTGCGCCGATTGACATGCGGTGCTTCCTTTTCCAGTGGGTCTATGCGAAGTCGGCTGCGGCTGCGGCGTCGGCGTCCTCCCAGGAGGTCGCGCAGCCGTCGAGGTTGTCGTTCATGGCGGTGAAGGTCTCCGCGGCGCCTTGGACCATCTCGTTCATGTAGGAGCAGGCGGTCGTGTAGGTCGCGGCGAGCGCGGGGGCCACGGAGGTGTAGAGGGCCTGGTCGATGCCGCGCAGGTTCGGGAGGATCGCGTTGGCCTCCTCCAGGACCGGGGTGACGTCGCGGTCGATCGCGGTGCCGAGGGCGCGGATCGCCTCGGGGTCGGCGTGGGTCATGGTGTCCTCACTGTCGCAGACGCCGCACGGCGTCTTGGTGGTGTCGTTGCAGGTAGGCGGCCTGGCCGGTGATCTTGTCGGCGTAGGCGCGCATCTGGTCCGGGAAGCCTTCGACCTGGTCCTGGGTGAAGGGCAGGCCGAGGGCGTCGATGTGGGCGCTCCGGTGCTTGTCGAGGTCGGCGGCGGCGCGGGCGGCCGTCTCGGTGATGCGTTCGGCGAGGTAGTCGGGGCCTTCCTCGCGGGCGTGAGGGCCGAGGACGACGCGGGCGATCGGGTAGCGGCCGGTCGCTTCGACGGTGACCTGCCCGTCGGGGCTGGTGGCGGTGCCCGTGGCGTCCTCGACCGGCTCGGCGGGGTGAGGATGCTCGAAGCGTTCGAGCAGGGCGATCGCGGCGTCGAGGCCGGCGGTCGGGTACGCGGCGTCGGTGGCGGGCCGGGCCGTGGCCCGCGGGTCGGTGCGGTCGAAAGCGGCGGGTTCGGAAGCGGCACTGTCGAAAATGGCGCTGTCGAGATGGGCGGTGTCGTTGCGGTCGAAGACGTCGGCGTCGTAGGCGGCGCGGCGGCGTTCGACGGTGGCGGCCAGGCCTTCTTCGTGCAGGCCGTCACGCAGGCGGCGCAGCTCGGCGAGCGCGGGAGCGGTCGAGCCGGTGTCCAGGGCGGCAGTGTCGGCGGCGGCGCGGGCGGTGCCCGCGACGAGGTCGGCGAGCTGGCGGACCGGGAGGCGGACCGCCGTGTGGGCGAGCCGCACGGTCGGCGCGGGGCCGCCTTCGATCGTCACGTTGCCGCAGGCGCTGGTGTAGGCGGGCACGGCGGTATCAAGGTCGGACATTGCGACTCCAAACCGAAGCGAGGAACATCGTTCGCCGACCAGACTTCCCGGCACACCAGGCGAAACCGTACTCCGAACGGACAGGCGGGCGCACTAGTGCGGGCCGTCAAGGCCTCGTCAAGCATTCGGGGGCTCACGTATGGGGGCCGTCAAGTGCCCTAGGCAAGCCTCTTCCGGCGGCGTTCACTCGGTCAGGCCGACGCACCCCGGTCGGCGGCGCGGCGCCCGCCGCGCCCTCCCAATTCGCTGAGAAGAAGGAAACAATGCCCGATCTCGCCTATCTGGCGCTGACGGTGGTCTGCTTCATCGTCCTCGCTCTGGTCGTCAAGGCGGTGGAGAAGCTGTGAGCGCCGTGAACGCCATCGGCCTCGTCCTGGCCGTCCTCATCGGCGCCTACCTCGTGTGGGCCCTGCTGAAACCGGAGCGCTTCTGATGAGCCCGACCGCAGCGGGGGTCCTCCTCGTCGCCGCGATGATCGCGGCGCTCGCCTTGAGCTTCAAGCCGCTCGGCGACTACATGTACCGGGTCGTCACCCGTGAAGAGCACCGCAAGGTCGAGCGCGGGATCTACCGCGTGATCGGCGTGCGCCCCGGCACCGAGCAGCACTGGGCCGGGTACGCCCGCAGCGTGCTGGCGTTCTCGGCCGTGAGCGTCCTGGTGCTGTTCCTGTTCCAGCGCGTCCAGGGCTGGCTGCCGCTGGACAACGGGTTCATCGGCGTCGAGCCGGCGCTGGCGTGGAACACCGCCGTCAGCTTCACCACGAACACGAACTGGCAGGCCTACTCGGGCGAGTCCACTATGGGCATCCTGATCCAGGCGGCCGGGCTCGCGGTGCAGAACTTCGTGTCGGCCGCCGTGGGCATCGCCGTCGCGGTCGTCCTGGTGCGCGGTTTCGCAAGGAAGGCAACGGACAAGCTCGGGAACTTCTGGGTCGACCTGACCCGCATCGTGCTGTGGATCCTCGTGCCGATCAGCTTCGTCGCCGCGATCGTGCTGGTCGCGGGCGGTGTGGTCCAGAACCTCACCGACTTCACGACCACCGCCGACGGCCAGACGATCACCGGCGGCCTCGTCGCGAGCCAGGAGGCGATCAAGAACCTCGGCACGAACGGCGGCGGCTACTACAACGCCAACGCCGCCCACCCGTTCGAGAACCCCACGACGTGGACGAACTTCCTGATCATCTACCTGCTGCTGGCCATCCCGTTCTCGCTGCCGCGCACGTTCGGGCGGATCGTGCGGGATAACCGGCAGGGCTACGCGATCGTCTCGGTCATGGGCGTCATCGCCCTCGTCTCGACCTCGCTCGTCATCACATTCGAGACCATCGGCGGCGGCACCGTGCCGCAGGCGATCGGCGCGGCCATGGAAGGCAAGGAAGTGCGCTTCGGCATCGCCGACTCAGGGCTGTTCGCCGCCGCGACCACGCTGACCTCGACTGGTTCGGTGAACTCGTTCCACGACTCGTTCACGTCCTTCGGCGGCGGCGTCCTCATGCTCAACATGATGCTCGGCGAGGTCGCCCCCGGCGGCGTCGGCGCGGGCCTCTACGGGCTGCTCGTGCTCGCCGTGATCACCGTGTTCATCGCGGGCCTCATGGTCGGCCGCACCCCGGAGTACCTGGGCAAGAAGATCGGCGCCCGCGAGATCAAGCTCGCGAGCCTGTACTTCCTCGTGACGCCCGCGCTGCTGCTCATCGGCGTCGCGGCCTCGCTGGCGGTGCCGGTGAACCTCGACTCCATGCAGGACTCGGGCCCGCACGGCCTCTCGGAGCTCTTGTACGCCTTCGCATCGGCGTCGAACAACAACGGTTCGGCGTTCGGCGGATTCGGCGCGAACACGCCGTGGTTCAACACCGCGCTGGGCCTGTGCATGCTGTTCGGCCGGTTCCTGCCGATCATCCTGGTGCTCGCCCTCGCCGGGTCGCTCGCGAAGCAGTCGCCGGTCCCCGCCACCGCGGGCACGCTGCCCACCCACAAGCCCCTGTTCGTCGGCATGGTCGTCGGCGTGACGATCATCCTCGTCGCGCTCACCTTCCTGCCCGTCCTCGCCCTCGGCCCGCTGGCCGACGGGCTGCACTAGGAGTCGTCAGCAATGGCATCTGCAAAGCCCCGGAACGGGCTCCTCGACCCGATGCAGTGGTGGAAGGCCACCCCGGCGGCGTTCCGCAAGCTCGATCCCCGCGTCATGTGGCGCAACCCGGTCATGTTCATCGTCGAGATCGGCGCGGCCTTCACCACGGTGATCGCCGCCCTCGACCCGAGCGTGTTCGCCTGGACGATCACGGTGTGGCTGTGGCTGACCGTGCTCTTCGCGAACGCCGCCGAGGCGATCGCCGAAGGCCGCGGCAAGGCCCAGGCCGACTCGCTGCGCAAGGCCAAGACCGACACGGTCGCCCGCAAGCTCGAGAAGCAGGACCCCGACATCACGTCGCCGAAGGTGGCGACGGTCGAGGTCCCCGCGCCCGAGCTCAAGCGCGGCGACTACGTCCTCGTCGAAGCGGGGCAGACGATCCCGGGCGACGGCGACGTCGTCACCGGTATCGCCAGTGTGGACGAATCGGCGATCACCGGCGAGTCCGCGCCCGTCATCCGCGAGTCCGGCGGCGACCGCTGCGCGGTCATGGGCGGCACGAAGGTCCTCTCGGACTGGATCGTCGTCCGCATCACCGCCGAACCCGGCAAGTCCTTCCTCGACCGCATGATCGCGCTCGTCGAAGGCTCCGAGCGGCGCAAGACGCCGAACGAGATCGCCCTGAACATCCTGCTCGCGGCCATGACGATCATCTTCGTGCTCGCCGTGGTCACGATGCAGCCAGTGGCGATCTTCTCCAAGGACTACATGGCAGCGGCCCCGGACTCGGCGGTCCTGAACCAGGACGGCGTGACCGGAATCGTCCTGATCTCGCTGCTCGTCTGCCTGATCCCGACCACCATCGGCGCGCTCCTGAGCGCCATCGGCATCGCCGGGATGGACCGGCTCGTGCAGCGCAACGTCCTCGCCATGTCCGGCCGCGCCGTCGAGGCCGCCGGAGACGTGGACACGCTGCTGCTCGACAAGACCGGCACGATCACGTACGGCAACCGCCGCGCTGGCTCGTTCCTGGCGGTGCCGGGCATCGCCGGGAGCCACCTCGCCGACGCGGCGCAGCTCTCCAGCCTCGCGGACGAGACGCCCGAGGGCCGCTCGATCGTGGTGTACGCCAAGGAGGGCTACGGTCTTCGCGAGCGGGACGCCGGGGAGCTCGCCCACGCCGAGTGGATCGAATTCACCGCGCAGACCCGTATGTCCGGTGTGGACATCGAGGAGCACGGTTCGGTGCACCGCATCCGCAAGGGCGCGGCCGCCGCCGTCATCGAATGGGTCAAGGCCGAAGGCGGCGACCCGAACCCGCGCGTCGACGAACTCGTCGACCAGGTCTCGCGCGAAGGCGGCACGCCGCTGGTCGTCGCCGAGCACCAGGAGGGCGAGACGCCCCGCGTCCTCGGCGTCATCTACCTCAAGGACGTCGTCAAGGAGGGCATGGCCGAACGCTTTAGTCGCCTGCGCGCCATGGGCATCCGCACAGTGATGGTCACCGGCGACAACCCGCGCACTGCGAAGGCCATCGCGGCCGAGGCGGGAGTGGACGACTTCCTCGCCGAGGCCAAGCCCGAGGACAAGATGGCGCTCATCAAGCGCGAGCAGGAGTCGGGCCGCATGGTCGCCATGACCGGCGACGGCACCAACGACGCTCCGGCGCTGGCCGCCGCCGACGTCGGCGTCGCGATGAACACCGGCACCTCGGCGGCCAAAGAGGCCGGGAACATGGTCGACCTCGACTCCGACCCGACCAAGCTCATCGAGATCGTCGCCATCGGCAAGCAGCTGCTCATGACACGCGGCGCGCTGACGACCTTCTCGATCGCCAACGACATCGCCAAGTACTTCGCGATCATCCCGGCGATCTTCGCCGTGATCTACCCCGGGCTCGACGCGCTCAACGTCATGCGCCTCGCCAGCCCGGAGTCCGCGATCGTCTCGGCGGTGATCTTCAACGCGATCATCATCATCGCGCTCGTCCCGCTGGCGCTCAAGGGCGTCGCCTACAAGCCGGGTTCGGCCTCGTCGCTGCTGCGGCGCAACCTCCTGGTGTACGGCCTGGGCGGCATCGTCACGCCGTTCATCGGCATCAAACTCATCGACCTCGCGGTCGCGCTCATTCCTGGGATGGCATAGCAATGGCACGTCTCCCCCGCTGGATCTTCCAGCACCTCGTGGCGGTCAGGGCACTGCTCGTCCTGACCCTGGTCACCGGCATCCTGTACCCGCTCGGGGTCCTCGCGGTCGCGCAGCTCCCGGGCCTGAACGACAAGGCCGAGGGCTCGCTCATCACCGATCGGGAAGGCAACGTCGTCGGCTCCTCGCTCATCGGGCAGTCCTACACGGACGCGGACGGCGAAGCGCTCCTGGCGTACTTCCAGTCCCGCCCGTCGATGGCCGCCGGCGACAACGGCGACTACGACCCGCTCGTGACCGGCGCTTCCAACCTCGGCCCCGAGAACGTCGTGGACACGCTGCCCGACCCGGCCCTCGGCTGGGACGGCGACGAGAACGCCGCGAAGAGCCTGCTCACGCAGGTGTGCGAGCGGTCGGTCCAGATCGGTGAGCGCGAAGGCGTGGACGGCTCCCGACCGTACTGCACCGACGCGGGGCTCGGCGCGGTCCTGGGCGTCTTCTACTCCGAGGGCACCTCGGGCGACGTCACCCGCGTGGTCAGCCTCAACGAGCAGTGCGGCACGGTCGACGCGCCGTTCCTCGCCGAGTACGAAGGCGTGCAGGTCGAATGCGCCGAATACGGCGAGGACTACGCCGCCGCGATCATCACGCCGATCGAGGGCGACGCCTCCGGCGAGCCCGAGGTCCCGGCCGACGCGGTCACCGCGTCCGGCTCGGGCCTGGACCCGCACATCAGCCCCGAGTACGCCGAGCTGCAGGCGGCCCGCATCGCGGCCGAGCGCGGCATGGACGAGTCCGAGGTCGCGGACCTCATCGAGGAGCACACCAGCGGCCGGTTCCTCGGCTTCATCGGCCAGCCCGCAGTGAACGTCGTGGAGCTCAACCTCGCGCTCGACGAGCAGTACCCGGTCGCTTAGGGCCGGAACGAAGGGCCGGAGGAGGCGGGATCTCCTCCGGCCCTTCGCTCACCTCAGGCCCGGAACCACTTCTGGGCGGCGTTGCCGTTGCAGACGACGATCTGGAGGTTGGTGCCGTCGGCCGCATTGGCCCAGGGCACGTCCAGGCACTTGCTCGCCTGTGGATTCACGAGGTCGTTCGCCCCGGAAAAGACCCACTGCTGCGCCCCGGACCCGTTGCACGTCCACAACCGCACCGGCGTGCCGTCGGCCGTCGAGCCGTTCGCCACGTCGAGGCACTTGCCGAGGGCGCGGAGCGTCCCGTCGCCGGGCGCGGTCCAGCGCTGCGCGTTGGTGCCGTTGCAGGTGTAGAGCTGCACGGGCGTGCCGTCGGCGGTGCCCGAGGCCTCCACGTCGAGGCACTTACCGGCGAGCCCGGTGATCGCCCCGGCCGAGCTGGTCGATCCGGAGTAGACGCGCACGTAGTCGATCTTCATCTGCTGCGGGAACTGCGTGGAGGCGTCGGGGTAGCCGGGCCAGTTCCCGCCCACCGCGACGTTGAGGATCATGAAGAACGGGTGGTCGAACACCCACTCGTCGCCGCCGATGTCGGCCGTGGTCTTGGTCTGGTAGTTCACGCCGTCGACCGACCAGGTGATCGCGTTCGGCGTCCAGTCGACGGCGAACGTGTGGAAGCCGTTCGCGAAGGGCTGCCCGATCGTGTAGGCGCCGCCGACGCCCGCGCCGCCGGAGTAGCCGGGGCCGTGGAGGGTGCCGTGGACGGTGTTCGGCTCGAAGCCGACGTTCTCCATGATGTCGATCTCGCCGCTCTGCGGCCAGCCGACCTGGCCGAGGTCGTCGCCGAGCATCCAGAACGCGGGCCAGATGCCCTGGCCGCGCGGGATCTGGATGCGGGCCTCGAAGCGGCCGTACGCCTGGGTAAACGTGCCCGAGGTGAGCAGCCGCGCGGAGGTGTACTGGCAGGCGCCGTACCAGCACTGGTAGTTCGCGGGGTTCTCTCGGCGGGCGGTGATGACCATGTTGCCGCTGCCGTCGTGGGCGGCGTTGGCGGTGCTGTTCGTGTAGTACTGGTGCTCGTTGTTGCCCCAGCCGGAGCCGCCGATGTCGTAGCGCCACTTGGCGGCGTTCGGGGCGGTGCCGGCGGCGGCGTTGAACTCGTCGCTCCAGGTCAGGGCCTGGGCCTGGACGGTGTCGGCTTGGACGGCCGGGGCCTCGGTCTCGGCGGCGGTGGCGATCCCGGCGGTGAGGGCGGAGGCGGCCGCCACGGTTGCGGCGGCGAGTGCGATGAGGCGGCGGGTCTTGCTGCCGCGCTTGCGGATCGGTACGGGATTGCTCGGTCTCACGGAAGCGTCCTCTCGTTCCGAGGGAGAGCGCCTTTCGCGCGCGCACTTCGAGAGAGCGCTCTCTCTAAATATTCCTTCCTTTTTAGCATCGGGATAGATCCATGTCAATGGGATGACTTCGGGCGCGAGGCCTGGCGCGGCCCGGCCGTGATCATCTTGACGGTTTCCTGATGGCCGATGCCCCCGTTCAAGGAAATGATGGTCCCGTGCCACGTGGACAGCTCCGTATCTACCTCGGCGCCGCTCCCGGCGTCGGCAAGACCTTCGCCGCGCTCGAAGAAGCCCACCGCAGGGCCGAGCGCGGCACCGACGTGGTCGTCGGCTTCGTCGAGACCCACGGGCGCGAGCGCACCGCCGACCTCGTCAACGGCCTCGAGACCGTCCCCCGCCACACCGTCGCGTACCGGGGCAGCGCGTTCGAGGAGTTCGACCTCGACGCGGTCCTGGCCCGCGCCCCGCAGGTCGCCCTCGTCGACGAACTCGCCCACACCAACGTCCCCGGCTCGCGCAACACCAAGCGCTGGGAGGACATCGACGAACTCCTCGACGCCGGGATCGACGTCATCTCCACGGTGAACGTGCAGCACCTCGAATCGCTGAACGACGTGGTCGCCCAGATCACCGGCGTGCCCCAGCGCGAGACCGTCCCCGACGAGGTCGTGCGCCGCGCCGACCAGGTCGAACTCGCCGACATCACCCCCGAGGCGCTGCGCCGGAGAATGCTCCACGGCAACGTCTACCCCGCCGAGAAGATCGACGCGGCGCTCGCCAACTACTTCCGGGTCGGGAACCTCACCGCGCTGCGCGAGATCGCGCTGCTGTGGCTCGCCGACAAGGTCGAGGACCAGCTGGAGCAGTACCGCGAAGACCAGCACATCACGGCCACATGGGAATCGAAGGAACGCGTCGTGGTCGCGCTGTCGGGCGGCGACGAGGGCGACACGCTCATCCGCCGCGCCGCGCGCATCGCGGCCCGCTCGGGCGGGGCCGACCTCAAGGCCGTCTACATCGCGTCCGGCGACGGCCTCACCAGCGCCCGCGCCGCACGGAACCTCGCCCGGCAGCGGCTCCTCGTCGAAGACCTCGGCGGCTCGTACCACCAGGTCATCGGCGACTCGATCCCCGATGCGCTGCTGGAGTTCGCGGTCGGCGTCAACGCGACGCAGCTCGTGCTCGGGGCCTCCCGGCGCGGCCGGTTCGCGCAGATGCTCTCGCGCGGCGTCGGGGTCACGACCACCGCGAAGTCAGGACCGATCGACGTGCACCTCGTGACCCACGAGCGGGTCGCGAGCGTCAAACACGGCCGCGCGGCGCGCGGCCTCATCGGCACCGGCCGCAGGCGGCTCGGCATCGCCTTGGCGCTCTTCGGCATCCCCGCGCTCGTGGCGGCGCTGAACCCGTTCCACGGGGAGCTCTCGCTCACCACGATGATCCTCATCGTCCTCACGGCGGTCATGGGCCTGACCCTCACCGGCGGCATGTGGCCCGCGCTGCTGGCAGCGCTGCTGGGGTTCGTGCTGCTCAACTTCTTCTTCACCGAGCCGTACTACTCGTTCAAGATCGACGACCAGGAGCAGGTCATCGCGCTGGTCATCTTCGTGGCGCTCGCGCTCGGCGGGGCGGCCGTCGTGAACGTCTCCGCCTCCAGGGCCCGGCTCGCCGCGCGCGCCAGCGCCGAGGCGCAGACCCTGGCGACCCTCGCGGGCGACGTGCTCCGGGGCCGCAACCGGGTCGCGGACCTGCTGGAGCAGCTGCGGGTGACGTTCGCGCTGGACTCGGTGACGCTGCTGGAGCGGATCGAGCCGGGCGCGGGCCCGGCCGAGCGGCAGGACGCGAGGCTGTGGCGGTGCGTGGCCAGCGCGGGCGAGCCTTGCGCGAGTCCCGGTGCGGCCGAGAACGACCTGCCGATCAACGACGACCTGGCGCTGGCGCTGCGGGGGCACACGCTGGCGGCGGGCGACCGGCGGATCGCGCAGGCGTTCGCGATGCACGCCGCCGCCGCGCTGGAGCGCGAACGCCTTGAGCGGCAGGCGGAGGCGGTGCAGCGGTTGACGGACACGGACAAGCTGCGGACGGCGCTGCTGGCGGCGGTGTCGCACGACCTGCGGTCGCCGCTGGCGTCGGTGCGGGTGGCGGTGAGCAGTCTGAAGTCGGAGGAGTCGCTGTTCACGGCTGAGGAGCGGTCGGAGCTGCTGGAGACGGCGGAGGCGTCGCTGGCGAAGCTGACGGGTCTGGTGGACAACCTGCTCGACATGTCGCGGCTCCAGGCCGGGGTGCTGGGCGCGCATCCGGTGCCGATCGCGCTCGACGAGGCGGTGCCGTACGCGTTGGACGAGCTGGGCGAGGTCGCGGCGGGGGTGCGGCTCGACATCGCCGGGGAACTGCCGCAGGTCGCGGCCGATCCCGGTCTGCTGCAGCGCATCCTGGTGAACGTCGTGTCGAACGCGCTGCGGTACAGCCCGGAGGACCGGCCGCCGGTGCTGCGCGCGGGCGTGTACGGCGACCAGGTGGAGTTGCGTCTCATCGACTACGGCCCAGGGGTTCCCGACGAGGACCGGGAGGCGATGTTCACGCCGTTCCAGCGGCTCGGCGACCGGGACAACACGAGCGGCGTCGGGCTCGGGCTGGCGTTGTCGCGGGGTCTGGCGGAGGCGATGGGCGGGACGCTGCTGTCTGAGGCGACGCCGGGCGGTGGGCTCACTATGGTGCTGACGCTGCCGCAGGCGTAAGAAAAGCGTCAAGATTCGGCGCGGCGGCTGCGGGTCGGCGGGAAGTTCCCCTGGTGGGGGGCGTCGTGTCGCGGGTGCCCGGCGTGTCGCGCGGATATCCTGCTCGCGGCGGCGCGGTCCCGCGCCGAGATCTCCGATCAGCTGAAGGCCTTTCCGTGCAACCTGTCCTGCGTGCTGTTCTCAACGGATTCGTGCGGCGGCCCGTGCGGATCGTCCCGGTGGCGTTCGCGGCGGCGATCCTGGCCGCTTCCGGGCTGCTGATGCTGCCTGCGGCGCAGGCCGATCCAGGGGACACGCGCTTTGTCGACGCGCTCTTTACCGGGACCTCTGCGATCTCGGTCACGGGACTGGTCACTGTGGACACGCCGACGCACTGGAGCGGTTTCGGCGAGGCGGTCATCCTCGTGTGCATGCAGCTCGGCGGCCTCGGCGTCATGACGACGGCGGCATTCCTGGGCATGCTGGTGAGCCGCAGGCTCCGGCTCCGGTCGAAGCTGATGACGCAGGCGGAGCTGCATCCGTCGATCAGCCTCGGCGACGTGCGGAGCGTGCTGCGGTTCGCGGCGACGTACACGTTCATCGTCGAGGCGCTGACGGCCGTGGTGCTGGCGCTGCGGTTCGGCCTGGGCTACGGGTTCGGGCCGGGCGAGGCGGTGTGGCACGGGGTGTTCCACAGCGTCGCGGCGTTCAACAACGCCGGGTTCGCGCTGTTCAGCGATTCGATCATCGGGTTCGCGACCGACCCGTGGATCAGCCTGCCGCTGGCGTTCGGGACGATCCTCGGCGGGCTCGGCATCCCGGTGGTCTACGAGCTCTCGCGGCGGCGCAGGAGTCCCCGCAAGTGGTCGATGCACACCAAGATGACGCTGTCGGGCACGGCGGTGCTGCTCGTCGGCGGCTGGTTCACGCTGCTGGCCCTGGAGTGGTCGAACCCGGGGACGTTCGGGCAGTTCGCCTGGCACGACCGGTTCCTGCCCGCGTTCTTCCAGTCGGCGGTGCTGCGCACGAGCGGGTTCAACTCGATCGACGTGGGGCAGCTGGGCGACGACTCGCTGCTGGTGTCGATGGTGCTCATGTTCATCGGCGGCGGCGCGGCGTCGACCGCCGGGGGCATCAAGGTCACCACGTTCTTCCTGCTGATGTGGGTGATCTGGGCCGAGATCCGCGGCGAGCAGGACGCCTCGGTGTTCCGCCGCCGCCTGCCGACGGCGGTGATCCGCGAGGCGCTCACGGTCGCGCTCGTCTATCTGGCGTTCAACGTCGCGGCCGTGATGCTCATGCAGCGGTTCGAGCCGGATGTCACCTTGGCGCCCATCATGTTCGAGGTCGTGTCGGCGGCGGCCACGGTCGGCCAGTCGACGGGGATCACCTACGACCTCGGCGACCCGTCGAAGTGGCTGCTCGCCGTCGTCATGTTCGGCGGGCGCATCGGCCCGGTCCTGTTCGCGACCTCGCTGGCGATGGCGACGCGCAAGCGGATGTACCGCTACCCGGAGACGCGGCCGCTCGTCGGGTTATCGACCGGGACCTCTGGGGAGTGCGGGGCGATCTCGTGCTGGCCGAAGCGGGTCCACACGGCGCGCTGGATGAAGAGCGTGACGATCCCGGCGAGGATCATCCCGGCGAGGTTGACGCCGAGCTGGATGAACGACGCGCCGACCTCCTCCCAGTGGGAGAGCGCGATGGCCACGGCGATGTTCCCGGCGGCGGGCACGGTGGTGACCGAGATGAAGACGCCGACGAGCGCGGAGGACTTGCGGGCGGTCATGGAGAGGATGCCCGCGATCCCGGCGAGGACGGCGACCACGAAGGACCACCGGTCGGGGTGGATGATGAAGCTGGTCAGCGGGCGGTCGTCGAGCATGGCCGGTTCGATCCAGCCCATGAGGCGGCTGGCGTACGCGCAGGCGAGGGTGACGGCGATGGCCGCCGCGAAGCCGAGGGCGAGGGTGCGGGCCGCGGCCCCGATGAGGCGCACGTTGCGTTGCAGCACACCGAAGCACATGGCGGCGACGGGTCCGAAGTCCGGGCCGAGGACCATCGCGCCGACGATGAGGATGGGCTGGTCGAGGAGCGCGCCGATCGCCGCGATCTGCACCGACAGCGCCAGGAACGCGAAGAACGACCAGGTCATGCGGGCTTCGGCGGCGGTGCGGGCGGACAGCTCCTCCCAGACGACGGCGTCCTCGGGGTCGCCGGGGGCGGCGTGCTCGGCCTGCTCGGCGGCGGTGGAGATAGACAGGTCGACCTGCTCGACGGTGATGCCGCCGGTGTCCTTAAGTCCCAGTTCGCGCAGGTCGGCGAGGATGG
Organism: Glycomyces sp. NPDC048151; assembly: GCF_043202775.1. Classification (NCBI taxonomy): domain Bacteria; kingdom Bacillati; phylum Actinomycetota; class Actinomycetes; order Glycomycetales; family Glycomycetaceae; genus Glycomyces; species Glycomyces sp. NPDC048151. The sequence goes on along the minus strand of NZ_JBIDBB010000005.1, from coordinate 300,007 downwards.
CGTTCGCGCCTTCCCGGGCGACGTCGAACTCGACGACGTCGCCTTCGGGATCGAAGGCGGCTCCGGGGAACCGGATCACGTTGACGACCGCCGGGCAGTCGGCGGCGATGCGCAGGACTTCGGGGGTGGAGGCGGCGGGGCTGATCACGCGGACATGCAACACGAGGAGCATTCTCTCCCACTCGCGCCAGTGCCGGGTCTACCGGGCCCAGCGGCGCAGGTACCGCCTGGGGGCGGCCTGCCACCGGGCCCGGACGACCATGGCCGCCACGCGGAACCGCCACATGCGGCTACTCGCTGAAGACGCGGACCGTGGCATCGCTCGAGTCGATGTCGACGGTGACCTCGTCGAGGTGGTTGACGAGTTCTTCGAGCTCGTCGGGCTTGAGCTGGCCGAGGTCGAAGTTCACGCCGTTCTTGGCCATCGCGGAGTTGGCCTCTTCGATGGCGCGCGGCGGGATGAGGGCGGTGAGCCGGACCCCGGCGCGCAGCAGGGCGATGGGGACGCGGACGTTGACGTTCGTGGGCTCGCCCTCGTCCTGGGCCTTGATGACGACCCGCAGGTACTTGGCCTTGCCCTTGGGGCGGGCCGGGTTCGGGGCGTCCTCGGGCTCGATCGCGGCGAGGAGGCGTTCGGCCTCGTCGGCGGTGATCTTGCCTTCGGCCAGCATGTCGAGGATGGCTTTGCGCTGTTCGTTCATGGCGGTTTCCTTGTCTCAGCGGATGATCACGAGCACGGCGGTGCGTCCGTGCTCGAAGTCGAAGCGGGCGCCGGACATGGCGGCGATGAGCCGTCCGATGCCGGCGAAGGTCGCGAGGACCTTCATGTCGAAGATCAGGCAGGCGATGACGCCGCCGATCACGGCGAGGAGCAGGAGCGGGGAGAGCACGATCGCGACGAGGAGCACGGGGATCCAGAGCCGGACGGTGCGGTGGCGGGGACGCTGGACCCGCACGGTGACGAGTTGGGGGATCACGTGGGGCCCTCCAGTTCGGCGAGTGCCTGCTCGGCGGTGATCTCGCCGCGCTTGAGGCGGTCGATGACCTCGGCGCGGGAGGGCGCCGGGTCGGTCTCGATGAAGTCGAGGGCCTGGCCGATCCGGTTGAGCCGGGACTTGATCGTGGGGTAGCTGACGCCGAAGGTCCGCTCCATCTCCTTGATGGAGCCGTGGCACCGCACGAAGGCGGTGACGAAGACCTGGTCTTCGGCGCTGAGTTGCGCGAGCTGCGGCAGCTCGAACGCGCCTTCGACCGCGATGCCGCTCTCTGCGAGCCGCACCCGTTCGACGGTGAACCGCTGGCCTCGGGTGAGGTTCGTCAGCTCCTGCCAGTCCATTGCCTCGTCTGTCATATATCAAGTTGTACTCGAGTAGATCTTAATTTTCAAGAGTTTGAGATTGATTTTTTTAATCTGAGGATAGACGGCCGGTTGAACCGATTCAACAACCGGGGCCGGATCGGCCCGTTCCGCAGGTCATTTCAAGCGAGTGCGTCCCGGTATTGACGGGAGGTTGATCGTTAACTATGGTGGCAACCACAGTTGAATCCTTTCAATCGAACGCGAGCACGGTGCCGCCCGGCGAGGCGCCGAAGGCCGCGGTCGGCCCTGGGGAATCGAACTGTTCGCATACATCGATGGAGATGGCAGGAGTGCGCATGACGACCTGGGCCACCCCCGGCGGGCCGTCCGCGACCGAGCGGGCCGCCACGCGCCTGGACCGCTGGTACGGCTGGGCCGACGCGGCCGCGTACGTCGGCCTGCTCAACCTCCTCATCATCGCCTTCACCCTCGCCGGCGGGGTCGTCCTCGGCTGGGCCCCGGCCCTCGCCGCGGCGGCCTCGTGCAGCCGCACCCGGCTGCGCGGCGACACGCAGCGGCTCGTGCGCGCCTTCGCGACCCGGTGGCGCCGCGACTTCCTCCACGCCAACCTGCTCGTTGCGCCCACGGCCGCCGCCCTCACCGGGCTCGGCCTCGGACTCCTCACCGCGGACGGCCCTCGCGCGCTCCAGATCGGACTGTGGGCGGCCGCCGCCGCCTGCGTCGCGCACCTCGTGCTCGTCCTCAACATGGACGCCCACTACGAGCTGCGCCGCGTCCAGTGCGCCCTGCTGGCCTGGACGTTCCTCGTGCGCTTCCCCGGCGCGCCGCTGCTCCTCATCGCGACCACCGCGCTCACGACCGCGCTCTGCGCGTTCGTCCCCGGCCTGGTGCCGGTAGTCGCCGTCGGGACGTGGACGCACCTGTGCACCGCGCTCTGCCTCTCCTTCTTCGCCGCGAACGACCGGAACGTCGCGGCCTGATCCCAACGGCGGCACCGGCACCGCCACAACGACCGAAGCGATCCCCTTCCGAAAGGACCCCCGATGCAACGCAAGCTCGCAAGAAAGCGCATACCGATCGCGGTGGCCGCCATCGGCGCCCTCGCCCTCGCCTCGTGCTCCGACGGCGGCGGAGGCAGCGACGAACCGCTCGAATCCCTCGACATCATGGCGCCGTTCTTCTCCCCCGTCCCGCCCGAGGAGGACGACCCGATCGACAAGGCGCTCAGCGACCTCGCCGGACTCGACCTCAGCGTCCAGTGGGTGCCCAACAGCGACTACGGCGCGAAGACCAACACCGTCCTCGCGGGCGACGACATCCCCGACGTCATGGTCATCCAGGGCAAGGACCAGGCGTTCGTCCAGACCGCCGAAGCGGGCGGGTTCTGGGACCTCACCGAGGCGCTCGGCTCCGGCGACTACCCCAACCTCGTCACCGCCAACCCCGAGGTGCAGGAGGCCGCCAGCGTCAACGGCAAGGTCTACGGCATCTACCGCGCCCGCGACGTCATCCGCCACAGCGTCATCATCCGCCAGGACTGGCTGGACAACCTCGGCCTCGAACTGCCCGAGACCACCGACGACCTCTACGAGATCGCCCGCGCGTTCACCGAGGACGACCCGGACGGCAACGGCCAGAACGACACCTACGGCATGATCAACCCCGCGTGGGGCGGCATCGGCAACGGCAGCCCCTACGACGCCATCGAGGTGTGGCACGGGGCCGGGAACCTCTGGAGCGACCAGGGCGGCGAACTCGTCCCGGCCTTTACCACTCCTGAGTGGACGCAGGCGCTCCAGTACGAGCGCGACCTCGTCCAGAACGGCTACGTCAACCCCGACTACGCCACCATGGACCCCGCCACCTGGAACGAGCCGTTCCTCAACGGCAAGGGCGGCATCATCATCGACGTGCAGTCCCGCGCGGGCGAGCTCACCAAGCTCTTCAAGGAGCAGGACCCCGAGGGCTTCGACCAGTACGTCGCCCTCGCGGGCCAGCTCGCGGGCCCCAACGGCACCTTCGCGATGCCCACCGCCGGGTACTCCGGGTTCCTCGCGATCCCCCGCTCCGGCGTCCAGACCGAAGAGCAGCTCGCGCAGGTCCTCACCGCCCTCAACGAGCTGAACTCGACCGAGGCGCAGAACCTCATGAACCACGGCATCGAAGGCGACAACTACACCGTCGAAGACGGCGGCGTCGTCTTCGACCCGGCCAAGCAGGACTTCACCGACCAGGTGACCGGCGCGTGGGCGCAGCTCGGCATGAACGTCGCCGGGTACAACGCCCACCCGATCAAGCAGGGCTCCGAGTTCGAAGCCGCGCTCTTCCAGCGCCGCCTCGACCTCCAGGCCGAAGACCTGCCGAACGCGGTCTACAACCCGGCGTCCGGCATCGTCTCCCCCACGTACACCACCAGCGGCGCGCAGCTCGACACGATCATCGCCGACGCCCGCATCCAGTACATCGCCGGCCAGATCGACGAGGCCGGGCTGCAGGCCGCCATCGACACGTGGCGCTCCAGCGGCGGCGACGACGTCGTCCAGGAAGTCAACGACCTCCTCTAGAGCAGTACCGATCCCCCTGTGCGGGAACGGCGCCGCGCGGCGCCGTTCCCGCACTCCGAACCCCCCGAGGAGACCGCCGACATGACACTCCTAGCGGCCCGGCGCGAGCCGCCGCCCGCCCCGGCGCGGACGCGCAGCCGCCCCGCGCGCCTCGTGCGCGACATCGCGCGCTACCGCTGGCTGTTCTTCCTGATGCTGCCCGGCCTGCTGTACTTCGCGCTGTTCCGCTTCTGGCCCATGTGGGGCGCGCGGATCGCGTTCAAGAACTACATTCCGTTCCTCGGCATCGACGGCAGCGAATGGGTCGGCCTGGCCCACTTCCGGGAGTTCCTGTCGAACCCCGACTTCGCGCGGCTGCTGGAGAACACGCTCATCGTCGCCGGGCTCAGCCTGTTCATCGCGTTCCCGCTCACCATCGTGCTCGCCCTGCTGCTCAACGAACTGCGGCTCCAGGTGCTCAAGCGGACCGTGCAGACCCTCGTCTACATCCCGCACTTCCTGTCGTGGACCGTGGTCGTCTCCATCACCGCGCTGCTGTTCGCGATCGGGACCGGCCCCTTGTGGACGTTCTTCTCGTGGATCTCCGGCACCGACGCGAACATGCTCGCCGACCCCGACTGGTTCCGGCCGCTCATCCTCATGCAGGAGGTCTGGAAGAACACCGGCTGGGGCACCATCATCTTCCTGGCCGCCCTCGCGGGCGTCGACCAGGAGCAGTACGAGGCCGCGATCATCGACGGCGCCGGGCGCTGGCAGCGGGTCTGGCACATCACGATCCCCTCGATCATGCCCACGATCGTCGTCCTGCTCATCCTCCACACCGGGCAGATCCTCAACACCGGGTTCGAGCAGATCTACCTGATGTCCAACTCCCTCAACCGGACCGTGGCCGACGTGTTCGACACCTACGTGTACTTCGCGGGCATCGAGCAGGGCGCGTACAGCTACGCCACGGCCGTGGGCCTGTTCAAGGCCATCGTCGGGCTCGTGCTCATCTTCGGCACCAACTGGCTCGCCAAGCGCTTCAACCAGCAGGGGATCTTCTGATGTCCGCCACCTCCACGCACAAGCGGTTCAACACCCGCGCCGGACGGGCCTTCGACGTCCTCAACGTCGCCCTGCTCACCGGCGTCGGCCTGCTCGCCGTCCTGCCGTTCGTGTACGTGCTCGCCGGATCGTTCGCCACCGAACTGGAGATCACGACCCGGCCGTTCTTCCTGTGGCCCAACGACTTCACGACGACCTCGTACGAGTCGATCCTGTCTTCGGACGTGATCCTGCGGGCGTTCGTCACCACCGTGGTGGTCACCGTCGTGGGCACGCTGATCCAGCTCGCGCTCACGGTGCTCATGGCCTACCCGCTGTCGAAAGTAGACCTTCCCGGACGGCGGACCGTGCTCAGCCTGGTCGTCTTCACCATGGTCTTCAGCGCCGGGCTCATCCCCACGTTCCTCGTCGTCAAGGACCTCGGCCTCCTCGACTCGTACTGGGCGCTCGTCCTGCCCGCCGCGATCAACCCGTTCAGCCTCATCATCATCAAGAACTTCTTCCAGCAGCTCCCCAACGAGCTCGAGGAGTCCGCAAAGATCGACGGGGCGAACGAACTCCAGATCCTGCGGCACGTCGTCGTCCCGCTGTCGAAACCCGTGCTCGCGACGTTCGCCCTGTTCTACGCCGTCGGCATCTGGAACGACTACCTCTCGCCGCTCCTCTACCTCAGCGACACGGGCAAGTGGACGCTCCAGATGATCCTGCGGCAGGTCACCGCCGCCGCGTCCCTCTCGGCCGACGAACTCAACTCCGACGTGCCGCCGCCCGCCCAGGGCATCAAGTTCGCCGTCGTCATCATCGCCACCATCCCCGTGCTCCTGGCGTATCCGTTCCTCCAGAAGCACTTCGCAAAAGGCATGCTCATCGGAAGCGTGAAAGGCTGACCATGATCCACCTCGCAGGCGACTCCACCCTCGCCCCCACCGACGACGGCGCGACCTCCGGCCACGCGGAGCTGCCGCTCCTCGGCTGGGGCGACGAACTCGCCGCGTTCCTCACCGAGCCGGTCGTCAACCGCGCCTTCGGCGGCGCGACCACGCGCAGCTTCCGCGAACAGGGCAACTGGAAGCTCGTCACCGACGCGCTCCAGCCCGGCGACACCGTCGTCTTCGGATTCGGCCACAACGACCAGAAGGAACCCGAGACCCTCGCCGCCGAAGGCGGCTACCGGGAGCGGCTCACCGCCTTCATCGAAGAGGTCCGCGCCGCCGGCGCGCGGCCCGTGCTCACCACCAGCGTCGAACGGCGCATGTTCGACGCCGAAGGGGCCCTGCGGTACTCGCACGGCCCGTACCCGGCCGAGGTCCGCCGTCTCGGGCACGACCTCGACGTCCCGGTCATCGACCTCAATGTGTTCACCCGCTGGCTCTACACGTGGCTCGGCGAAGGCGAATCGGCATCGCTCTTCGTCCACGGCGCCGCCGCCGACCGGGACATCGAGGTCAGCGCCGACCTCAAGAAGGACAACACCCACTACACGACCGCCGGAGCCGCCGCCGTGGCCCGCTTCGTCGCCCAGGCGCTCCTGGCACTCAATGGCGAAGGCAGCGGCGACGTCCCGGCGGGACTGGAGATGGTCCGCAAGTGACCCCGTACCGCAACCCGCTCGCCGCGCCTTCGGACCTCGACGGCTGGATCGCCGAAGGCCCCGTCGGCGCGGCGCACCGGGACGGCGGCCTGGTGCTCGCCAGCACCGCGAACGAGACCGCGCTGGCCGCCGCCGGGCGCGGCGACCACGCGCACTTCACGTACTGGTGCCCGGAGGTCTTCCCGGCGGACGTCGAGATCTCCTGGGACTTCAAGCCGATCGGCGGCGAAGGCCTCGCGATGCTCTTCTTCGCCGCCACGGGGACCGGCGGGCGCGACCTCCTCGACCCGTCGCTCGCGCCGCGCACCGGCTACTACCCGCAGTACCACTCGGGTGACATCGCGACCTTGCACGTCTCGTACCTGCGCCGCAAGTGGCCGACCGAGCGCCGGTTCCGCACGTGCAACCTCCGCAAGAGCCCCGGCTTCCAGCTCGTCGCACAGGGCGCGGACCCGCTGCCCGGGCCGGAGGACGCCGACGGGCACTACCGGGTCAGCGTCCGCAAGCTCGGCGCTGAGGTGCGCTTCGCGATCGACGAGCTGGAGCTGTTCGCCTTTCATGACCCGGAGCCGCTGGGAGCCGGAAGGATCGGCTTCCGCCAGATGTCACCGCTCAAGGCCCACTACCGCAACCTGGAAGTCAAGGAGCTGTCGTGACCACTGTCGACATTCCTCTGCGCTGGCTCGACGACGCCGCGCCAGACCTCACCCTCGGCGGCGTCACCTGCGGCGTGCCACTGGTGGCGGGAGCCGTCACCGACCCGGGCCGATTGGCGGTCCTCAACGAAGCGGGCAATACGGTGCCCGCCCAGACCTGGCCGCTCGCGACCTGGCCGGACGGCAGCGTGAAGTGGGCAGGAATCGCCCTCGCCGCCGACCACGAACCCGCCAACGGATACCGAGTCGTCAACGCCGCCAATACTTCCGATGCGGCTTTCGCCTCCGCCTCGACTGCAGTGTCACACCCCTCGGGCACCATTGATTCGGGGGCAGCTCAATCGCAACACGCCCGACCCCGGGTGACGGTGACCGCCGACGCCGCTGGCACCGCCCACACCGGCCTCACCGTCGACACCGGCGCCTGCCGCGTCCTCATTCCCGGCACCGGCCCCGACCTCATCGGCTCCATCGAGATCCAAGGCACCGAGGTCGCCTCATCCGGCCGCCTCGTCTCCAGCCGCCAGTCCCGCCCCGAGCCCGCCGCGCCCGACCGGATCGAGGCCACCGGCCACGTCACCGGCCGCGCCGTCGAACAGGCCGGCCCGCTGCGCGCCGTCGTGCGCCTCACCGGCATCCACCGCGACACGACCGGCCGCGAATGGCTGCCGTTCACCGTGCGCCTGATCTTCGCCGCCGGGGCCCCGACCTTCCGGCTCGTGCACTCCTTCGTCTGGGACGGCGACCCCGAGCGCGACTTCCTCACCTCGCTCGGCCTCGCCTTCACCGTGCCGCTCCGCGCGGCCCCGCACGACCGGCACGTCCGCATCGCCGGAGCCGAAGGCGGCTTCCTGCGCGAAGCCGTGCGCGGCCTCACCGGCCTCCGCCGCGACCCCGGACCCGAAGTGCGCGCCGCGCAGCTCGACGGCAGGGCCACACCGCCGCCGCCCGAGTGGGCCGCAGACGTCGAACGCCTCTCCAAGTGGATCCCCACCTGGGCCGACTACTCACTGCGCCAGCTGAACGCCAACGGCTTCACCCTCCACAAGCGAACGACTGCCGACCGGCCGTGGATCGACATCGCCCAGGGCACCCGCTCGGACGGCCTCGCGTACCTCGGCGACCCCTCCGGCGGACTCGCCGTCGGCCTCACCGGCTTCTGGCAGTCGCACCCGACCGGCCTCGACATCCGCTCGGCCGACACCGAAGCCGCCACCCTCACCAGCTGGCTCTGGTCCCCCGACGCCGCCCCCATGGACCTGCGGTTCTACCACGACGGCCTCGGCCAGGAGGACTACGCCGACCAGCTCGACGCCCTCGAGATCACCTACGAGGACTACGAACCCGGCTTCGGCACCGCCCACGGCATCGGCCGCACCCACGAACTCACCGTGACACCGTTCGCCGCGACACCGCCCGTCGAGGAACTGGCCCGCATCGCACGCGGCACCGCCGTCCGGCCGCAGCTCGTGCCCGCACCCGAAGCGCTGCACGCCGCCCGCGTCCTCGGCGACTGGGACCTCCCCGACCGCACCGGCGGACGCGCCGCCCTCGAAGACCGGCTCGACTTCCTCCTCGACTTCTATGTGGACCAAGTCGACCAGCGCTCCTGGTACGGGTTCTGGAACTTCGGCGACGTCATGCACGCCTACGACGCCGACCGCCACACCTGGCGCTACGACATCGGCGGCTACGCGTGGGACAACTCCGAGCTCTCCCCCGACCTGTGGCTCTGGACCTCGTTCCTGCGCACCGGCAGAGCCGACGTCTTCCGCCTCGCCGAGCGCATGACCCGCCACACCGGGGACGTGGACGTCTACCACGCCGGCCCCTGGCGAGGCCTGGGCACCCGCCACAATGTGCAGCACTGGGGTTGCAGCGCAAAGCAACTGCGCATCTCGACACCCGCCTACCGCCGCTGCCACTACTTCCTCACCGGGGACGAGCACACCCGCGACCTGATGCTGGAGCTGCGCGACTCCGACGCCACGTTCCTCGCCCTCGACCCCACCCGCAAGGTCCGCGCCGACGCCGCCACCTACAAGCCCGAGCGCCGCGCGCTCGCCGTGGGCCTCGGCACCGACTGGAGCGCGCTGGCCGCGACCTGGTTGGCGGACTGGGAGATCACCGGCAATGAGCACTCGCTCGACCGTCTCATAGGGACGATGCGCGACATCGGCTCGCTCCCCCGCGGCTTCTTTACCGGCGAGGCGCTCTACGACCTCGACACGGGCCGCTTCGACACGGCCCGCGACCGCGTCAACGTCTCGCACCTCTCGGCCGTGTTCGGCCTGGTCGAGGTCTGCAGCGAACTCGTGGCGCTCATCGACGCCGGGCAGGTCGACGCGCCTGGATTCCGCGAGGCCTGGCTCCAGTACTGTCGCCTCTACCTCGCCTCGCCGGAAGAGCAGCGGGCCGAGCTCGGCGAAGCGCCCTCGGGCATCCACCTCGAGCAGGCCCACTCCCGGCTCACGGCCTACGCCGCCGACCGGACCGGCAGCGCCACCCTCGCCGACCACGCCTGGCGGGCCTACTTCGCCGGAGGCGAGTTCATGGGAGAGGAGGCGTTCCAGGCGGTCCGCATCCTCCCGCCCCATGTGCTCTCCCCAGTGGACGAAGCCCGCACCCTCTCCACCAACGACGCCGCCCAGTGCGGCCTCGCCACGATCCAGAACCTCGCCCTCATCGGCCACAGGCTCGCCGAGTCCGGATAGCGAGCGGCCCGCCGCGAGCGCCAGGTGCGGTGCTCGCGGCGGGCCGGGTTCGCGCCGGTCAGACGCCGGTCAGCTCGTTCGCCGGGCTGGGAAGCTCCGCCTCGGCGGCGACCGTGCCGGAGGCGAGGTCGACGGCGAAGATCTTCGAGGTCGCCGGCTCGGTCACGTAGACCGTGCCGCCGCGCACGAAGACCGTCGGACGGGCCTCCTGCCACTCGATCGGCTCCTCCCACGCGCCGACGACCGGGATCGACTGTGTGACCGCCGCTCCGGCCATGTCGATGACGTGGAGCGCGCCGTCGGTGCCGAGCACCAGGCCCTCGCCCTGCGGGCCGCGGGCCAGCGAGCGGAAGCTGTAGCTGGTGCCCAGGTCGAGCAGCGTCATCTCGGCAGTCTCGGTGTTGATGATCGAGATCCGTTCGGGGCGTTCCAGTTCGGCCTCAGGGTCGACCTTGTAGTCGCCGAGGACGTACGGCGAGTCCTCGTGCCCGCGCGTGTTGCCGGTGCGGCCGTACTCGTCGGCGCTGGCGATCTTGGTGAACGCCCCGTCGCGGTAGACCAGGACGCCGTTCTCGCAGCCGAGGACGATCGTCTCGTTCGCGGCGGCCGACTCCCCGTGCACGCCCGGGCATTCCTCGCTGCGGGCGATCTCGTTGCGTTCGGCGTCGAGCACCAGTGCGCCGCTGCGGGTCTCCTCGTTGCCGAGGGTCACCACCAGCTCGCCGTTCGCCAGCTCGACCGCGACGCCGTGGTGCGGTTCGGCGGTGGTGTAGGTCTCGGCCTCGGGCAGGCCGTCGCCGAGGTCCTGCGGGTCGAAGAGCGTGACTTCGCCGCTGCCGTCGGCGAAGAGCACGGTCGTGCCCGCGTGGTCGACCACGTGGCCGGGTTCGGCGGCGGCGAACTCGTCTTCGGAGAGTGCCGCGGCGGTCGCGTCCAGGACGCGGAAGCCGGTCGAAGTCGAGACGAGGACGTGCTGCCCGTCGCCCGCGGCGTTGATCCGGTTGAAGCCCTCCAAGGGGATGTCCTGCTTGACTTCGAGGGTGTTGCCGTCGAGTACGTAGAGGCCGCCGTCGTACGTGACGACCACGGGGTCGGCGACCTCGATGGCCGGTCGGTCGTCTTCGGAGGACTCCTCGGCCGGCCCGCCGCATGCGGCGAGTACGAGGCCGGTGGCGAGGAGGGTGGGCACCCATAGTGTGCGGGTTCTCATGTGCATCCTTATTTCTCGGGGATTGACGGGAAGGGCGTCGGTCATTGCGGCGCGAGCGCTTCGGCGATCGCCTCGGCGTTGCTCGCGGCCATCTCGAGGTAGGTCCCGGCGCCTTGGCCGGGCTCGGAGAGCGATTCGGTGAACAGCGGGATGATCGCGATGTCGAGGCCGGTCTCCTCGGCCATGGCCTCGATGAGCCGTTCGGGCTGCGAGGAGTCCGCGAACACCACGGGCACGCCGGAGGCGGCGACGGCGTCGGCCAGGGACTTCAGGTCGGAGCTGCTGGGCGAGGCCAGCGTGGTCCCGCTCGGGATGACCGCGCCGATGACCTCGAAGTCGTAGCGCTGCGCCAGGTAGCCGAAGACGTGGTGGTTGGTGACGAGCTTGCGGTGCTCGGCGGGGATGCGGCCGAACTGCTCGGCAGTGGTCGCGTGCACCTGGTCGACCTGCGCCCGGTAGGCCTCGGCGCTGGCCCTGACCTCGTCGGCGTCGATGCCCGGGACGTGCTCGACCACCTGCTCGGCGATGATGTCGACGGCCTCGCCGACACGCACGGGGTCCGTCCAGAAGTGAGGGTCGGGCTGCCCGGCGGACTCGTCGGAGGTGTAGTCGATCGGGTCGACCAGCTCGCCCACGGCGAGGTCGGGCACGCCTGCGGCGACGGCCGCCTCGACGTGGCTGAGCACGCCCTCTTCGAGTCCGAGGCCGTTGTGCACCAGGAGCGCCGCCTGTTCGAGGGAGGCCGCCTGCTGAGCGGAGACGCCGAAGGAGTGCGGGTCGGCCCCGGCCTCCATGAGCACCGTGACCTCGGTCTGGTCGCCGACGACGTTGCGGACGAGGTCGCCGAGGATGTTGGTGGTGACGACGATGCCGGACCGATCGGAACCGCTTGCGGTGCAGGCGGAGGCGACGGCGAGGAGTGGGAGCGACACCAGTGCGCGTCGCGTGAGTGCGGCTACCATCCGGTCTCCACCATGGTGTCGGGCCGGAAGTCGAGGTCGAAGGTGCGGGCCAGGCGCAGGTCGTCGCGGTAGTCGATCTCGTGGACGGCCGTGCCGGTCGGGTCGTTGACGTAGGCGCGGGCCGTGTCGACCTGGATCGTCGGCGTGTCGCCTTCGCTGATCTGCATCAGCTCGGTCTGCGCGAGTTCGCCGCCCGTGGCGGGGTCGTAGGAGCGCAGCACGCCGTCTTGCGCGAGCACGAGGACCGGCGCGTCCTCGCCGGTCGCGGCGAGCGCGACCGGTTCGGGGGTGTCGAGCGCGGTCCATTGGCGCGCTTTGACATCGAGGACGAGCACGCCGCCGGATGCGGCGCGCGCGGCGAGCACCGGGGTGCCGGGGCGGTGGTGGAAGCCGCCTTCGACGCCGTCGCCTTCGGGGTACGGGATCTTCTCCGCCGTCAGCTCGCCTTCGCCGGTGATGAGCAGCGCGCCGTCGTCGCACGCGAAGACCGCGCCGCGGCTGGTGACCGCGGGCGAACGGGCCCCGGCGCAGGGCTCGGCCAGCTCGGTCTCGGCCGTGCCGTCGCGGCCGAGCACCTGGACAGCGCCGTCGGCGACGGCGAGGAGCCGCTTGTCGTACGGGAGCGCGACCTCCGCGGTGAGGTCGGCGGTCGGCTCGATCTCGCCCGCTTCGAGGGCTGCGCGGTCGAGCGGCATAGCGCCGTCTGCGCCGTTCATGACCGTGACGGCCGGGTCGCCGACCGGGGCGAAGCCGGTGCCGTCGAGTTCGCCGAGGTCGCTCGGGTCGGTCTTGTAATAGTGCACGTGGTCGCCGTGGTCGACGGTCCAGACGCCGCTGTCGACGACATGCGTTCCGGTTGCGCCCGTGAGGTAGACGAAGCGGCCGTCGGAGGCCGCCTGCTGCGGCGCGTCGACTCGGGCGAGCGCGGCGGGCTCCTCGGTGACCGGGTCGAAGAGGTAGACGTCCCCTGTGGAGGCTTCGGCGATGACGAGCCGCCATTGCGCTTCAGCGGCCTCTTCGGCGCCTTCGACGTAGCCGTGCGGGGTGGGCGAGGGCTCGGCGGCCGGTTCGTCGGCTCCGGCGGAGCAGCCCGCGAGGAGCGCGCATCCGCTGAGCGCGGCCACCGCTCGGGTTCTGGTGGACCGGGGCATTCAGTGTCCTTTCAGGGGGGGAGGGTCGGAACGGGAACCGGTCGCGCGCCAGCGCGGCCAGTGCGGAGGCGAAGAAGCAGGCGACGGCGAGCGCGGCGATGGTGGCTCCGGCGGCCGTCCCGTAGTGCCAGGAGATGAGGAGTCCGCCTGCGGTCGCGGCGGCGCCGAGGAGGGTCGCGCCGGCCATGATCACGGGGATCCGGTTGGCCCACAGGGTCATCGCCGCTGGCGGGGCGATGAGGAGGCCGAAGACGAGGAGGGTGCCGACGACGTGGAAGGACGCGGTGATGGCGAGGGTGAGGAGGGCGATCATGAGGGCTTGGGCGAGGCCGGGGCGCATGCCGAGGGTGGCGGCTTTGCGGCGGTCGAAGGCGAGGGCGGTGAAGGCCCGGTGGCAGGCGACGGTGAGGGCGAGTGCGACTGCGAGCGCGGCGGCGAGGACGAGGAGGTCGGCCGGTTTGACGGCGAGGACGTCGCCGAAGAGGAAGGCGGTGAGGTCGACGGCGAAGGACTGGGAGCGGGAGACGATGATGACGCCCACTGCGAGCATGCCGACGAAGAGGAGGCCGATGCCGGTGTCGTGGGTGAGGCGGCGGTTGCGGGTGAGGGCGGTGACGCCGAGGGCCATGGCGAGGGCGCTGAGGGCAGCGCCGATGAGGAGGTTGCCGCCGAGGAGTGCGGCGACGGCGACGCCGGGCATCATGCCGTGCGACATGGCGTCGCTCATGAAGGCCATGCCGCGCAGGACGACCCAGGTTCCGGCGAGTCCGCATATGGCCGAGACGAGCAGGCCGCCCCAGAGGGCGCGGGCCACGAATCCGACTTCGAAGGGGTTGGTCAACCATTCCACGGCGTGAACTATAGTGATAATCATTTGCAATAACAAATGAGATTCGGAGTGATCCACGACATGTCGAACGTGATCGAACTTGATGGCGCGACCGCACGCCATGGAGCGACAGTCGTGTTGCACAACGTGACCGTCGCGATCCCGAGGCGTCGCACGACCGCCCTCACCGGGCACAACGGCTCAGGCAAGTCGACGCTGCTGGGCGTGCTGTCCGGGACGCACCCGCTGGCGTCGGGGACGCTGCGGCGCACGTACGCGGGCCGCGCGGCGCTCGTGGTGCAGCGCAGCGAGGTCTCCGACGCGCTGCCGGTGACCGTGCGGCAGACCGTGTCCATGGGCCGGTGGGCGCACCGCGGGGCATGGCGAAGGCTCACCCGGGAGGACCGGGCGATCGTTGACCAGTGCATGGACCGGCTCGGCGTGGCCGACCTCGCCGACCGGCGGCTGGGCACCCTCTCGGGCGGGCAGCGCCAGCGGGTCCTCCTGGCGCAGGGGATCGCGCAGCAGGCGGAGCTGCTCCTCCTCGACGAGCCGACGACCGGGCTCGACGCCGAGGCCAAGACGGTCATCGCCGCCATCCTTGCCGAGGAGCGCGAGCGGGGCGTCACCGTGGTGCACGCGACCCACGACCCCGAGGACGCGGCTGAAGCGGACCACCGCATCGCGCTGGCGAACGGGCGGCTCGCGGAGTTAGCGGGAGGCGCCGCCCGTGGCTGCCGGGTCGGTCACCGCGCGCGTGAGCATGTGCGCTTCGCTCATGCGCCCGTCGGGTGCGAATCGGCCGAAGAAGTGCACGACGGTGGCGAAGTCCTTGCCGCGCTGAGAGGTGTGCATGGTGTAGCGGGCGGCGATGCGGTCGCCGTCCGCGACGGCTTCGTGGACTTCCATGCGGATCGTGGGCCGGTTCTTGCGGACGGGCCGGGTGTGGTCGATGAGCTTCTGCCGGTCGATGCGGTGCCCGTCGGCGACCTGGACGATGTCGGGGGTGTGGAAGCGGTCGACGACCAGGGCCGCGTCCTCGTCGCTGCCGAGCAGTTCGCGGGTGAGCGAGGTGTAGAAGTCGGCGATG
Source organism: Glycomyces sp. NPDC048151 (assembly GCF_043202775.1). Lineage (NCBI taxonomy): Bacteria > Bacillati > Actinomycetota > Actinomycetes > Glycomycetales > Glycomycetaceae > Glycomyces > Glycomyces sp. NPDC048151. The sequence goes on along the minus strand of NZ_JBIDBB010000005.1, from coordinate 284,872 downwards.
AACTGTCCGGGGTCGGTGCTGTCGAGCGGCCTCATGGTTCTCCGTTCCGATGGTGCTGCCGCCCAGGCGGTCTCGGGGCGGTGCCACCAGCATGCCGTGCGAAGGGGGCGTCGGCGTCGATCAACAGTCGACGGTTTCGGATACCCCGAGGGGGTTATCCGGGTTCCGGTGTACGACTTCCGGCGTAGTGGGTCAGTTCGCGTCGAGTGCGGCTCGGAGCTGGTCGAGCCATTCGGCTCCGAGGTCGCGGCCGCCCGGGAGCTGGTCGTCCTTGTCCCAGCGCCACGTGATGATCATGGCGAGCATGAGCATGCGGCACTGGTGCAGGAGTTCGAGGTCGGCGCCCGGGTAGTGCTCGGCGAGGGCGTCGGGGGCGTGGGCGAGGTCGAATTCGACGGGGCCGTAGCAACAGGTCTCGAAGTCGATGAAGAGCGGGCCGTGCTCGGTGGCGAGGAGGTTGCCGGGGTGCGGTTCGCCGTGGAGCAGTTGGTCTTTGCCGCTCTCGGCGGTTGCACGCCGGAGGCGTTCGAGGGTGTCGGCGAGGAGGGCGCGTTCCGGTTCGGGGAGGTCGGGGCTGATGCGGCGGTCGGCGAGGATCTGCTGCGCTTCGTCGACCCTGTCGGTGAAGTGGGGCGCGGCGATGTCGATGGTTCGCATGCCCGTGTGGAGTTTTCCGAGCGCGCGGGCGTACTCGGCGGGCGGGATGGACTCGGCGGAGACGGGCTCGTAGTGGGTCCAGAAGGTGATGTTGCAGCCGTCGCGGGTGTGGACGCGCGGCTCGATCCGAGGGTCGAGCGCGGCGACCGGGCAGTCGGCCTCGGCGAGCCGCTGCGCGATGTCGATCTCGAACTGCACGGCACGGTGTTCGAGGGGTGCGACGCGGGCGACCGTGTCGCAGGGCATGAGCCGCAGCGTGAGCTTGTTGGAGTCGTTCAGGACGACCGCGTCGTCGGCGCGGAGGCCGAAGGACTCGGCGACCGCCTTAGCGGCGGCCACCGCCCGTTCGCGCGCCGCGGTCTCCATCGTCGCCCCTTTCGTCTGCGGCCCAGTCTCCTTCGGTCGCGCCGCGACGGCAATCGGTTTTCCCGGGCGTCAGACGATGTCGAACTCGTTCCCTTCGGGGTCCTTCATGGCGGCGGCGTAATGGCCGGAGTCCGGGTCGTCGTTGATGCGCTGCAGGGTGGCTCCGGCCTTGACGAGGCGTTCCACGGTCGCGGTGACCCGCTCCTTGCGGACGTCGCGGGGGACGCCGCGTCCGCCGCCGACCTTCAGGTCGAAGTGCCAGCGGTTCTTGCTCGTCTTCGGCTCCGGGACCTGCTGGAACCACACTCTGGGGCCGCGACCGGCGGGGTCGACGAGCGAATCGCAGACGTCGCCCCCGTCGGGCGGCAGCTCGTCGTCCGGTACGCCCACGGACACCCAGTAGGCGCGCCAGGTGGCGTGGCCCTCGGGCGGAGGCTCGGGCTCATAGCCCAGCGCCTCCGCCCAGAAGGCCACCATTCGCTGCGGGTCGGCGCAGTCGATCGTCACTTGCAGGTCCATCTCCATGGCCCGAGCATCCCAGACGGGTACGACATCGACCCGCGCTCGCGGCTAATGCCCCCGCGTCACGGTGACGATGCCGGAGGTGTTCCCGGCGTTGTCGGTGGCGCGGGCCTCGACGGTGTCGAACGGGCGGACCCGGATCGCCTTGTCGTAGGTGGTCCAGGCGCCGCCGTTGACGCGGTATTCGATGGAGGCGACGCCCGAGCCGTCGTCGGTCGCCTCGAACGTCACGCGGTTCCGGTTCCACGCGTAGGCGAGTTCGGGCGCGGTCGTGTCGGCCTCGGGGACGAGGTAGGCGGCCGTGCCCTGAGCGGTCGTGCGGGTGGTGTCCTCCAGGAGCCAGCGTGTGCCCTGGCCGGGTTCGACGAGGTGGAGGGAGGTACCGGATTCGGCGCGGCCGTCCAGGGCCAGCGCGCGGCCGTTGGCGGCGTTCACGAGGGTGCCGTCGTAGAGGTTGGCCGCGGTGGCGGTGTCCGGGACGAAGGCCCATCGCTGGGCGGGGTCGTCGGGGTCGGGTGCGAGCCCGGCGTAAGCGGTCTCGGTGTCGGAGAGGGCGGTGAGGACGCCGCTGCCGTCGGCGGCGTTGACCGTGTACGTCCCGTCGGCGTAGTCGAGGTCCCAGACGCCGCCGCCCCATTTGGCCCAGACGACCATGTCGCGTTCGGGGTGATCGGGGTCGCCGGCGTACTGGTCGATCTGGAACTCGGTGCCGAGGCTGTCGGTGGCGATGCGGAAGGCGTCGGTGTCGAAGTCGACGTCCTCGGCGGTCTCGCGTTCGGGCAGCTGGGGCGGTTCGGTGTAGTCGCCGTGGTGGACGTCGGGTCCGGGGATGTCCCATGGTGACGGCAGGGTGAGGTCGGCGGGGTAGACCTTGGCGAAGAACGCGTAGGCCTCGGGGTCGTACTCCTTGAGTTCGGCCCTGGTGTTGATGGGGCTGCGGACGCCGTCGGTCCAGTCGGGCTTCTCGGCCATGTTGTCGAACCAGACGGTCGAGAGGGTCGCGAAGTACTCGTCGATGTTGCCGATGGCGTAGGTGTTGGGCCAGCGGCCGGTGTTGTAGGCGTTCTCGTAGACGGCGTAGAGCTCGTCCGAGAGGGCCTTGTCGTCCTGGGTCTCGATGCCGACGAGGCGGACGGCGTGGCCGAACTCGTGGATCAGGATGTTCTCGTTGGTGTAGCGGGTGTTGAGGAAGTCGTTCTCGTTTCCTCTGGTGCGCAGGACGTTGCGTTCGGAGATGGAGGAGACGCAGTTGTTCCACTCGCTGCCGCCGTAGCCTTCGACGTCGTACATCTCGGGGTCGTAGCCGCCGCGGTGCTCGGGGACGAGGTAGGCGTTCTCGCGGGCGGCGTACACGGCGAGGGAGCAGCCGTAGTCGGCCATCGTGTCGGCGATGCCGTTGTCGTCGCGGCCGAGCTGGACGTCGACCTGTGTGGCGGCGAGGTCGAGGGTGGCGGGGTCGACGCGGGGTCCGGCCTTGATGTCGATGCCTGTGGCGGTGGTGACGTGCTGCGTGTAGTAGTCGAGGACCGGGACGCCGGTGTAGGCGGCGTCTTTGGCGGTCTTGCCTTGGGCGTCTTGGATGTTCGAGCCGGTGACGGTGAGGGTGAGCGGCTGGTCCGGGTCGATCGTGCCGGTGTAGGCGACGCTGGAGAGGTGGAGGTCGTCGGGGAGGCGCGCCATGCTGTTGGCGGCGGTGGCCGCGATCTGCTTGTTGTCCTTGTCGAAGAAGATGGTGTCGGTGGGGCCGGTGGCGGGTTTGGCCTGGAGTTCGATCGACTTGTCGCCATTGTGGAGGGTGAGGTTGGCGGGGCTGACGGCGGCCTCTTCGTCGACGTAGCGGTCCCAGTAGATCTCGAGGAAGCGGCCTTCGTTGATGACGCGGACTTCGGTGATCTGGGGGCCGTCGTAGGCGGGGTCGGCGGTGACGGTGCCGTCCGGGCTGACGGGAATCGCGGTCTCGGCCGCGAGGGCCGGACTGGATCCGATGAGGACGGCGGTGAGGGACAGGGCGGCGATGGCCGCCCTTCCGTGGTTTGCCTTGAGCGCCTTCATTTTCCACGCTCCTTGCCGGGGGTTGCGGGATGTCGCTGCACGGGGGCGGCCTTTCGGATGGGTGGTCGTCACGAGCCCAGTGGTATGTGACACGTGATATATCACTCAGTAGTATGTAACATATTACTGAGGCTGTGTAAACCCGGCGCGGTCACCGGACCGGCCGGGTCAGGCCGCCCGCCGCCGCATCCGCGGATCCTCGGAAGGGTTGGCGTACATGGGAGGCGGGCCGTGCTCGACCGCCTCCGGCCGCAGCTCGTAGTGCCACGGCTCGTTGCGGTAGATCCGGCAGAGCCCGTAGGCGGCCCCGCGCTCCGACAGCCACGCCGCGGCCGTGGGCGGACCGATGTCGACCGCGTGCCCGGCGACGTGCGCCGAAGTCTCCGGAGTGGACACCCAGCGGGAGGCGGCCTCCTCCGAGCCGTACTCGGCGACCGCCTCGCGGCGCAGCTGCCGCTGGTACTCCGGGGAACGCCAGCCGCTGTTGACGTAGAGGACGACGCCCTCGCGCGCGGCGTCGGCGGCGGCCAGCCGCAGCGCGGCGAGGAGAGCCGGATCGAGGTTGGCGACGCCCGCGACCGCGTCGTCGAAGACCGTCGTCCGGTACGGGACCGCCCCGTCCGCGACGCCGAGAGCGCCCCGGTCGCGGACGCGCAGGAGCCGGTAGCCGAGAGCCCGGGCGAGCGCCGCGAGCAGGGCCAGCGCGCTGGCGGCGAGGCTCCGGCGCAGGCGGGTCATGGTGCGAGGTGCGAGGCTGTGGGTCATGCGCCCAGTACAGGCCCGGCGGTGTTGTGAGCGCGTTAGCGGTTTTCGATATGCCCGCGATAGGCGCGGGTCCGTAGCATCGTGGGCATTATGCGTGTGCTGATCGTCGAGGACGAACCCTATCTGGCAGAGGCCATCCGCGACGGGCTCCGGTTGGAGGCCATCGCCGCCGACATCGCCGGGGACGGCGACGCCGCCCTGGAGCTGCTGAGCGTGAACGCCTACGACATCGCGGTGCTCGACCGCGACATCCCCGGGCCTTCGGGCGACGAGGTCGCCGAGCACATCGTGGCGTCGGGCACCGGCATGCCGATCCTGATGCTCACTGCGGCGGACCGGCTCGACGACAAGGCTTCCGGGTTCGAGCTGGGCGCGGACGACTACCTCACGAAGCCGTTCGCGCTCAAGGAACTCGTGCTCCGGCTCAGGGCGCTCGACCGCAGGCGGGCGCACCACCGGCCGCCGGTGCGGGAACTCGCGGGGCTGCGCCTCGACCCGTTCCGGCGGGAGGTCTTCCGGGACGGGAAGTACGTGGCGCTCACGAGGAAGCAGTTCGCGGTGCTGGAGGTCCTGGTCGCGGCCGAGGGCGGGGTGGTGAGCGCCGAGGACCTGCTGGAGCGGGCGTGGGACGAGCACGCCGACCCGTTCACGAACGCCGTGCGCATCACGGTCTCGGCGCTGCGCAAGCGGCTCGGCGAGCCGTGGGTGATCGCCACGGTGCCGGGGGTCGGGTACCGGATCGAAGTCGCGCGTGGATAGGCGGCCCGGGCCGAGCGTCCGGCTCAAGCTCACCGTCAGCTATGCCGCGCTCCTGCTCATCGTGGGAGTGCTGGTGCTCGCGGTCATCTGGCTGTTCCTGCTGCGCTATGTGCCGCGCGAAGCGATCACCCTCGGCGAGCCGTGCGAGCCGGGCACGGGTGGCCGGTGTCCGCCCACGTTCTTCGTCCCCGGCCGCATGGACCTGTGGCGCGCCTTCGCTCCGAAGGCGGCGATCCTGATGGCCTTCCTGCTGGTCATCGGGCTCGTCGGCGGCTGGCTGCTCGCGGGCCGGATGCTGAAGCCGCTCAACCAGATCGCCGCGGCGACCCGTGTCGCCGCGCGCGGGGAGCTCGCGCACCGGATCCGGATGCCGGGCCGCCGCGACGAGTTCCGCGAGCTGGCCGACGCGTTCGACTCGATGCTGGAGCAGCTCGAGGCGCATGTGGGCGAGCACCAGCGGTTCGCCGCCAACGCCTCACACGAGCTGCGGACTCCGCTGGCGACGATGCAGACGCTGCTCGACGTGGCCGGGCGCGACCCCGCGCCGGGTTCGGAGGAGCTGATCGAGCGACTGCATTTCGTGAACGCCAGGGCGATCGACCTCACCGAGGCGCTGCTGCTGCTCAGCCGCAGCGGCCAGCGCGCGTTCACCCGCGAGCCGGTGGACCTGTCGCTCGTCGCCGAGGAGGCCGCCGAGACGCTGCTCCCCCTCGCGGAGCGGCGCGGCGTCGACGTCCGCGTGTCGGGCAAGGTCGCCACGGCGGCCGGCTCTCCGGCGCTGCTGCTGCAGGTGGCGGTGAACTTGCTGCACAACGCGATCGTGCACAACGTCACCGAGGACGGCGTGGTGTGGATCGAGTCCGCATCCGACCCTGACGGCGTGACCCTGACGGTCGAGAACACCGGGGCGAGGCTCACGCCGCATCTGGTGGCGACGCTGACCGAGCCGTTCCAGCGCGGAGCGCGGCGGGTCCGCAGCGACCACGCGGGGGTCGGGCTCGGCCTGGCGATCGTCGACAACGTGGTCCGCGCCCACGACGGCAGGCTCACTCTCACGGCCCGCGCAGAGGGCGGCCTACGCGTGGAGGTCCGCCTGCCGGCGGCCGAATCCGCGTAGCGACTGTGCACGTGTCCGATTCCGCGACACGCGGGGACGGTCGGCCCGTGCTCCCGCGCGGAGGCCGTGGAGGACCGCAAACTGTTCTGTGGCAAGGAACAGCACTGCACAGAAGGAGACTCCATGAGCCAGAACGACTACCGTGCGAAGATGCGCAGCCGGTTCGCGACCTTCGACGTCGACGGCGACGGCGAGGTCACCGCCGCCGACTTCGAGGCGATGGCCCGCCGCGTCATCGAGGAGTTCGCGATCCCCGAGGGCTCGCCGAAGGCGTCGGCCATCCTCGAAGGGGCACAGCGGTTCTTCGTCGGGCTGGCCGAGGCCACCGACGCCGACGGGTCGGGTTCGATCAGCGAGGGCGAGTTCATCGAGGGCGCCGAGGTGCGGCTGCTCGACAACCCCGAAGGGTTCGACGCGATCGCGCGCCCCTGGGTCCAGAGCGTCATCGCGATCGCCGACGTCGACGGCGACGGCAGCGTCTCGGTCGAGGAGTGGGCCAGGGCGCTCCAGGCCATGGGCTCGAACACGCGGGTCGTCGAGAAGGAACTCCAGTCGGTCGACCGCGACGGCGACGGCAGCATCACCCTCGAGGAGGCCATGGCGGCCGTGACCGAGTACTACACCCGTGAGCAGTCCATCGACCTGATCGCGAACGCGTAAGCGCCGATCGCCGCGACGGGCGGTCCCCCGTGTCATCCGCGAGGGACCGCCCGCACCGAAAACGGACACACGGGACACACCGGGCGACCTCGAGAAGGCCGCCGCGCCGCGCGGATGCCGATATGGTGTGGCCGTGAACGTGGTCATCATGAAGAGCGAGAACGGCACTTACACAGGTGCCCAGGGCGGTCGGTTCTCCGCGGGGGTCTCCCGGGAGTCGGTGGGGTCGCAGCGGTTGTGCCTCCACCGGGTGTTCATCGAGGCGCACACCGAGACGGTCCCCCACATGCACGACGGCCACGAGTCGGCGATCTACGTCCTCGCGGGCCGCCACCAGATCCGCTACGGCGACGAGCTCGAGCACCTCGCCGACCTCGAGCCCGGCGACATGGTCTACATCCCGCCGGGCGTCCTCCACCAGCCCGTCGTCGGCGACGAGGACGTCACCGCCCTCGTCGCCCGGACCGACCCGGCCGAACAGGAGTCCCTGCGCCTCCACGCCCCCGACCGGGAGCCGGCGCTCAGGGGCGCCTAGGCGACGGGGAAGTCGAAGTACGTGTCCGGATAGGGCTCGTCCTTCAGGGTGTAGTGCCACCACTCGTACTGGTACGGGCGGAATCCGCAGGACTCCATGATGGACTTGAGGCGGCGGCGGTTGCGGGCCTCGGTCGCGGTGAGTCCGTCGAAGGCGTGGTGTGAGACCTCGTCCATGAGGTCGTAGCCGCCGCCCATCGGGGCCGGTTCGCCGGTGGCAGGGTCGCAGAGGGTCAGGTCGACGGTGCCGCCCCGGGAGTGGCCCGACCGGGCGATGACGTAGCCCTTCGCGAACATCTCGGACTTGTCGATGTTCGGGTAGTGGCGGGCCTTGGTCCGGCCGTCCTCGGGCTGCTCGGTCCATTCCCGGAAGCGGTCGACGGCGCGCTGCGGGCGGTAGGCGTCCCACACGAGCAGGCCGAAGCCGACCGCCGCCGCCTTCCCTTGGGCGGCGAGGAGGGCCGCGCACAGCGCGCGGGTGCCGACGACGCGGCCGTTCAGGTAGCCGTCGACCGGGGCGCCGGTGAAGTTGTCGGCGGTGGCGTACTTCGCGTCCCAGCGGATGCCGGGCACCAGTTCGTCCACGTAGGCGAAGTCATCCCGCAACGGCCGTTCCCTCCAGCGCCAGCGCGACCATCCGGTCGACCACCTCGGCGAGAGGCAGTCCCGAGGCCGCCATCATTCTCGGATAGCGGCTGTAGGAGGTCAAGCCGGGCATGGTGTTCACCTCGTTGAGGACGACCGTGCCGTCCGGTTTGAGGAACAGGTCCACGCGGGCCAGGCCCCGGCAGCCGAGGGCGCGGTAGACGGCCTTCGCGGTCTCGCGCACGAGCGCGCGCGAGTCGGAGGGGATGTCGGCGGGGACGATGAACGCGGCGTTCTCGGAGCCGGTCTCGGGCGCGTCCTCCTGGTGGATGCGGAAGAAGCCGTGGGAGAGCGCGACGCGGTCGACCTCCGAAGCGAAGAGCTCGCCGTTGCCGAGGACGGCGCAGCCGATCTCGCTGCCGTCGACGGCCGCTTCGATGAGGACCTTCGCGTCGTACCGCCTGGCGGTGGCGATCGCCTCGGCCAGGTCGGCTTCACGGGTCACCTTGGTGACGCCGAAGGAGGAGCCGGAGCGGGCGGGTTTGACGAAGACCGGGTACGGCAGCGGCTTCTCGGGTTTCTCGTCGGCGTCGAGGGTCCAGAAGTCGGGCACGGCGATCCCGGCCTCGCGCACGACGAGGTAGGTGAGGGTCTTGTCCATGCACAGCGCGGAGCTCTGGACGTCGCAGCCGACGTACGGGATGCCGGAGAGTTCGAGGAGGCCCTGGATCGCGCCGTCCTCGCCGAGTTTGCCGTGGAGCACGGGCAGGACGACGTCGAGGCGGATCGTCTCGCGCTCGTCGAGGACGAGCAGGCCGGGGCGGGTGCGGTCGGGCGAGATGACGGCCGGGCGGCCGTCCTCCCAACCGGGGCCGGGGCCGTCGCAGAGCCGCCACGCGCCGTCCTCGGTGATGCCGATCCAGTACGGCTCGTACTTGGCGGGGTCGAGGCTCTCGGCGACCTCCCGCGCCGATTTGACCGAGACGGGGTGCTCCTCGGAGCGGCCGCCGAAGACGATGCCGATCTGCAACTTAGCCATGCTGGTTCCTCTCTTCGAATCGCACGCAGTTCGCGATGGAGTTCGCGACGGTGTCGCTGAGCGCGTGGTCGGTGTAGTAGGCGGTGTGCGGGCTGATGATCACGTTGGGCAGCTGCTGGAGGCGCGGCAGCGGTTTGCCGTCGACGGGCGTGCCGCGCCGGTCGGTGTAGAACACGCCCTCCTCGCCTTCGAGCACGTCGAGGGCCGCGCCGCCGAGCCTGCCGTTCTCCAGGGCCGAGAGCAGGGCCTCGGTGTCGACGAGCGCGCCGCGCCCGGTGTTGACGACGTACGCGCCGCGACGCATCCGCGAGAGGCGCTCCCGGTCGAGGAGGTGGTGCGTACCGGCGTTGAGCGGGGTGTGGAGGGTGACGATGTCGCTGCGGCGCAGCAGGTCGTCGAGGGGCACGTACTCGGCGTCGGTCTTGGGGGTGTTGTCGTGGGCGAGGACGCGGGAGCCGAAGCCGCGCAGGCGGTCGATGACGGCCGCGCCGATGCGGCCGGTGCCGACGACGCCCACGGTCAGGTCCCGCAGTTCCCTGCCGCGCGTCTCGTGGAGCCGGTAGTCGTGGACTTCGGCGCGCAGGACCGTGGACTTCGCGTGGCGGACGGCCATCAGCATGAGCATCAGCGTGTAGTCGGCGACGCTGTCCGGGGAGTACGCGGTGTTGCCGACCTCGATGCCGAGGCTCCGCGCGTACTGGACGCTGATGTGGTTGTAGCCGATGCTCCTGGTCGAGACGTACGCGACGCCGGCGCGGGCGAGCGCGCGCAGCGCGGCCCCGGTGACGCGGGTCTTGTGGCCGATACTGACGCACCGGTTCCCCGCCGCGAGGTCCGCGTTGGCCTCGCTCAACGGTGCGGCGGTGAGGGAGAGGGCGACGCCGAAGGACGCCGCCCGCTCGCGGAACAGCGCCGCCTCGTCCTCGCCGCACCCGTAGGCCGTGATGCCGACCGGTTCACTCTTGAGCATGCGAGGAGTCAACGGGACGCGGCGTTACAGGAGCGTATGGCGTTTTCGATACGCCCGCGATAGGCCGGGCCGCCTTGACTGTGCGCATGAACCGAGACACTGACAGGGGGCGCGCATGATCCCGCTCAGCCTCCGCGAGATCGCCGCGATCACGGGCGGCACGACCTCCGGCGAGGACGTCGAGGTGACCGCCCCGGCGGTACTCGACGGACGCTTGGCCGAGCCGGGCGGGCTCTTCGTCGCGTTCGACGGCGAGCACGCCGACGGCCACGACTACGCCGGACAGGCCGGGAACGCCGGGGCCGTGGCCGTCCTCGGGTCGCGGCCGACGAAGCTGCCCACGGTCGTCGTCGCCGATGCGCAGGCGGCGCTGCAGACCCTTGCGGCGCATGTGATCGCGCGGCTCCGCGACGGCCTCACGGTCGTCGGCGTCACCGGCTCACAGGGCAAGACCAGCACCAAGGACCTGGTCGGGGCCGTGCTCGCGAGCAGCGCGCCGACGATCGCCACGGCCGGGTCGATGAACAACGAGCTCGGGGTGCCGGTGACGATGCTCCGCGCCGACGCCGGGACCCGTTGCCTCGCTTTGGAGATGGGGGCGCGCCGGGTCGGCGACATCGCGTTGCTCGCGGCGCTGGTGCCGCCCGATGTCGCGGTGGTGCTCAACGTCGGCCAGGCGCACTTGAGCTACTTCGGCACGCGCGAGGCGATCGCCGAGGCGAAGGGAGAACTGGTGCGGGGCTTGGCGCCCGACGGGACAGCGGTGCTCAACGCCGACGACCCCGCCGTGACGGCGATGCGCTCGCTCACCGACGGCCCGGTCCTGACGTTCGGCCGCGCTCGGGAAGCGGACGTGCGGGTGGTCGACCTGGAGCTGGACCGGCTCGGCCGACCGGCGTTCACGCTGCGGACCGCCGGGGGCTCGGCGCGGGTCGCGCTGCCGTTCATCGGGGCGCACCAGGCGCTCAACGCGGCCGCCGCGGTGGCGGCGGGGCTGGCCGCGGGCGTCCCGCTCGATGCGGCCGCCGCCGCGCTGGCCGACGCTTCCCTCTCGAAGGGGCGCATGGAGTTGCGTGATCTCCCGAGCGGGATCACACTGCTCGACGACTCCTACAACGCCAACCCGGACTCGGGCCGCGCCGCCTTGGACGCGCTCGCCTCGTTCGAGGGCGGACGGCGCATCGCCGTCCTCGGCGACATGGCGGAGCTGGGGGACGCGAGCGAGGCCGAGCACGTCGCGCTCGGCCGGTACGCCGGCGCGAAGGCGGACATGGTGCTGGCGGTCGGCGGCTTGTCGCAACTGATCGCCGCCGGGGCGAGGCAGCATGCCGAGGCGCGGGCCGACGTGGCGGACGCGGTCGACGGGACGACCCGGCCGGTCGCCGCCGGGGTTGGCGCTCAAACGATCGCGTTGGCGGACAACGCGGCGGCGATCGACTGGCTGCGCGCCCATCTCGCCCCCGGCGACGTCGTCCTGGTCAAGGCCTCCCGAGAGGCCCGCCTCGACGAGGTCGCCGACGCGATCGCCGCAAGCGTCTAGCGGGGATGTCACACCCGTCCGCCATCATGGATGCCGGGGGCGCTCAGATCCGGACACACCCGACCCCGGGGGCCGGTCAAGCCACCTGGCGGACTCGCACTCGTCGCTCTGCGCCGCAAGGAAAGCGACGCTCAGCGTGAGGCTTCGAGCTCCGCCTTCGCCTCGGCGGCGGCCCCCGCCTGCGCCTTCGTGACGGCTTCGCGGATCTTGGCGGCGAGGGCGAGGCGGCCGTCGTCGAAGAGGGCGGTGCGCATGAAGGTGAACGCGCGCAGCCGACCGTAGCGGTCCACTGTGGCGCGGCAGAGGCCGCCGGTGGAGTACGCCTCATGGCGGTGGGCGTCGCCGCCGCCCTTGCCGGAGCCGATCTCGGGGAAGTCGTCGTGGCGGCCGAGTTCCTTGGCGCGGATCCAGCGCTGCTTCTCGGCCTCGACCCAGGCGCGGACGAGGCACGTGGCGAGGGTCTTGACACCCATCCGCTCGGCCCCGCGGTGGAGTTCGAGCGCATGGAGGCCGCCGTCGAGGCGGAGCGTCACGGAGACGGCGTGCTGGCGGTCGGTGCCGGTGAACTCGAGGCCGGGTTCGACGATGGTCTCGGCCGCTTCGAGGAAGTCCGGGTGGAGTTTGGCGACTTCGCGGATGACGAGGTGCTGGGCGGTGAGGACCTGCCTGACGCTCATGCCCCCGCTCGACGCACCGTCCACAAGAGCGAGGATCACGCGCCTGGTGCCGCCCGCGTACTGCGGATGGCGCTCGCCCGTCCGCTTGATCAGGTCGTACACCTCCTCCCGGGAAGGGTACAGGCCGCAGTGGTGCGCGATCGCGGTCTCGAAGACGCGTTCGACCGTCGCGTGGTACGCGAGCCGCTCCTTCTCCGGAAGCTCCCGGTAGGCGATGCGGGCCTCGCGGCTGCCGGTGCGGATGTACGAGACGAGCGCCCCCGGGCCGGGCACTGGTGCGGTCATGGGGGTCCTTGTCCTGGGCGGGTCACCGAAACCCGCCCAGTGTACAAATCCGCTGCTAATCCACTGTGTCCGAACGTGCTAGGGCACGGTGTAGCCCGCCGCGCGCACCAGCTCGTACCACTCCGGGCGCGTCAGCGGGACGTCCGAGCCCAGCGCCGAGGCGGCGACGCGCTCGGGGTTGGTCGTGCCGATGACGACCTGCATCTGCGCCGGGTGGCGGGTGATCCAGGCGACCGCGATCGCGATCGGCGGCACGTCGTACTTCGCGGCGAGCCGGTCGATCACGGCGTTCAGCTCCGGGTAGCGCTCGGAGCCGAGGAACGGGCCGTCGAAGAAGCCCGCCTGGAACGGCGACCACGCCTGGACCGTGATGCCGTGGAGGCGGCAGTAGTCGACGATGCCGTCGTCGCGGACCACCGACTGGTCGAGGCCCTGCATGTTCGCGGCGATGCCCTGGGCGATCAGGGGCGCGTGGGTGATCGACAGCTGCACCTGGTTCGCCACGATCGGCTGGTTCACGTACTTGCGCAGCAGGTCCATTTGGCGGCCGGTGTGGTTCGAGACGCCGAACGCGCGCACCTTGCCCGCGGCGTGCAGGTCGTCGAACGCACGGGCGACCTCCTCGGGCTCGACCAGCGCGTCGGGGCGGTGCAGCAGCAGGATGTCGAGGTAGTCGGTGTCGAGCGCGGCCAGCGACTCGTCGACGGACTCGGTGATGTGCTCGTACGAGAAGTCGAAGTACGGGCCGGGGTGCATGATGCCGGTCTTGGTCTGGATGACCAGCCGCTCGCGCTCGGAGGGCGTGAGCTTCATGGCCTCGGCGAAGCGGCGCTCGCAGCCGTGGCGGGAGGAGCCGTACAGGTCGGCGTGGTCCAGGAACGTGATGCCGGAGTCGAGCGCGGTCTTGACGAGCGTGCGGACCTCCTCGTCCGTCTTCTCCTGGATGCGCATCAGGCCGAGCACCACGTTCGGTGCGGTGATGTCGGTGCCTGGCATGGTGAAGGTCTTCATCGGTCTCTCCTCGCCGCAGCGGTGAACGCGGAGCCCCTGGTGGGCCGCCCTGTAGATGCTATGTACCGGTAATCTAGAAGTCCAACAACTGGTAATCATGGGATTGAGAAGCACGGGGCGTCGTTCATGGATCTGCGGCAGATGGAGTACCTGGTCGCGCTCGCCGATGAGAGGCACTTCACTCGCGCCGCCGAGCTCACGGGGATCTCGCAGTCGGGCCTGTCGGCGGCGATCCGCGGGCTCGAGGAGGAACTGGGCACGAGCCTGTTCATCCGCACGACCAGGCGGGTCGAGCCGACCGAGGCCGGGTTCGCGCTGCTGCCGTACGCGCGGGCGATGCTGGAGCAGGCCGCCGGAGCGCGCGACGCGGTCGTCAAGGCCAGCAAGGACCTCGCCGGGACGCTGCGGATCGGCTCGGAGCAGTGCCTCGGCGGGGTCGACATCGGCTCGCTGCTCGACCGGTTCCACCGCAGGCACCCGCGGGTCGAGACGCACTTCGTGCAGTCGGGCTCCCACGACCTCATCGGGCTGCTGCGGGCCGGGGAGCTGGACGTCGCGTTCGTCGGCACCGACCGGCACCTGAGCGGCCTGCCGCGCCTGGAGCTCGGCCGCGAGCCGCTGCTCGCGCTGCTGCCGCCCGACCACCCGCTCGCCGCGAAAGCGTCGGTGCGGTGGGAGGCGCTGGCGGACGAGGCGTTCGTGGACTTCGGGCCGTCGTGGGGCATGCGGACGTTGAACGACGCCGCGTTCGCCGCGCGCGGGGTGCACCGCCGCGTCCGGAGCTCGGTCAACGACGTCCACACGCTGCTCGACCTGGTCTGCCGGGGTCTCGGGATCGCGGTGGTGCCGCGCCATGTGGCGGCCAAGCCGCAGGCGGAAGGGCTGCGGGCGTTGCCGATCGCGGCCGAGGACGCACCAGAGTGGACGGTCTCGGCGGTGTCGGCCGGGCGGAACCGGCCCGACTCCCCCGCCGCGCACCTCCTCGAACTGGTCAAGGAGCCGCGCGGCTAGGACTCGGCGGTGAAGCGCTTCGTGATGTCGGCGACGACCGGCCGCACCACGAGCCACAGCATCGCCGCGAACGCCCACGCGAGCAGGAGCAGCACCGCCTCGGAGCTCATGAGCACGGTCCCCACGGCGACGGCGAGGAGCAGGAGGACGCCGAGCGAGGACTTCCAGGAGAGGAAGAACTCCGCGGCCGCCACCCGCAGCACGTCCCGGAACCGGAACGAGAAGAACGAGGACACCGTCAGCAGGTGGCCCGAGTACACGGCGAGCACGACGAGGAGCACCAGGCACACCGGGCGCAGGACCGCGCCGCCGGCGACCTGGCCCGCGAAGAGCACGTTCACGGCGAGGACCGTGGCCAGCGCCAGCACCGGGACCCACCACGCGAGCGTGTCGCGCAGGTTCATGCGCAGGCCCCGGAAGAGCGGGCGGGCCGGGCTCAGGTCCGGTTCCTTGGCCCAGGCCCGGTGCGCGTACAGCGCCGCCGAGAGCGCGGGCGCCGCCGGGAGGAGCGCCGCGACGAACCAGACGGCGTTGCCCGGGTCAGGGGCGAGCAGCATCCACGCCAGCAGCGTCGGCGCTCCCGCGACCGCGAGGAACACCCCGAGGACGAGGTGCCGGTAGACCGCGGCGGTGAACCGGGAGAGGACCCCCGGCCCGATCTCCCCCGCGTGCTGCTGCGTGCTCATGCTGTCGCCCCTTCCCTTGCGTTCGTCAGCCCTTGACCGATCCAAGCATGACGCCCGAAACGAAGTACCGCTGCACGAAGGGGTACACCGTGAGGATCGGGATGATCGTGAGGATCATCGTCACCGCCTGGATGTTCGCCGCCACGTTCGCGGTCGTGGAACCCGCGGCCGCGGCCCCTTCGGACGCCGTCGAGGACGCGCCCGCGATGAGGTTGCGCAGGAACAGCGTGATGGGGAACAGCTCGCTCTTGTCGAGGTACAGGAACGCGGCGAACCAGTCGTTCCAGAACGCGACCGAGTAGAACAGCACCATCGTCGCGATCACGGCCTTCGACAGCGGCAGCACGATCTTCCCGAAGATGCCGTACCAGCCGAGGCCGTCGATCTGCGCGGCCTCTTCGAGCTCCTTCGGCAGGTTCTCGAAGAACGCCTTCATCACCAGCAGGTTGAACACCGAGATCGCGCCCGGGAGCACGATCGCCCACATGGTGTTCTTCATCTCCAGCGCGGAGATGAGCACGTAGTTCGGCACGAGGCCGCCGTTGAAGAACATCGTGAACACGGCGATGCCGATGAGGACCTTGCGGCCCTTCAGGTGCGGCTTCGACAGCACGAACGCGTAGGTCGTGGTGAGGACCATGGCGATGGTCGTGCCGACCACGGTGTAGAGCACCGTGTTGCCGTAGTTGCGCCAGAACGTGCCGTCCGACATGACGATGGCGTACGTGTCGACGTTGAACCCGACCGGCAGGAAGTTCACCTGCCCGGCCTTGATCGCGCCGGAGGAGCTGAACGACTGGGCGAGCACCGTGATGAACGGGTACAGCATCACCAGGCACATGATGACGAGCAGCGCCGCGTTGACGACGCCGAACGCCCGCTCGCCCCTCGTCCGGGCGGTCACCCGCGGTTTCACCGAACCGATGTCGGCCGTGCGCATGTCGGTCACCACAGGCTCGTCCCCGTCGTCCGCCGCGAGATGAGGTTCGCGGAAAGCACCATCACGAGGCCGATCAGCGCCTGGAAGAGGCCGATCGCCGTCGCATAACTGAGATTGTTCGACACGAGGCCGACCCGGTAGAGGTACGTCGAGATGACGTCGGCCGTCTCGTACGTGAGCGGGTTGTACAGCAGGAACACCTTCTCGAATCCCACGTTCAGGAACGAGCCGATGTTGAGGATCAGCAGCGTGACCATCGTCGGCCGGATGCCCGGCAGCGTGACGTGCCAGGTCTGCCGCCAGCGGTTCGCGCCGTCGATCTTCGCCGCCTCGTACAGGGAGTCGTCGATGGAGGTCAGGGCCGCCAGGTAGAGGATCGTGCCCCAGCCGACGGTCTGCCACACTTCGGAGCTCACGTAGATGAAGCGGAACCACTCGGCGCGCTGGAGGAACGGGACGGCCTCGCCGCCGAAGGAGGTGACGATCTGGTTGACCGTGCCCTCCATCGACGTCAGCTGCATGACCATGCCGACGATGATGACGATCGACAGGAAGTGCGGCAGGTACGAGATCGACTGCACCCACTTCTTGAAGTACGTCTGCCGGACCTCGTTCAGCATGAGCGCCAGCACGATCGGCAGCGGGAAGCACACCACCATCGTGAGGCTGCCCAGGATCACCGTGTTCGTGAAGACGTGCCAGAACGACGGGTCGTTGATGAACATCTCGATGTAGCGGACGCCGACCCACTCGTCGCCGAAGATGCTCCCGCCGGGGCGGAAGCGCCGGAACGCGATGACGTTGCCGACCATCGGGCCGTACTTGAACACCAGGAAGAAGATCAGCGGCACGATGGCGAGCGTGTACAGCTGCCAGTCGCGTTTGAACGCCTGCCGCCAGGTCACCTTCCGCTTGCGGGGCCGCGCTTTGGGCTTGGCGGCCGCGCCGGGCTGCTTCGGAACCGCGCCGTCGGCGGTGGCCCCGCGGGCCTCGGCCCGCGGGGTCTGCTCGTCTTGAGTGAGGGGCATAGGTGCTCCCTCCCGTCCGGGCCGGGGTCAGAGCGGCTGATTCGTGAGTGCGGCGAAGCCGTATTCACCAGCCGCGGCGGCTGATGCGGCGAAGCCGTGCTCACCAGCCACCCCGGCCCCGGATCAGGAGTTCTCCTCCTCGAAGCGCTCGCGGGCGGTGTTGATGAGGTCGACGTACTGCTGCAGGCCCGCGGCCTCCAGTTCGCCGACGAACGCGTCCCATTCGGCGATGTCGCGGTCGCCGAGGATGAACTTCAGCGTGTTCGTGTCGACGGCGTCCTTGAGCGGGGTCGCCAGCAGCGAGGACTGCTCCAGCTCCATCTCGTCGAGCGGCGCGGGCGGGTTCGGGTCGCGGGGGGTACGGCTCGAAAGCACGGCGTCGATGTACTCGACGAAGGCGGGCGAGTTGTAGGACTCCTTGAGGGCCCGGGACTCGGACGAGTCGGCGAACACGGCGTTCGACCAGCCGAGGTCCTTCTGGATGTCCGTAGCCGCACCGGCGTTGATGTTGTACGCGTCGAGGCGGAACTCCGGCTTCAGGGTGATCTTGCCGGAGGCGTCCTTGGTGTAGGTCTCGTCGAGCACGCCCCAGCGGAGCAGCTCGCGGGCCTCCTGGTTGTAGTAGAGCCAGTCGAGGAACTGGAGGATCGCGAGGAAGTTCTCCGACTCCGCGATCTCGGCGTTCAGCATGAAGCCGTTCCAGAAGTTGCGCGGCTCGCAGACCTGCCCGAACGGGCCGCCCGGGGGCGGGATCACGACGACCTCGTGGTTGCCTTCGCCGACGGTCTCGTTGAGCGCCTGCTGGAACTCGATCGCGGTGCCCGGCGAGCCGGACGCGGCGAACACGAGGTTGGCGGCGACCTTCTCGGTGACGCTGCCGCCGCCGGTGCCGTCGTTCGACGCGGTCATCGAGTCGGTGTCGAGCAGGCCGTCCTCGACGAGGCCGCGGAAGAACTCGACCATCTGCTTGTAGCCCTCGGTCACCGGGGTGTACACCAGCTTGCCGGAGCCGTCGTCGACCATGCCGTTGCCGAAGCCCCAGCCGGCCCGCGCTCCCCACGCGTGCGACGCGTAGTTGAGCATCGACATGCCCTCGAAGCCGTCCGCGAGGGGCTTGGAGTCGGGGTACTCGGCCTTGATCTTGACCAGGGCCTCGCGCATCTCGTCCCAGGTCTCGGGCACGCCGCCCGCGACGGACTCGAAGACGTCCTTGCGGATGACCACGGTGAACACGGGGACCGAGACCTCCTGGAGGCCCGGCAGCATGTAGTACTTGCCGTCGGCCTGCTTCAGGTTGTCGATCATCTCGCCGAGGTCCCACTCCTCCACGTACTTCTGGAAGTTCGGCATGTGCTCGACGTAGTCGCTCATCGGCAGGATCGCGCCGGAGGACACGAACGAGTTCTCCTCGCCGGTGTAGACCAGCGGGATGACAGTGGGGGCGTCGCCCGCGCTGATCAGGAGACTGCGCTTCTCGGTGGCGTCACTGAACGGGATGTTCGTGAGCTCCATCTTGACGTTGGTGCGCTTCTCGATCTCCTTGAAGAACTGCCACTTGTCGGTGATGGGCAGGTCCGGCCAGTCGGTCCACAGGACCGAAAGGGTGAAGGCCTCGGTGGCCGTGAACTGCATGTCGGCGGCGAAGTCCTCCATCGCGCCCTTCGACTGGGCGTCGACGTCGACCTCAGCGCCGCCGCCGTCGTCGCTGCAGGCCGCCAGCGCGGCCACGCCGGACGCGGCGAGCGAGAATCCGATGACTCCGCGACGGGTGGCTCCGCCGGGGGTCCGCTCGAACACTGACATGTCTCTCCTCCTTGAGATGGCCCAAAAACTCCGCCCTCCACACATTCTCGGTGGGCGAGATCTCACTGCCGTAACGATCGAAACTTTCGGGGCTATTTCCGATAACTTCCAGAGCTTAGTTACTGGAACCAGTGATGTCAATGAATCTCTTTTCGTGACCCGTGAAACACGGAGAGTGAGATTCCGAGGACATTCGGCGATCCTGCGAAATCATGGCAAACCGACCATTCGGTCAGCGATTTTCCCAGGCAGCGCCACCGATGGCGGCGATGATCGACCCGGAATCCGGTACACCCTCCTAAGCGCCGATTCGTCGATTCCACGTCGAATAGCCGGGCCTAGGCAAGCCTTATCCACACCAGCAACTCCCGGAACTTCCAAAGATCCGATGACTGACCGGAGCGATAAGCGGGATATAAGGCGCACCGCGTCCCGAATGTCCAGGGAAGCCCTGGCAGGGCCTCCCATAACGATTCGGGCACACCTACAGTGGAGGGCGCCGAGAGGGAAGGACGGTCCATGTCCACCAGACGTCAGACACTGCGGCTCGCGGGGGCCGCGCTCGCGGCCGTGCCGCTCGCCTCGTGCAGCGACGAGCCGGAGGACCCGGCGCCGACCACCGACCCGGCCACGAGCGACGCGCCCGCGCCGACCGAGGCCGCGCCCCGGCTCGGCGAACCCGAGGTCGTCACGAGCGGACTCGAAGCCCCCTGGTCGATCGCGTTCCACGAGGGCACGGCGCTCATCAGCGAGCGTGACAGCGCCAGGATCCTGGAACTCGACGTTGCAGGCGAGGCCCGCGAGGTCGGCGTCGTCGACGGCGTCGCCGGGACCGGCGAGGGCGGGCTGCTCGGGATCGCGGTCCTCGACGGGTTCCTGTACGTGTACTTCACCGGGTCCGACGAGAACCGCATCGAGCGGTTCCCGCTCGAAGGCACCGCCGGCTCGCTCAGTCTCGGTGCGCCGCAGGAGATCCTGGCCGGGATCCCGGCCGCTAGCTACCACAACGGCGGGCGCATCGCGTTCGGTCCGGACGGGATGCTGTACGCCACGGCGGGCGACGCCGGGAACCCTCCGAACGCGCAGGACAGGGAGTCGCTGGCGGGCAAGATCCTGCGGATGACGCCGGACGGCGGCGCACCCGAGGACAACCCGTTCCCCGGGTCGCTCGTCTACTCGTGGGGGCACCGCAACCCGCAGGGCATCGCGTGGGACGAGTCGGGTGCCATGTGGGCCAGCGAGTTCGGGCAGAACACGTGGGACGAGCTGAACGTAGTCGAGCCTGGCGCGAACTACGGCTGGCCCGAGGTCGAGGGCATCGCCGGGAACGGCGACTACACCGATCCGGTGCAGCAGTGGAGCCCCGAGGAGGCCAGCCCGTCAGGCATGGCGATCGCGGGCGGCACCGCGTTCATCGCGAACCTGCGCGGGCGGCGGCTGTTCGAAGTGCACCTGAGCGATCCGGGCACCTCCACCGAGCACTATGTAGAGGAGTACGGCCGCCTGCGGGACGTGGTGGTCGCCCCCGACGGGTCGCTGTGGGTGCTCACCAACAACACCGACGGGCGCGGCGACCCCGGCCCGGACGACGACCGGATTCTGCGGATCGCCCTCGGCTGACCGCGCTGGAAGGCCCTCCCGGGGTCGTGCCGGGAGGGCCGGACGACGGCCGTGCGCGGTCCCTCCCCTAGCGGCCGAGCCAGCCGCCGTCGACGGGGATGACCGCGCCCGAGACGTAGTCGGAGGCGGCGCTGGCGAGGAAGACGGTCGCGCCCGCGAGGTCGCCCGCGCGGCCCCAGCGTCCGGCGGGGATGCGTTCGAGGATCGCCTTGGAGCGGTCGGGGTCGTCTTGCAGCGCTTGGGTGTTGTCGGTGGCGATGTAGCCGGGCGCGATCGCGTTCACGGTGACGCCGCGGGCGGTCCACTCGTTCGCGAGCGCGCGCGTGAGCCCGGCGATGCCGGACTTCGCTGCCGCGTAGCCGGGGACGTTGATGCCGCCCTGGAAGCTCAGGAGCGAGGCGGTGAAGACGATCTTGCCGCCGCCGCGTTCGAGCATCGACGCGCCGACGGCGCGGCTGAGCGCGAACTGGCTGGTGAGGTTGACCTGCAGGACCTCGTCCCAGTACGCGTCGGGGTGCTCGGCGGCGGGGGCGCGGCGGATCGTGCCGGCGTTGTTGACGAGGATGTCGACCGGTTCGGCCGCGAGGGCGTCGGCGAGTTCGGCGACCTGGGCCGGGTCGTTGAAGTCGGCTCGGATCGCGCGGAACCTCCGGCCCAGTGCGTTCACGCGCTTCTCGATCGCGGAGCCTTCGGGTTCGATCGTGGCGGAGACGCCGATGACGTCGGCTCCTGCCTCGGCGAGGGCTTCGGCCATGGCGAAGCCGATGCCGCGCTTGGCGCCGGTGACGACCGCGAGGCGGCCGTGGAGGTCGAACAGCTGCACTGGTTACTCCTGTCCTGCTTGGACGTCGATGAGGATCTTCATCGCGTCGCCGCTCTGGAGGGCGTCGAACGCGGCCTGGATGTCTTGCAGAGGAACGGTCTTGGTGATGAGCGCGTCGGCGGGGATCGCGCCTGTGGCGAGCAGCGCGACGGCGGTCTCGAAGTCGTCGCGCTGGTAGACGCGGGCGCCGAGGAGGCGCAGTTCGCGCCAGAAGACGCGCTGGAGGTTGACCGGGCGGGGCTCGGGGTGGATCGCGACGACGACGAGGGTGCCGCGGACCTTGGCGTAGTCGACCGCGCCGAGGACGGCCGCGGCCGCGCCGGAGACCTCGAAGACGACGTCGGCGCCCGCGCCGCCGGTCCACTCCTCGACCCAGGCGGCGGTGTCGTCGCGGGGGTCGAGGGCGGTGAAGCCGAGGTCGGCGACGGCCTTGCGGCGCTTGTCGTCCAACTCGATCACCGCGACTTCGCCGCCGAAGCAGCGGGCGACTGCGGCGATGAGGACGCCGATCGGGCCGCCGCCGATGACGACCGCCTTCTGGCCCTTTTCGAGTTCGGCCCGGCGGACGTCGTGGACGGCGACGGCGGTGGGCTCGACGAGGGCCGCGTGCTCGAGCGACAGGGTCGCGGGGAGGCGCACGAGCAGGTCGGCGGGGACGTTCCAACGGCCTTGGAGCGCGCCGGGCGAGTCGATGCCGACGAAGTCGAGGTTCTGGCAGATGTGGGAGTTCCCGGCCTCGCAGGCCGGGCAGGTGCCGTCCCAGGCGAGGGGCATGACGGTGACCGGGTCGCCGACGTTCCAGCCTGCGACGCCGTCGCCGAGGGCCGCGACGGTGCCGCTCATCTCGTGGCCGATGACGGCCGGGGTCTGGACGCGGGCGTCCATGTGGCCGCTGAGGATGTGGAGGTCGGTGCCGCAGATCCCGTTGTAGGCCACGGCGATCTGGACTTCGCCCGGCGCGGGCGGGGACGGTTCGGCCTCGCCCACGGTCATGGTCCGGTTTCCTGCGTACTGTGCGGCGAGCACGGTGCCTCCTCGGGGGACGACGGGGTGTGGTCGGTCGCCGATGAGGATCGCACACATACGACGATTGCGCAATCGTTTGCTCAAGGGTTTCCGGGATAGGCGATACTGGAGCCGTGGCGAAACTCAGCGATGTGGCGGCCCGGGCGGGCGTCTCGGTGTCGGCGGTGTCCAGGGTGCTCTCGGGCGACCCGTCGGCGCGGCTCAGCGAGGCGACCAGGGAGCGGGTGCGCAAGGCGGCCGGGGAGGTCGGCTACCACCCGAACTTCGCCGGGCGCGCGTTGAAGCTCGCGCGCACCGACGTCATCGCGCTCATCGTGCCGGACGTGACGAACTCGCTGTTCGCCGAGCTGACGCGCGGCGTCGAGGACGAGGCCGTGGCGCGCGGCTGCGTCATGCTGCTGGCGCGCAGCGAGGACATGCAGCCGGGCGGGGCCATGTTCGACCGGCTCGTGGGCGAGGGCCGGGTCGACGGCATCGTGCTCCAGCCTCGCGACGGCACCGACCCCGATGAGCTGGCGCAGTCCGTGGGCGAGCGCGCCCCGATCGTCACGATCCACCAGCGGATTCCGGGCGCCAGCTCGGTGGTCGTGCCGGACGCGCTCGCGGCGCGGAAGGCGACGGAGCACTTGATCGCACTGGGGCACAAGCGGATCGGCTTCGCCGGGGGCCTCGCCGCGTCGCCGACTGCGCAGCGGCGGGCCGACGGGTTCCTGAAGGCGCTCTTGGCGGCGGGCCTGCCGGGCAAGCCTGCGCTCGTCACCTGGCGCGGGTACCGGGAGGCGGACGGGCGGGCCTCGGCCGCGGAGCTGCTGGCACTGCCTGAGCGGCCCACGGCGATCGTGGCGGCCAACGTCAACGCCGCTGTGGGCGTGCTCGCTCAGGCGCGGGCGCAGGGCGTCGCGGTCCCCGGAGACCTGTCGGTCGTCGCGATCCACGACGCGTGGACGGCCGCGCACACCTGGCCGCCGCTCACCTGCGTCCGCTTGCCGCTCTACGAACTCGGGCGCACGGCAGCCGCCGCGCTCGCCCGCGTCGTCGACGGCGGGCCGGTCGAGCACCTGAGCGTGGAGGACCCGGAACCGGTCCTCATCGAGCGGGAGTCGACCGCCCCTCCGCGCGGCTGAGGCCGTCCCCTCTTGCGTTCGAAAGCGACCACGGCTAAGGTCAACGCCTGATCAATCGTTTGCGCAAACCGACTGAGGCCCGCCCCGACCACCACCTGAGGACCACCGTATGACCACCATCGAGGCCGTCGAGGCACACGATGTCCGCTTCCCCACCTCGCTGAGCATGGACGGCTCGGACGCGATGAACAAGGACGGCGACTACTCCGCCGCCTACGTCGTCGTCCGCACCGACGACCCCGGCCTCTCCGGGTACGGGTTCACCTTCACCATCGGGCGCGGCAACGACATCGTCACCGCCGCAGCCCTCCAGTGGGCCGTGAAACTCATCGGGCGCGACCTCGACGCCGTCGTGAACGATCCCGGCGCGCTCTACCGCGAGCTCCAGTCCGACTCGCAGTACCGCTGGCTCGGACCGGAGAAGGGCGTCGTCCACATCGCGCTCGCGGCCGTCATGAACGCCGTGTGGGACCTCGCCGCACGCGCGGCGGGCAAGCCCCTGTGGCGGCTCCTCGCCGACATGACCCCCGAGCAGCTGGTCGACGCCGCCGACCTGCGGTACCTCTCGGACGTGCTCACTCGCGAAGAGGCCCTTGGGATCCTGCGGGAGAAGCAGGGCACGCGCGCCGAGCGCGTCGCGGACCTCGAAGCCCGCGGCGGCTACCCGTGCTACACCACCAGCGCGGGCTGGCTCGGCTACAGCGACGACAAGCTGCGGCGGCTCCTCCAGGAGGCCGTGGACGAGGGCTACCGGCACGTCAAGCTAAAGGTCGGGGCCGACCTCGAGGAGGACCGGCGCCGCCTGGCGATCGCCCGCGAGGTCATCGGCCCGGACGCGAAGCTCATGATCGACGCGAACCAGGTGTGGGACGTGCCCGAGGCCATCGAGTGGGTCAAGGCCCTCGCCGAGTTCGAGCCGCACTGGATCGAGGAGCCCACGAGCCCGGACGACGTGCTCGGCCACGCGGCCGTGCGCCGCGCGGTCGCCCCGATCGGGGTCGCCACCGGCGAGCACGGCATGAACCGGGTCCTGTTCAAGCAGATGCTGCAGGCCGAGGCGCTCGACTACCTCCAGCTCGACTCGGCGCGGCTCGCGAGCGTCAACGAGATCATCGCCGTGTACCTGATGGCCGCGAAGTTCGGCGTCCCGGTGTGCCCGCACGCGGGCGGGGTCGGCCTGTGCGAGCTCGTGCAGCACCTGTCGATCTTCGACTACGTGTGCGTCTCGGGCACGTTGGAGGACAGGGTGACCGAGTACGTCGACCACCTCCACGAGCACTTCACCGACCCGTGCCTGGTCGAGAACGGGAACTACCTGCTCCCGGCCAGGCCCGGGTACTCGGCCGAGATACACGAGTCGTCGGTCGCGGAGTACGCGTTCCCAGACGGGGCCTACTGGAAGTCCCGCGCGGAGGCCAAGTAGCGCAAGCCGACACGAAGCGGGAGCGGCCTCGGCCGCTCCCGCTTGCTGCTGCTACTTGGTGTCGTCCCAGGCGGTCTGGTAGATCTCGACGTACCGTTCGGCACCGAGGTCGGTGAGGTTCTGCTGGAACTCGGCCCAGTCGTCGTCGCTGCCGATGTCGCGGACGCCCGTGACGAACTCCGCGCTCGCCTGGGTCACGAAGTTCTCCACGTTGGTCTGGATCGTGGCGAGCTCGGTGGCGGTCTCACCGGTCACGGCCACGTCCCAGTACGGGAAGAGCTCCGGGGACTCGTGTCCCTCGTAGAGCTTCGTGGCCTCGAACAGACGGCGCTCGTAGCCTTCCGGAGTGTAGACGTCGGTCGCGGTGACCTGGCCGTTGCGGAACTCGGCGTCGCTGAAGAACTGCGCGATCGGGCCCCACGAGTTGTTCAGGCCCTCGCCCTCGGGCGGGGTGAGGACCTTGAAGTTCGGTTCCATGGCCTCGTCGAGGGCCACGTCGCCCGCCTCGGGCCGCGACCAGTTGACGCCCTCCACGCCGAACTCGCCGAGCAGGTGGCCTTCGTAGGAGACCATGAAGTCCAGGATCTGCATGAGCTTCTTCTGTTTCGCCTCGCTGGAGCGGTTCGTGATGACGAACGTCGCGCCCGCGGCGGCCCCGGCGCCGCCGCCGCTGTAGGTCGCGTCGCTGCCGTTCGGCCCGGTCAGCGGCGCGACCGCGTCGTACTGGGCGTAGCGCCCGTCCTCGTGGTCGTTCGTGACGAACCACGGGTGCATGACGGCGACCGATCCGACGATGACGCCTTCGGCGCTGTTGCCCTTGGCGTTGAGCGCTTCGCCGTTCTGGGTGAAGGCGCCCTCGTCGATCAGGCCGTCCTCGTAGAGGGAGGCGACGTACGCGATCGCCTCGCGCCATTCGTCCCGGGTCGGCTGCAGGACGACCTCGCCGCCGACCGCGCCGAGCGTGGCCGGGGTGACGCCTTCCGCGTTCGCGTACATCTCGGCGGTGTAGACGTACGGGTTCATCAGGTACGAGAGCAGCGAGCTGCCGCCCGCCGAGGAGAGCGGGATCTCGTCGGCCTTCCCGTTCCCGTTGGGGTCCTGGGTCTTGAAGGCCTCCAGGACGGTGCGCAGCTCTTCGGGCGTGGTCGGCTGCTCGAGCCCGAGAGTGTCGAGCCAGGCGGAGTTCATCCACAGCTTCGACGGATACGAGCAGTGGTAGCAGTCGTTCCAGGCGGGGATGCCCCAGATCTTCCCGTCCGGGGAGGTCGCCAGCTCCTTGAAGCCGGGCTCCTTCTCGAACGCGGCGGTGAGGTTCGGCGTGTCCTCGCCGATGAGGCCGTCGAGCGGCAGGACCACGCCCTGGCCGCCGAGCTTCACGAGCTCGTCGGCGGAGAACTGGTCGACCCACGGGATGAGCATGTACGCGTCGGGGTAGTCGCCGCTGGCGAGGGAGATCTGCCGCTTCTCCGCCGCCGCCGCGCCGTCCCAGGTGGTGGTCTCGAACTGGAGGTCGACGTCGAACTTCTCTTCGAGGAGCTTCGTGAACGCGTTCGAGTCCAGGTCGGCGTCCTCGCCTTGCGGCGCGAAGATGGTGATCACGTCGTCCGGAGTGGTCTCCGGCTCGTTGGAGCACGCGGCGAACGCGCCTGCCGACACGGCCAATGCCGCCCCGGCCGCCGCCGCTCGGGCGAATCTGGTGGTCATCGTTGACTGCCTTTCGATGAGGAGGTGATCGGGCGTGAGGAATCGCCGTCGAGCCGGTCCGGCGAGGTCTGGGGGCGGGTCAGCCCTTGACGGAGCCGAGCATCACGCCCTTGGTGAAGTGCCTGGCCACGAACGGGTAGACGAGCAGGACGGGCACAGTGGAGACGACGATGAGCGAGAACTTCATCAGGTCGGCCATCTGCTCGGCGGCCATCTGGTCGGCGAGGTTGGTGCCGCCGGTGTTGTTGACGATCAGGATGTTCCGCAGCACCAGCTGCAGCGGGTACAGCTCCTCGCTGCGAAGGTAGATCAGGGCGCTGAAGTACGAGTTCCACTGGCCGATGCCGTACATGAGCGCGATGACCGCCAGCAGCGGCTTCGACAGCGGCAGCACGACCGACCACAGGAACCGCAGGTCCGACGCGCCGTCGAGCCGGGCGGCCTCGTACAGCTCCCCCGGGATCGAGGAGCGGAAGAAGGTCATCGCGATGAGCACCTGCCACGCGCCGATCGCGGCGGGGAGGATGAGCGCCCACCTCGTGTCGAGCAGCCCGAGCGCGCGCACCACCATGTAGGTCGGGATCAGGCCGCCCGAGAACAGCATCGTGAACAGCACGCCGCCGATGAGGACCTTGCGGCCGCGCAGCTCCGCGCGCGAGAGCGGGTAGGCGATCATCACCGTCAGCGTGACGCTGACGAGCGTGCCGACGACGGCGTAGAACAGCGAGTTCCCGAAGCCGGTGAGGATGGCGTCGCTGGTGAGCACCGCCTGGTAGCCGATGAGCGTGAAGTCGACCGGCCACAGGAACACCCGCCCGCCCGACACCGCCGCCGGGCTGGAGAAGGAGCTGGCGACGATGTTGACCAGCGGGACGAGCACGATGAGCAGGAACGTCGTCAGCAGGGCGTACACGCCGACCATGAACATCCGGTCGACGCGGGTGTCCTGGATGTGGACGGAGCGGCGTCTGGGCTTGCGGCGCTTGGCCTCCGGTTCGGTGCCGAGGCCCGCCGGGGCGGCGGAGTCGAGGATCATCGCATTGCTCCCTTCACCACAGCCCGTTGCCGGTGACGCGCTTGGAGACGGTGTTGACGGCCAGGAGGAGGATCAGGTTGATGAGCGAGTTGAACAGCCCGACCGCCGTGGCCATGCTGAAGTCGGCGTTGAGCAGGCCGGTCTTGTACGTGTAGGTCGCGATGATCTCCGAAGTGGAGAGGTTGAGCGGGTTCTGCAGCAGGAACGCCTTCTCGAACCCGACCGCCATGATCGAGCCGACGCTCAGGACCATCACGACCACCACTGTGGGCGCGATGCCGGGCAGGTCGACGTGCCAGATTTTGCGCAGGCGGCTCGCGCCGTCGAGGCGGGCGGCCTCGTACAGGCTCGGGTCGATCCCGGCGAGCGCGGCCATGTAGATGATCGCGGAGTACCCGGCGGTCTGCCAGACGTCGCTCCACACGTAGACCGAGCGGAACGCGTCGGGCTGGGCCAGCAGGTTCTCGTTCATCCCGAAGAAGCCGAGCGCGTCGGCCATGAACCCGATGCGCGGCGAGAAGATCAGGATGAGCATCGAGACGACGATGACCGTCGAGATGAAATGCGGCGCATACGTGACCATCTGGACGGTGCGCTTGAAGAACCGCGCCCGGACCTCGTTGAGCGCCAAGGCGAGGATGATCGGGATGGGGAACCCGGCCAGGAAGCCGTAGAGGCTCAGCATCAGGGTGTTGCGGATGAGGTCCCACGCGACCGGGTTGGCGAAGAACCGCTCGAAGTGGTCGAACCCGGCCCACGGGCTCCCCCAGATCCCCTGGACCACGTTGTAGTCCTTGAAGGCGATCACGTTGTTCGCCATGGGGATGTACTGGAAGACGATGAAGTAGGCGACCGGGAGGACGAGCAGCAGATAGAGCTGCCAGTGCTCGCGGAGGCTGCTCTTGCGGGTCCTCCGCCGACGATCACGTATCGCGGCCGCCTCCCGCGGCCCTGCCGCCGCGGTCATCGTTCCGGACCCTTGTTTCCTTGTGCCGCAATGCGACACGCCCCGTCACTGAAACTCACGCCCGCTCCTTCGCGATCCGGCTCCGTGATTGTTCACGGTAAATTGGCGCACTCAAGGGCGTCAATACCTGAAGCGAGAAAAGATCAGATCATTGCGACGGCTGGGATGCCGTGAGGTGTCGAATGACCCGGATTCATGGCATTTGCTCCCATGAATCTCTCGACCTATCGGGAATTGATCCCATCTCTGCGGTGTGAAACCGGGACAACACATCGACAGCAATCTATTTACAGATGAAAACCCCATGGCTACCCTGAGTTTCACACTCCTGAACTTTCGAGGATGACCGCGAACGTTTCGAGACGAGGTATCCATGAAGACCCTCCTGACCGGCCGGCGCAGGGCCGCGGCGGCGGCGCTGGCCGCCGTGCTCGCCGCGGCGCTGCTCGGCACCGCCGCCGATCCGTCGCCCGACCCGGCACAGGCCGACAACCCGATCGTGCAGACCGTCTACACCGCCGACCCCGCGCCGCTGGTCCACAACGGCCGCCTCTACCTCTACACCGGGCACGACGAGGACGGCTCGACCTGGTTCACCATGAAGGACTGGCGGGTCTGGTCCACCGACGACATGGTCAACTGGACCGACCACGGCTCGCCGCTGAGCATCGACACGTTCGCCTGGGCCCGCCAGGACGCGTGGGCGGGCCAGGCGGTCGAGCGGAACGGCAAGTTCTACTGGTACGTGCCGGTGGTCAACGACGCCACTGGCCGGATGGCCATCGGCGTGGCCGTCGCCGACAGCCCGACCGGCCCGTTCCGGGACGCCATCGGGCGCCCGCTCGTCGAGAACGGCGAGATCGACCCCTCGGTCTTCATCGACACCGACGGCCAGGCGTACCTGTACTGGGGCAACCCGAACCTCTGGTACGTGAAGCTCAACGCGGACATGACCTCGTTCTCGGGCTCGCCCGTCAAGGTCCAGTTGACGGCGCAGGGCTTCGGCTCGCGGCCGAACAACGCCCAGCGGCCCACCCTCTACGAGGAGGGGCCGTGGTTCTACAAGCGGAACAGCCTGTACTACATGGTGTTCGCGGCGCAGTGCTGCTCGGAGTTCATCGCGTACTCGACCTCCCCCGGGCCGACCGGGCCGTGGACGTACCGGGGCACGATCATGCCGACGCAGGGCTCCAGCTTCACCAACCACGCCGGGGTCATCGACTACAAGGGAGGGTCGTACTTCTTCTACCACAACGGCGCGCTGCCGGGCGGCGGCGGTTTCACCAGGTCGGTGGCCGTCGAGAAGTTCAGCTACAACGCCGACGGGACGTTCCCGACCATCAACATGACCTCGACGGGGGCACCGCAGATCGGGACGCTCAACCCTTATGCGCGCCAGGAGGCCGAGACGATCGCCTGGGCCAACGGGATCGAGACCGAGCGGGCGAGCTCCGGCGGGATGAACATCGGCTGGATCGAGAACGGGGACTGGGTCAAGGTCAAGGGCGCGGCGTTCGGCACCGGTGCGAGAACGTTCACGGCCCGCGTCGCCTCGGCGACCGGCGGCGGCACGCTCGAAGTCCGGCTCGACAGCCCGACCGGGACCCGCGTCGCCGCGTGCACGGTCGCCGGGACCGGCGGCTGGCAGACCTGGACGAACGTGTCCTGCCCGGTCAGCGGCGCGACCGGCACGCACGACCTGTACCTGCGGTTCACCGGCGGCAGCGGCTACCTGTTCAACGTGGACTCGTGGCAGTTCGCGGCGTAGGAACGCGGAACGGGCCTCCCGTGAGGGAGGCCCGTTCCTTCATGCGCGGTAACAGGTCAGACCAGGGCCCAGCTCTGGCTCGACGAGCCGTTGCAGGTCGCCAGGACCACTCCGGTGCCGTTGGCGGTGCCGTTGTTCACGGTGCCGAGGCAGAGGCCGGACTGGACGCCGGTGATGGTGCCGTTCGCGTTGACGTTCCACTGCTGGTTCGCCCCGCTGTGGCAGTCCCAGATGATGATCCGGGTGCCCGGCGCGGTCCCCGCGCCCTCGGCGTCGAGGCACTTGTTGCCGTAGACCTGGAGCTGCTTCGACGCGGTGGCCGTCCACTGCTGGTTCGCGCCGGTGTGGCAGTCCCACAGCTGGAGCAGCGCGCCGTTCGAGGTGGACTGGGCCGCGACGTCGAGGCAGCGGTTCGCCGCGGCGTTCCGGACCTGGTCGGTCTGGGCGGGCGGGGTGGAGGAGAACTGGCTGATGAAGTTCCAGACCTCGCCCTTCACCCAGCTGCGGGCGCCGCTCTCGCAGCCCGTGCAGCCGTCGACCGGGCCCTGCTGGTGGCCGCCGTCGAAGGCCGCCCAGCGGACCGGCTTGCCGTCGCGGCACGAGTAGTTGCTGGTGATGTGCGTGCCGCTGCCGGCGGCGGGCTCACGCGGGCTCATCGCCGCGCAGCCGTTGTTGGCCACGAAGCGGTCGCGCATCGCCCGCGCGTTCGGCATGCTGTCGTTCACGCCCTGGATGCCGAAGTACGCCACCGCGCCCGAGCCGCCGCTGCAGCCGCTGACGGGACCGGGGACGGCGATGGCGATGACCGCGCGGAACACGTCCGGGCGGGCGCAGGCGAGGGCGTAGCTCATCGCGCCGCCGTAGCTGAAGCCCAGCGAGAACCGCTGCGACTGGTCGACGCAGAGGTCGGCCTCGACGCGGCGGATCATGTCGTCGAAGAACGTGACGTCGATGCCGTTGCCGTTGGCCCAGGCGTTGTTCTGGCCCTGCGGGGCGATGAAGATCGCCGAGCCGTTGGAGAGTGCGTCGAGCCCGTAGTGGGCGTAGACGGCGCCGTCGGAGCCGCCGGAGGCGACGTCGTTGGCGGTGCCGCCCCACCAGTGGTTGCCGAAGATGAGCTTGTGCGGCTTGTTTCGGTCGTAGTTCGCAGGGACCTTCAGGATGAAGCTGCGGTTCTGGCCGCTGCTCTGGATCGTGTGGGTGCCGCTGTTGAGCGTCGGGGCCTTGCCGCAGCCGGTGCTGGCCGCCGCGGTCACGTCGGCGGCCCGGGGCGTGTCGGCGGCCTGCGCCGTCGCCGCCCCGGCCGTCGCCATGACGATCGCGGCGGCGAGGCACGCGAGTACGGATCTGAATCGCGACATCGGACGAAACTCCTCGTGGATAGGGCTCATGGGAGACCTGCGGGTCGGCAGCGCATGAGAGGTCCGGTGCGGAGGGTGCGGCCGGGCCCCGGCTGGAATCGCTCCCAACCGGCGCGGGGATCAGGCCGTGCGGTGCCTTGAATATCGACGTTAGTCTATATAGATTGGATCTATGAGGTCAAGACCCGGGAATAATCGGAAGTTTGCAGATGTATGTCCCTGTGCGACAGGGACATACATCGGATGTCTAGCGCGCCAAGCGATCCGGGTCGCCCTGTTCGGCGCGGCGGACCAGCCAGGCGTCGGTGATGTGCGCGAACATCGCCTCGGCGGCGCCCTCGGGGTCGCGGGCGGCGATGCGCTCGCTGATGCGGCGGTGGCCCCGATTCGACGCCTCGCAAAGGGCGCGTTCGGTCTTGCCCATGTAGCTGGACGTGTTGATGACCTGGCTCTCGAGCGAGCGCACGACGGCGCGCGCGATGCGGTTGCCCGAGGCGCGCATGACGGTGTCGTGGAAGGCCCTGTCGTGCTCGTGATAGGACTCCGGGTCGTCCACCAGCTCGTCCATGCGGTCGACGAGCTGCCGCATCTGGTCGACGGCGTCCTCGTCGGCGACGCGGGCGGCGACGTTCGCCATGTCGGATTCGAGGAGGCGGCGGGTGACCACGACGTCGTCGAGGATGCCGAGGGTCGCGTCGTCGTCGATGACCGCGGCGAGCACCAGCTCGTCGAGCAGGTTCCACGAGGTCGGCGGCAGGACGGCGGTGCCCGAGCCCTGCCGGATCTGGACCAGGCCCTTCTCCTGCAGGACCTTCACGGCCTCGCGGACCACGGTGCGGCTCACCGAGAACGTCGCGCAGAGCGCGTGCTCGGCGGGCAGCGTCGACCCGGCCGGGTAGTCGCCGCGCACGACGCGCCGCACCAGCTCCTCGGTCACGGCCTTCGCCAGGTTGACGGGCCGCCGCGACCAGGTCGGGGGTTCGGGCTCTTGCACCGTGCGGCGCTGCACTGCCGTCATCGTTCCTCCGGGGCTCGGGGTCGCCGCCCAGTGTACGTCATCAGTCCATTGACGTAAGACGTCATACAAGTTACGTTTACTGGCGACCCTGTGAGCCGGACCCCTCCGGTACCCCTACAGAGAGTGATCTGCGATGAAGCGACGAGCACTATGGTCGACCGCTCTGGTTGCGCCCCTTGCGCTCTACGGATGCGGCAGCGCGGCCGGACCGGACTCCTCCGGCGGCGGCGACGGCGGCACCCTCGTGGTCTGGGACTGGAAGTCCGGCGACGCGACCGCCGAGTCCTACATCGAGGCGGCGAAGGCCGACTTCGCCGCGAAGCACCCCGACGTCGAGGTCGAGTTCGTGGCCCAGCCGTTCGACCAGTACTACAACCTGCTGGGCACCGCGATCCAGTCCGGCGAGGGCCCCGACGTGATGCTCTTCAACGGCGGCGGCCAGCTGCGCGACCGCACCGACGCGCTCCTGCCGCTCGAGGACTACCTCGCCGAGGACATGGACCGCCTGGCCGGGTGGGAGGCGTTCACCGCCGACGGGCACGTCTACGCCGCGCCCGTCACCTTGCAGGGCCACCCGATCTACTACAACAAGGCGCTCTACGAGCAGGCCGGGCTCGACCCCGAGGCCCCCGCGGCGACCTGGGAGCAGTTCACCGCGGACTGCGCCGTCATCAAGGAGGCCACCGGGGCCGACTGCTTCGCGCTGGGCAACAAGGAGGGCATCGGCATCCAGTTCTTCCTCTCGGGGATGGGCTCGGGCGTGCTGACCCCGGAGGAGTACGACGCGTGGATCGCGGGCGACCGCGACTGGACCGCCCCGGGCGTGAAGCGGGTCTTCGAGATGTGGGTCGAGGCCGAGCAGGCCGGGCTCAACAACGAGGGTGTGAACTCCACCGCGATGTTCAACGACCAGTTCGCGGTCTTCGACGCCGGGGACGCCGCGCACACCATCGGGCTCATGTCCGATGTGGGCCACTGGAAGGACTTCGGCGAGTTCCTCGGCGCCGAGAACGTGGGCGTCATGCCCGCGCCCGTGGCCATCGCCGGGGCCGAGCCGAGCCTGCCGTACGACGGCGGCATCGGGTACGGCGTCGCAGAGTGGACCGCCGACCCCGAACTCGCCGCCGACCTGGTTCGCTCGCTGTCCTCGACGGCCGCGCTGGAGGCGTTCTACGCAGACGCGGGCGCGATCGCCGCCGACACCACGATCGACGCCTCCAGTTCGGGACCGGCCACCGCCGAGATCGTCGACGCGATCCAGACCGGGAAGCCGGCCCTGCACGTGGCGCTGTCGGCCGAGACGATCGAGCTCATGGGACGCCTGTCGCAGCAGCTCCTCAGCGGATCGGTCACTGTAGACGACGCCCTCGCCCAGCTCGCCGAGAGCGACCAGGCGGGTTAGGGATGCCGGGCACGCAGACCCCGGTCCGGACGAGTGAGGGCGTCCGGACCGGCCCTCAAACTCCGCGGCGCCGCGCGAGATCCGGGCGCGGCGCCGCGGGCCGGTCCCGGGCCGAACGGCTCGCGCCGTACGTTCTCATCGCCCCGGCCGTCCTCGTCATCGGCGCGTTCCGCCTGTACCCCTTGGGACTCGGCGTGAACTTCTCGTTCACCGGCGACGGCGAGCGGAACGGCCAGGCCGTCGGGTTCGACAACTACGCCGCACTGTTCGAGGACCCGCTGTTCACGGCTTCGATGAAGAACGTGGGCCTGCTCGTGCTGCTCCTGCCGGTTGCCGTGGCGATCCCGGGGCTGCTCGCGACGTTCGTCTACCTGCGGGTGCCCGGGCACCGCGTCTACCGGAGCGTCTACTTCTTCCCCGCCGTGCTCTCCCCGGTGATCATCGGGGCGATCTTCAACCTGCTGCTGGCCTTCGACGGGCCGGTCAACGCGCTGCTCGGCACCGTGGGACTCGGGCCGGTCGACTGGCTCGGCGACCCCGGCATCGCGATGTACGCGGTCGTGGGCGTGCACATCTGGGCCACGTTCGGGATGGCGCTCGTGGTGTTCCTCGCCGGGTTCGCCACTTTGGACGCGTCGCTCATCGAAGCGGCGCGCATCGACGGCGCGTCGATGCCGCGCGTGGTCTGGCACGTGATCGTGCCCGGGCTCTCACGGACCATCCAGTTCGTCGTCGTCACCACCATGATCGGCATGCTCACCTCGATGTTCGGCCTCGTCTACGTCATGACCGGCGGCGGCCCCGAAGGCTCGACCTACCTGCCCGAGTACTACGTGTGGTTCCAGCAGGGGCAGATGGGCCGCCCGGCCCTCGCGTCGGCCGCGTCCACAGCGCTCTTCGGCGTCATGCTCGTGGTCGGGCTCGCACAGATCGCGGTCCTGCGCCGGGCCGGGAGGGAGGACTGATGGCCCCGCTCCGCGCCGGACGCTGGCTCGCCGCGATCCCCATGGCCGCCTTGGCGATCGCCACCGTGTACCCACTGGTGTTCACCGCCAACGTCGCCATGAAGACCCGGCAGGAATACGTGCTCGACCGGTTCGCCCCGGCCGAGGGCCTGCGCTGGGACGCGTTCGCCACCGCGTGGGAGAACGCCGACATGGGCCGGTACCTCGCGAACTCGGTCCTGGTCGTCACCGGCGCGGTCGCGCTCCTGCTGCTGTTCGGGTCGATGGCCGGATTCGCCTTGAGCCAGTTGCGGTTCCGAGGGTCGAGGCTGCTGTACCTGGCCGTGCTCTCGGCGCTGTTCATCCCGTTCCAGGTCATCATGGTGCCGCTCGCGCGGACCATGGGGCAGGCCGGGCTCATCGACACCTACCCGGGGCTGATCCTCGCGTACGTCGCACAGTTCCTGCCGTTCACGGTGTTCCTGATGACGAGCTACTACAGCACGATCCCGGCCGAGATCCTCGACGCCGCCCGGATCGACGGCAACTCGGCGTACGGGGTCTACGGCCGGATCATGCTGCCGCTCGGGCGGCCCGCGCTCCTGTCAGTGGGCATCCTCAACGCCCTGTTCTGCTGGAACGACGTGCTCATCGCGCTGCTCATGATGCCCTCGCCCGAGCACCGCACCCTCATGGTCGGGGTGACCTCGCTGCGCGGCCAGTACTCGGCCGACATACCCACGTTCGCCGGGGGCGTGCTCATCGCGGCCCTGCCGGTGCTCGCGCTCTACCTCTGCTTCCAGCGCCAGATCGCCACCGGCGTCACCGCCGGGGCCACGAAGGGATGACATGCGGATCACCGGTTACCGCACGCTGACGACCGTGCAGGAGTGGGCGCGGCCCGTCGGGGACGCGAACGGCGTCCTCGCCGACGGCGTGACCACCGTGCCGGTCGTGCTGGTGGACACCGACGAAGGGCTCACCGGAGTCGGGATCGGCTCGCACTTCGGGATCGACGCGGTCTTCGGTGCGATCGACGGCGAAGACCCGCGGAGCGTCACCGCGCTCTACGACCGGATGCAGCGGTGGGCCTTCAAGGCCGGACACGGCGGGGCCCTGTTCGGGACGATCGGCGCGCTCGACACGGCCCTGTGGGACCTCAAGGCGCAGTACGCGGACGAGCCGCTGTGGCGGTTCCTCGGCGGCCGCGACCGGGTCGTGCCCGCCTACGCGTCCGGGCTCGACATCGGCCTCGACGACGAGGGCCTGGCGGCGGCCTACCGCGTGTACGCCGAACGGGGCCTGCGCGCGGCCAAACTCAAAGGGGGCCTTGACGTCGCGGCCGACCGGCGCAGGCTCGGCATCGTGCGCGACGTGCTCGCCGAAGCGGGCGCGGCGCGACCGGGCCTCATGCTCGACGCGAACGAGACGTGGTCGCGCAAGGAGGCCGTGCGCCACGTCCGCGAGATCGAGACCACTGTGGACCTCGCGTGGATCGAGGAGCCCGTGCGGCGCTGGGACGCCGAGGGGCTCGCGGTCGTGCAGCGCGGCGTGCGGGCGGCCGTGGCGACCGGCGAGAACCTGACCGGGCTGGAGCAGTTCCGCCCGCTCCTCGCGGCGGGCGGCGTGGACGTCGTGCAGACCTCGGCCGTCGGCGGCGTCACGCACTTCCTGCGCGTCGCCGCGCTCGCGCACGCCTTCGACCTGCCGGTGAGCCCCATCGGGAACGCGCCGGTAGGGCTGCTCCACGCCGCGACCTCCGTCCCCAACCACCTCGTGAGCGAGCTGCAGGATCTGCGCCCGCCCGTCGGCGTCACCGCCGACCTCGACATCGAGGACGGCGCGTTCGTCCTCGGCGACTCCCCCGGCCTGGGCCTCCGCGTCCACGAGGGAGTCATCGCCGGGCTCGGGCACGAGCCGCGCCCGGCCGACCCCGCAGGGCCGGGCGTCAGGCCCGCGCGCGCGGGGCTGCGCCTGCTGGCCAAC
The DNA here is from genome assembly GCF_043202775.1 of Glycomyces sp. NPDC048151. Classification (NCBI taxonomy): domain Bacteria; kingdom Bacillati; phylum Actinomycetota; class Actinomycetes; order Glycomycetales; family Glycomycetaceae; genus Glycomyces; species Glycomyces sp. NPDC048151. Next base: position 247,663 of record NZ_JBIDBB010000005.1, on the reverse strand, counting down.
GCCTTGCAGGGCAATGCGTCCGATCGATCCCCTGCTCGCCGCGAAATGGAGGATCCCGAGGCGCCGCCCGCCCGGCGAGTACCCGTCACCTAGCAACCCCGCCTCGCCAATGAAGGAAAGGCACAACGCCATGCGGCACTCACCCCCGCTCCGTTCACCGCAGAAGCGGATCCCCGCCCTCGCGGCGGCCCTGCTCCTCGCCGTCGCCGGAGCCCTCGCGGCCCTCGGCGCCTCCCCGGCCCAAGCGCAGACCGCGTACACCTACTACGTCTCCCCCAACGGCGACGACAGCAATCCCGGCACCGCCGCCCAACCGCTCAAGACGCTCACCGAGGCCCAGAAGCGGGCCCGCACGGCGGCCGGAGCGGGCGACGGCGACGTCGCCGTCAACCTCCTCGACGGCACCTACCGGCTCTCGAGCGCGTTGCGGTTCAACGCGAGCGACTCCGGGAAGAACGGCCACACCGTCACCTGGAAAGCCGCCGACGGGGCGAAGCCGGTGGTCACGGGCGCGCAGCCCGTCACCGGATGGACCCTCGACGACGCGAACGCCGGGATCTGGCGGGCCGACGTGGGCACCGGCTTCGACACCCGGCAGCTCTATGTCGACGGCGTGCTCGCGCAGCGGGCCCGCACCGGCATCGCGGCGGGCGACATGACGTTCAACGCCTCCGGGTTCACGCTCAACAACGGCAACTTCGACTACCTCGCGTCGCTGCCGGACAAGCAGCGCATCGAGTTCCAGGCCCTCCTGTCGTTCACCAACCGGTTCGCGCCCGTGCAGGGCATCAGCGGCCGGACCGTGACCATGCAGCAGCCCGCGTGGAACAACAACACGTACGGGTACGACACGATCCAGAGCCCCTTCCGGGGCCCGACCTACTACCTGCTCAACTCCAAGCGCTTCCTCGACCAGGGCGGCGAGTGGTACCTCGACACGACCGCCGGGCGGCTCTACTACAAGCCGCTCTCGGGCCAGAACATGGCGAACGCGAAGGTCGAGCTGCCGCGTTTGCAGACGCTCATCGAGGTCGGCGGTACTTACGACGCGCCCGTGCGCGGCCTCGTGTTCTCAGGGCTGACGTTCACCGGCACCACCTGGCTCGAGCCGGGCTCGAACAACGGGTACGCGAACCAGCAGACCGGCACGTTCATCACCGGCGTCCAGTCCCAGCGGCCCGCCGACGCGTTCACCTCGTGCAAGTCCGGCTGCAAGGGCTTCGAGGCCGCGCGCAACTCCTGGGCGCAGGTCCCGGGCGCGGTGCAGGTCTCGGCCGCCGACGGGATCACGTTCGCGGACAACCGCTTCGTGAACCTCGGCTCCGTGGGCCTGGGCATCGGCAACGACGCCAACGCGCACAGCACCGGGGTCGGCCTGGGCGCCAAGAACATCAAGGTCCTGCGCAACGAGTTCACCTCCAGCGCGGGCGGCGGGATCGTGGTCGGCGGGGTCCGGCCCGACGCCCACCACCCTTCCGACACGCGGATGGTCAACAGCGACATCCTCATCAGCGACAACAGCGTGCACGACACCGCCGTCGAGTACCTCGACCACGCGGCGATCCTCGGCACCTACGCCACCCGGCTCACGATCGACCACAACTACGTGTCGGACATGCCATACAGCGGCATCAACGTCGGCTTCGGCTGGGGCGCGAACGACCCCGGCGGCAGCCCCGAGTACCTCAACCGGGGGCTCTACGACTTCCAGCCGATCTACCAGACGCCGACGACCTCAAGGGAAGTGCACGTCACCGGCAACCACGTCCGCAACGTCGTGGAGACGCTGTGGGACGCCGGGTGCATCTACTCGCTCTCGGCGCACCCGAGCAGCACGGTCAACGGGAACTTCTGCGAGAACAGCGGGCAGCTCGGCCTGTACTTCGACGAGGGCTCGCGGTACTTCACCGCGAACGGGAACGTCTTCCGCAACACCGCAGGCCAGTGGGCGCACGCCAACAACCAGAACAGCAACCTCACCGGGAACATGACGCTGACCGGGAACTTCACCACGAACTCGGCCATCACCGGGCTCGTGGACGGCCAGCGCGGCAACACCGTCAGGAACAATACGACGTTCAACGCGGGCTCGCCTCCGGCTGCGGCGTCGCAGATCATGGCGGACGCGGGGCCGCGCGAGGGCGGGGGCGGCGCGACTACGGGCGTGCTGCGCTCGCAGAGCGCGAACCGGTGCCTGGACGTGCCGAACTCGGCGACGGCGAACGGCACGCAGGTGCAGATCTGGGACTGCCACACCAACGCGAACCAGCGGTGGACGTATACGGCCGCGAAGGAACTGACGGTGTACGCCGACGGGAACCGGCGGTGCCTGGACGCGTCGGGCGGCGGGACCGCGAACGGGACCCTGGCCATCATCTGGACGTGCCACGGCGGCGCGAACCAGCAGTGGAACCGGAACGCGGACGGCACCATCACGAACGCCGCGTCAGGGCTGTGCCTCGACGTGTCGGGGCTGGGGACGGCCAACGGCACGAAGGTGCACCTGTGGTCCTGCACGGGAGCGTCGAACCAGAAGTGGACGCTGGGCTAGGCCCGGCCTGAACCGGTGACGGCGCGGCCCTCGCGGGCCGCGCCGTCGCCGTTCTCGTCAGGGTCGTCCTTGCAGGGCATCGGGGTCGGTGCGGTCGCGGATGAGGAAGAGCGCGGCGACCGCCAGCAGTGCGTACAGGAGCACTGAGGCCCCGGCGAGGGCGACGAGCGGGTCGGTGCCGCCGGTGGCGGCTTCGTCGATGCCGCCGGTCGCCAGGAACGTCGACGGGTCGGTGGCGGCGTGGAGCAGCACGGGCCAGATGAGGAACCGCGTGGCGCGGAGGGTCAGGTACATGGCGACGCCGAACGCGAAGGTGAACCCCATCGTGGCGGCCACTGTGGCCGGCGGCTGCCCGGAGAGGAGGTTCGTGGCGTGCATCAGGGCGAACAGCAGCGAGGACAGCAGCATCACGGCGAGCTCGCCGAATCCGCGGCGGCGGAGCATGTGGATCACGATGCCTCGGGCCAGCACCTCCTCGGCGAAGCCGATGAGGAGCCCGGCGGCGTAGGTCATGGCCACGACGCCCGCGGTGTACCGGCCGTAGTCGGTGCCCAGGATCCGCAGGAGCGCGGCGAGCACCACGATCAGCGGTGCGATCCACATCCATGCCCGGCCGGGGACCGGCTGCCGTCCGAACAGGGGGCGGGACCAGCCGAGGAGGGCGACCGTTCCGGCCAGCAGCGCCGATCCGGCGGCGAGCGGGAGGAACAGGGCGAGGAACACGGTGGCGGTGTCGGCGAACATGTCGTCGGCGATGCGGTCGCCGAACAGGGCGCTCATGAGCAGTCCGGCGCCGCTGTAGAGCACGAGGTAGGCGGCGGTGAACGCGACGGCCCGCCACCAGCCGCCGCGCTCCATGAACGTCCGGAACCATCCTCGGTCGGTTTCGACGGCCATGCGCACCTCCGGTTCGGCGGGGACGGGCGGGCCGTCTTCACTCCACAGTGTATCCGTGGAGCGGCGTGCGCGCGGCTAGAAGAAGTCCCAGCGGGGGTGGGCGGTCTCGGGTTCGAGGGTCGCCTTGAGGACGGCGCGCTTGCCGGTGCGGACGACGAGGCCTTCGGCGGTCTGCTCCCATTGGGGGCGTTCGGATTCGCCGAAGAGGGCGACGTCCTTGATCTTGGCGGCGAGGAGTCCGGCGCCGGTGCCGAAGGAGCGGATCGTGTAGGCGCCGTCGACCGGGTCGCCGAGCGGCACGGCGTAGACGTATTCGGCGCCGAGGTGGGAGCGGGAGGTGAAGCGGAAGTCGGCGCCGGTGAAGACGCGGTCGGCGGCGTCCACGAAGGAGCCCGCCTGGATCGTGGTGGGGCCTTCGCCGGAGACGGCCCAGGGGCGGGTGCCGTAGATCGCCTCGCCGTTGACCTGGAGCCATTTGCCGAGGCCGACAAGGAGTTCCTGCTCTTCGTCGGCGATGGTGCCGTCGGCTTTGGGGCCGACGTTGAGGAGGAGGACGCCGTTCTTGGCGACGACGTCGACGAGTTCGACGATGAGGTCGTCGGGGCTCTTGTAGTCGTGGTTCGGGACCCACGACCAGGAGTTCTTGGACACGGAGGTGTCGTTCTGCCACACGAAGGGGCGGATCTCCCCCATCGCGCCGCGTTCGATGTCGTAGACCGCCGAGCCTTCGGCGAAGGCGTCCCACTTGTAGTTGATGACGACTTCGCGGCCCCATTCGGCGGCACGGTTGTAGTAGTAGGCGCCGAGCTGGGCGAGGTAGGGCTTGAACGCGGGGTGCTCGATCCACCAGTCGAACCAGAGGACCTGGGGGCGGTACTTGTCGATGATCTCGACGGTGCGCAGGAGCCAGTCCTCGAGGAAGCGCGCGTTGGGGGCGGTCTCCTTGCGCTGGGCGGGGCCGTAGAAGTCCTGTGTGCGGGGGTCGAGGACGTCGGAGTCGAACTTGGTGCCGCCGTTCATGAAGAACCAGTGCTCGGCGCGGTGGGAGGAGGCTCCCTTGACCATCCAGGCGTCGTCGACGGCGGCGACGAGGTCGCCGAACACGTCGCGCTGCGGGCCCATCTTGGCGGCGCTCCAGCGGGACCGGTCGGTGTCGTACTGGGTGAAGCCGTCGTGGTGCTCGGCGACGGGGACGACGAACTGGGCGCCGGCCTTGCGGAACAGCTCGGCCCAGGCGGCCGGGTCGAACCGCTCCATCTTGTACGAGGGGATGAAGTCCTTGTAGCCGAAGTCCTTCTGGTCGCCGTAGGTCGCGACGTGGTGGGCGAACGCTTCGGAGCCCTGCTCGTACATGTGGCGGGAGTACCACTCGCTGCCGAAGGCGGGGACGTTGTAGACGCCCCAGTGGATGAAGATGCCGAGCTTGGCGTCCTGGTACCACTCGGGGACGGTGTACCGCTGGAGGGATTCCCAGGTGTCGGTGTAGGGGCCGGCGTCGATGACGGCGCGCACGGCCGCCAGCGCCTCGGTGTTGTCGGAGACGTCGACGGGGTCGGGCAGGGTGTCGAGGTCCAGCGGCGGCAGGCGGTCGGTCATGACGGCTCCTCTTGAGCTGCGGCAGTCAAAAACGAAACGTTACGTGTTGAACGCTGACAAGCTAACCGCCGACTGCCGCCGCTGTCAAGGCGAGGGCGGTTGACGTGGCGAACGGCCGGGCCGTAGATTGGTGCGAAACCTTTCGTGTCGAGTGGAGTGAGCGTGGCGACGTACAAGGACATCCAGCGTCTGACCGGGCTGTCGCTCTCGACTATCTCGAAGCACTACAACGGGCTGCCCGTGCGCGCCAAGAACCGGGAGGCCATCGAGGCCGCCGCCGCCGAGCTCGGGTTCCGGGTGAACGCGTTCGCGCGGGGGCTGCGCTCGCGCCGGTCGCGGACCGTGGGCGTGCTGCTCCCGGCATTGGACAACGAGTTCCACCTGGCGATCATCTCCGGGCTCGAAGCGGCGCTGCGGCCCGACGGCATCAGCGTCCTGGTGTGCGCCACGCGCCCCGAACCCGGTGAGGCCGTGGAGTTCCTGCGCAGCAGGATGGTCGACGGGATCGTGGCGGTGCCGTCGCCGGGCGACGTGGAGGCGCTGCGCCGGGCCGTGGAGCAGGGCATCCCGGTCGTGTCCGTGGACTGGACGGACACGGAGTTGGAGTCCGACCGGGTCGTGCTCGACAATGCGGGCGCGGGCGCGGCCGCCGCGCGCCACCTCGCCGACCACGGGCACCGGAGCTTCGCCGTCGTCGGCGGCGACCCGGCCATCTCGACGACCCGGGAGCGGACGGCGGGGTTCCTTGCGGCGCTTGCCGATCGCGGCATCGAGGTGCCCGACTCGCATGTCCTGCGCGGGCCGCTGACCGTGGACAGCGGTATCGAGGCGGTCGAGCGCGTCCTGTCGATGTCGCAGCGCCCGACCGCGCTCTTCGCGGGGAACTACGAGCTCACGGTGGGCTCGCTCATCGCGCTCGGCGACTCCGGCCTGCGGGTCGGGGTCGACCTCTCGGTCATCGGGTTCGACAACTTCGACCTCGCGCGGGTGGTGCGCCCGCGACTGACGATCGTTGAGCAGCCGACGGACGCGATCGCGGCCGAGGCCGCCGCGCTCATCCGCTCCCGGCTCGACGGCACGGCCGACGCGGCGCCGCGGATCAGGACCCTCAGCAGCCGGCTCGTCGTCGGCGCCTCGGTCGCGCAGATGCACGACCGACCCTCCGAGAGACTGGAAGACCTGTGCTGAAGACCGAGCTCATCCACCCGCCGATCCTCGCCGCGCTGGCCGCCGCCGGGCACGGCTCGCAGGTGCTCATCGCGGACGGGAACTACCCGGCCGCGACGGCGAAGCACCCGAACGCCGCGCTCGTGCACCTGAACCTGCGTCCTGGGCAGCTCACTGTGGACGAGATCCTGGAGCCGCTGCTGACGGCGGTCGTGGTCGAGTCGGCGACGGTGATGGTGCCGCCGGAGGGGACGGTCAGCGCGCACGCGGGCTACCGGGCCGCGATGCCCGGTGTGCCGTTCGCGGAGCTGGGCCGCCACGAGTTCTACGCGGCGTCGAGAGGTGCGGACGTGGCGCTCGTGATCGTCTCGGGCGACCGGCGAGCCTATGGGAACCTGCTGCTCACGATCGGCGTGACCCCGCAGCTGTAGCGAATCGACGGGATCGGCGTCGGCCGGGAGGGCGGACGGCCCGCGCCTTCCGGCGCGGGCCTTTCGCAGACGCGGCAGTTCAGCCGCGCGCACGGCCCCGCCGGAGCGTTGCCGCCCACGGCCGGCCGTTTCGGCCACGCGAGTGAACCGTTCAGGGGCGGAGGCGGAAGTCCTTGTGGGTCGGGCGGAATCCGGCCGCTTCGAGGTGCGGGGCGAGCGGGGTCGCGAGGGCCGAGTCGTCGTTGACGCGTTCGATCGCGAGGCTGCCGGTGCGGTCGGCGAGGGTCGCTTCGGCGAGGGCGGCGGTGGCGGCCTTGAGGCTCACGTCAGCCGACCAGTCCTCGTCTTCCGTTGCGGGCCATGCCAGGAGGGTCTTGCCGCCGCGTTCGAGGTAGAGCACCAGGCGGCCGTCGACGAGGACCACGACCGCTCCGGCCTTGCGGCCGGGCTTGTGGCTCGACAGCGGTTCGGGCCAGGGCAGCGCCGCGCCGTAGGCGTTGGCGGGGTCGGCGGCGGCGAGCACGGCCGCGCCGCCCGCCGGGTCGCGTTCGAGGCGGGACGCGGTGGCGCGCAATCGGTCCACCGCGCCGTCCATGGCGAACTGGGCCGCGCCGAGCCCTTCGACGACGTACCCGCGGCGGGCCTTCCCGGTCTCCTCGAACGCCGACAGCACACGGTAGGCCTTCGCGAAACCGCCCTCGACGGCTTCGGCCCCGACCGCTCCGCGCGTCACGACGCCGTGCCGGTCCAGCACCGTGCGGGCCAGCGCGTGGGCGCGGACTGTGGGTTCCGGTTCCGGTTCGGGCAGCAGGGACCAGCGTCCGGCCACTGTGGCGGTGCTCGCGAGGGGCGCGCTGTCGGTCCTGATGTCGCGCCAGCCGACGGGCGCGCCGTAGCGGCCGCGCGGCGCGGAACGCTTGGCGCGGTGGGCGGTCGCGCCGGGCGTGCGCCCGGAGCCGAGGAGGGCGCGGAGCGGGGCGAGCGTGTCGTTGGTGACGCGCCCGGACCAGGCGAGGTCCCAGAGGGCGTCGGCGAGGCGGGTGTCGGAGGCTTCGGTCTCGGTGCGGACGCGTTCGGCGAGCTGCCTGAAGAACAGTCCGTAGCCGCCCGCGAGGGCGTCGAGCAGGGCCCGGTGGACCGCGTCGAGTTCGAGGGGCTGCGGTTCGGGCAGGAGCAGGCGGGCGGCGTCGGCCGGGTAGAGCGCGATCCAGCCGTCCTTGCCGGGGAGCGCGCCCGCTCCGGCCCAGACGACTTCGCCGGAGGCGGTGAGCTCGTCGAGGAGCGCCGGGGCGTAGTCGCCGACCCGTGCAGCCAGGACGAGCTTCTCGAGCGCGGACGCGGGTACGGCTACGCCTTCGAGCTGTTCGACGGCGCGGGCGACGCCGTCGATGCCCTGGAGTTCGCCCGTCCCGACGTGCTGCCACTGCGGCAGGAACTCGGCGAATGCGACGGCCGGGACCGGTTCGAGTTCGCGGCGGAGCGCGGCGAGCGAGCGGCGGCGAAGTCGGCGCAAAACCGTTGCGTCGCACCACTCCTGGCCTTGGCCGTCCGGGTGGAACTCGCCTTCGACGAGGCGGCCGGAGGCGGCGAGGCGTCCGAGCGCCCCTTCGGCGACGGCCGTGCCGAGGCCGAAGCGCGCGGCGGCCTCGCCCGAGGTGAACGGGCCGTGTGTGCGGGCGTAGCGGGCGAGGAGGTCGCCGAGCGGGTCGGCGACGGGTTCGGTGAACGCGGCGGGGAGGTCGGGCAGGGCGGTGCCGAGTGCGTCGCGCAGGCGGCCCGCGTCCTCGACGGCGGCCCAATGTGCTTGTCCCGCAATGTCGACGCTGATCGCGCGGCGGGCGGTTCCGAGCTCCCGGGCCCAGGCCGGGTCGGCGCCGCGTTCGGCGAGTTCGGCTTCGGTGAGCGGGCCGAGCAGGCGCAGGAGGTCGGCGACGCTCTCGGCGTCGCGGGCGCGGCGGTCCTCGGTGAGCCACTGGAGTTCGCGTTCGAGCTGCGCCAGCGCGTCAGGGTCGAGCAGTTCGCGCAGCTCGGCCTGGCCGAGGAGTTCGGCGAGGAGCTTGGAGTCGAGGGAGAGCGCGGCGGCGCGGCGCTCGGCGAGCGGGGTGTCGCCCGCGTACATGAACTGGGCGACGTAGCCGAACAGGAGCGAGCGGGCGAACGGGGACGCCTCGGCGGTGGTCGTCTCGATGAGGCGCACTTTGCGGGACGCGATGTCCCCCATGAGTTCGGCGAGCCCGGGCACGTCGTACACGTCCTGGAGGACTTCGCGGACGGCTTCGAGGATGATCGGGAACGACGGGAACTCCCCCGCGACTTCGAGGAGCTGCGCGGAGCGGAGGCGCTGCTGCCACAGGGGCTGGCGTTTGCCGGGCTGGCGGCGCGGCAGGAGCAGGGCGCGGGCGGCGGCTTCCCTGAAGCGGGACGCGAACAGCGCGGAGCCGCCGACGGCCTCGGTGACGAGGGCGGTGACCTCGTCCTTGTCGAAGACGAGGTCGGCGGCGTCGAGCGGGTGACCGCCCTGCTCGTCTTCGCTGAAAGTCTCGGGCAGGCGCAGGACGATCCCGTCGTCGTGGTGCATGAGCTGCGGGTCGACGCCGTAGCGTTCGCGCAGGCGCGCGCCGAGGGCGAGGGCCCAGGGGGCGTTGACCTTCGCGCCGAAGGGCGAGTGGACGACGACGCGCCAGTCGCCGAGCTCGTCGTGGAAGCGCTCGACGACGATCGTCTGGTCGTCGGGGACGCGGCCGGTGGCCTCGCGCTGCTCGGCGAGGTAGGCGAGGGCGTTGCGGGCGGCGAACTCGTCGAGGCCCGCCGCGAGGAGGCGCCGGTGCGCGGCGTCGCCTTGCAGGGAGCCGAGTTCGCGCACGAACGCGCCGATGGCGCGGCCGAGTTCGAGGGGCCTGCCGAGGTTGTCGCCGATCCAGAACGGGAGGCGGCCGGGCACGCCGGGCGCGGGCGAGACGACGACGCGGTCGCGAGTGAGCTCCTCGATCCGCCACGAGGAGGTGCCGAGGGAGAACACGTCGCCCACGCGGGACTCGTAGACCATCTCCTCGTCGAGTTCGCCGACGCGGCCGCCGCCGCGCTTCGGGTCCGTTCCGGCGAGGAAGACCCCGAAGAGGCCCCGGTCCGGGATGGTGCCGCCGGAGGTGACGGCGAGGCGCTGCGCGCCGGGGCGGCCGGAGATCGTGCCGGTCTCGCGGTCCCAGACGACGCGGGGACGCAGCTCGGCGAACGCGTCCGAGGGGTAGCGCCCGGCGAGCATGTCCAGTGTGGCGTTGAACGCGGAGGTCGGCAAGGACGCGAAGGGTGCGGCGCGGCGGACGAGGTCGAGCAGGTCGCCCGCGTCCCAGTCGTCCATCGCGGTGATGGCGACGAGCTGCTGGGCGAGGACGTCGAGCGGGCTCTGCGGGATCGTGAGGGCCTCGATCTGCCCGGCGCGCATGCGTTCGGCGACGACGGCCGACTGGACGAGGTCGCCCCTGGTCTTGGGGAAGAACACGCCTCGGGAGGCCGCGCCGACCTGGTGCCCGGCGCGGCCGACGCGCTGGAGGCCGGAGGCGACGGACGGCGGTGCCTCGACCTGGACGACGAGGTCGACCGCGCCCATGTCGATGCCGAGTTCGAGGCTGGAGGTGGCGACGACGGCGCGGAGCCGCCCGGACTTGAGGTCGTCCTCGACCTGGGCGCGCTGCTCTTTGGAGACCGAGCCGTGGTGGGTGCGGGCGAGGATCGGCGGCGCTCCCGGTGTGACCGAGGCGTTCCCCATCGTCTCGGCGGGGCCGTGGTGCTCGTCGAGCCTGCGGCCGGTCTGGCGTTCGTACTCGATCTCGTTGAGCCGGTTGGAGAGGCGCTCGGCGACGCGGCGGGCGTTGGTGAACACGATCGTGGAGCGGTGCTGCTCGACGAGGTCGGTGACGCGCTCCTCGACGTGCGGCCAGATGGAGCTGGTCGCGCGGGCCTCGGCGGCGGAGGCGGACGCGGTGTTCGGGGTCGCGCCGAGCTCGCCCATGTCCTCGACGGGGACGACCACGGAGAGGTCGAAGACCTTCTCGGACGGAGGCTGCACGATCTCCACCGTCCTCTGAGGAGAGAGGAACCGCGCGACCTCCTCGACCGGGCGGACGGTGGCGGACAGGCCGATGCGGCGGGCGGGCTTCGGCAGGAGCGCGTCGAGGCGTTCGAGCGAGAGCGCCAGGTGCGCGCCGCGTTTGGTTCCGGCGACGGCGTGGACCTCGTCGAGGATGACCGTCTCGACTCCGGTGAGCGCTTCGCGGGCGGCCGAGGTGAGCATGAGGAACAGGGACTCGGGGGTGGTGATGAGGATGTCCGGCGGGCGGACGGCGATGGAGCGGCGCTCGGACTGCGGGGTGTCGCCCGAGCGGACGGCGACGCGGATGTCCGGTTCGGGCAGGCCGAGGCGGGCGGATTCGGCGCGGATGCCGTCGAGGGGCGCGTTGAGGTTGCGTTCGACGTCGACGCCGAGGGCCTTGAGCGGGGAGAGGTAGAGGACGCGGCAGCGGTGCTTGGGGTCTTCGGGCGGCGGGGTGCGGGCGAGGCCGTCGAGGGCGGAGAGGAACGCCGCGAGCGTCTTGCCCGAGCCGGTGGGGGCCACGACCAGGACGTCCTTCTCTTCGGCGAGGGCCTGCCAGGCGCCGGTCTGGGCGCTGGTGGGCGTGCCGAAGGCCCCGGTGAACCACGCGGCGGTCGCGGGCGAGAACCGGGCCAGGTGCGGGTGGGGTTCCATGGGGTCCATGGTGCCCGCCGGGTGTGACAGGCGTGCGCGGATCGGGAGTTCCGGCGCGGCCGCCCCGAGACGAGGCAGGGCGGCCGCGCGGCCTTGAAACCAGGCGTTATTGCACCTGGAAGCCCTGCGTGGAGCCGTAGTCCTCGAGGTTGGACTGCCAGGCCTCGAGTCCGGCGTTGAGGTCGGACTGCTCGGTGTAGGCGGTGCCGACGGTGTCGGGGAACACCGAGTTGGCGTAGACCTGGAACGGCAGGTACTGGAAGCCGGTGGCGACGTTCGCGGAGGCGGCGACGCAGACCTCGTTGATGAGCTGGCCGCCGAAGTACTCGGGGGCCTTGCCGGTGAACTCGGCGGATTCGAGTTCGGCGGTGGTGGAGGGGAAGCCGCCGCTCTCGAGGAACACGGCGATGCTCTCGGGCGAGCTGTTGAGCCAGCGCAGGAACGCGGCGGCCAGGGCCGGGTTCGCGGACTGCTTGAGCACCGATTGGGCGCTGCCGCCGTTCTCGGCCGTGACGGGGGTGCCGTCGTAGCTGGGGACGGGGGCGACGCGCCAGTTCCCGGCGCCTTCGGGCACGGAGCCTTCGAGGATGCCGGGCATCCACGCGCCGATGATGAGGCTGGCGACGGTGCCGTTGGAGAGGGCCTTCCACCAGTCGTCGCTCCAGGTGGGGATGGGGGCGAGGAGGCCGGGGCCGAGCATCCGGTTCCACAGGTCGGCCCAGCGCTTGGAGCCCTCGTCCTGGAGGTCGATGCCGACGGTGGTGCCGTCGACGGTGTAGGGGCGGCCGCCGGCCTGCCAGATGAGGGGCTGGGCGTAGCCGGGGTCGCCGGCGTCGTTGGTGAGGAAGCGGTTCGGGTCGGCGGCGTGGAGGGCCTCGGCGGCGGCGACGTACTCGTCCCACGTGGCGGGGACGGCCAGCCCGAACTGGTCGAACACGGCCTGGTTGTAGAGCATGACCATGGGCCCGGAGTCCTGCGGGAGGCCGTAGATCCCGCCGAGGTTGACGGCGGCCCAGGTGGAGGCCGTGTACTGGGCTTCGAGGTCGCCGAAGCCGTACTGGGCGAGGTCCACGAGGGAGTCGGAGAGCGCGAACTGCTGGAGGGCGTAGTACTCGATCTGGGCGACGTCGGGCGCACCGGAACCGGCGGCGACGGCGTTCTGCAGGGCGGTGTACTCGTCGGTCGCGGTGCCCGCGTTGACGACTTCGACCTCGACGTTCGGGTAGGCGGCCGTGAAGGCGTCGGCCTGGGCCTGGCCGGAAGGGGTCCAGGTCCAGTAGGTGAGCTTGCCGCCTTTCTCGAGGGCGGCGTCGAGGTCTTCGGGCTTGCCGGTCGCGGCCTCTTCGGCGTCGTCGCCGCAGGCGGCGAGCGCGGAGACCGCGAGCGCGGAGGGGACGGTGCCGATCAGGGTGCGGCGCTTCAGGTTTGACATGAGGGTTCCTTCACTTCGTTGCGGGGTTCGGGCGGTTCAGCCCTTGACGCTTCCGGCGCTGAGGCCGGACTGCCAGAAGCGCTGCAGGAGGACGAAGATCGCGACGATCGGGATGATCGTGACGAGCGATCCGGTCAGGACGAGGTTGAAGATCGGTTCGGCGGCGACGCCGGAGGCCTGCTCGCTCCACTGGTTGAGGCCGACGGTGAGCGGGTACCAGTCGGGGTCGGAGAGCATGATGAGCGGCAGGAAGTAGTTGTTCCAGGTGGCGACGATCGCGAAGAGCGCGACGGTGACGATGCCGGGCGCGAGGAGCTTCACGGAGATGGTGAAGAAGGTGCGCATCTCGCTCGCGCCATCGATGCGGGCGGCCTCCAGGATCTCCTTGGGCACCGATTCGAGGGTGTAGACCCAGACCAGGTAGAGCCCGAAGGGGCTGATGAGCGACGGCACGATGATCGCCCAGGGCGTGTTGGTGAGTTCGAGCTCGCTGAACAGCAGGAACGTCGGGACGGCGAGGGCGGTGCCGGGCACGGCGATCGCGCCGAGGATGACGGCGAAGTAGGCCTTGCGGCCGGGGAAGTCGTACTTGGCGAGCCCGTACCCGGCGAGGGTGGCGAGGAGGGTCGCGCCGCCCGCACCGAGGACGACGTACAGGAGGGTGTTGCCGAGCCAGCGCAGGAAGATGCCGTCGTTGTACGTGAACGTGCCGACGATGTTGTCCCACAGGGCGAACGAGTCGCCGAAGGCGAGGCCGAAGCCGTCGAAGAGGTCAGCCTGGGTCTTGGAGGCGTTGATGAACAGCCACGCGAGGGGCACGAGCGCGTAGAGGAGGAACAGTCCCATGAGGATGGTCATGGTGAGCGACTTGCGCGGGCGGGTGACCGAGTGGCGCGGGCGGCGGGCCCGGGGGTGGATCGTGCGGTGGGCGGTGCTCATCTAGCGGTCCTCTCTGCGGGTGCCGCGCAGCTGGACCACGTAGGCGATCACGGCGGTGATCAGGCCCATGACGATGGCGATCGTGGCGGAGTAGTTGTACTGCTGGCCCGCGAAGCTGAGGTTGTAGGCGTACATGTTGGGCGTGAAGTAGCTGTTGATGACGTTGTTGGCCAGCGGCTTGAGGACGTTGGGCTCGTTGAACAGCTGGAAGCTGCCGATGATGGAGAAGATCGTGGCGATGACGACCGCGCCGCGCACGGCGGGCAGTTTGATGGCCTTGACGACCTGGAGGCCGCGCGCGCCGTCGATCTCGGCGGCCTCGTACAGCTCGTGCGGGACCGTCTTGAGCGCCGAGTAGAAGATGAGCATGTTGTAGCCGACGTACTCCCAGGTGACGATGTTGCCGAGGGAGGCGAGGACCCAGTCGGGCGCGAAGGGCCGCAGGTGGGTGCCGAAGGCGGCGTTGAGGTCGGCGGTGAGGCCGAACTGGTCGCCGTAGATGAAGCCCCACATGAGGACGGCGACGACGGCGGGCACCGCGTAGGGCAGGAAGATCACGAGCCGGAACAGGCCGGTGGCGTAGAGCCGGGCGCTGTCGATCGCCAGGGCCGCGATGAGCGCGAGGGCGAGCATGAGCGGCACCTGGACGAGGAGGAACAGCCCGACGCGGAGGACGCCGTCCCAGAACTGGGGGTCGGTGAGCGCGGTCCGGTAGTTCTCCAGCCCCACGAACCGGTTGCCGCCGACGAGCCGGTTCTGGAAGAGGCTCAGCCAGAGCGCGTAGGCCAGCGGGGCGATGAACACGAACGCGAACACGGCGGCGAAGGGGCCGGCGAACTGCCAGCCGCGCCAGTCGGGCCGGGCTCGGCGAGGGGCTTGACGGGGCATCACGTGATCGCTCCATTGCAGTGATGGACGGGGAGGCGGGTGTGGCAGGTGTGTACGCTAACGCAGAATGTTTTCGAAAACAAGACGAGTTTACCAAGATGTTTTCGATAAACTCGCTCGCGCGAGCCAGACTGAACGACACAGCGGGCAGCACGGGACAATCAGGTGGAGCGCCGCACCCGGCGCCGGACTTCGGAGGTACGGATGACAGCGGACGCGGTCGGCGAGACGGCGGTTCCCACTGGGGAGCAGGAACCGGGGACCCCGGCGAAGCCGCCCACGATCTACGACGTCGCCCGCGCCGCCGGGGTCTCCCACCAGACCGTCAGCCGCTACCTCAAGGGCTACCAGGGCATCCGGCCCCAGACCCAGGAGAAGGTCGCCAAGGCCCTCGAAGCGCTGAAGTACCGCCCCAACCTCACCGCCCGCTCGCTCAAGAGCGGCCGCCCCCACCGCCTCGCCGCCCTCACCCACGAGATCGACCAGGTCGGCCCCAGCCGCATCGTCCAGGGCGCCAGCACCGCCGCCCGCCAGGCGGGCTACCTCCTCGACATCATCACCTTCGACATGAGCGACGCCGACGCCGTCGACGAGGCCGTCCGCCTCGCCGCCTCCCAGGACGTGGCCGGGATCCTGGCCCTGGCCTCGACCGACGCGATGACCGAGGTGTTCGAGCGCACCGACTTCCGCGTCCCCGCCCACATCGCGGCCGAAGAGGACGACGCCCTCACCGGGCACACCACGCAGCTCACCGACCTCGGGTTCCCGTCGCTCATCGCCTACCTGGCCGGGCTCGGGCACGAGCGGTTCCTCCACATCGCCGGGCCGAGCGACTACTCGGCCGCGCGCAACCGCGCCCGCGCGTACGAGCGGGCGCTGGCCGACCGGGGGCTGGCCTCGACCGGGACGCTCCACGGCGACTGGTCCGCGCAGTCGGGATACGAGGCGGTCATGCGGCTCGGACGCGGGATCGAAGCGACCGCGGTCATCGCCGCGAACGACCAGACCGCGCTGGGCGCGATGCTGGCGCTGAAGGAACTGGGCCTGCGCGTGCCCGAGGACGTCTCCGTCACCGGCGTCGACGACATCCCCGAGGCCGCGTACTTCTCACCGCCGCTCACCACGCTGCGCGTCGACTTCGCCGCCCAGGGCCGCTCGGCCGTGCAGGAACTGCTCAGCCGCATCGACGGCACGCAGCCGCCGCGCGTCCCGGCGCTCCAGACCGAACTGGTCATCCGGGCTTCGACCGCTTGGGCGGCAAAGGCATAGGCCTCCTGCCTCGCACGGCGAGGCAGGAGGCCCGGTTCACTTAGGCCGCGCTCCAGGCGAACTGCTGGTTCTGGCCGCCGTTGCACGCGTACTGCTGCAGGCGGGTGCCGTCAGCGGTCGCGCTCGACGGCACGTCGAGGCACTTGCCGCTGTGGCGGGCCACCAGCCGCACGTAGCCGCTGCCCGAGTCGCGCACCTCCCACTGCTGGTTCAGGCCGTTCCCGCAGGTCCACTGCACGACGCGCGCGGCGTCGGCCGTGGAAGCGCCGGTCACGTCGAGGCACTTGCCCGAGTGGCCGACCGCGATCCGGTAGTAGCCGTTGCCGAGGCTCTGGAACGACCACTCCTGGTTCGCTCCCCCGTTGCACGCGTACTGGACGGTCTCCGCGCCGTTCGCGGTCGACGCGTTGAGCACGTCCACGCACTTCCCGGAATGCCTGGCCGCCAAGGTGACCGCGCCGGTAGGCGCGGCCTCGGACAGCAGCCACTCCTGGGACCCGTCGGCGTTCAACGGCTGCAACGTGGCCGCCGCGCCGTCGGCGCCGCCGGTCAGGTACAGGCTCGTGTTCGCGGTCGACTGGAGGCGGTAGTAGCCGCCGCTGGTCGCCACGAGGTTCCATGTGCCCGTCGCCGTGTTGTCGACCCACTGGCCGATGCGCTGCCCAGCGGTGGCGTTCCCGGTCCAGATGCCCGCCGCGCGGCCGCCGGACTTGTTCAGCAGCGTCACCGACTGGCCGCCCTTGGTCTGCAGGTGCCAGAACTGGGTGTCCGGGACCGGCGTCGCGCCCGCGTCCTCCAACACCACGTCGGGCACGTCGCCGTTGCCGAAGTTCGCGTCGTTGGTGTTGCCGCCGGTCCCGAGGACCTGGCCGTTCCGGCGGTTCACCAGCCGGTAGTAGTCGCCGTCGGAGTCGCCGAGGTCGACTTCGCCGAAGCGGATGACGGCCGCGCTCGTCGGCCCGCCCCACGTGCCCTGCAGGATCACGACGCGGCCGGTGCCTTCGACGTACTGGAGCGTGCGGCTGTAGCCCGCGCCGATGTTCGTCTGGTGCTCGGTCCACGCGCCCGTGCTCGAACCGGTCTCGTTCACCCAGACGCTGCCGCTGCCGGAGGCGTTGTAGACGATCCGGCCGTCCGGGAGTCCGATGAGGACCGGGCTGCCGCCGGTCGACAGCGCGCGGGACCCGGCCTCGACCGGGAGGCCGCCGACCGCCGTACCGGCCTGGCCGCCGGTGTTCCTGAAGTCGAGCGGGCTGTTCGCGATCTTGTAGCGGACGTTCGAGCCGCCGCCCCAGTACTCGTAGGTCAAGAGCCACTTGCCGTCCGACGTGGGCGCGACCGTGGTCATGCCCGGCCGCCCGCCGCCGATGAAGGTCTTGCCTCCCGAGGTCTCGTTCAGACCCGCCACGTCGACGACCGGCGCGGACCAGGCGGCGCTCGTGCCGTTCCAGGTCTTGTGGACGAGGATCTGGTTGTGCGAGTCGGCTCCAGTGGCGTTGGCGGGGTCGAGGATCGGTACGCCGTTCGCGTCGACGCCGATGTAGTCGTTCTCGTCGGAGTAGTACGCCACCAGCTGGTTGTTGTAGACCATCAGGAACGGCTCCCAGATGGGGTCGACCTGCCGGTAGGTGTTCGCGGCGGCGACGTTCACGCCGATCGCCCCGGCGCTGCCGCCCTGCCAGCCGCCCGTGGCGATGATGTTCACGACCCGCCAGGACGCGCCTTGGTCGTTGCTGGCGTAGAGGGCGAGCGCCATGTCGGACCGGTCGCCGTCGTTGTTGGGCACCCAGTTCGGGTCGGCCGCTTTGCGTTCGAGGTAGTAGTGGTCGTCGCCGGTAACGATGCTGGCGAGCAGCAGTGTCCCCGAGGAGAGGTTCCCGACCTGCTGCGGGAGCGCGTACAGGTACGGGCTGCCCCAGTGGCTGATGTACCGGTCGTACGCGGGGTCGCTCGAGAGGTACGCGGGGGCGGGCACTTCGGCGAGGTGCTGCCAGCTCGTGCCGAGGTCGTCGCTCTTGTAGACCGGGAGGGTCTCCCCGTCGGCGCTGCCCGAGGGCGCGACGACCGCGTTCTCGAAGGCCGCCACCAGTCTTCCGCTCGGCAGCTGCGCGGCCTTCGGGTAGACCGCGCAGTTCCCGAGGCCCTTCAGGCAGTCCCGGTCGCCGAGGTCGTAGAGGACCCCGCCCATCGGGTTGTACGCCTGGGCGGGCGCCGACGGCGCGAGCACCAGTGCCGCCGCCGCGAGGAGGGCCGCGAAGGCCCTCCACCACATCTGTCTCCTGGGCTTCATCGCCACTCCTCACAGGGGTCTTCGGGCGCGGCGCGGGCAACCCCCGGCCGTCCCTCGGTCTAGTTCCGTGGCTCAACCTAACAGAAATGTTTTCGAAAACATAGACCCTTGTCCACTCCTCGATCGAAAGCGCGATTGACGGCAGGGGCGACCCGGTTGCATACTCGATATGGCCTACTGCGTATGCTTCGCGGCAGCACCTCCGTCCACCCTCCGAGAGAACCGGTGATGTCCCAATGTCTGTGCTGCACTTGAAAGGCGTGAGCCGCACCCACGGCTCGGGCGAGAACCTCGTCCACGCCCTCGTCGACGCCGAGCTCACCATCGACGCCGGTGAACTCGTCGCCATCATGGGCCCCTCCGGGTCCGGCAAGTCGACCCTCCTCAACCTCGCCGGAGGCCTCGACGCCCCCACCACAGGCGAAGTCCTCGTCGAAGGCACCGTCCTCGCATCGTTGAACAAGAAGCAACTCGCCGGACTCCGCAGGCGCAGCGTCGGCTACGTCTTCCAGGACTACAACCTCGTCCCGTCCCTGACCGCCGCCGAGAACGCCGCCCTGCCTTTGGAACTCGACGGGCTCTCCGCAGGCAAGGCCCGCAAGCTCGCCCTCGCCGCCCTCGAAGAAGTCGGCCTCGACACCAAACAGGCCGACCGCTTCCCCGACGAGATCTCCGGCGGCCAAGCCCAACGCGTCGCCATCGCCCGCGCCCTCATCGGCGAACGACGCCTCGTCCTCGCCGACGAACCCACCGGCGCCCTCGACTCCCACACCGGCGAAGAAGTCCTCAAACTCCTGCGCCGCCGCTGCGACGCCGGAGCCGCCGGACTCCTCGTCACCCACGACGCAAGACACGCAGGATGGGCCGACCGGGTCGTCTACCTCCAAGACGGACGCATCGTCGACACCGCCGTCAAGGCCGGGGCCGAAACGCTTCTCGAAGGGGCGCAGTGATGCTCGCAAGCCATCGACTCGCCTTCAGGATCGCGCGCCGCGAAGCCCTGCGCTACAAGGGACGGTCGGCCCTGTCGATCACCCTCCTGGGCCTCCCGCTCCTCGGCGTCGCCATCGGCGCCACCGCGTACGACACGTCCGTGCTGGACGAGGAGGAGACCGCGGAGCAGTACCTCGGCTCGAACGACGCGTACATCGAGGTCGTGCTCCCCGGCATCCCGATCGAGCAGATGAACTGGGACTCCCAGTGGATCTCGTACGACGTGCCCGGCGACCAGGGCTTCGACGAGATCCCCGAGACGCCCGTGGGCGAAGCCGACATCCTCGCCGCGCTCCCGGCCGGATCGAGCCTCGCGCCCTACAGCCACCAGTCCAATGTCGGCGCGTCGCTCCAGGCCGAGAGCGCCGACGGGCTCGCGCAGCTGCGGGGCTACGGCTACGACCTGGGCAACGGCCTGTACACGGCGGCGGGACTCGAATACCTCGAAGGCGATGCGCCGCAGGAAGGCGAGACCGTCGTCAACGAAGCCGCGGCCGACCTGCTCGGCATCGGCGTCGGCGACGACCTGGTGCTGGACGGCGGCGAGACCATGCCGGTCAGCGGCGTCGTCGAGATCCCCTGGAACCTCAACGAGCCCCTCGCGATCGCGACGTCGTTCGAGTCCGAGACCTACGGCTGGCTCCTGGACACCCCCGACACGCTCACCATCGACCAGGCGCTCGCGCTCAACGAGATGGGCGTGACCGTCTGGGCCGGATCGCTGCTCGACCAGCCGGGCTCATCCGGGTACGTCGAGTCCTCGATGGCGGCCGACAGCGCCGAGCTCATGATCTACGGGCTCATCGTGGTCGCCGTCGTCATGGAGGTCGTGCTCCTGGCGGGACCGGCGTTCGCGATCAGCGCCCGCCGCCGCACCCGCGAGTTCGCGCTCATGAGCGCCAACGGCGCGACGCCCGCCCAGGTCCGCAGGGTCGTGCTCGCGGGCGGCGTCCTCTTCGGCCTCATCGCCGCGTTCGTCGCCATCGCGATCGGCGTCGGCCTCGTCGCCGCCGCGATGCCGTGGCTGGAGCAGCTCATCGGCCACCGCAGCGCCGGGCTGCGCGTCATGCCCGCCATGCAGGCCTCGCTCGTCGGCGTCGCGATCGCCACCGGCCTGCTCTCGGCGCTCGCCGCCGCGATCAGCGCCTCCCGCGTCAACGTCATCGCGGCACTCATGGGGCGCACGCCGATGCACGGCAACTCGAAGCGGTGGATGATCACCGGCCTCGCCATGGTCGCGGCGGGCATCGCCGCGGGCATCGGCGGCGTCGCCTTGTGGAGCCTGCCGCTCATGGCGACCGCGATCGTCCTGGCCCAGCTCGGCCTGGTCACCTGCACCCCGGCGCTCCTCGCGCTCACCGCGAAGCTCGGCCGCTGGCTGCCGCTCGCACCCCGCCTGGCGCTGCGCGAAGCGGGCCGCAACCGCGGCTCGGCCGCCCCCGCCATCGCCGCCGTCCTCGGCGTCGTCGCGGGCGGCATGGCGTTCTCGATGATCGTCACCGCCGAATCCGTCCGGTACTCGCAGGAGCTGGACCGGGAACTCCCCCAAGGGACCATGACGCTCTCGATCGTCAACAACGGCGGCAGCGACGCCGCCGCCGACCTCGACTGGGACGCGGCCCTCGCCGAGGTCGAGCCGCAGCTCGACTCGCGGCTGAACGACCTCGAACTGACCTACGTCCCCGAGTACTCGGGCTGGGGCGGGTGCGGCGACGTCACGCCGCAGGAGGGCCAGGACGTCGACTGCACCTGGGCCGCCGTCCGCCCCGAGGAGAACCAGTGCTCCTACTGGAGCGCCGACACCTCGACCGACGAGGCGACGGAGGCCGCCATCGAGGCCGCGCGGAAGGACCCGCGCTGCGACGAGGCCGTGGACCCGCAGTGGGCCTACACCGGCGACCTCGCTGGGAGCACCGACCCCGAGGTCGTCGCCGCCTACACCGATCTCGAAGGCGCCGAACTCGACAAGGCGGTCGCCGTGCTCGAGCAGGGCGGCGTCATCGTCGCCGACCCGTGGGCCGTCACCGACGCCGGCACGGTCTCCCTCGAACAGCAGATCACGATCTGGGACGAGGAAGGCGGCTCGTCCGAAACGCAGGACACGCTCCTCGAACTACCCGCCGTGGCCGTCGAGAAGGGCCAGCTCGGCGTCAACGGGATGCTCATCGGCCCCGGCGCGGCCGAGGCGATGGGCCTGGAGCACTCCCCCTGGCACCGGCTGTACCTGGTGTCGAGCTCGACCGAGCCCGAAGCCGCCGACGTGGAGGCGCTGAGCGCCGCCCTCAACCGCGAGATCGCCGACGGCGACGCGTTCGCGACCTTCGAGGTCGTCGACTACACCGACCCGTTCATGACCTACTTCGTCATCGGCGTGACCGGGCTCTGCGCACTGATCGCACTGGGGGCCACCGCGGTGTCGACGGGCCTGATCGTGGCCGAGCAGCGGCGCGACATGTCCACGCTCGGCGCGATCGGCGCGGCACCCAGCCTGCGCAAGCGGTTCGCGATGTGGCAGACGGTGGTGATCGCGGTGTTCGGCACCGGGCTCGGCACCCTCGCCGGATTCATCGGCTACGCGCTCATCCGCGAGACGCTGAACCGCCCCTTGCAGCTCCAGTACCCGTTCCCGTCGCTGTACGGATGGGAGCTGCCGTGGGCGAGCTTCGCGATCATGCTCCTCGCGGTACCGCTCACCGCCGCGATCGGCGCGGTCCTCTTCACCAAGGCGACGCTCCCGAGCGAACGCCGGATCGCTTAGGGATCAAGAAGACAGGGGCCCGGCCGCGTTCGCGGCCGGGCCCTCCTGCGCGTCTCCCGCCCCGCGGCGGGAGGCTCCAGTACGATCCCCGCATTTACCCCATAGTGGATGGTAGTGGTCATGATCGGCGCATTGATTCCCGCGACCCAGCGGCGCGAGCTCTCCGAGCTGCACGACCGCATCGACCTCGGCGACGGCGACCGCGCCGCCAAGCGCTCCGGGTACTGGGCGATGCTGGTCCTCGCCGGGGTCATCGCCACCGCCGGAGTCATCGGCGACTCGACCGCCACCGTCATCGGCGCGATGATCGTCGCCCCGCTCTCCACGCCGATCCTGGCCGTGGGCCTCGGCATCGTCACCGGCAGCGCCGCGCTCGTCGGGCGCTCGCTGGCCTACGTGCTCGCGAGCGTGGCCGCGGTGGTGGCCATCGGCATCCTGGTCGCGCTGATCATGCCCAACCCGACGAGCGTGCTCACGAACTCGCAGGTCGTCGGCCGCGTCTCGCCGACCCTCACCGACCTCGTCGCGGCAGTCGCCACCGGGTTCGCCGGATCGATCGCGCTCACCCGCAGGGACGTCGGCGACGTCCTGCCCGGCGTCGCCATCGCCATCTCCCTCGTGCCGCCGCTCGGCGTCGTCGGGGTGTGCCTCGGCTCCCGCGAACCGGAACTCGCGCTCGGCGCGCTGGTCCTGTTCGCCTCCAACATGGTCGTGCTCATCATCGCGGCGGTCGTGGTGCTCATGGCCGCCGGGTACGCGCGCGAGTCCTCCGAGTCGGCGGGCGCGCGCTGGCGGGGCCGCGCCTACGCCGCGCTCGCGGTCGTGCTGGTCGCGGTCGGCGTCCCGATGACGCTCAACACCATGACCTCCCTGTGGGCCGACCAGGTCCAAGCCCTCGCCGCCGCGTGGGTCAGCGACATCCCCGAAGCCGAGGTCAGCGAGGTGACCTGGAGCGGGCACGGTTTGATCGTCGAGGTCCGCAGCCCGGAGGACCTCCCCGACGTGGCCGTCTTGCAGGACGCGGTGGACCAGGCGCTGCCCACCGACCCTGACGTGACGGTGGTGCACACGGTCGGCGAACGCCTCAGCGAGTGACGGCGGCGGTCTCGGACTCGACGGCGGTGCGGGCGACGACCTCGACGACGAGCGCGAGCACGGCGACGACGATCGCGACCGTGATGACGCCGGAGACGCCCGGGTACCGCCACAGGACGATCCACAGCAGACCCGCGAACACCAGGGCGAATTCGATCCCGCGCCGGTAGCGCTGGACGAAGCCGCCGACCGCGCCGAAGGTGAGGCCCGCGCCCGCGAGGCCCCGGGCGGCGGCGTCGCGACCCCGGACGCCGAGCCTGCGGACAGCGCGCGCGGCCGTGCCGGGGCCGAGGATCCAGCAGGCCAGGGCGACGATGAGCGCGAGCACGGTGATGGTCTGCGCGCCGCTCTTGAGGAAGCGGGTGACGGTGTCGTAGACGTTCCCGGCGGCGGCTGTCGAGTGCACCGCGTCGCCGAGACCGGCGAGGTAGGCGCCGCGGCCGACGACGAGCGCGGCGGACAGGAGCAGCATCCCGCCCGCGAGGCAGAGCGCGCCGATGAGCAGGCCGCGCCGGCGGTTCGGGGCGATCGCGATCCCGGCGGCGAGGAGCGCGAGGCCCGCGATCGGCAGGATCCACGCGGCCGCGTCGAGGAGCGTGGCTGCGGTCTGGAGCTTCGGGAACGCCTCCGATTTGGCGATCGTGAAGGACACGGACATCGCCGGGATGCGTTCGGCGAGACCGAAGCCGCCGTCCACGAGGCGTTCCTTGACCCGTTCGAGGACGGGCGCGAGGTCGAGGACGAGGTCTTCGCCTTGGATCTGGAGCGTGGTGCCGGTGCCTTCGAGGAGGGCGACAAGCGCGGTGTGCGCGCCGCGCGTCGCGTCGCGCCACAGCTCGGTGAACTGGTCGGAGTAGACGACCGTGTGGACCTGCTTGTCGATGAACGAGTCGATGCCGGAGGCGAGGGGCCCGGAGAGGCGGCTGAGCGCGTCAGGCGCGCCCCTGGTCTCCAGGGTGTCGAGGGCCTCGGCGACCAGGGCCTTCGTGTCGACGGCCTCGTCGATGGCGGCGCCCACGCGGTACTCGACTGCCGCGCGCACCTCCTCGTCGGTGTACAGGGGCTGCATGGTCTCGACGAAGCGGTCGGTGTTGAGCACCTCGTTGCGCGCGAAGACGGTGACGGACGCGAGGACCAGGACGACAGCGGCGAGCACGAGCAGCGTCACCGCGCCGGCCCAGCGGGCGGCGCGGCCGCCCCGGCCGGTCCTGACGACCTGTGCGCGAAGGCGCTCGAGTTCGGCGCGCTCGGACTCGTTCAAGGCTGCGTCGGACATGGTCGACCCTCCTCAGTGCACTGTTGCTCCCAGAGCCTAAGTCGTCAGCGGCGGCGCTTCGGCGTGTTCGCGTCGATAAGGGCGCCGACCCAGACCGTGCGGGGGTCGGCGTCGATGAGCGTGTACTTCACCAGGAGCGTGAGCGGGATGGCGAGGATCGCGCCGATGCCGCCGAGGAGCCAGGCCCAGGCGATCACCGACACGAACGCCACTGTGGCCGAGAGGTCGACGCTGTCGCCGACCACCTTGGGCTGTATCAGGACTTGGAGCACCACGTTGACGGCGCAGTAGATGACGACGACCCACAGGAAGGTCGCGAGGCCGCCGTCGAGGAGGGCGAGGAGCGCGGGCGGGACGAGCCCGATGACGAAGCCGATGTTCGGGATGTAGTTCGTGATGAACGCGAGCAGCGCCCACAGGAGCGGGAGCGGGACGCCGAGCAGCCACAGCGCGACGCCGTCGAGCACCGCGACCGCGAAGCCGAAGACCGTGGCGACCAGGAGGTAGCGGCGGGTGCCGGAGGCGAACGTCCGCAGGCCGCGCGCGAGTCCGGGGCGGGTGCGGGCGACGGCGTCGAGGCGGGAGCCGAAGCCGCCCGCGTCCAGGGCCATGAACAGCAGCACGCCGAGGATGAGGAACAGGGCGGCCGCGACGGAGGTGACGGAGCCCAGGAGCGCGGTCACGGCGTTCACGAGGGTGCCGAAGTCGAGTTTGGAGGCCAGCGCGGCGCCTTCGCCGCCGCCGACGCCCGCCGCAGCGAGGCGTTCCTCCAGGTTGTCGCGGAGGGCGGCGGCCTCGTCGCCGTAGTCGAGGGCGAGCGCCGAGAGCTGGGCGACGGCGATGGTGAGGACGAGGGCGAACGCGAGGACGATGGCGACGAGCACGGCCTGCGCGGCGAGGGTCCCGGCCCAGCGGGGCCAGCCGCGTGCGATGAGGAAGCGCCGGGCGGGACTGGCGACGACGACCAGGACGAGGGCGAGCATGAGCGGCGCGATGATCCAGGCGGCGAGCTTGACGCCTGCGGCTACGACGACGATCGCCGCGAGGGCGAGCATCGCCCTGCCGGAGCCGCCCGCGCGCTCCTCCCCCATGTCGCCTCCTGTGGGCCGGTGGGAACGATTATGGGTTCGGCGGGGGCCGCAGCGCAGCTACACGCCGGTCTTGCCGAGTTCGGGGACGGGCGCGAAGTCGTGGAGTCCGGCTCGGGCGGTCTCGCGGCAGCGCAGGACGACGGGGATGACGAGGACGCCGATGGCGACGGCGAGGAACGCCGGGGAGGCCTTGAGGCCGGTGGCCTCCAAGAGCAGTTGGGCGATGAGGGGCGCGAGGCCGCCGACGAGCGCGGCGGCGAGGTTGTAGCCGAGGGCGAGGCCGGTCATGCGGCCCATGGCGGCGAACTGCTCGGGGATCATCGCGGCGGCGACGGCGCTGACGCCTGCGGCGAGGACGGCGAGCGCGATCGATCCGGCGACCGCCGCGGGTTCGGAGCCGCTGCCGGAGAACAGGAACAGCGGGATCGAGCCGAGCGCGGTGGCGGCGGCGAGGGCGGTCATGACGGGGCGGCGTCCGAGCAGGTCGGAGAGCCAGCCGAAGAGGGGCGAGACGATCACGATGCCGAGGGCCGCGACGGTGGCGATGTCGAGGAGCCGCGCTTCGCCGATGTCGGTGACGCCGTCCAGGTAGGTCGGGAGGTAGGTGACGCCGACGTAGTAGGTGACCGAGCCGAGGGCGGAGATCGCGAAGGTGCGCCACACGGCGGAGCCCTGGCCGACGACGACGCGGGTGGCGGGGCTGGTCTTCACGGTGTCCTTGATGCGGTGGTAGGCCTCGGTCTCGGGCAGGAAGAAGCGGAGGACGAACAGGACGATGCCGAGGACGGCTCCGGTGAGGACGGGGATGCGCCAGGCCCAGTCCTGCATGGCGGGGGTGCCGAAGGCGTGGGTGCAGGCGGCGGTGACTCCGGCGGCGGCGAGCGCGCCGAGGCCGCTGGCTCCGGCGGTGACGGAGGCGGCGAGGCCGCGGTGGCCGTCGGAGACGCTTTCGACGACGTAGGTGAGCGAGCCGGTGTACTCGCCGCCGACGGAGAGGGAGGTGAAGCAGCGGACGGTGATGAGGAGGCCTCCGGCGAGGGCTCCGGCGGTGGCGGCGGTGGGCAGGAGCGCGGTGGCGAACATGACGAGGGTCATGAGGGTGACGGAGACGAGGAGGGCGAAGCGGCGGCCGTAGCGGTCGCCGATCCAGCCGAAGACGAGCGCGCCGACCGGGCGCAGGAGGTAGGCGGCGGCGAAGGTGCCGAGGGCCCACAGGACGGACTGCTCGGCGTCGCCGAAGAACACGACGCTGAGGATCGGCGTCATGTACAGGTACAGGTTGAAGTCGTACCACTCCAGGACGGTGCCGAACGCCGCGACCGCCACGGGCCGGTTGAGCTTCGCCATCGCTCGAAGGTAAGGGCTCGGGGGGTCGCGGCGGACGGCTTCGGGCGAACCGGCTTCAGTCTTGGAGCGGGGCGAACATGTTCCGGAACTGCTCGTCGGTGTACTCGGAGGCCATGGACATGGCGGTGTCGGAGATGAAGAACGAGATGGTGTTGAACGTGCCGTCGAGCGTGTTCGGGCACGGGTTCCCGATCTCGCGGGCGTAGTCCTCGACGAGTTCGCCGGTCTGGAGCGCGTAGGCCTTGATGGTGAAGCGGTGGGCGAAGAACGTGGCCCAGTAGGTGCTGCCGTCGGGCCGCTGGTACTGGCAGGACTCCTGGAACTCGCCGACTTCGGCGTCGACGCAGACGACGAGCGCGGTCTCGGCGGCGGTGGTCGCGAGCCAGGAGTCGGGGAAGCCGCGACCCTCGGATCCCCAGGTGCCGGCGAGCTGCATGGGGTGGGGGCCGGGCCCGCCGGGGTCGGGGGCTGCGGGGTAGGCGGCGGGGTTCGCGCAGTAGGTGCCGGAGGCGAGGACGCCGTCGGCGGCTTCGCCCGCGCGCTCGTGGTCGGGGTAGCGGGTGAGGAACTCGCGGAAGAGGACGCCGCCGCTGTCGGCGTCGGCTTCGGCGTACTCCTCGGCGCAGGCGAGCAGGCGGAGCGGCACTTCGGCGGCGGCGGCCGCGATCGGCGCGGCGATCTCCTCCGCGTCCCAGGTCTGGGCGGCGATCCAGTCGTCGACGAGGTAGCCGGTGCAAGGCGGGGCTTCGGCGAGGCCGGTCATGAAGCCTTCGACCGTGGTCCGGACGGCGCCGGACTGGCCGGGGTGGTCGGCGAGGGTGGTCGTGAACTGCGTGAACGCGTCTTCGACGGCGGTAAGGTCGGGGTTGGCGTCAAGGAGGGCGGCTTCGAGGAGGAACTCGGCGCGTTTGGGGCCTGCGCCGTCCCAGCGCGCGCCGG
Organism: Glycomyces sp. NPDC048151; assembly: GCF_043202775.1. Classification (NCBI taxonomy): domain Bacteria; kingdom Bacillati; phylum Actinomycetota; class Actinomycetes; order Glycomycetales; family Glycomycetaceae; genus Glycomyces; species Glycomyces sp. NPDC048151. The sequence continues at coordinate 219,960 of NZ_JBIDBB010000005.1, read as the reverse complement.
GGTGGTCGAGGTAGGTCGCCATGGTCTCGGCGGCTTCGGTGGGCGGGGCGTCGAGGGCGGCGAGGAGGAGGTCGCAGGCGTCGTGCGCTTCCTCGCCGCGGAGGACGGCGGGGCCGTTGGCGACCCGGTGGACGGCGTCGAGCTGGTCGAGCGCGGCGGTGGCGTCCTCGCAGTCGCCCGCGGCGTGGGCGGTCTCGGCGTCGTGGGCGATCCACCACGCGTCGAGGCGGAACCAGGCGACGGTGAGCAGGACGAGGGCGGCGGCGGTGACGGCGAAGACGCGGGGGCGGCGGGCCGGGTCGGGCTCGACCAGGTCGACGAACGGGACGATGCGGGTGCGGCGGGTGAGCCACCAGGCGTGGACGACCATGGCCAGGCCCCAGGCGGGGAGCAGGTACCGCCACAGCGGGTTCTCGGTCTGGACGGCGGCCGACCACACCAGGAACCCGGTGCCGCACAAGGCGAGCGCCGCGAGGATCGGGCGGCGCATCGCGAGGTAGCCGAGGCCGAGCATGGTGGCGTTCCCGGCGATGGCGACGACCGGGTCGGCCGCCGGGCGGGGTCTCGCGGGGCGCGCGGGCGGGGCGGGCGGCGCGGTCGTCGGCTGGGGTTCCATGGCGGCACTCCTCGGGGCGTCGGGACCGTCCCAGTGGAGCACCGGTCCCTCGGGACCGGTCCCGGCCCGTGGGCCGGATCGCCCGTTTCAGACCCCTTGCGGCGCCTGCCGTGGCACGATCCGACCTGGACAGGAAACCGGACATTCCCGTACGGGATCCGGACCACCGAAGAGGAACGGGAGATCCATGAAGGCGAAATCCAGAGCACTGGCAGTCGGAGCCGCGGCTACGGCGGTCGCCGCGGGGGCGGCCGTGGTCATCGCGGCCAGGTCCAGGCGGACCGCGGTCATCGGCAGGGTCCGCTTGACCAAATTCGACCGCTGGTTCGACACGCTCGACACCGAGGGGAACGACTACATCACCGAGGCGAACCTGAACGACGCGGCCGCCCGCGTCCTGGGCGCGCGCGGCGTCCCGGTCGAGAGCCCGATGGGCCTGGAGCTGCGCGAGGCCACGCAGCGGCTGTGGACCGAGTTCATCCTGCCGAAGGCCGACCCCGAGGAAGGGCGCGTCAACCGCAGGCAGCTGCGGGCCGCCCTCGCCGAGCACATGCTGGCCGACCAGATCGTGGCGGCGGCGAAGCTCGCCTCGATCGCGGACGCGTACTTCGCGATCGCCGACGCGGACGGCGACGGACTCATCAGCTCCGGCGAGTTCGTGCAGCTCCTGCGCAACTGGAACGGCGTGGACTACCAGGAGAGCCACCGCGTGTTCGAGTACCTCGACGCCGACCACGACAACCGGATCTCGCCGGACGAGTGGCGCAGCGCGATCTTCGCGTTCTTCCTCGGCAGCGACCGCAACCACCCGGCGAACGACCTCATGGGGAAGGTCGGCAGCCCGATACTGTCCCCGGCGGACTTCTGACGGGAACACCTCCTGAAGGCCCCGGGGCGCTGCCCCGGGGCCTCATCTGTCCGCGTAGAGCGCCTCGAGTTCGCCGCGCAGGAGCGGGTCCGGTTCGGCCTCGACGAGCTTGAGGAGCCGGTCGGCCTCGGCGAGGGTCATGGCGTGCTCCCAGCGCCGCCGGAACAGGTACGCGTCGAGGGCGCGGTGCCTGCGGCAGAAGTGGTCGAGGTTCTTCATCAGCTGGGCGCGCATGATCCGCTGCGCCACAACGGGGTTGGGGTCGGCGAGCGGGTGGATCTGATGGTAGTTGACGGCTGCGGTGTCGATGGTGAAGCGGACGCCGAGGCGGTGGAGGCGGTAGCTGAGGTCGGTGTCCTCCAGGCCCCAGCCGGTGAAGGTCTCGTCGAAGCCCCCGGCCTTCGCGACGGCCTCGCGGGAGACGGCGAGGTTCGCGGTGGTGGCGAGGGCCCAGCCGAAGCGGAAGCCGTCGAGGCCGGTGCCGTACTGCTCGACGATCGCGTGGTAGTTGTCGGGTTCGTCGCCGAGTTCGACCCGTTTGAGCGCAGCCTCGGGGTCGGCGGCGAGCGCGTCGGGTTCGAGGAAGCGGATCGGTTCGCGCAGGGCCGCTGAGGATCCGGCGCGCATGGTGAGCCGGATGAGGTCGTCTTCGCCGATGGGGAGGACGCCGGGCCGCCACCAGGTGAGGGCGCGGCGCTTCCAGCCGATGACCCCGTGGGAGTCGTCCGGTGCGGCGGCGACGTGGGCGGCGACGAAGCCGGGGGCGGCCATGCGGTCGTCGTCTATGAAGACGACCAGGTCGCCTTGGGCACGTTCGAGGGCGGCGTTGCGGGCGGCCGCGCGGCCGCGGTTCTCCTGGGTGACGAGGGTGATCGCGAGCCGGTCGCGGAGCGGGTCGACGAGGTCGGCGACGCCGCCTCGCGTGCCGTCGTCGCAGACGACGACTTCGAAGCGCCGGTAGGTCTGCGCGAGCAGGGAGGCGAGCGTGAGCGCGAGGTATTCGCGCTTGTCGCAGGTCGCCATGACCAGGCTGACGTCGGGTTCCGTTACCATCCGAGCCTCCATCGGGTCTCGCCGTCGAGGTCCACCATCTCGTGCAGGTCGCCGGCGACCGCGGTGGGGGGCGGGGCCGGGTCGGTGCGGGGGCGCGCGACCACCGGCACGGGTCCTTTGGGGGCCATCATGAGTCCGACCTGCCTGGACACGGTCGTGCCGGGGACCGGGTCGATGCGGTACCGGCCGAGGACGGCGGCGAGGACGGCCTTCATCTCGGTGTCGGCGAACGCGGCGCCGATGCACGCGTGCGGTCCGGCCCCGTACGGCAGGTACTCGTACAGGCTGGGGCGCAGGGTCTCCCAGCGGGCGGGCCGGAACCGGAGGGGTTCGGGGAAGACCGCCGGGTCGCGGTGGGTGGCGTACTTGCTGGTGACGACCTGGCACCAGGCGGGGATCTCGTGGCCGCCGATCGCGGTGGGCTCCACGGCGATCCGCGCGGTGTTGGGGCCGGGCGGCAGGAGCCGCAGGACCTCTTTGAGGGTGTGGTCGAGGCTCTGGGGGAAGTCGGGTCCGGCCGGGGTGCCGGGGTTCCGTTCGGGGATCTGCGCGAGGAGCTTGTCGAGTTCGGCCGGGTGCTGGGAGAGCAGCAGGAGCGTCCACGCGAGGGTGTTGGAGGAGGTCTCGTGCCCGGCGACGAGGAGGGTGGTGAGCTGGCCGACGAGCTGGTCGTCGTCGAAGCGCTCGCCGTCCTCGCCCCGGGCGTCCATGAGGGACTGGAGGAGGTCGGGGGCGCCGGTTCCGGCGCGGCGGGTGTCGATGATGTCGGCGAGCGCGTCGTCGAGCCTGCGGATGACGGTGAGCAGCCGCCGGTACGGGGTGCCGGGGAGGTCGAACGGGAAGTACCGGATCGAGGAGGCGAAGTAGCGCAGGGCGAGCATGTCCTGGACCATGCGTCCGATGTGGTCGGCGCGCTCGGCGATGTCGACGCCGAAGAAGCACAGGCACGCGATTCGCAGGGTGAGGCGGCGCATCCGGTCGGTCAGGTCGAAGGGCTCGCCGGGCGTCCACGAGTCGACCTCCTCTGCAGCGAGGCGGGCGATGAGTTCGCCGTGCGCGAGGGCGGCCTGGGGTTTGAAGGACGGGGTGGCGACGCGGCGGGCCCGGCGGTGCTCGGGGCCGTTCATGTTGAGCAGGCCGATGCCGCGCCGGGCCTCGCGGATGCCTTGGGGGATGGCGTATTCGAGCACGGTGTGGAACGTGTCGCCTCGGGTGAGGACGGTGCGGTTGTGCTCGGGCCCGAACGCGAAGACCTGGCGCCGGTCGCCGTGGACGAGCCCGGCGACCGGGCCGTACCCGTGGTAGAGGCGCGCGGTGTAGCCGACAGGGTCGACGGCGTACTCGTGGGCGTTGCGCCGCCGCCCGAGCCAGCGGTGCGGGGCGGGACCCGGGACGCTCACTCGGTGCACCAATCCGGGTACGGGCGTTCGATGTCGGCGGCCGCGCCGCGTTCGAACGCGGCGGCGGCGAGGCGGCCCGCGCTGCCGCGCAGGGCGTCCACAGTGCTCATCGGCAGGTAGCGGCGGAACAGTCCGGGGAACGCGGTGGCGAACGCGGCCTCGGCGTACGGCCCGGGTGCGCCGACGGGCTCGGGCTGGACGAGGCCGAGAGCGAAGTGGACGGTCCAGTACTCGAAGAGCGTCAGCTCGCTGACCTGGTGCTGGAGCGACGCGCCGACCTCGGCGAGGTCGGCGCGGAAGCGATCGGCGAGGTCGGCCTTCCGGAAGCCTTCGGGGAGGCGGGTGTCGCCGAACTCGCCGAGCCAGGTGTAGGCGTCGTGGGACTCGCCGCAGTAGAACCACTCGGCGTGGACCCGCATCCAGGACGCGTACGGCAGGCGGGTGAGGCCGGTTCCGGCTGCAGGCGTGTCGAAGTCCGGTTCGGCACCGGAGGGCGCGACGCACGGCGAGAGGCGCGGGCCCTGGAAGCCGTTGGCGGTCAAGCTGAGCCGGTCGTCGTGCTCCAGGAGGTTCGGCACGGTGACGAGGTTGTCGATGCCGCTGCCGCGCAGGAATGCGACGAGCGCGAGGTCGTCCGCGCCGCCGGTGTCCTCAAGGGACGCGAACGCGAGTGCGGCCTCGCGCGGCAGGACCAGGCCCTGCGAGGGCGTGTACATGTCGACCGCGCGCGCCCAGCCCCAGCCGCGCCGGGCCGCGACCCGCACGAGGGTCGCGCTGCGCGAACCCCACTCGCAGAACAGGCTGATCGCGGTCTCCGGGCGGGCGCGGACCGCCTTGCGCACCAGGGCCGCGAACTCGTCGCACGGCACCACGTCGTCCTGCAGCACCAGGTGGTGCGTGGCGTCCTCCCCCACTGCGGCCCAGGCGCGCAGGGCGTTGCCGAGGTTCCCGGTGCCGGGCCCGGAGCCGTCCACGACGACCGACGGGTTGAGCTCGGGCAGCGACTCGGCGAGCTTGCGCGCCCGGTCCTCGCGGGCCGGGTGCGTCATGATCGCCGTCGACAGGATCACCTCAGGCATCGGAACCTCCCACACGGTGCAGCGCGACCGAGCGTTCGACGAGTTCGAGCATCGCACCCGCGCCGTCGGCCGAGCGCAGGACCGAGGCGAACGCGGCGTGCGCGTCCCGGTCGGCCCCGAGCGCGGCCTTGATCGCCTGCGTGACGGTCTCGCTCGGATCATCTTCGGCCACAACGGCCCCGAGGCCGAGACCGGCGACCCGGGCGGCGTTCCCGCGCTGCTCGGCGGACTGCGGCGTGAACACCAGCGGGGTCGCGCACAGCAGCCCCTCGATCATCGACGAGTGCCCGCCGTGGACGACGGCGGCGGCGCTGCGGGACATCAGGTCGACCGCGTCGTGCCGGAACGCCGCGACCTCGACCTCCGCGTCACCGGCTGCGGCGCGGACCTTGTCGGCGAGCACTTCGCTCTCGGGCCCTTCGACACCGAGGGTCACCGCGAGCCGCACGCCGAGGCCGCTCGCGGCCGCGACGACGCGCAGCAGGTCCTCATCCCCCGCGCCCGAGCCGCCGAGCGTGATGTTCAGGACCGGCTCGCGCTCGGCGCGGACCGGCTGCGCGAGCAGCTCGCGCGGCACGAGCGGCCCGATGTGGCGGATCTCGGAGGTCAGGCTCGTCATGAGCCCGGCGGTCTCCGCAGGGACGTCCGAGAGCGGGTCGAGCAGCGGCAGGTCCGGCACGAGCACCGCGTCGCCCAGGGGCCTGCGGTGCTCGGGCGCGACGCCGACCGCCTCCAGGGTCGCCAGGATCTCCGGCAGCACCGCGTGCATCGGGTGCTTGAACAGGCGCAGGTTGTGGCAGGTGAAGCTCGGCAGTCCGCGCATAGAAGCCGCCACCGAGGCGGTGTTCCGCATGTCGCTGACCACCGCGTCCGGCGCGAACTCGTCGATCGCCCGCAGCTCGTCGCGCAGGGACGTGCGCACGTAGATGGGGCTGGCCAGCCGCGTGCGGGCGAACGCGCGCAGGCTCGCCACGTCGTTCATGCCGCGCCAGGCCGGGGCGGGCCCGATCTCGTCGATGCCGATCCACTGCAGCCCGGCGTGGTCCACGAGATGCCGGACCTCCTCGTGGACGGCGACGGCGACGGTGTGCCCGGCGTCGGCGAAGCGCCGCGCCGCCGTGCGCATCCGCGTCACGTGGCCGAGGCTGGAACGGCTGAAGGCGACGAACAGCACCCTCAGCGGGCGGGATTGGGTCATGCGTCTACTTTCTCCAGAGCGAGCGCGCTGGGGGCGCGCAGTGCGACAGTGAGACTCGCGAGGGCGAACGCGCCCAGGGCCGCCAGCGCCCAACGTGGACCGACGATCTCGGTGAGGGCGCCGCACAGCAGCGTACCGAGCGGCACCGAGCCCCAGACGATCATGCGGCCCACCGCGTTCACGCGGCCCTGGAGGCGCTGCGGCGTCACCGTCTGGCGCACCGAGATGCCCACGACCAGGAAGCACGTGTGGACGGTGTTCCAGCACAGGAGCGCCGCGGCGGCGAGCGGCCACGACGGCGCGGCGGCGTACGCGAGCAGCAGGGCCAGGTCGAGGCCGGTCATCCAGCGGGCGGCCGGGATCGGCGGGACGCCCTTGAAGCGGCGGGCCGCGATCGCTCCGAGCAGCGCGCCGACGCCGGAGGCGGCGACGATCCACGCGACCCGGTAGTCGTCGCCGGGCAGGCCGAGCGCGCGCGAGGCGAACACGACGAGCATCCCGTAGACGGCCCCGGCGCTCACGCCGACGCCGACGTTCACCGCCGTGTAGGTGCGCAGGAGCGGATGGGCCGCAAGGTATTTGAGGCCCGCCCAGACCGCGCCCGGCTCGGGCCTGGAGCTGGTCTCCTGCGGGCCGGTCCGGATGGCGGCGATGAGGACCGCCGAGACGAGGTAGCAGGCGGCGAGGAGCCCGAACGTGGGGCCGAGCCGGAGCGAGTCGAGCAGGAAGTACCCGACCGGCGCGGCGACGGCGGTGAGCACCGTGGTGGTCATCCACAGGTAGGAGTTGGCGCGGAAGACCCCGTCGGTCCCGGCCAGGGCCGGGACGAGGGCGGCGCTGGCGACGTCGAACCACACGTACGCGGTCGCGGAGGCGAAGCCGATGGCGCACAGCACGAGCGGGTCCGCGCCGCCTCGGGCGGCCAGGATCGGGACGGACAGGAGGACGGCGGCGTTGGCGACCTCCGTCCAGGCCATGACGCGCACCGGGGAGGAGCGGTCGACGGCCGCACCCGCGACGAGTCCGAAGAGGAGGAACGGGAGCACGTTGGCGGCCGAGGCGAGCGCGGTGAGGAGGGCCGACCCGCTCTCCTGGTAGACGTAGAGCGGCAGCAGGACCCAGGAGGTCGCGTACGCCACTGTGGAGGCGAACTTGCTGCCGATGAGGAGGCCCAGGCCGCCGGTCCTGGCCTGCGGGGCCTGCGTCGCGGTCACTCGGTCAGCTCGTCCTTCCGACCCGTCGCTCCACTTGCGCCGGTCGCGGCAGGCGCGTCCCGGACTCGGCGAGGGCGGTCCCGATGTCGATGATGCGGTCGACGGTGCGGTGCAGGGCCTCCATGCCCTCGGTGTCGGAGAGGACGCCCTGCTCGCCTCCGGAGTGGAGGGTCACGGGGAAGCCGCTGCCGACGATGATGAAGCGGTTCAACAGGAGGTTGTGCAGGAGCTGGGCGTGCACGTCGAGGTGGCCGTAGCGGCGGCCGACGACGACGGCCGCGCCGATGGTGTTGGTGAGCGGCCGCTCGAAGCGCAGGTGGCCGACTCCGGCGCGCTCGACGAAGGTCTGCATGAGCGAGGAGAGCCCGAAGCCGTGGACGGGCGCGGCGAGGAAGACCGCGTCGGCGGCGATCATGTCGCCGACGATCCCGGCCACGTCGTCGTCCACGGGGCACGGGTCGGGCCGGGAGTTGCAGCGCCCGCAGTCGCAGCGGACGACGCGCTTCTCGGCGAGGTCGACTTCGTGGGTCTCGCAGCCCCTCGCGCGGGCGCGTTCGGTGATGGCCTGGACGGCGAGCCAGGTGGAGCCGCGCGAGCGTTCGGAGCCGTTGATCGTCAGGACCCTCATGCGCGCGCCTCCGCGCGCTGATCGCTCACTGCGGCGGCGAATCCGGCGAAGAGGCCGATGCCGGACTCGGTGAGGATCGACTCGGGGTGGAACTGGACGCCTTCGACGAGGTGGCGGCGGTGGCGCAGGCCCATGATGTAGCCGTCGTCGGCGGCGCGGGCGGTGACCTCGAGGTCTTCGGGAAGGGAGTTCTCGACGACGATGAGCGAGTGGTACCTGGTGGCGCTGAAGGGCTCCGGCGCTCCGGCGAAGACGCCGCGTCCGTCGTGGACGATCGGGCTGGTCTTGCCGTGCATGAGGTGGCGGGCGGGGCGGACCTTCGCGCCGAAGGCGACGCCGATGGCCTGGTGGCCGAGGCAGACGCCGAGGACGGGCTTGACGCCCGCGAGGGCGCGGACCATCTCGACGTGCCCGGAGTCCTCGGGCGTGCCGGGTCCGGGGCCGAGGAGGACGAAGTCGCCGTCGTGGGCGAGGGCCCCGGCGGGGTCGATGTCGCCGGAGCGGATCACGTCGGTGTCGATCTCGAGGACCCGCAGATACTGGTAGATGATGTGCGCGAAGCTGTCGTACGCGTCGATGAGCAAGGCCTTCAACGTGTTTCGCCCTTCGGTGCGGAGTCGGTGGCCGCGTCGTGGCCGACGACGGCGTGGATCGAGGAGCCGAGCTTCGCGAGGGTCTCGCGCCACTCGCCTTCGGGCGAGGAGTCGGCGACGACCCCGGCGGAGGCCCGGGCCGTGTAGGCGTCGCCGGTGGCGACGATGGTGCGGATGCTCAGGGCGAGGTTGGTGAACCCGCCGAAGCCGACGACGCCGAACGCGCCCGCGTACATGCCCCGGCGGCTCGTCTCGGTGGCCTCGATGATCTCCATGGCGCGCAGTTTCGGCGCGCCGGTCATGGTCCCGGCCGGGAAGGTCGCGCGGATGACGTCGTAGGCGTCGAAGCCCTCGGCGAGGTCGGCGGTGACGGTCGAGACCAGGTGCAGCACATGGGAGTACGTCTCGACGTTCATGAGGTCGTCGACCTCGACGGAGCCGGGTTCGGCGACGCGGCCGAGGTCGTTGCGGCACAGGTCGACGAGCATGATGTGCTCGGCGATCTCCTTCTCGTCGCCGCGCAGCCGCGCGGCGCGGGCCTCGTCCTCGGCGAGGCTCCCTCCGCGCCGGGCCGTCCCGGCGATGGGGCGCATGGTCAGCCGTGACGCCTCGATGCGGACGTGGAGCTCGGGGCTGGCACTCAGGAGCGTGAGGTCGTCGAAGGGCACGAACCCCATGTACGGCGACGGGTTGTTGGCGCGCATGCGCAGGTAGACGTCGAGGTCGGACCGCTTGCCGCGCATGCGGACCTCGTGGCCGATCTGCACCTGGTAGATGTCCCCGGCGCGGATGCGGCCCAGGGAGCGCTCGACGCGCTCGCCGTAGGACTCGGGGGTGATCGTCAGTTCGGGCTCGACGTCGCCGAGGGGCGGTTCGGGGACCGCGGCCGGAGCCTCCGGCCCGGCGGCGAGGGCGGCCGCGATACGGCGGTGCACGGCGGCCGGGTCGGCGTCGTTCCACTCAGGGCAGTCGGCGACGGTGAGCTGCGCGGCGCCGCGCACGAGGTCGATCTCGATGACGGACCGGTAGATCCGGAACACCGCGTCGGGGACGCGGTCGTGCGCCTCGATGAGGCGCGGAAGGGTCTCGATGTAGGTCACGGCGTCGTAGCTGAGGAGGGCGACGAACCCGAAGCCGAAACGCTCCGCGTCGAGCCCGGCGACGTCGAGGCCGCTTTCCAAGTGCCGCAGCGCCTCCCAGAGGCCGGTGCGGTCGTGGAGGCGGAAGTACCGCTCGCCCTCGGGCCGGGCGCCGGGGAAGCCGCTCATGCGTTCGAGCGCCCACGCGAGCCACGGCCCGCGGCCGTCGAGTTCGAGGACGCCGTCGCGCACGACGACGTCGAGCAGCGGGGTCGCGCCGATCATGGCGCGGGTCTTGTCGGCGGCGGGCCCGGCGAGGGACTCGAAGAGGAAGACGTTCTGTTCGCCTTCGGCCGCCCGCAGCCGGATGAACGACGCGAAGGGGTCGGCCGCCTCGCATTCGAAGTGCCGCAATTCGATCTTGGGACGGTCAGCCGCTGCGCTCATCTGAGGGGCCCTTTCATGGGGGTGGCGCACAGGTTAGCACCGGAATGCGCAATGCAGGGGGTAGCGCTCCCATGCCATTGTGTCGATTGGGTTCCGATGTATGCAATGTGGTCGCTGATGCGAATGCCGGTCCGTCTCCGGAAGTGCCGCACGGTCCAGATCTCCGTGCTCAGCGGCATGATCATCCACTGTCGCCCATCGAAATGTGACAGTGACCATAGTCCCATTCAGCGGGACAACCGAGCGCGGAGCGCACATCACGCCAGACGACTTGTGAGTCGATTCCGATCACAATGGATTCATCGAGTCACGGTATTCGCAGGTCGTGCACTCGAGCCACTGTGGAATCGCTTTCCGGGGCGTGCTTGACAGGGACCCTCGCGTCTCATACGATCGTCACCGGTCCGACACGACGTGTCACCTCCCGGCATCCGATACCCCCATAGCCGACCCGCGCGGAAGCGGGCCGGACCTCCTCCCCCTGCGTTCTTCTCGCTATCACAGTAGGGATACGACTGTGCCTGAAAAGAAGGTGCTCTTCGTCTATTCGCGCGGCGGTGCACCACTCGAGTACGCCTTTCCGAAAATCGCGGCCAAAGGCGAACTGCACGTACTCGCGCTCAAGCCGCCACCGCAGCACACCGAGCCACTGTGGATTCCCCACTGCGCATCGGTCACGCCGCACTGGGAGGACGAGCGCACCGGCGACGACCTCGTCGACCTCATCGTGGACGAGGCCGAGCGGATCGGCGCGGACGCGATCCTGACCCTCTCGGAGTACGCGGTCATCGCCGTCGCCGAGGCCGCCGAGCGGCTCGGCTTGCGCGGCGCCGGACCGGGCGCCGTCAACTCCCGCGACAAGCGCCGGATGCGGCAGGTCTGGGAGGACGCCGGGGTCCCCGTCCCGCGGTTCCGCCCGGTCGACTCGGCCGAGGACCTGCGCAGGGCCTTCCGCGAGCTGACCGCCCCGATGCTGCTCAAGCACGCGTGGGGCGCCGGGGCCATCGGACAGCTCGTCCTGGAGACCGAGGCCGACGTCGAACCGGCGTGGGCCAAGGCGAACGAGGCCATGATCCAGGCCCGCGAGCGCGGCTACACCGAGATGCAGGTGGCGAACGCCGACGCGCACTTCCTCGTCGAGGAGGTCATCGAGTCGAGCACCGAGTCCTGGTGGGACGCCGGGAGCGGCTACGGCGACTACCTGAGCGTCGAGGGCATCGTCGCGGGCGGCGTGTACCACCCGGTGTGCATCACCTCGCGCATCCCGACGATCCCGCCGTTCACGGAGCTGAGCAACCTCGCGCCGTGCGCGCTTCCCGAAGCGGCGCAACGGGAAATCGAGCGCGTGGCGCGCGAGGCGGTGGACGCGCTGGGGCTCGACTACTGCGGCACGCACACCGAGCTGAAGCTCTGCGCTGATGGAAGGCTCTCCGTCCTGGAGTCGGCCGCGCGGCTCGGCGGGGTCATGGTCGCCGCCGAGATCGAGCACTGCTTCGGCGTCGACATCGTCGGGATGCTCACCGACGCGCTGCTGGGCGAGCCGATCGACCCGCCCGAGCGGATGCTCACCGAGCTGGACGCCACGGGCGCGGCGGGGTCGCTGTCGCTCATCGCGACCGACTCGGCCGGGCGGCCGTGGGACGACCACCCCGTCTGGGACGAGTCCCTAGTGGACTGGACTGGCATCGTCGACCCGGGCACCACGGTCACCGCCGTCCCGGGTCTGTGCATCCCGGCCGGGACCCCCATGCCCGCCTACGACCTCACGAGCGGCGCGCTCGGCTACGGCGGCATCTTCATGCTCCGGGCCGCCTCCGCCGACGCCCTCGTGGCGGACTCCTACCACGTGCTCGACAACCTCGAATCCCTGCTCGCCAAGGGCCACGAATCGCGAAGGACCGACTCATGATCGTCTGCGGCCTGAAACTCACGCACGACGGCGCGGTCGCGCTCGTCGACGGCGACCGGCTCGTCTTCAGCGTCGAGATGGAGAAGATCGGCAACGGCCCCAGGCACGGCCAGGTCGCCGACCTCGCCGTCGTCGCCGAGCTGCTCGCCGACTTCGGCTACACCCCCGACATGGTCGACCGCTGGGTCGTGGACGGCTGGGACGGCGCGAAGTACGGGCAGGTGAGCCTCGAAGCCGACGGCGAGCCCGTCCTCCTCCACCTCGCGCCCTACCGCGAGACCGAGGCCGTGCCGGACCTGTTCGAGCCCGGCTTCGACGGGACCCTCCCGATCGCGGGCAAGGCGCGGCCGTACACCAGCCACGTCCACGTCGCCGGGCACGTCGCCAGCGCGTACGGCCTGAGCCCGTTCGGGCAGCGCCGGGAGCCGGCGCTGGTGCTGGTGTGGGACGGCGGGAGCTTCCCGCGGCTGTACCACGTCGAACCCGACGGGACCGTTGCGAACGGCGGCGCGCTGTTCCCGCTCACGGGGCACACGTACGCGGTCGCGGCGCACCACTTCGGGCCGTTCCACTGGGACGAGAAGCCCGCGTCGGTGAACGAGGACCTGTCGGTGGCGGGCAAGCTCATGGCGTACATCGCGCTCGGCACGCCGAAAGAGGACGTGATCGCGGTGCTGCGGGAGAAGTACGAGGAGAACTTCACCGGGGATTCGGCGGTGGCCGTGGGGTACCGGCACGCGATCGGCGGGTTCGGGTCCACTTCGGAGCCGGTGCTGGACTACCTGCACCACTACTTCCGGGAAGTGAAGCGGATCGTGCGGGGCGCCTCGGATGCGGACGTGCTGGCGAGCGTGCACGTGTTCCTGGAGCGGCTGCTCACGGAGCACTTGCGGGCGAAGGTGCGCGAGTGGAGGGGCGCGGGCCCGTGGCCGCTGTGCTTCGTGGGCGGGTGCGCGCTGAACATCAAGTGGAACTCGCGGCTGCGGGCGCTCGAGGAGTTCTCGGACGTGTGGGTGCCGCCGTTTCCCAACGACTCCGGTTCGGCGATCGGCGCCGCCGCCCTGGGCCGGAGCAATCCGGCCGCGCCGGTCGCATGGGACGTCCGGCTCGGGCCCGCGCTCAAGCCGACGCCCGAGGTTCCGGCCGGGTGGAGCGGTGCCGCGGTGGACGCCGCCGAGCTCGGCCGGATCCTCCACCGCACGGGCGAGCCGTGCGTGGTCCTGGACGGCCGGGCGGAGCTGGGGCCGCGGGCGCTCGGCGGCCGGTCGATCATCGCCCCGGCGACCTCGCCGAAGATGAAGGACCGCCTGAACGACGTGAAGGACCGCGAGCCGTACCGGCCGGTCGCCCCGATCTGCCTGGAGGAGCACGCTCCTGGCGTGTTCTCTCCGGGGAACCCGGACCCGTACATGCTGTTCGACCACGCGGTCCGTCCTGAGTGGAAGGCCCGGATCCCGGCGATCGTGCACCTCGACGGGACCGCGCGGCTGCAGACCGTGGGCGAGGGGGACGGCGCGGTGCGCCGGATCCTCGAGTCGTACTACGAGGTGAGCGGCATCCCGGTGCTGTGCAACACGAGCGCGAACCTCAAGGGCAGCGGGTTCTTCCCCGACGTCGCCTCCGCCGCGGCCTGGGGCCGCGTCGACCTCGTCTGGAGCGACGGCACCCTCTACCGCCGCAACAGCGCCTGACCCACCACCCCGAACTGGAGCGAGCATGACCTACATCCTCGGCGTCAACCTCAGCCACGACCGCTCGGCCGCCATCGTCAAGGACGGCGTCGTCCTCGCCGCGGTCGAGGAGGAGCGGCTCGACCGCATCAAGCACTCGGAGGGGTTCCTGATCCAGGGCCACTTCGAGCGGCTGACGAAGCTCATCCCCATCAAGTCGATCGCGTACTGCCTGGACGCGGCCGGGATCGGCGTCGACGAGGTCGACCTCATCGTCGGCAACCGGCCGCTCGGCGACCGCACGGTGCCGCGCATCCTGCGGGACCTGCCGTTGAAGGACAAGAGCAAGGTGCGGGCGTTCCCGTTCCCGTCGCACCACCTGGCGCACGCGGCGACGGCGTTCTATACCTCGCCGTTCGAGAGCGCGGCGGTGCTCATCGTCGACCAGGCGGGCAGCCGCTCGGCGGAGGGCATGGTGGAGAAGCACACCCTGTTCACCGGTGACGGCGTCGAGATCACCCGGGTGGCGTCCACTGAGTACCCGGTGGACTACTCCGACATGAGCCTCGGGCTGTTCTACGACTTCTTCACCGCGAAGCTCGGGTTCACGACGCGGTACGGGACGCCGGACTTCGGGGTGTTCGAGTGCGGCGGCTACCCGGAGGCGGGGAAGACGATGGGGCTCGCGCCGTACGGCGAGCCCAGGCCCGACTGGGGGCGGTGGCTCACCTTCGACGGGTTCGACATCACCGTCTCCCAGGAAGGGCTGGAGCAGATCTGGAAGAACATCCTCGCCGACGAAGGCGCGGAGTTCGAGTCGCTGACCGAGCGACGATGGGACTGCCGGTTCGCGAAGGACGTGGCCCGCAAGGTCCAGGACGAGCTGGAGGAGGCGATGCTGCACCTGGCCGGTGAGGCGCACCGGCGCACCGGGGCGACGCGGCTGTGCCTCGGCGGCGGCGTCATGCTCAACTCGGTGGCCAACCACCGGGTGCTCGCCGAGGGCCCGTTCGAGGAGGTCTTCATCCCGGCCCCCGCCGGGGACTCGGGCGTGGCGATCGGCGCGGCGCTGTACGGCTGGCACCAGATCCTGGAGGGCGGCAAGGAAAGACGCGGCGAGATGACCACGGCCGCCTACGGACGGCGGTACTCCGAGGAGCGGGTCCTCGAAGCGCTGCAGGAGTACGAGGGCGTCCTGGAGTGGCGGAAGGCGCCGATCGCCGACGTCGCCGGACTCTTGGCGGAGCACCGGATCGTCGCGTGGGTCGACGGCGGCTCCGAGATGGGCCCGCGCGCGCTCGGCCACCGGTCGATCCTCGCCGACCCGCGCCACCCGCAGGTGCGCGACTACCTCAACAACACGGTGAAGCACCGCGAGCCGTTCCGGCCCTACGCGCCCTCGGTGCTCGCCGAGGCCGTCGAGGACTGGTTCGACTTCCGGGGCGAGAGCCCGTTCATGCTGCTCGTGCCTTCGGTCCGGGAGGACCGCCGGAAGGACCTGCCCGCGATCACCCATGTGGACGGCACGGCCCGCGTCCAGACTGTCGCCGCCGGGCGCGACCCGAGGTACCACGAGCTCATCTCCCGGTTCGGCGAGCTCACGGGCGTGCCGATCGTCCTCAACACGTCGTTCAACGACAACGGGGAGCCGATCGTCGAGACGCCGGAGGACGCGCTGAGGACGTTCGCGCGCACCGAGATCGACCACCTCTACATCGAGGGGTACCTCGTGGGCAAGCCCGGACGCGAACTGCCCGCCGACCACCCCGCGCGGGCGTAGCCGTGTTCGCCGACGCGCCGATGCCCCGCATCGAGGCGTTCCGCAACTGGTACGAGCGCGCGGGGGTCAGGTCCGAGCACCGCAAGATGATCGACACGGAAGACGACATCCACAAGGCGTTCTTCCCCGAGCACCTGGTGCCGCACCTCGACCACCCGCTGGTCGACCAGGGCGACCCCGTGCTGCGCCGCTACCTGACGGCGCAGCACGCCTACCAGTGGCTGCGGTTCACCATGCACTTCGAGGTCGCGGTGGTCGTGCGCGCCTCGCAGAAGATCGCGGACGGCTCCAGCGGCCTGCACCTGCACGAGACCACCCGCATGGACGCGTACAAGATCGTCGTCGACGAGGGCTACCACTCGCTGTACAGCCTCGACGTGCAGCACCAGCTGGTGAACCGCTCCGGGATCCCGGCGCTGGACTACGACTTCGGTCCGTTCATCGCAGGGCTCGACGCGGTCGGCGAGGAGTTCCCGCAGCACCGCAGGCTGGTCGAACTGCTCCAGGTGGTCGTGTTCGAGACGCTCGTGACCTCGATCCTCTCCGACATCCCTCCAGACGAGAGCGTCGTCCAGATCATGCGCGAGACGGTGCGGGAGCACGCGATCGACGAGGGCCGCCACCACGCGTTCTTCTCGGCGTTCTTCAAGCACCTGTGGAGCCAGCTCGAACCGCCGCTGCGGCAGCGGGTCGCGCACTACCTGCCGCCGCTGGTGCTGCGGTCCCTGCGCCCGGCCACCGACCCGGCCCGGGACGCGCTCCTGTCGACCGGGCTGAGCGAGACGCAGGTGAAGGACGTCCTCGCCGACTCCTTCTCCAGCGACCGGGTACTGGCCGGCATCCGCCACTCGGCCGCGAAGACCCTGCGGCTGTTCGACGAAGTGGGCGTCCTCGACCAGCCCGGCGCTCGGGACGCGTTCACCGAGCAAGGACTCATCCTGCCCTGACCAGAATGGAGCGACGATGGACCTGCTGCTGATCATGGGGACCGGGCACGAGCTGTTCCGCGAGTACCTGCTGGCCTCCGCGGCCGAGGACGGGCCGCCGCTGTGGGCGCTCGACCCGGCCGAGCCGACCTGGCAGGCGAAGTACCTTGCGGGGCATACGGTGTGCGACGTGTTCGACCCTGCAGCGGCGCTCGCTGCCGTGCGCGAGGTCGCCGCCGAACACCGCGTACTCGGCGTGTTCTGCTGGCACGAGGCCGCCATCCAGGCCGCCTCCGAGGCCGCCGCCGAACTCGGCCTCCCCGGGCCCGACCCGGCGGCGGTCCGGGCCGTGCGCGACAAGTCCGCCACCCGCGACGCCCTCACCGAAGCCGGGATCCCGCAGCCCCGCTTCCGGGTCCTGCGACCCGGAGAAGACGGCACCGGGGCCGCCGCCGAGATCGGCTTCCCCCTCGTGGTCAAGCCGATCGCGCTCGGCGCGAGCCAAGGCGTGATCAAAGTGGACAAACCCGGGGACCTGGACACGGCCGTCGCCGCCGCGTGCCGCACCCAGCAGGCCGGCATGCGCAACGACGGCACGCTCCTCCTCGAGCAGTACCTCACCGGCCCCGAGATCAGCGTCGACGCCGCCGTCATCGACGGCGAGTACCTGCCGTATGCCTTGGCGCGCAAGCAGATCGGCCCCGAACCGTACTTCGAGGAGATGGGCCACACCGTCGACCCGCACGACCCGCTCCTGGACGACCCCGAGCTGACCGCCATGCTCGCCGCCGCCCACGACGCCGTCGGCTGGCGGCACGGCAGCACCCACACCGAAGTCAAACTCACCCCCGAAGGCCCCGTCCTCATCGAGATCAACGGCCGCCTCGGCGGCGACCTCATCCCCTACCTCGGCCAGCTGGCCAACGGCATCGACTCCGGCCGCGTGGGCACCCGGCTCGCCCTCGGCGAACGGCCGGACCTCGCCCACGGGCAGGACCGCCACGCCGCCATCCGCTTCCTCGTCCCGCCCGTCAGCGCCACCGTCGACAAGATCGCCCTCCCGCCCTCGCGCCCCGGCGAACTCGAGACCATCACCCTGGGCCGACCCGGCGACGAACTCCTCATGCCCCCTGACGGCTACATCGCCCGCTACGGCTGCCTCATCGCCATGGGCGCCAACGCGAACGAATGCCAGGCCGTCCTCGACCGCGCCGAAGCCGACACCGTCTTCGAGTGCACGCCCCGGCAGGTCGCATGAGCAGCGACACCGAGACCGAGACGGACGGCGTCTGGTCCACCCTCCGCCGCCTCCCGCCCTCCGTCATCACCCTCCTCGTCGGCATCGCCCTCAGCCGCACCGGCACCTTCATCGCCGTCTTCCTCACCCTCTACCTCACCGACATCGGCCACTCCCCCGCCAGCGCGGGCCTCGCCCTCACCGTGTTCGGCATCGGCTCGATCGTCGGCAGCTTCGCCTCCGGCACAGTCACCGCCTGGTGGGGCGCGAAGCGGGTCATCGTCGGGTCGATGCTCCTGTCAGGACTCGCGGTCTTCGGCGTCGCGTTCGCCGACGACTACCGGGTCCTCGTCGCGCTCGCGTTCGCGGCCGGGCTGTTCGGGCAGATGTACCGGCCAGCCGCCGCCGCGATGATGGCCGCGCTGACCCCGGCGCGGCGGCTCGTGATGGTCTCGGCAGCTGCGCGCCTGGGCCTCAACGTCGGCGCGGCGCTCGGACCGATGCTCGGCGTGTGGCTGCTGACCCACTCGTTCGCGCTCATGTTCGTCGTGAACGCCTTGACACACATCGCTTTCGGGCTCATCGCCCTGTTCCTGCTGCCAGACGTGCGCGACAGCGAGAAGGAGTCCGAGGCCGAGCCGGTTGGCTACCGGGACGTCTTCAAGGACGCGAAGTACACGCTGGTGATCGTCGCGATGTTCCTGACGGGGTTCATCGAGTCGCAGTACCAGGCGGTGCTGCCGCTGCAGATCCTCAGCGAGGGGCATCCGGCGTGGCTGTACGGGACGATCGTGACGTTGAACGGGGCCATCGTGATCGCGTTCGAGCTGCCGGTGACGCGCTATACGCAGCGGCTGCCGATGCGCACGACGATCGCGTTCGGCAGCCTGTTCATCGGCGCGGGCCTGGCGCTGTTCGGCGTCCCGGCTGGCATCTGGGTGTTCTTCGCCGGGGTGCTGGTGTGGACGTTCGGTGAGATCGTCTCGGCCCCTTCGGTGGTGGCGTACCCGGCGCTGGCCGCGCCCACGGACCGGCACCGCAGCCGCTACATCGGGGCGATCACGACGGCGCAGATCGGCGGGTACGCGCTCGGGCCGACCGTGGGAACGTACCTGTTCCAGGTGGAGCACGCGTACGTGTGGATCATGTGCGCCGCACTGGGTCTGGTCGCGTTCCTGCTGATGTGGCGCGGCGTGCGCGAGCCTTCGCCGGTCTAGAGCTTGGCGGCCTGTTTGACGAGCTTCTTCGCGTGGGCGACGTCTTCGGCCTGGGTCGGGGTCTCGACGACGAGCGGGACGCCCGCGAGCGCGGGGCTCGCGGCGACGGCGCGGAGGCCCTTGTCGCCGAGGATGCCCTTGCCGAGCATCTCGTGGCGGTCGCGGCGGGAGTCCCTGGGGTCCTTGCTGTCGTTGTAGTGGATGAGGCCGATCCGGCCGGACCCGATGCGGGCGTTCAGGGCTTCGAGGGAGGCTTCGAGGCCGTCCCGGTCGGCGAGGTCCTCCCCGGCGGCGTGGAGGTGGCAGGTGTCGAAGCACAGGCCGACTTCGGCGATGCCGACGGCGTCGATGTACTCGCCTGTCGTCTCGAAGGTCCAGGCCATGGCGTTCGCGCCTCCGGCGGTGGGCTCGACCAGGAGCCGGACGGACTTCGGCGCGCCTTTGAGCGCTTCTTTGAACACCTTCTTGAGGCGCTTGAGCGCGGCGGGGCGGTCGCCGTCCCTCGACGACCCGGCGTGCACGACGACGCCCTGCGCGCCGATCTGCCCGGCGGCGGCCAGGGAGAGGCGCAGGTGCTCGACGGACTTCTGCACCGCGTCCTTGTCCGGGGAGGCGAGGTTGAGCAGGTAGGAGGCGTGCACGAAGACGGGCCAGTCCCGTTCGGCGCACTCGTCGCGGAAGCGCCTGGCGTCGACGGGGTTGACGCTGGGCGGGGCCCAGCCGCGCGGGGAGCCGAGGAACACCTGCAGGGTCTCGACCTTGTACTCCTCGGCGTTGACGAGGCCCTTCTTGACGAGCCCGCCGCCCACGGGGACGTGCGCGCCGACTTTGTGCCCTGTCGCACCTTTGACCGACCCCACCTGGTCCCCCTCCGTCGGTGACTGCCAAGTCACGGGCGTTTCGCGGCTTCTGCCCTACCGTACGCGCCCGCAGGCGCCTACATTAGCGAAGGACCGAAGGGGGAGACGACATGGCGAACGCCGCGAACGGCACCGCGATCCGCGTGTACGGGGCCGAGTGGTGCGGGGACTGCCGCCGCACGAAGCGCCAGCTCGAAGGGCTCGCGATCGGTTTCGACTACGTCGACCTCGAGGCCGACCCGGCCGCCGCCGGGGAGGCGCAGCTCATCTCGGGCCGCCAGAACATTCCGGTCGTGGTCTACCCGGACGGGACGCACCACGTCGAGCCGAGCAACGCCGAGGTCGAGGCGAAACTCCGCGAGCTCGCGATCCTGGCGTAAGCATCGGGGCCCGGGTTCGACCCGGGCCCCTTCCACTCACTTCTTGGGCGCGAGCAGCGCGGCGTTGCATTCGCGCTGCAGGTCCTCGTCGGCCCACATCGGGTGCTGCGGGGCCGCGTTCGAGCAGACGATGGAGCCCCACGCGCCGACGCGCACCGAGTGGGCGATCGCGTCGCGGCAGATCTGCGCGCCGACCGGTCCCTCCTCGAAGCGGCCGTCGCGGGGCGTGTAGCCGACCCAGCCTTCGCCGAAGAACACCGGGACGCCGAGGCGGTCCGCGTGGTCGGCGGCCACGTCGATCCAGTCGCGCAGGCGGTTCGCCATCGCGATCCGGTGCGCGCCGTAGCGGTCGTAGAGCCAGCGGTCGAACTTCTCGGGGTCGCACCAGTCGTGGACGTAGATCTCGACGGGCTGCATGATCGAGGCCTTGAGCTTCCACGCGTGCGCCTCGGGCAGCCGCCACTCGGTGAGCGGCGGCGCTCCGGCGCGCAGCAGCTCGGCGTCGGCGTGCACCTGGTCGAACAGCGCCGGGTCGCGGCGGAGCCCGAACTCCTCGACGAGGTCGTCGAGGACGCCGTAGACGTAGGGGTGGAAGGCGAGCGCGGTCGCGTTGCGCGGGAGGCCGCGCATGGAGCCGATCGGGACGCCGCCGTAGTTCGGGGCGCACAGGACCTCGGGGTGGCGGGCCTGGAACGCGGCGATACCGGCTTCGAGGCGGCCCTGGAGCTCCACGACGGCGTCCTCGACGCCCGGGAGCCCGGCCGTGAGGTGTCCGATCTGGACTTCGTTGTGCGGCTCGACGCACGCGATGACATGCGCGAGACTGTGTTCGGCGAGGAAGTCGACCAGGTCGGCCTGCGCTTCGGCGAGGATGGTGAGCCGGTCCTCGGGGTCGACGGCGTGCAGCGCCTCGTACCAGGCCGGGTCGTCGGCGAAGGCCGGGCTCTGCTGGTACTCCCACGAGGAGGAGATGACCTTGACGCCGTGGCGGTCGGCGGCGCGGCAGAGTTCGAGCAGGTGGGCCTTCGCGTCGATCACGGTGGGTTCGCGCACGTCGTACCAGCGGACGCGCGAGCCGTACTCGTTGGAGGTGCCGCCGAGGGGTTCGAGGCGCAGCGCGGTCGTGTCGACGCCGGACCTGAAGAGCAGGAACGGCATCGCGCAGATCCGTACGGCGTTGTAGCCGAGGTCGACGGCCTTCGCCACGGCGGCGTCGAGGTCCTCGAAGGGCTCGCCGGGGCCGGTGCGCACGTACCAGGAGAAGTCCCAGAGGGTGATCGCCAGGCGTTCGGGCAGGTGGTCGGGTATCACTGGTTCGGGCTCCTTGTAGTCGGACGTGGGTTGCAGTCGGGCTCGGCCGACCTTGATCAGGGCGGCTGAGGAAATGTGGACGCCGTCTTCGGCGCCGCGCACGGACGGGTCGACCCAGATGCCAGTGGCGCGCCGCCAGGGCAGGAGTTCGAGCCGCACGCCGTGCTCGGCGACGGCGTCGCGGTGCGGGGTGAGGTCGATGTCCCAGGCGCGGCCGTGCCAGAAGTGGTCGGACACGAAGCGGTCGCCGATGTAGGCGCGGCCGACATCGCCGGTCCACTGGAGACGAAGCAGGGTCCGGTCGGCTTCGGAGTCGGGAAGATCGACGCGGACGACGGCCGCGTTCGCGTAGTCGCTGGGAGCGGACAGGCGGCGCATCGGGCCGCCGCGCGCGGGAGCGGGCGCGGGGCCGTGCAGGGGGTCGGCCTCGACCGGCACCGGGACGGTCCCGGCGTCGTGCATGTGCAATGTCCATGTCCGCCAAAGCCCTTGGCCCTGAGGCGAATCGATATCCGCGCCGGTAGCGGTGAACCCGCCCGGGGCGGGCCAGACACTGACTGTCGCCTCGGGGGCCTCGGTCTGGACCACGAGGTCCCCCGCTTCGGCGTAGACGGGCGCGTCGGCGAGGACGAGGCGTTCGCGACCGGCTATCGGGAGCCGGTAGAGGCGGTTCGCGCTCGCCTCGTCGAGCACTAGGAGCCGCACGCCTTCCAGCTCGACGACGCATTCCGGGCCGGGCGGCGAAGGAAGCTCCACGATGGACCCGTCGCCGAGGACGATCTCGACGGGGATGCCGTCGGCGGCGGCGAGCACGACGAGGTCGTCCAGGTGGGTGAGCAGTTGCGCTGTGGCGCTTCGGAGTTCGAGATCCGGAGTGAGGGCGTAGCGAAGCGGCCAGACCAGGGAGTGCCCGGCAGGAATGTCGACCGGGA
Source organism: Glycomyces sp. NPDC048151 (assembly GCF_043202775.1). Classification (NCBI taxonomy): domain Bacteria; kingdom Bacillati; phylum Actinomycetota; class Actinomycetes; order Glycomycetales; family Glycomycetaceae; genus Glycomyces; species Glycomyces sp. NPDC048151. Next base: position 197,563 of record NZ_JBIDBB010000005.1, on the reverse strand, counting down.
CGGTCGGCACGGTCACGGTCTCGTCCTCGAAGCGGACCGTGAACTGGACGCCGGACTGGGCGGCGATGGGCCGCTTCGGGGGCTGGTAGGTGGTCAGGAACAGGTAGCCGCTGGTCCCGTCCGAGCGGACGGCCCAGCGCAGCTCGTCAGGATCTTCGTTGCCGCCGCCGACGTGGGCGTCCATGGCGGCGATCCGGTACCCCTCATCGCGGAGCCACAGGTGCTGGCGGCGCAGCAGGTGGTGGTGCGGGCGGATCTGGCCGTGCTCGCCGATCGGGGCGTGGAAGTCGTAGCTCAGCTGCGGAACGTCGTTCGGGTAGCCGGTGGCCTGCGATTCCTGTTCGGTCCCTTGGGGACCGGTGCGCTGGGTGCCGCCCGCGTACATGTAGTAGCCCTGCCAGGCCGACCCAGAGCCGATCTTGGCAAGGGCCAGGTTGGCGACGTCCTCGGGCGAGACGAGGGGCCTGCGGTGGTAGGCCACATGCATGCCGCCGCCGAGCTCGCAGGTCGCGAAGGGCCGCAGCTCGTCGTGCGCCGCTTCGGCGGCGGTGACGCCGTCGAGGGCTTCTCGCAGGTCGGCGCCGACGGTCAGGTCGTCGCGGACCTCGGAGTAGCGGAAGTGGAAGGGCGCGAAGGCGGGCCACTCGGTGGTCTCGTCCTCCCAGAAGCCCTCGGAGTAGGCGCTGTAGAGCGGCAGCAGGGTGTCGGGGACCTGGGCGCCGCCCCAGCCGGTCGCGGTCCAAATGGGGACCCGCAGCCCGGCGGCCTCGGCGATCTCACGCAGTGTGCGCAGGTGCTCGGGCTGGTCGTACAGCTCGTTGTCGGCCTGCGCGCCGATGACCGGACCGCTCTCGGCGTGGGTCAGCCCCTGGAGCTGCGCGGCGATCTGGGCGTAGAGGGGCCGCACGAGTTCAAGGTAGGCCGGGTCGTTGGTGCGGGGCTTGAGGTCGCGGGCGAGCAGCCAGTCGGGGAAGCCGCCGTTGCGGTACTCGCCGTGGCCCCAAGGGCCGAGGCGGGCGATGACGTCGAGTCCGTGCGTGGCGGCGAGCTCGACGAAGGCCCGCAGGTCGAGGTTCCCGGTCCAGTCGAAGCGGCCGGGCTCGGGTTCGTGTGCGGCCCAGAAGATGTAGGTCGCGACGGAGTCGAGGCCGCCCGCGCGCGCGTGGCCCAGGACCTCGCTCCAGCGCTCGCGCGGGAGTCGGGAGTAGTGGATCTCGCCGGTGATCGGCATCCACGGGCGGCCGTCGCGTTCGAGGAACCGGCTGGTCACCGCGATCCGGTCAGGCGCACCTGCGGGCTCGCCGTACGGCAGGTGACCGCGAACGGTCGGCGCGGGCTTGCGGACCTCCAGGTAGTTCATGTCATTCCTTCCCAGCTTCGGCGGCTACGGCCCGGGCGGCCGGGTTGAGGGGGTCGCGCGCGAGGACTTCGCGGGCGAGGACCGCTGCGCGCTCGGGGACGCCGTCGAGGAGCGCGAGCTGCGCCCGCAGGACGAGGACCCGGTTGTCGTGCGCGGCTTGGAGATCGGCGGTAAAGAGCAGCATCGCCGGGAGCGAGGTCGCGAAGTACTCGATCGAGGCGAGGGTGTCGGCCTGCTCGTCGATGTAGCGGGCGAGGTCGTCGCGGAGCGCTTGGGCCGCTTGGCTGTTGCCGAGACGGCGGAGTGCGGTGACCGAGGCGGCGGTGTGCTCGGAGTGGGCTTGGACGCGCATGGTCTGGAAGTCGCCCTGCTGTGCGGCGGCCTCCTCCCAGGCGACACGGGCACCGGCCTGGTCGCCGCTGGCGGTGAGGGCGTCACCGAGAAGCAGGTGAAGGTCGGCCGTGTTGGCGAGCGCATGGCGCGCCTCGCCAAGGCTAGGAACAGGAGCAAGCGCGGCTCGTGCATGGGCGACCGCACCCTCCGCCGCTTCCGCCGCACTTGCGAGTGCTTGTCGGGCGAGGTCTGCGTGGGCCACCTCCCAGGCGGCGAGGACACGCCCTTCTCCACCCTCCCAAGGCTGGAACGCGCGACCGGTCAGCAAGTCGATCGCCTCGGCGGCACGCCCCTCCGCAGTGAGGAGTTCGGCGAACTGCACCGCGAGGTCATCACGCGAGTCCACGAGATCACGCCGATCCTCCAGGGCGGCAAGCCGCTTGGCGGGGTCGACACCTCTACGCGCGTCAAGCTGGTCGGCCTCGTACAGCAGCCTCGCATCATCAGGCGCGGCGGCACGGGCGCGCTCGTACCAGAACGCGGCGCGCTCGGGATCGCCCTCGACATTGTGGGCGGCGACGCCGAGATTGCGCAGCACCACGGGATCGCCCGTCGAAGCGGCGATCTCCCAGGCCTCAATCGCTTCGCGCTGGCGTCCTGCCGCGTAGAGCCGGTGCCCGGCGAGTCCCGCGATGACCGGGTCGTCGAGTCGACGCCCGCGCAACCGAGCGAGGACATCGTCTTCGGCCTGCGTCGGGAAGCACCAGGTGAGGTCGAGTTCGCGGACCGCTTGCAGCGCAGCCTCAGCGGCGGCCTCGTCGCCGCGCTCGAAGGCGAGGTCGGCGCGGTGGAGCCACGCGAGCGGCGCGACATTGACCTGCCCGTGGGCCGGGGCGAGCGAGGCGGCCTTCGCGAAGCAGTCGATCGCCGCCGCGTCCTCGCCGATCGCACGGTATTCGAGGGCGACGTCGAGCGCGATGGTCGGGTCGGCGGTCGGCTCCGCACCGAGGCTGAGCCGCGCGGCGAGGTCGCGGGCCCACGCGTCGAGCGGGTTGTCGCGCAAGGTGCCTCGCACGATCGCCGCCGCCCGCTCGCGCGCTTCGCGGGCGATGCCGCGCGATGCGGTTCCGCCTTCGCTGTCGTTCCGCATCACCGCGACGGCCAGCAGATTCCGGGCCTGCGTATGGCGGGGGCTGCGGGCGACAACCTCGCGAAGCCCCGGCTCAGCGTCACGACCGGCGGCCAGGTCGAGCCTGGCGGTCGCGACGGCGGCCGCGTCAGTCCAGGCGCGGTCCCAACCGGCCTTCCCGAAGGCCGCGATCGCTTCGGCCTCACGGCCCTGCCGGGCGAGGACGACGCCGAGTCGGTAGTGGGCCTCGCCGTCGCGCGGGTTCGGATTCCGGCGGGTCAGGCGCTCGACTGCCGCGCGCAGGTGCGCTTCGGCTTCAGCGAGCCGCCCGGCCTTGGCGAGGCGGGCCGCCAGCGCGGTGTTGCAGCGGGCGTCGCCAGGGTCGCGGCGCAGGGCCTCGTGCCAGTAGGGCTCGGGCGAGCGGGTCGCGTGGCGGTACTGGTCGAGGTGGAGGCCGGTCAAGTACAGCTCGTCGGTCGACATGATCGCCTCAGGCGCAGGCGGTTCCGTCGCGGGTTCGACCTCCGTGCCCGGTTCCGTCGGCACGGCCCTGGGCCGCCACGCCACCAGTACCTCGCCGTCGTGTTCGACCGCCAGCTCCAGGTCTGTCTCCTCGCACCGCTCCGGTAGCGCGGCTTCCTCCACATAAGGCGATCCGGGCGCGAGATCAACAGCGATCTCGTGCAGCACTCGCCCCGAGGCCCGCAGCACGACTCGCACACCCGGGCGTGGAGCGGTGACCGCCGCAGCCATCCGGACCCGCGCGCCCTCGACCTCAAGGCTGACAGCCGCGTCCAAAGTGGCCTGATGCACCGGCCCGGTGTCCTGGATCGGGTACCAGTACTGGGAGAACGTCTTCGTCTCTCCCGGAGCGAGGAACGCGAAGTCGGGCTGGTTGTCGGTGAAGACCCCGGCCATGAGCTCCACGTACGGGCCGTTGTCGTCCGTCAGATGCGCGTCCCAGGCCCAACCGAACGGGGCGTTGCCCCAGGTCCACTGCTTCTTGCCCGGCGCGACCCGGTGGTCGGCCCAGTGCACGAACCCCGCACCCGCAGCATGGTCGTAGCCGCCGAAGAAGTCGTCCTCGGTGCCCAGGCACATGTACGAAGTCGGGACCGGGATGTTGCGGTACCAGTCGAGCCGGTCCGCGCCGGGACGTTCCGCGCCCCGCCCCGGATAGTCGACGCCGTAGTAGCGGCCTTGTGCCGCAGGGAAAGTCGTGGTCGCGCGCTTCGCGTGGTCGGCGACGACGCGCACATCCGTGGGAAAGAACGACTGGTAGTCGTCCCCGGCTTTCGCGGCGACGTTGGCCCACCACAGGAACGTCTGGACCTCGTCGGTGCGGTTCACCAGGTGCCCGCGCAGTTCGACCAGCGCCGAGTCCGGGCGCAGCCGGATGCCGTGCATGCCCTGCATGCGGGCGAACGGGTCGTGGTCGGAACACCACACCGTGACCGATCCGTCCTCTTCGGACTCGATAAGCGTCTCGACGGGCAGGTGCGTGGCGGGCCGGTGGTGCTGGGGCCAGTTGAACTCGACGCCGCCGGAGACCCAGGGCCCGGCGAGGCCGACGAGGGCGGGTTTGATGACGTCGTTGCGGTAGAAGAAGTCGTAGCCTCGGGTCTTGTCGATGCCGATGTGGATGCGTCCGCCGAGTTCGGGGAGGACCATCAGCCGCACGTACTCGTTCTCGAGGTGGATCGCGTCCCAGTCGCGCGGGGCCTTCTCGCGGGCGATCGCGTCGATGAACGGCAGCGGGTAGACCGCGCCGCTCGAGCCCTGGTAGACGCGCTGGTCCAGGTACGCGGGGTACCGGTCGGGCGCAGCGGGCGCATAGGTGTCGATCGCGACGGGCTCGCGCCAGGCCTTCACCGGCAGGTCCGCGAGGTCCGCTGGGGCTGCGGGGAGGACGATCCTCGACTCTTCACTGGGCATGTGTCAGACCTTATGCGGGCTTGACATGGGTGCCTATGGTCATTTCAATGGTGGATATGGACGAATCGCCGATCAGCGAGCGCATCCCGGAGGGTTTCGCGGGGCAGCGGATGCTCGTGGTCCCCCGTGCGGCGGTAGACCGGGCGCTGCGCCATCCGGTGACGGGGAAGCTCCTGGTCACCGACGCCGGGTACTTCCCGCACGCCGCCCGGCACGGCCGGTCGCGTCCTGAAGGCGCGGCGGAGCACCTGCTGCTGGTCTGCACGGGCGGCGCGGGCTGGTGCGAGATCGGGGGTGCGCGGCTCCCGGTGTCGCGCGGCGGCGTGGTGCTCCTGCCCGCGGGCCGGGCGCACGCGTACGGCGCGGCCGAGGACGATCCGTGGACCCTGTGGTGGCTGCATTTCACGGGCGCCGACGCGACGGGCCTGGTGCGGGCCGCGCACGAGGCGGCGGGCGGGCCGGTGACGCACCTGCGGGATCCGGCGCCGGTGGCGAGCCTGGTCTCGCAGGTCATCGACGCGCTCGACGCGGGGATGACGAGCGCGGCGCTCATCCGCGGCTCGGGGGCGGCCTGGCATGCGCTCGCGCACGTGGTCGCGACGGGCCGCCGCAACCCCGGTTCGCAGTTGAGCCCGTTGGAGCGGGCGGTCGAGCACCTGCGGGCGGCCGCGCCGAAGCGCACGTCGGTCGCGGCGCTCGCGTCGATGGTGGGGTTGAGCGGGTCGCAGCTGAGCGCGCTGTTTCGCGAGCATCTGGGCGTCTCGCCGCTCCAGTACCAGGTGCAGTTGCGGATGGCGCGGGCCCGGGAGCTGCTCGACGGTACGGATTTGCCGGTGGCGGCGATCGCGCGGGAGACGGGGTTCGACGACCCGATGTACTTCTCGCGCCAGTTCAATCAGCACCACGGCCTGACGCCGAGCGCGTACCGCCAACGCCCGCAAGGGACCTGACTAGTACTTGTGGGCCTGCATGACGAGGTGGGCGCGGTAGGAGCGCAGCAGTTCGCGGTAGTGCTCGACGTCGAGGACCTCGCCGGGCCTGGTGAGGGTCAGCTGCGAGACGTAGGAGACGAGCACGTCGCCGGGGTAGCTGAAGCCGTCGGTGACGCTGTCGTGCAGCCAGTCCAGGTGCGGGTTGAGGGCGGTGCGGACCGCGGCGGTGACGCGTTCGGCGTGGGCCTTCACCGTGAGGTCGGCGGGCCATGACATGAGGGCATCGCCGATGGCGTCGGCGACCGTCATCGTCAGGTCCCGCTTGAAGTTGGTGTCGACCTTCCAGTCCGGCAAGGGGTACCGGTCTGCGGCGGCGCTGTCGCGAGGGGATCCGAGGGTGCTCACGGCTCACGCGCTCTTCCGCTTGCGGGCGGCGGCCTTCGCGGTCTTCTTCGCCGTGGTCTTGCGCGCGGTGGACTTCTTGGCGGCCTTCTTGGCCGTCTTCTTCGCGGGCCTGCGGCCGGTCTCCTTGGCCTCGACGCTCTTCTGGAGGGCGTCCATGAGGCTGATGACCTTGGCCTTCGGCGTCTCGGCCTTGGATTTGGCGGGGCGTTTGCCGCCGCGGGCCTTGGCGTCGATGAGGGCCCGCAGGGCCTCCTGGTAGTCGTCGCTGTAGTCCTCGGGGTCGAAGTCGCCGGTCATGGCGTCGATGAGGGTCGCGGCCATCTCGAGTTCCTGCTTGCGGGCCTCGCTCTTCTCGATGCCGCCGACCTCGGGCGCGCGGATCTCGTCGGGCCAGAGCATGGTGTGGAGGACGAGCGCGTCGTCGCGGGGCCGCAGGGCGGCGAGGCTTTCGCGGCGGCGGAGGGCGACCTTGACGATCGCGATCTTGCCCGACTCCTCGAGGGCTTCGCGCAGGAGCACGTACGGCTTCCCGGCGGCCTTGCCGGGGTCGGCGTAGTAGGACCGCTCGTAGTGGATGGGGTCGATCTGGTCGCTGCTGACGAACTGGACGACCTCGATGGTCTTGGAGGAGCTGACGGGCAGGTCCTCGAGTTCGTCCTCCTCGAGGAGGACCACTTCGCCGCTCTCGTGGTCCACGCCCTTGACGATGTCGCCGGGCGGCACGACCTCGTCGTCCAGTTCGCAGACCTTCTGGTAGCGGATCCGGCCGCCGTCGGCCGCGTGGTACTGGTGCATGGAGACGTCGTGGTTCGTCGTGGCGGATCGCAGGCTGACGGGGATGCTCACCAGCCCGAACGCGATCACGCCGGTCCAGATCGCAGGCATGGTCACAGCATGACACCGAGAGTCATCGCGAGAGCACAATACGTGATATTTGCTCGTGAGTCGGGTACGGTCGAGGCATGCCGAGCGGCTTCAGGGAGCCCATGCTCGCGACGCTCACCGAGCGCCGCTTCTCCAAGTCGGGCTGGCTGTTCGAACGCAAACTCGACGGCATGCGCGCGATCGCAGTCAGGGACGGCGGCCGCACGGCGCTCTGGTCGCGCAACGGGAACCGGCTCGACGAGCGCTTTCCCGAACTCGTCGACGCGCTCGACGAGCGCGGCGGCCCCGCGTTCGCCGCCGACGGCGAGATCGTCGCCTTCGACGGCACGACGACGAGCTTCGCCCGCCTCCAGCCCCGCATCCACCTCACCGGCGCCGAGCGCATCGCCGCCACGGGCGTCAAGGTCTACTACTACCTGTTCGACCTGCTGTCCTACGGCGGGGAGGACCTCACGGGGCTGACGCTGCGCGACCGCAAGCAGCTCCTGCGGCGCGCCTTCGCGTTCGGCGACCCGCTGCGGTTCTCGGTGCACCGCAACACGGACGGCGAGACGTACTTCGAGCAGGCCTGCGAGAAGGGCTGGGAGGGCGTGATCGCCAAGCGGGCCGAATCGCGGTACCGCTCGGGCAGGTCGAAGGACTGGCTCAAGTTCAAATGCGTGCGGGACCAGGAGTTCGTGGTCGGCGGCTTCACCGACCCGCAGGGCTCGCGGGCCGGGTTCGGGGCGCTGCTGGTGGGCTACCACGATTCGGATGGGACACTGCGGTACGCGGGCAAGGTCGGCACCGGATACGACGAGCGGACCCTGCGGGACCTGCGCGAACGCATGGACGCCTTGGCGCAGGAGGAGAAGCCGTTCGCCGATCCCGTGCGGGAGAAGGGCGCCCACTGGATCCGCCCCGAGCCGGTCGTCCAGGTCGGCTTTAGCGAGTGGACCCCCGACGGGATGCTCCGCCACCCGCGCTACCGGGGCGAGCGCATCGACAAGCCGGCCCGCGACGTGGTGAGGGAGACGAGCTGATGGCACCCGTGCTGCACGTCGCCGACCACGACATCAACATCACGAGCATCGACAAGGAGCTGTTCCCCGAGGACCACGTCAGCAAGGGCGACATGCTCCTCCACTACGCCGCCGTGGCCGACACGATGGTCCCCCACCTGGCCGGGCGCCCGCTCACCCTGCTGCGCTTCCCGCACGGGATCGGGCGGGACGGGTTCTTCCAGAAGCACCCGCAGGGGCGCGTGCCCGAGTGGGTGCACACCGTCGAGGTGCCGCTGCGCCGCTCCGAGGGGAACGTCCACTATGTAGTGTGCGACGACGCCGCGACACTGCTGTACCTGGCGAACCTGCTCGCCATCGAGTTCCACATCTGGACCGCCACGACCGCCGACATCGAGCGCCCCGACCGGCTCGTGGTCGACATCGACCCGCCCGGCGAGGTCCCCGTCGCCGAGCTCCGCTCGATCGCGCGGCGGGCCCGCGACCTCTACCGCGAAGTCGGTCTGACGCCGTACCTCCAGGCCACGGGCGGGCGCGGCTTCCACGTCGTCGCCCCGCTCGACCGCTCCGCCGACTTCGCGTTCGTGCGGAGCCTCGCGGGCGACCTCGCCGACCGCCTCGCCGCGGCCGACCCTGACCGGCTCACCACCGCGCAGCGCAAGAACAAGCGCGGCGACCGCGTCTTCCTCGACGTCAACCGCAACGGCCACGGCCAGACGTTCATCGCGCCCTACTCGATGCGCGCCCGCCCCGGCGCGGCCGTCGCCACACCGCTCGAATGGTCGGAGCTCGGCCGCGCCGTCCCGGACGGCTTCACCGCCGCCGCGATCGCCAGGCGCCTCGCCCGCAAGGCCGACCCGTGGGCGGACATGGACGCCCACGCCGCCGCCCCGGCCGCCGCGCGGGAACGCCTGGACGCCTTGGAAAACGGACATTGAGGCGGTTCCGCGTGGTCCGTGCATCACACTCGTCGACATTTAGTTGACGTATCATCTACTCGCTCCTACGATCGGGGTATGAACGACATCGAGTTCGGCATCGACAGCTTCGGCGACCTGCCCCGCGACGACGACGGCGAGATCACCACCTTCGCCCAGGCCATCCGCGCCACCGTCGACGAGGCGGTCCTGGCCGACCAGATCGGCATCGACGTGGTCGCCCTCGGCGAGCACCACCGCCCCGAGTTCGCGATCTCCTCGCCTGAGACCGTCCTCGCCGGGATCGCCACGCGGACCTCCCGCATCAGGCTCTCCTCGGGCGTGACCGTGCTCAGCTCCGACGACCCCGTCCGGGTCTTCCAGCGGTTCGCCACGGTCGACGCGCTGTCCGAGGGGCGCGCGGAGATCATCCTCGGCCGCGGCTCGTTCACCGAGTCCTTCCCGCTGTTCGGGTACGACCTGGCCGACTACGACGCGCTCTTCGAGGAGAAGATCGACCTCTTCCACAAGCTCCTCGACGAGGAGCCCGTGACCTGGAAGGGCACCCAGCGCGCTCCGCTCGTCGACCAGGACGTGTTCCCCAAGACCGAGTCCGGCCGCCTGCGCACCTGGGTCGGCGTCGGCGGGTCGCCGCAGTCGGTCGTCCGCACCGCGCAGTACGGGTTCCGGCTCATGCTCGCCGTCATCGGCGGCGCGCCCGACCGCTTCGCGCCTTACGTCGACCTCTACCGGCGCGCGACCGCGCAGCTGGGCACCACCGCCTACCCGGTCGGGCTCCACTCCCCCGGCTTCGTCGCCGACACCGACGAGGAGGCCAAGGAGCTGTTCTGGCCCGGCTACAAGGAGGTCCGCGACCGCATCGGCAAGCTGCGCGGCTGGCAGCCGGTGCGCCGCGAGGAGTACGAACGCGAGATCGAGCACGGGTCGCTCTACATCGGTTCCCCTGAGACAGTGGCCCGCAAGGTGGCCAAGGCGATCCGCGCGCTCGACGTCGGCCGCTTCGACCTCATCTACTCCGCGGGCGGCTCGGTCAAGGCCAGCGACCGTTTGAAGGCCGTGGAGCTGTACGGCACCAAGACGATCCCGCTCGTCCGCGAACTCCTCGCCGAGGAGTCCTGATGGGCGCCAAGACGATCGGCATCCTCGGCGCGGGCAAGGTCGGCACCGTCCTGGCCCGGCTCGCGCTCAAGGCCGGGCACCGGGTGCTCGTCGCCGGCTCGGGCGATCCGGCGAAGATCGCCCTCACCGTCGAGGTCCTCACGCCCGGCGCTGAGGCGGTCTGGGCCGCCGAGGCCGCCGAGCGCGCGGACATCGTGGTCCTCGCGCTCCCGCTCGGCAAGTACCGCACGATCCCAGCCGAACACTTGGGCGGCAAGCTCGTCGTCGACGCCATGAACCACTGGTGGGAGGTCGACGGCCCGCGTGAGCGCGTCCTCGACCCCGGCGTCACCTCCAGCGAGTTCGTGCGCAAGCACCTCGCCGCCGACCGGTTCGTCAAGGCGTTCAACCACATGGGCTACCACGACCTCGAAGACGGCGCGAGCCCCGCAGGGACGCCCGGCCGCAAGGCCATCGCGATCGCCGGAGACGACGACGCCGACCTCGCCGCCGTCGCGGACCTCGTCGACGCCCTCGGCTTCGACCCCGTCATCGCGGGCCCCCTCGCCGAAGGAGCCCGGATGGAACCGGGAACCCCCGTCTTCGGCGCGAACGTCGAAGCGGCGCAGCTGCGAGCCCTCCTGAGCGCCTGACGCCCGCGCGGGGTCGTTCCCGTTGCGTACCATCGCGATCGACCGGCGCGCGGCAGGAGCGCGCCGACGCCGCCGAAGGAGTCCGCGTGACCACCCTCTATACCGTTTCAGTCGATGCCGTCGAAGACCGGACCTTGCGGGGCAGGGTGCACCTGGTGAACTCCGACGCGCCGCTGGTGCCGCGCGCGGCCGTGTTCCCGCTCGCGCTCCTGGCCGACCTGTGGTGGAACCTCGACCGGGGCTACCTGCACGACGAGGCCGAAGAGGACGAGTACGGCGGCGACCGCTGCCCCTTCGACCGCGAGCGCGGCCAGGCGATCGCGTCGGCGATGCGGCTGGGCGCGGAGTACGCGCGGATCTTCGACCTGATCCTCGGGAAGACGGTGCGGGTCACCGAGGACGGCTACCTGCTCGCCGACGACGGCCGGACGGTCCTCGAGCCGAAGCGCCGGGCGGCCGACGTCTACGAGCTGAGCAGCGGGAGGGGCCGCGACGGCGTGTCCCACTTCGTGATGACGCCCGGAGACGAGGCGGGCTTCGCCCGTGCCGCGGCGGCGATCGTGACCGGATACGAGATCGGTCCCTACAGGAACGTGCCGCTGCTCAGCGAGGTCGCGGCGCTGGACGGGCAGCCCTTCGACGGCGTCGACGGCCCCGCCGACCTCGACGACTACGAGGTCTGGCGCGCGATGGACGACCGGTCCTTCGCGGACCAGCCCTACGCCGAGATCAGCGTGACCGTCGCCGACGCGGGCTACCTCGAACACGTCGCTGCGGGCATGCGATGGTCGACCACGATGACCGGCCACGTGTGCTGAACCCTAGGTCGTCGCGAGACCGGTGAGGCGGGCCAGGAGTTCCGCTGCGGTGACCGGGTCGAGGTCGCGGGCGGGGAGCGGCTTCGCGTGGTCGGGGTGGCGGTTGCGGTTCGCCTGGAGGCGGACATTCGTGACGGTGTGGACGAGGTCGTAGTCGGGGCTGTAGGACTCAGGGGAGGGGTCGACGTCGGCGATGAGGTGACCGCCGCGGAGCTGGCGCTGCAGGTGCCAGCCCCAGCCGTCGCCGCCTTCGGGCGAGTCGTTGAGCTCCGTCCAGCCGAAGCGGGCACCGAGGGTGTGGAAGTCGCCCTGGAAGCCCTCGAAACGGGTGAGGCGGCCGGTCGCGAGCTCGTCGGCGGTGAACGCGGGCGCGGGCCGGGAGAGCTGGTCGAACGGCTGGATGAGCATGTAGTCGGCGAAGATCCGGATCCACGCGGCGGTGTCGTCGCCCAGGAGCGCCGGATGGGCGAGGCGGATCACGTCGCCCGGGTCGCATTCGCGGTCGTCGACGTCGGCGAAGCCACCGTCCTCGGCGATGCGGAAGCCCGCGCCGTTCGCGAACCAGAGCAGGCGGCGCGTGAAGGCCCCGGTGATCGGGTGCGCGTCGAGGACGCGGAGGTCCTCGCGGGTGAAGACGCGGCCCGAGATCATCTGCGCCTCAAGGAGCCGCACCCGTTCCTCGGCGGTGTCCTCGACGTTCTTGACGAGCTGCTTCCAGCGCAGGAACGCGGGCTTGGCGACCGATTCGTCGTCGCGGAGGCCGGGCTTGGGCAGGCGCGGGCGGAGCTTGCCCGCGTCGTCGCGGAGCTGCGGGGTGAGGAGCGAGTCGAAGCGCAGGCTGAACCGCCGCTTGCCGTAGTCGAAGACGAGGTTCGCGGGGTCGGTCATGCCGTGGTCGGGCGCGAGCCGGTCGGCGAGCTGCTCGAAGTCGAGGCCGCGCGCGGCGGCGAGGCGGTCGGCCAGGACCTTGGCGCGGGCGGTGACCGAGGGGAACTTGTCGAGCAGGTGGAGGGCGCGCAGCTCGCTGAACGCGGCGTCGGTGCCGATGTGGGCGATCACCTCGAGCCCGAGAAGCGCGCGCTCGGTCTGGCTCTGGCCGGGCCACGTCCGGATGCGCGGGGCCAGCGCCGCGACGGCGTCGTCGCCGCCGAACGCGCCGAGCTGGTCGACGACCCAGGAGTCCTTGCTCGGCGAGTTCGAGCGGATCCACAGGTCGAACAGGGCGATCGAGAACCGTTGGAGCGACACGGGCTCGCAGGCCTCGGCGAAGTCGTCGACGCCGGGGAACGGCAGCCGCGGCGTCCACAGTGCGAGGGCAGAGACGAAGTGCCGGACAGTCTCGACAGGGAGGGCCTGTTCGTTGCCGCACAGCATGATCGGCGGCAGCAGCAGCGGGTCGGCCCACTCGCCGGTCCTGGGCGCGGCGGCGAAGGGGACGCGGATGTCGGTGGCGAGCAGGTCGCGCAGGCGCGCGAGCGCTTCGGGGCCGTGGGGCGCGGCGGCCTCGAGGACGGCGTCGCCGCCGAGGCGCCGGGCGAGGTAGCGCAGCGCGGCCTCGCCGCCGTCGCGCTGGCGCTTGTCCGCGCCGAACGCGCTGGGGACCAGGAGCGGGACGGCGTGCTCGCGGTGGCGGTCGAGCCAGTCCGTGGCGTGGGCGCGCGCCGATTTGAGGCGGGCGAACCAGTCGGCGGCGAGCGCGGCGGCCTCGCGGCTGCGGATCGGGACGAGGGCGCTGGCGTACTTGGGGGCGGTGGCGAGTTTGGCGAGGACGGCCGGGACTTCGGCTTCGCCTCTGCGGGCGAGGCGACCACGCAGGTGCTCGGCGAGGCCGAAGCCGTGGTCGCTGTCGGAGGCCCAGAACGCGGTGTCGTCCCAGGTCGCGAAGCCGGGTTCCTTCGCGAGGAGGGCTTCGCGTTCGCCTGGGGCCCAGACGAGTGCGGTGCCTTCGGGGGTTTCGAGGCCGTCGACGGGGGCGGGGGCGCGGCGGCGCTTGCGCTCGGCCCAGGCGGGCGAGCGGAGCGCGGCGGGCAGGTCCGCGACGGTCGCGGCGGGCGGCGCCGCCTCGGCCAGGATGCCTTCGACGACGCCGCGTTCGAGGTCGTCGAGTCCTTTCAGGATCTCGGGGAGGTCGTGGCCGGAGTGGCGGAGCAGGCCCGCGATGCGGACGCGGACCGACGGGTCGGCGTCGGCTCCTTCGGCGGCGATGCCGCGCGCGAAGCGGTGAGGGTGGAGTTCGGCCGCGCGTTTGAGCCCGGTGAGGACTTCGGGTCGGTCGGCGTGGCGGATCAGGTAGGAGGCGGCGGCGTCGGTAGGCAGGAGCGCGACCGCCTCATACAGCAGCGACCGGAGCTCGGCGTCCCGCGTGCCGTTCTCGAGCGCGTCCGTGAACAGGTCGAAAGCGCCGGTCCCGAGGTTGGCGACGATCGTGGCGACCGTCCCGCGGTTGACGTACCGGGGGCTGAGGCTGTAGATCCACAGGCCCAGGTGCTCGGCGGTGCTGACGAGGGACCAGATCGCGAGTTCGATCCGGGGGTTCGAGTAGAAGTCGCGGCGGGCGCGGCACGCGTCCGCGACCCACTCGTGCTCGTCGGGGAGGAGGATCGCGGCGGCGGCGCGCTGGAGCGGCGTGTCCCGGTGGGCCGCGACGCGGGCGACGACGCGGCGGTACTCGTCGTCGGAGGCTTCGGCGAGGAGGCCGCGGGCGAGGAGCAGCGGGCCTTCGGGGTCGGTCCAGAGGTTCCACGTGAAGGCGTCGACACTGCTCTCGGCGATCGCCGGGAAGCCGTGCGATGTGGACCGCCGCGCCGGCTCCCAGTCGATCTCAGTGCACATGTCCTCGACGGCGGCGGCGACCGCGAAGGGGAGGCCGTGCTCGGCGACCCAGGCGGCGAACAGCTCCCGGCCCTTGAGCGCGGGTTCCTTCCCGTACGAGAACACGACGTTGTACCGCTCGGTGTAGCGCAGGAGGACGGCCACGGCCGCCGCGCCGACGGGGTTCGGCTCGCCGCCGAGGTGCGCGAGCCCGGCGGCGGAGCGGAGCGGGTCGCCGCCTTCGAAGCGAAGGGCTGCTTCGAGATCGGCCCGCGAGGCCTCGGTCTGCGCGGCCATGTGCGCCGCCGCCTCAGGCGGGAGTTCGACGGGGCGGCGGACGGTGTTGCCGCGTCGAGGAAGGACCCTGGCGGCCCACTCGTCAGGCAGGATCAGCTGGTCTTCTTGCACTGCAGCAGATTCGGTCATCGGGGTCCTTCACGGGGCGAGGGTTCCCGAAGATCATAGGGCCAGGGTGTGACAGCTGCGGCGGCTAGCGGTCCAGGATCCCTTCGAACACGTCGAGCGCCGCGGGGTCGGCGAGCGCGCCCTTGGAGACCACTTCGTGCACGGGCGCGCCGTTGAGCAGGCGCTTGACGGGGACTTCGAGCTTCTTGCCGGTGAGGGTGCGCGGGATCTTCGGGACGGCGATGACGTCGTCGGGGACGTGGCGCGGCGAGAGTTCGGAGCGGATGCGGGCGTTGATCTGGCGCCGCAGGTCGTCGTCCAGTCCGGACTCGGGTTCGACGAAGACGATGAGGCGGTCCTGCTCGTCCAGGTGCACCACGAGGGAGTCGGCCACGCCCGCTACGGATTCGACGACCGCGTAGAACTCGGCGGTGCCCATGCGGACGCCGCCCCGGTTCAGGGTCGCGTCGCTGCGGCCGGAGATGACGGCCGACCCGTGGTCGGTGATCGTGATCCAGTCGCCGTGGCACCACACGCCCGGGAACGCGTCGAAGTAGGCCTCCCGGTAGCGCTTCCCGTCCTCGTCCCCCCACAGTCCCACCGGCATCGACGGCATGGGTGCGGTGATGACGAGTTCGCCTTCGCGGCCGATCGCGTGCTTCCCGTTGGCGTCGTAGGACTCGACTTTCGCGCCCAGGCACAGGCACGACAGCTCACCGCGCCGGACCGGGACGGTGGGCGCGCCGCCGACGAAGCCGGTGCACAGATCCGTTCCGCCCGAGAGGGACTGGAGCTGCGCGGTCGCGGAGACCGACTCGTAGACGTAGTCGAAGCCGGAAGCGGGCAGGGGCGCGCCGGTCGAGCCGATGCCGTGCAGGCGCGTCAGGTCGGCGATCGCCTTCGGGACGACGCCCCGGTCGCGGCAGGCCGTGAGGAACGGCGCGGAGGTCCCGAAGTAGGTCGCGCCGGAGTCCTCGACGAGCTTCCAGAGCCCCTCGGGGTCGGGCGCGCCGTCGAAGGTGACGATCGAGGCGCCGACGATCGGCGCGGACGCCAGGTAGTTCCACATCATCCAGCCGGTGGTGGAGTACCAGAAGAACCGGTCGCCGGGCCCGAGGTCGTGGTGGAGGCCGTGCATCTTCGCGTGCTCCAGGGCGATGCCGCCGTGGGAGTGCACGATCGCCTTCGGCAGGCCCGTCGTGCCCGAGGAGTAGAGCAGGAAAAGCGGGTGGTCGAACGGGACGGGCGCGAACGCGAGTTCGCCTGGGGCCGAGGCGAACGTGTCCCAGCGCTCCCCCGCGACGGTGCCGTCGTCGAGGTAGGGGAAGGTCACGACGCGTTCGGCGCTGAGCGCGGCGACGACCTGCGCGATGTCCTCGGCGCGGCTGACCTCCTTGCGGCCGTAGCGGTATCCGTCGGTGACGAACAGGATCGCCGGTTCGACCTGGCGGAGCCGGTCGATGACGGCCCGCGCCCCGAACTCGGGCGCGCACGAGGTGAACACCGCGCCGATCGCGGCGGCGGCGAGCGCGAGCGCGTAGGTCTCGGGCACGTTCGGCATCCAGGCGGCGACGCGGTCGCCGCGCGTCACGCCGGCGTCGAGGAGGCCGGTGTGGAGGCGGGCGACTTCGGCGCGCAGGCGGGCCAGGGACCACTCGAAGGTCTCGCGGGTGTCCGAGTAGGCCTTCACGACGGTGTCGGTGTCGGCCATGCCGGGCGCGGCGAGCACGGCTTCGGCCCAGTTCAGACGCTCGTCGGGGAACCAGGTCGCGCCGGGCATCGCGGCCTCGGGCAAGACGCGGTCCTCGGGGACGGCCCCGCCGAGTCCGCAGTGCTCCCAGACCGCGCCCCAGAACGCGGCCGGGCGCTCGGTCGAGAACCGCCACAGGTCCTGGTAGTCGGCGAAGCGCTCCCCGGTGCGAGCGGTCAGCCAGTCGGCGAACCGGTCGATGTTGGCGGCGCGGTCGCCGCTCGGAACCCAGAGGACATCGCTGGCCACCGGTCACCTCCCTCTGGTTCGGGCCGCACGGCGGCCCGGGGATCGTAGCGTCGCAGGCCATCCTGCCCGAAGCGTGCGGCCCGCGCAGTGGTTGACGGGCACACAACGGCACGGGGAACTATGGGGCTCAGCCACATGGCGGTTCCGGCCCGGGCTTCCTACTATGCGGGAATGGGAACCGTGAACCGCTCCGAGACCACCGTCGTCCTCGCCGCCGCCCGGACTCCGATCGGCCGGTTCAACGGCGCGCTGGCCGAGGTGAGCGCGCCCGCGTTGGGCGGCATCGCGATCGGCGCCGCGCTCCAGCGCGCGGGGGTCGCGCCGGAGCGGGTCGGTCAGGTCGTCATGGGGCACGTGCTCCCGGCGGGGACGGGCCAGAACCCGGCGCGTCAGGCGGCGGTCGCGGGCGGGGTGCCGATGCACGTGCCGAGCTTCGCGGTGAACAAGGTGTGCCTGTCGGGGATGACGGCGATCGCGATCGCGGACCGGTTCCTGCGCGCGGGCGACTGCGACTTCATCGTCGCGGGCGGCATGGAGTCGATGACCCTCGCGCCGCACCTGCTGCCGCAGTCGCGGCGGGGCTTCAAGTACGGCGAGGTCACCATGCTCGACCATGCGGCGTTCGACGGGCTCACCGACGCGTACGAGGGGATCGCGATGGGCGCGGCGACCGAGCGGGACGCGCGCGAGGCGGGTCTGACGCGGGTCGCGCAGGACGAGTTCGCGCTGGGTTCTCAGGAGAAGGCGGCGAAGGACGCGGCGGCGCGGGCGGCGGAGATCGCGCCGGTCGCGACCCGCAAGGGCGTGGTGGACGCCGACGAGGGTCCGCGAGAGTCCTCTTTGGAGGCATTGGCGGGGCTGCGTCCGTCGTTCGCGGCGGGCGGGATGCTCACGCCGGGGAACTCGTCGCCGCTGAACGACGGCGCGGTGGCGCTCGTGCTCACCACGCGGTCGAAGGCCGAGGAGCTGGGCCTGGAGTGGGAGTCGGAGATCCTGTCGTACGCGACGGTCGCGGGGCCGGGCACGTCGCTGCTGACGCAGCCGTCGAACGCGATCGCGAAGGCGGCCGGTCTCGCGGGGGTCGCCTTGGGCGACTTGGAGGTCGTCGAGATCAACGAGGCGTTCGCGGCCGTCGCGCTCGCGTCGGCCGACGCACTCGGCGTGGACCCTGAGCGGGTCAACCCGGGCGGCGGCGCTATCGCGCTCGGGCATCCGCTGGGGGCCAGCGGGGCGCGGCTGGTGCAGACGCTGTCGCGGAGGCTGACCAGCGGCGCGGTCGGCGCGGCGGGCCTGTGCGGCGGCGGGGGCCAGGGCGACGCGATGGTGCTGCGCGCCAAGTAGACCCGTCAGCTCGCGAGCCGGTGGAGGCGCAGCGCGAGCTGGATCTCAAGGGAGCGTTCGGGTCCGGCCCAGTCCTCGCCGAGGACCGCGCCGATGCGCTCGAGCCGTTGGGAGACGGTGTTGACGTGCACGCGCAGCGCCGTCCGGGTCTTGGCCAGGTTGCGGCCGCATCCGAAGTACGCCTCGAGGGTGCCGACCAGGTCGGTGCCACGCTTGGCGTCGTAGTCGAGGACCGGGCCGAGGGTGCGGCGCACGAACGCCGCGACGCCGTCCGCCTCGCCCAGCAGGAGACCCACGAACCCGAGCTGCTCCATGCTGCCGCCCTGGCCCTTCCTGCCGAGCGTGAGCATCGCTTCGAGGCAGCGCGCGGCCTCGTCGTATGCGGCGGGCAGGCGGTCGGGTCCCGACGCGGCGGCCGAGGCGGCCACGGTGACGCGCGAGCCGGCCGCGCGTGCGAACCAGGCCGCGAGGCGGCCCGCCAGCGCGCCCGGGTCGTCGGTGGGGAGCACGAGGACGGGCCTGCCGTCGCGGCTGCCTGCGAGCCCGTGTTCGGTGCGCGCCAGGCGTTTCGCCTCGGAGGCGAGGCGGGGACGGACGGCGGCGTCGCAGTCGAGGGTGAGGACGGCGTGCGTGCGGCGCAGGTCGACGCCGAGCTTCCCGGCGCGCATGGCGAGGCTGGAGCCGCTGCGGCGGGCGGACTCGGCGAGGAGGTCGTCGAGGAGTTCGCCGCGGACGCGGTCTTCGGCGTCGGCGACGGAGCGGCGCAGGAGGAGCAGGAGGGCGGTGACGAGCGCGGTGCGTTCGAACAGGCGCTTGTCCTCGTCGCTGAGGTCGGGGCGGCCGCCGAGGACGATGCCGCCGAGGCGTTCGGATCCGGCCATGGCCGCGCACACCCACATGCCGTCGGTGAGGACGGCGCCGCGGCCGGTCTGGGAGTCGTCGACTCCGGTGGCGGCGAAGCGGACCGGGCCGTCGCCGGAGCGGGCGAGCTCGGCTCCGGCGGCGTCGTAGATGCCGATGGGGCCGCCGAAGAGCCCGGCGGCCTCGGCGGCGAGGTCGGCGACGTCGCCGCCGCGCAGGACGAGCCCGGTCAGCCGGTCGTGGGCGGCTTCGGCGCGGCGGAGCATCCGGTTGAGCCGGGCGGAGGTCTCGGCGGCTTCGCGCAGGTCGCGGAGGGTCTCGCGGGTCTCCTCGAGCTGGCGGACGCTCTCGATGGCGACGGCGGCGTGGTTGGCGAGGGAGACGAGCATGGCGACGTCGTCGGGGGTAAAGTCGCGCGGGGTGCGGTCGGCGGCGAAGAGCACGCCGATGACGGTCTCGCCGACGCGGAGCGGGACGCCGACGATGCCGCGCACGCCTTCCTCGGTGACGGCCTCGTCGATGGGGCCGGTGTGGTGGAAGACGGTGTCGTGCCGGTAGTCGGGGCAGGCATACGGGAGCGCGGTCTCGGCGACGAGGCCGCCGAGGCCTTCGCCGAGCCCGAGGCGCAGGCGCTGGAACTTCGCGGAGACGGAGCCGTCGGTGACGCGCATGTAGGTGTCGCCCGCGGCGGGGTCCTGGAGGCTCAGGTAGGAGACGTCGACGTTGAGGAGAGTCTTGGCGCGGCGGACGATGGCGCGCAGGACCGAGTCGAGGTTGCGGAGGGCGGCGAGGTCGCCCGCGGTGTCGAACAGGGCCGCGAGTTCGGCTTCGCGGCGGCGGCGCTGCACGAGGGTGCGGCGGATCGTGCGGGCTACGGCGGTGGCCTCGGCGACGGCGGCGCGGTCGGCGGCGGAGGCCCCTTCGAGGTCGCGGGCGGGTTCGTCGAGCTGGTCTTCGGGGGCGTCGGCGGCGAGGAGCGCGAACAGCCGTCCCAGGGCCGCGGTGGCGGGGCTCGGCTGGTCGGCGGGCACGGGTCGACTCCTTCGTCAGATGCGGCTCGGCCCTGCGGCGGTCGCTCGCAGGGCCGAGTCTAGGTTCGCGGAGGGCGCTGCGGCCAGCGCCGCCGGTTACGAGTCGACCGTCAGGTCCCGTCCGCGGGTCTCGCGGATGACGGCCGCGGTGATCGCGGTGACCACGGCCGCCGCGCACAGGTAGAGGGCGACCGGGGTGGCCGAGCCGTAGCGGCCGAGGAGCGCGACCGCGATGAGCGGGGCGACGCCGCCCGCGATGATCGACGCGAGCTGCGAGCCGATCGCGGCCCCAGTGTAGCGGACGCGGGTGTCGAACAGCTCGGAGACGAACGCGGCCTGCGGCCCGTACATCGCCCCGTGGAAGAGCAGGCCGGTCGTCACGGTGAGGCAGATGATCCAGAACTCCCCCGAATCGACGAGCGTGAACAGCGCGAACGCCCAGGCGGCCATGCCGGTCGCGCCGATGAGCGTGACGGGCCTGCGGCCGATCCTGTCCGAGAGCGCGCCCCACAGCGGGATCGTGGCGAAGTGGACGGCCGAGGCGACGAGCACGGCGTTCAGCGCGAGGCCGCGTTCGAGCCCGAGGTGGGTGGTGACGTAGACCAGGACGAACGTGGTGAGGATGTAGTAGGAGATGTTCTCGCCGAAGCGCAGGCCGATCGCGCCGAGGACTTCGCGCCAGGACCGCTGGAAGACCTGCACGATCGGGAGCTTCTGCGGCGCGCCGGAGGCGGCGGCCTGGGCCTGCGCCTGGAGGAACACCGGGGACTCCGACACGGAGATGCGGATCCACAGGCCGATGACGACCAGGACGCCCGAGAGCAGGAACGGGACGCGCCAGCCCCACGCGAGGAACGTCTCGTCGCTCTGCACGAGCGCCAGGATCGCGAGGACGCCGGTCGCGAGCAGGTTGCCGCCGGGCGCGCCGGCCTGCGGCCAGGAGGCCCAGAAGCCGCGGTGGCGTTCGCCGCCGTGCTCGGAGACGATGAGGACCGCGCCGCCCCACTCGCCGCCGAGGGCGAAGCCTTGGACGAGCCGCAGCAAGGTCAGCAGGATCGGGGCGGCCACGCCGATGGCCGCGTACGTGGGCAGGAGGCCCATCGCGAACGTCGCCGCGCCCATGAGCAGGAGGCTGAGGACGAGGAGTCGCTTGCGTCCCAGGCGGTCGCCGAAGTGGCCGAAGACGAGGCCGCCGAGCGGGCGGGCAAGGAACCCGACCGCGTAGGAGGCGAAGGCGATGAGGGTGCCAACGAGCGGGTCGTGGGTGGGGAAGAAGAGGGTGTTGAACACGAGGGCGGCGGCGGAGCCGTAGAGGAAGAAGTCGTACCACTCGACGGTGGTGCCGATGAGGCTGGCGGTGACGATGCGGGCGACGCCGGTGCGGCGTTGCACGGGTGCGGTCGCGGTCGGGCTTGACATGGGGGTACCTGGGTTTCTGTCGCAGGGCGAGGTTACGTGGCGGTCCAGCCGCCGTCGAGGGTCATGGAGGAGCCCGTCACCGAGCGCGCCTCCGGGCGGCACGTCCAGAGCACGGCGGCGGCGACCTCTTCGGGTTCGACGAGCCGTTTGACGGGGGTCCGGCCCAGCAGCGCGGACGCGTCCGCGCCGAGGTCG
The DNA here is from genome assembly GCF_043202775.1 of Glycomyces sp. NPDC048151. Classification (NCBI taxonomy): domain Bacteria; kingdom Bacillati; phylum Actinomycetota; class Actinomycetes; order Glycomycetales; family Glycomycetaceae; genus Glycomyces; species Glycomyces sp. NPDC048151. The sequence goes on along the minus strand of NZ_JBIDBB010000005.1, from coordinate 176,014 downwards.
GCGAGCTGTCGGTCGACGAGCGGGGTGCGCACGTAGCCGGGGTTGACGCAGTTGCTGGTGACGCCGTGCGGGGCGCCTTCGATCGCGGCGACCTTGCTCAGGCCTTCGAGCGCGTGCTTGGCCGCGACGTAGCCGGACTTGGCGGCGCTGGCGCGCAGCCCGTGGACGCTGGAGATGTTGACGATCCGGCCCCAGCTCTGTCCTTGCATGTGCGGCAGGCAGTGCCGCATGAGCAGGAACGGCGCGGTCACCATGACCCGCTGCATGAGCGCGAACTGCTCGGGCGGGAACTCGGTGATGGGCGCGACGAACTGGAAGCCCGCGTTGTTGACGAGCACGTCGACCGCGTCGGGGAGCGCCGCGATCGCCTCGGCGTCGGCGAGGTCGGCGACATGCGCCTTCCCGCCGATCACTTGGGCCGCTTGGTGAACGGACGCGGCGTCGCGGTCGACGAGGTGCACTTCGGCGCCCGCCGCGGCGAGCGCTGCGGCGCAGGCGCGCCCGATCCCCGAACCGGCCCCGGTCACCAGCGCGGTCCGTCCAGAAAGGAACCTGTCCGAAGGAACCGCGGCCCGGTCACCAGGCGTTACATCATCCATGCCGGTAAACGCTACGGAAACGACCCTGACATGACCATGTGGTGCGGACCCATACTTCCCGCCCGTCCCATGGGTGCGGGCCCCACCGCCGGGCCGCGCCGCCCGGGAAACGGTGACCGTTCGATCACGTTGCGCATCACAGGGATCGCACCTTAGGTAAGGCTTGCCTAAATATGCGATCGCCGCTATGGTCTTCCTGGGCGCCCGAACAGTCCCCTGCGGACGGTAGGCGCCCGGAGCCGAACGGAGGCCTGGCAGTCGCCGGTTCGAAGCGCCGGGGCGAGCACTTTCCACAGACCTCGCCCCGGCCGCCTCGCGGCTCCGCCACCGGACGGCGCCGCCGTCCGGCCCATCAGATGAGGACGAGGCCGCAAGGCCGACTCCACTGTATAGAAGAGAGTGGAGCGCATGGCATTCCGTCATGACACCCGTAACCCCCGCTACCGCCGCGCCGTCGGCTGGGCCCTCGGCGCGGCCGCCGCGACCGCGCTGGTCCTCGGCGCCGCGACCCCCGCGAACGCCGCCACCGTCATCACCGCCCCCGGCTCCCCGCTCGCGGTGGTCGACGACCAGAACGTCACCCTCACCGGCACCGGCACGCCCGGCAACTTCGTCGCCGTCGCGCAGTGCGACTTCACCTCGGGCGGCTTCAACGCGTCCGACTGCAACGCCGCGGGCAGCCAGTACCCGATCCAGATCGACGCCAGCGGGACCTGGTCGGCCACGGTGAAGGTCGACGACACCTACACGAACTCCAGCTTCTCCGGCCTCCCGCCGACCCAGGCGACCTCCGACTGCTACGCCGACCTGTGCCAGATCCAGGTCTCCGAGTACACCTCCTGGCCGCCCGCGGGCGCGCCCGTCGGCTTCGACAGCGTCGACCTGCAGTTCTAGGACAAGTCCCCCGCCGCCCGGCCCGCGCGCACTCCCGCGGGCCGGGCCCCGCCCGTCTCCTCTGAACGGCACCAAGATGAAAGCGACCACCCGTCTCCGCCGCGCCGCCGCAGTACCGGCGCTCATCGCGGCCCTCGCCGCCCCGCTGCTCCTGGCGACCGCCCCCGCCGAGGCCGAACCGGCGTCGCTCGACACCGGCTCCCTCATCTGGGGGCTGCGCCAGTCCTGGCGTACCTACGTCGGCCCCGAGAACATGACCACGACCGGCGGCGCGACCGCCGACGCCGCCGGGATCGTCACGTTCCCGCTGGCCGACGGCACGTTCGACGAGACGACCGGCACCACGATGCTCTACTTCGGAGGGACCGTGCGGTACGTCGGCCACTGCGGCCACTACCCGAACGGCACCCCCGAGGACTGCGCCCTCGACCTCACCCTCAGCGACCTGCGCCTCGTCATCGACAAGGAGCGGCAGACGCTCTCCGCGCACGTCCGCCAGCGCCCGCTCGGCACCGGCGACGACGTCCCGCCGATCGCCGACCTCGGCGTGGTCGACCTCGTCGACCTCGACCTGCGCGGCGTCACTCCCGACACCGGCGGCGGGACCACGACCTGGGACGCCGTGCCCGCCTTCCTCGACGCCGCCGCCGTGTCCGTCTTCGGCTCGTACCAGGCGGGGGCCGTCATGGACCCGGTGACCGTGGCCTACGAAGGCCCCGGCGGGCTGCCGGACTTCGACGAGGAGTGGACCGAACCGGGCACCGTCCTCATGGAGCAGACGGCCGCCTACACCGACACCGGGTCCTGGGCGAAGGCGAACTACCTGTTCCCCGACGAATCCAACGGGATCGTGCACGCCGTCAATGAGATCCCGCCGACCTGGACGGCCTTCGCCGAAGCACTCGACGCCGACACGCTCGAGCCGGTCGGCGACAGCGGGGCCTTCGGGACCGGCCTCACCGCCGGGACCTCGCTCGCCGCGTTCGACCCCGCGAGCGCGACGCTGTACGCGGCGGCGACCGGGACGACCCCGGAGCTGTGGGCGCTGGCCTGGCAGCCGGACGCGAAGACCTATGCGCCCCAACGGGTCGATACGCTCCCGGCGGACGCCGTCCTCGGCGGCGCGCTCGTGTGGGACCCCTCGGTCTCGCGGCTGTACCTGCGGGTGCGGACCGGCGGCGCGCAGTACCTGTACGCGTGGCAGCGCACCGAGACCGGCTGGGCGCGAACCGAGTACGCGCTGCCGCAGGTCGCGGGCTGGAACTACAACGCGTACTACGGCGAGGCGGGCGCGAGCGCGTTCGTCCCGCTCGGCGACGGCTCGCTCCTGCTGGCCAGGAAGCTCGCCCGCAACGCCGCGAACCAGGCGCTCTACGACCCGACGATGCTGCGGCTGCGGTTCGCGGACGGGCAGGTCGCGGTCGAGGAGGTCGCGGGCAGCGGCACGAACCGGCCCGCGGCCGAGGTCGGGAACCTGTCGCCCGTGGCGCTCGCCGTCGCAGGCGACCGGCTCGCGGTCGTCCGGAGCGACCCGGGCAAGTCGTCCTCGGTGCAGTACGGGTCCGTCGCGGAAGGCGTGCTCGAACTCGAGCCGGAACGACACGACCTGGGCGTCGCCTCGGCCACGCTGAGCGCCGCGTTCGACCGGGAACTCCTGTGGGTCAAGAACTACGGCGCGGGTTCGCACGCGGCCGTCGACGGGACGGGCCAGGTGCGGTCGCGGTTCACGCTCAACGGCGGCGGGTTCACGGCGCCGATCGCGGTGACCGCCGACCGCGCGGTGGTCACCTCGTGGCGCGACACCGGCAGCGTCCCCGGCACGGCCCGGTTCGACCGGGCCGCCGTCTCGCCCGGCGTGGCGGCGCACCCGGCCGACGCGGCCGTTTCGGTCGAGGGCCCGGACGGGACCGCCGAGGCGGTGTTCGCGGCGGCCGCCGACGAGGAGTCGACGGTGCGGTGGCAGACGAAGTCTCCTGACGCCCTGGTGTACACCGACATCGAGGGCGCGGACGAGACGGAGCTGCGTACCGAGGTCGGGGCCGTGCATCACGGCTGGCTGTTCCGGGCCGTGTTCACGAACGCGGCCGGGTCGATCGCGACCGAGCCTGCCGAGCTGCGGGTGACCGTGACGGAGGTGCCTTCCTCGGAGGAGCCTTCGAGCCCGGCTTCGGAAAGCCCCTCGGAGCCGACGACGGCAGAGCCGTCTTCTGAGGAGCCGACCACCGACGGGCCGAAGCCGTCCGTCCCGATGCCCGAACCGACCCAGGCTGGCACGAGCGCCGCGGGAACGGCGCCGAACAATCCCAGCGGTCCCCGGCTCCCGAGCCTGCCGGTCACGGGCGCGAGCCTCACGGCGCTGCTCGCCGCCGCGGCCGGGACGGTCGGCACCGGGGTGATCCTCGCGGTCGCGGCCAGGAAGCGCCGCGCCGCCGGAAGCTGACGACCGGGAATCCGCGCGAGACGCACCGCCGCCGTAAACGGCGGCGGTGCGTCTCGCGCGTCCCGACCATCCTGCCGTTGTCGGACCGGCGGCCTCGTGAGCGTTGCCTTCCGGCCTTCGCGACCGCTGGCGGGGTACGCCGCTCCCCCGCCTTACCTCCCCGGGAGTAGGGCGATTGCCATCTCCCGGACGATGCCGGAAGGCCGAGGCGGCGGCCAGACTCCAGGTCATGCGGCGCCCGGCCGCTGTCGGCGGTGAGGAGTGCGCGCGTGAAGTCGGTCTTCCTAGGGTGGACGAGGTTCGTCGTCGTCCTCCTCGTCCTGCAGGTCGGCTTCGCCGGATGGGGAGCGGTATCCGGCGGGGGCGAGCGCGTGGAGCGGTTCATCGTCCACGCGGCCAACGGCGGCATGCTCTTCCTGTGGCTGATGGTCTCGGTCGTGCTCGCGGTCATCGCGCGGCCCGGCTGGAAGACCGTCATGCTCACCGTGCTGTCGCTGTTCATGATCTTCCTGCAGGGCGCGTTCGCGTACGGGTTCGGCACCGAAGGCGTCCCCGGCGGGATCGGGATCGCCCTCCACGCGCTCAACGGCCTCGGCATCCTCGCCCTGCAGCTGCTCATCGCCCGCCGCGCCAAGCAGGCGCGCGACGCCAAGCGGGCCCGCAAAGCCGAAGGAGCCCTGGCATGAACCGCGCCCTGACGAAGGTCCTGCGGGTCTGGATGGTCCTGCTGTTCGCGCTGCTGGTCGTGCAGTTCGCGCTCGCCGGGTTCGGCGTCGGCTACAGCGGCGCGCTCGACGACGGGTTCGAACTCCACTTCCGCAACGGGAACACCCTGTTCTACCTGTACACGGCCGCGATCGTCCTGGCGCTGGCGGCGCGGGCCGGGAAGCGGATCGTGTGGCTGACCGCGTTGGGGGCCTTCCTGATCCTGCTCCAGCACGTCATGGCGATCGTGAACGTCCCCGACACGCTCTGGGGCCAGTCGCTGTTCCTCGTCCACGCGTTGAACGGGCTGGCACTCATCTTCCTGGCCTTCCGCACCAATCTGCTGGTGCGCGACCGGATCCGCGAGGACGCCGCGGCCGCGTCGTTAGGCCCGGCGCAGCGGGGCCTTCGCGAACTCGCGCATGCCTTCGGCGAAGCCTGTGCGGGCACGGAAGCCGAGGGCGTCGGCGGCGAGGTCCGGGGAGGCGACGACATGGCGGACGTCCCCGAGCCGGTAACCGCCGGTGACGACCGGCTCGGGCGCGCCGTCGAACGCGGCGGCGAGCGCCGACGCCATGTCGCCCACCGTGTGCGGCTCGCCGCTGGCGATGTTGGCCGCGCCGGTCCAGTCCGAGTCGAGGGCGGCGAGGTTCGCGCGGGCCACGTCGTCGACGTGGACGAAGTCGCGGGTCTGCGCGCCGTCCTCGAAGACGCGGGGCGCTTCCCCTGATTCGAGGGCGCTGCGGAAGATGCTGGCGACGCCCGCGTACGGGGTGTCGCGGGGCATGTGGGGGCCGTACACGTTGTGGTAGCGCAGCGCGCAGACCGTCGCGCCGGACTCGCGGCCGTACAGGGCCGCGAGGTGCTCGGTGTGGACTTTGGTGGCGGCGTAGACGTTCCGGGGGTCGAGCGGGGCGTCCTCGGTGACCGGCGCCCAGGCGAGGCCGGTGCCGCACACGGGGCAGCGCGGGTCGAACCGGCCCGCATCGAGGTCGGCGGCGGTGCGCGGCGCGGCGCGGACCTCACCGTGGTCAGGGCAGCGGTAGCGGCCCTCCCCGTAGACGACCATTGATGAGGCCACGACGAGGCGGCCGGTGAACGACCTGCGCCACAGCGCCCGCAGCAGGTTCGCGGTGCCCGCGTCGTTGTCGGCGACATACGCCGTCACGTCGTCGAAGTCGACGCCGAGGCCGACGCGCGCGGCCTGGTGGCAGACGGCGTCGGCGCCTTCGACGGCGCGGCGGACCGCGTCCTCGTCGGCGAGGTCGGCGACGACGAGTTCGGCCTCGTCAGGCAGGTTGGCCGGTGGTTCCTTGTGGGCCGCAAGGGAGTCGAGGACGACGACGTCGTCGCCGCGTTCGACCAGGCGGCGGCAGACCGCCGAGCCGATGAACCCGGCGCCGCCGGTGACGAGGACCCGCATGGGACTGCCTTTCTCTCGGTCACCACTGCACGCGCAGTGCGGCGGCGAGGACGACGGCGACGGCGAGCTGGAGCGCCAGCCACGCCCGGGGGCGGGTCAGAGCCGCGCCAGTCAGGAGCACGAGGGGCACGAACGGCTGCCAGATCCGTTCCACTTCGGACGACGACATGCCCGACACGTCGGCGACGAGCACGGCCGCGAGGCACGATCCGACGACGATCCACATGCGGCGGTCCCGTAGGTTCGCGAGGGCAGCAGCGGTCGCCGGGCCGAGCGCGAGGGCGAACACCGCGAGGTTCGCGAGCAGGAAGTACCAGTACCCGCGCAATGAGGCGACCCCCGCGTAGTAGCGCTCGCGGGTGGCGTGGAGGCCGTCGAGCCACCAGTAGCCCCACAACAGCGGGGCTAGGACGACAGCGGCGGCGAGGGCTCCGCCGCCCAGGAGCACGCCCCAGCGGCGACGCCAGACCGCAACGGCTGCAATGGGTATCGCCAAGAGCGCGGCGGAGAACGAGAGCATGAGCGCGGCACCGGCGACGAGGCCGCCCGCCACGGTCAGTGCCGCCGACCGGGCCCCGGTCCGGTCGGTGGCCAGGATCAGGCAGGCGACGGCGGTGAGCGTGACGCCGGCGAAGACCGTGTCGGCGTTGTTCTGCCAGAACGCGGCGGGCGCGAGCGCCAGGAACGGGCCGGCCCGGCGGGCGAGCCGTTCGCCTGCGACGTCGCGGCCGATCGTGAGCGCGGCGGCGATCGCGGCCGCGACGGCGAGCTTGACGACGATGTTCTGGAAGAGCAGGCCTTCGAGGCCGATTCGGGCTGCGGCCCAGAAGAACAGGACCAGCCCGGGCGGATGCGACTGGAGGTGCACCGAGTACGCCCCGGCGAGCTGCTGGTCGATGTAGCCCGCGAGGAACGGCCCCGCTCCCCCGGCGTCGTCGACGATGTGGACGTGGCCCGCGTAGTGGTTGTCGAGGTCGGCCCAGGTCGCGGGGTGGGCGTGCGCGAAGGCGAGCGCGACGCTGAACGCGGTGCCCGCGAGGACGGTGACGGCGGCGGCGTACCGCCAGCGCAGCCGCGCGCACGCGGCCGGGACGAAGGCGATGATCAACGCGCCCACTGCGATCGGTGCGAGCAGCGAGGGGTCGAGGCGCCATTCCCAGGTGCCGTACAGGGGCATGGCTCCGAGTTGGAGGTTGCCTTCGGCCTGAGCGAGCTTGACCTGCCCGAGAAGCCAGGCCGCGGCCAGGAGCAGGGTCCACGCGGCGACGCCGAGCGCCGACCGGCGGGCCGTCACCGGCGGTCTCCGGCGGGGAGCCGGACGGTGAAGCGGCAGCCGTGCGCGGTGTTGGCGACCGTGACCTCCCCGGCGTGGGCCTCGATGAGGCCGCGGCTGATGGCGAGGCCGAGGCCGCCGCCGCGTTCGTCCCTGCGGCGGGCCTCGTCGCCGCGGAAGGCGATGTCGAACACGCGCGGCAGGTCGGCCTCGGGGATGCCGCCGCATTCGTCCTGGATGGACAAGATCGCTTCACCTTCGCCGGTGGCGGCCTCGACGAGGACGGTGCCGCCTGCCGGGGTGTGGCGGATCGCGTTGTCGAGCAGGTTGGCGACGGCGCGGCAGCATTCGCGGGCCGCGACCTCGACCGGCGGGAGCGCGGCGAGGCGTTCGACGACGTTGACGCCCTTGAGGTCGGCGGCGGCGCAGGCTCCGGCGAGGGAGTCGGCGACGGCCTCGCGCAGGTCGACCTGCTCGCGTCCGAGCTGGAGGGTGCCGCTGTTGATGCGGGAGAGCTCGAAGAGGTCGTCGACGAGCGCGGTGAGCCGTTCGGCGTCGGTGCGGATCTGGGCGTGGTAGCGCTTGACGGCGGCGTCGTCCTCGACTACGCGGTCGTCGAGGGCCTCGGCCATGGCGCGGATCGTCGCGATCGGTGCGCGCAGGTCGTGGGAGACCCAGGCGATGAGCTCGCGGCGGGACGCTTCGAGGGCGCGTTCGCGCCGCCGGGACTCGTCGAGGCGGCGGGAGAGGTCGGCGAGCTCCCCCGCGAGGGCGGCGAGCTCGCCGGGGCCGGTGACGGACGGCGCGCGCTCGGCGGCGATGCGGCCGTCGCTGCCGACCATGGTGCGGGCGTAGGCGCCCACCTGCTCGGCACCCGCGCCGATGTCGTCGCCGAGCTGCCACGCGGCCCCGAACGCGACACCGGAGGCGACGATGAGGACCACGAAGAGCAGCACGAGGTCGTGGTAGGAGATGAACATCGCCAGCGCCGCCGTGACGACGCCGGACGCGGCCACCAGGACCGAGGAGAGTGCGACGGTCATGGTCTGGACGCGGGCGCCGCGTCCGCGCATCCGCCGCAGGACCGCGCCGCCGATGGCCCCAGCGATGGCGGAGGCGACGGCCGCGACGGTGACGAGGACGGCGATGTCGCGCGGCGGGAAGTCGAACGCGAAGGCCAGCGCGGTGGCGGCGGCGAGCGCGACCGCGAGGATGAGCAGCGAGCCCGCGCGGCGGCTCTGGAAGCGGCGCATCAGGGCTCCCACCGGTAGCCGACGCCGCGCACGGTGGTGAGGTGGCGGGGCGCGGAGGCGTCGTCCTCGATCTTCTCGCGCAGGCGGCGCACGTGGACGGTGACGGTGGAGGTGTCGCCGATGCTCCAGCCCCACACGGTCTCCAGCAGCTCCTCGCGGCGGAAGGCCCGGCCAGGGCTGGTGAGGAAGCAGACCAGCAGGTCGAACTCCTTCGCGGTGAGGTCGAGCGGCGCGCCGCCGCGGCTGGCGCGGTGGGCGACGGTGTCGACGGCGACGCCGCCGCCGTGGAGGACGGGGGCGGGCGGGGCCTGGGAGGCGGTGCGGCGCAGGACGGCCCGGACGCGGGCGGCGAGTTCGCCGGGCGAGAAGGGTTTCGTCACGTAGTCGTCGGCGCCGAGGTCGAGGCCGGTGATGCGGTCGTTCTCCTCGCCGCGCGCGGTCAGCATGACCACGGGGATCGCGGTGGCCTCGCGGAGCCTGCGACACACTTCGAAGCCGTCCATGCCGGGCATCATGAGGTCGAGGACGACGAGGTCGGGGAGGGTGGCTAGGGCGCGTTCGAGGCCCGTCGCGCCGTCGGCGGCGTAGTCGACCTCGTAGCCGTCGCGGCGGAGGTAGCGGGCGACGACCTCCGCGAGGGCGGGGTCGTCGTCGACGACCAGCACGCGCGGATCGGCCTCGGAGTCCATGCGACTACGATGCCCGATCGCACCCGCCCGTGTCATCCGACCGGCCGAGACTTTCGCGAACCGTAAGGATCGGCGCAGCCCCGGGGGCCGTTCTGATCAGTAGCATCGGCCGCATGCAGCGGACCTGTCTCCTCGTCGTGGCGAAGGCCCCGGTTCCGGGCCGGTCGAAGACCCGGCTCTCGCCGCCGCTGACCACTGTGGAGGCAGCGGCGGTCGCGGAGGCGGCGCTCGCGGACACGCTGGAGGCCGTCGCGGCGTGCGGCGCGGACCGGCGGCTTCTGGCGCTCGACGGCGAACCGGGTCTGTGGCTGCCTCCCGGGTTCACGGTGTTCCCGCAGGTCGAAGGCACGTTCAACGAGCGCCTCGCGGCGGCTTGGGCGCACGCGGACGGGCCGGGGGTCCAGATCGGGATGGACACGCCGCAGGTGACGCCGGAGCTGCTCGACGCCGCGATCGCGGTCATTGTGGATGGTTCCGAAGCGGCGCTCGGGACGGCCGAGGACGGCGGCTGGTGGGCGCTCGGGCTGGCCCGGCCGCATCCAGAGGCGTTCACGGGCGTGCCGATGAGCAGCCCCGACACCGGCAGGCTCCAGAGGCGGCAGCTGGAGGCGCTCGGCCTCGCCGTCGCGGACCTGCCCGTGCTGCGCGACCTCGACGACGCCGAGGACGCCCTGGCGGTAGCGGCGCTCGCGCCCGGGACACGTACGGCCGTGAAGGTTCACGAGCTCCTTCCCGCTGTCGATGTGGTCCTGCCGGTCCTCAATGAACGCGACGCGATCCCGTGGGTGCTCGAGCGGATGCCGAAGGGCTACCGTCCGATCGTGGTCGACAACGGCTCCGACGACGGCTCCGCGCAGGTCGCCGCCGGACTCGGCGCGCTCGTCGTGACCGAGTCGCGCCGGGGCTTCGGCGCGGCCTGCCACGCCGGACTCGCCGCCGCGACCGCCCCGGTCGTGGCCTTCATGGACTGCGACGCGTCCCTCGACCCGGGCGACCTGCCCGCCGTGTGCACGCCGGTCCTCGCCGGTGAAGCCGACCTGGTCCTGGGCGCGCGGGACGCCGACAAGGGCGCGATGCCGCTGCACGGGCGCCTCGCGAACCGGTATCTCGCCAGGCAGGTCCGGCGCACCTGCGGCGCGCACGTCCACGACATCGGGCCCATGCGCGCGGCCCGCCGCGACGCGCTCGTCGCGCTCGGCACGAGCGACCGGCGGTCGGGCTGGCCGCTGGAGATGGTGCTGCGCGCCGGACTCGACGGGTGGCGCATTACGGAACTGCCCGTCCGCTACCGGCCCAGGATCGGCAGGAGCAAGGTCACCGGCACGATCGGCGGCTCGCTCCGCGCCGTCAAGGACATGCGCGCGCAGCTGGCACGGGCCCGCGCGGCCGCACGAGCACGATGAGGAGACCCATGCCCGACCTTCCCCGCGCCGACGTCGGCGTCTTCGGCGGATCCGGCTTCTACACCCTTGCGGCGCAAGCCGAGACGTACGACATCACGACCGACTGGGGGCCGCCTTCGGACCCGGTGGCCGTCGCGGAGCTGCACGGGCGGCGCGTCGCGTTCCTCCCCCGCCACGGCACCGGCCACCGCCTCCCGCCGCACCGCGTCAACTACCGGGCCAATGTGGACGCCATGCGGCAGCTGGGCGTCAAGGCCCTCGTCTCCCCGTTCGCGGCCGGATCGCTGCGACCCGAGATCCGCCCCGGCGACTTCGTCGTGTGCGACCAGATCGTCGACCGCACGTGGGGCCGCGAGTCCACGTTCCACGACGAGTTCGCCGACGGCCCGGTGCACGTCCCGTTCGCCGACCCGTACGACGCGCGGCTGCGCCGGATCGTCCTCGACGCGGCCGCCGAGGTCGGCGTGAGGGCGCACGACGGCGGCACGGTCGTCGTCGTCAACGGCCCCCGGTTCTCCAGCCGCGCCGAGTCGCGCTGGCACCGCGAGTGCGGCTGGGACGTCGTCAACATGACGCAGTGCCCCGAAGCGCCGCTGGCAATGGAGGCGGGCCTGCCGTTCGTCGGGATCGCGCTGGTCACCGACTACGACGCCGGGCTCGCCGAGGACCCGGAGATCGAACCGGTGAGCCAGGAGGCGGTCTTCGCGGTGTTCGAGGCGAACCTCCACAAGGTCCGGGCGCTGCTGGAGGCGGCGATACCGGCGCTCGGGGCGGACGTAAGCGAAACGTAAGGACAAACCGTGGATTCCCGTGCGGCAGCCGCCGTAGCCTCGGCTGATGAGCGACAAGCGAACCCGGATCGAGACCCTCGCCGTCCACGGCGGCGAGCCCCGGCCCGGCCCGAACGGCTCAGTGGTCGCGCCGGTCTTCCAGAGCACGGTCTTCGAGGCGGGACCGGGCGAGGCGGCCCCATACATCCGGTTGGGCACCAACCCGACCCAGGCCCACCTGCACTGCAGGCTCGCCGCGCTCGAAGGCGCAGAGGCGGCCGTGGCGGCCGCCTCTGGGATGGGCGCGATCACCGCGGCACTCCACAGTGTCCTCGGCACCGGCGCCCACCTCATCGCCGCGGGCGAGTTCTACGGCGGCACCAGCCGGTTCCTCGACGAGCACGCCGCCCGCCTCGGCTGGAGCTGGGACCTCGTGGCCCCAAGTGACCCGGACGCCTGGCAGCGGGCCCTGCGGCCCAACACGCGGGCGCTGCTCACCGAGTCGATCACCAACCCGCTCGTCCAGGTCGGCGACCTCGCCGGAGCCGCGTCGTTCGCCCGCGAGCACGGCCTCGTGTCCATCATCGACAACACGCTCGCAACGCCAGTGGTCTTCCAACCCCACGCGGTCGGGTTCGACCTGGTGTGCCACTCGGCGACCAAAGCGCTCAACGGGCACTCGGACATCACCGCCGGAGCGGTGACCGGTTCGCGCGAACGGATCGATCGCGTCGCGTCCGTCCTCGGCTCGTACGGCGCGAGCCTCGACCCGCACGCCGCGTTCCTCCTCTCGCGCGGCCTCAAGACCCTCGCGCTGCGCGTGCGCAGGCAGAACGACAACGCGCAGGCCGTCGCCGAACTCCTCGCCGGGCACGACGCGGTCGCGGCCGTGCGCTACCCGGGCCTGCCGGACCACCCCGACCACGGGCGGGCGGCGGCACTCTTCGACGGTTTCGGCTCGGTCGTCACGTTCCTCCCCTACGGCGGCGCGGCGGCCGCCGACACGATCGTCAAAGGCCTGCGGCTGCCGTACGCCGCACCCAGCCTCGGCGGCGTCGAATCGCTCGTGACCAGGCTTTCCATGCCGAACGCGGCGCACGGCATGGCGGGCGAGGCCATCCGGTTCTCCGCGGGCATCGAGGCCCCCGACGACCTCGTCGAGGACTTCGCGCAGGCGCTCGCTTTGTTTAGCGGAACGTAAGCACCGACGCCCGGCATCCGGCCGCGGAGCGGTTCAGAATGGAAGCGTGGACACCTCGCAGCACGCATCGCCGCGCACCTGGGCCGTCGCGGGCCTCCTCGCGACCCTCGCCGGACTCGCCGTCGGCCATCTCGTCGCGGCGCTCACCGCGCCCCGCGCGGCGCCGCTGTCGGCCCTGAGCGACACCGTCGTCGCGATCGTGCCGCTCGAAGTCGCGCACTGGTTCATCGACCTCGTCGGCACCCTCGACAAGCCGCTGCTCGTGATCGGACTCGCCGTCACCGTCGCGCTGCTCGGCGGCGGCATCGGGCGGCTGTGGCGGACCAGGCCCTGGCTCGCCCGCGCCGCCGTCGTCGCGTTCGCCGCCGTCGGCGCGATCGCGGCCGTCACCCGGCCCGGGCTCGGCGCGGCCGCCGCGATCCCTTCGCTCCTCGCCGGGGCCGTTGTCCTGGTGGCCCTCCAATGGTGGGCCGCGCGCGACGCCGAACGCACCGTCACGGGCAGGCGCGGCTTCCTCGCCGCCGTCGGCGGCGTCGCCGCGGCCGCGTTCGGCGCGTCCTGGTGGGCGACCCGGATCGGCCCGGCCGCCATCGAAGCCGACCGCGACCAGCTCGTCCTGCCCGAACCGGACGCGCCCGCCATGGAACCCGGCCCGGTCGCCGACTTCGAGACCGAAGGCCTCTCCTCGTACATCACGCCGAACGGCGACTTCTACCGCATCGACACCGCGATCACCGTCCCCCGCATCGACGTCGACGGCTGGTCGCTGCGCGTGCACGGCATGGTCGACACCGAGCGGACCTACACGATGGACGACCTCCTCGGCCGCGAGCTCATCGAACGCGACATCACCCTGTGCTGCGTCTCGAACCAGGTCGGCGGCGACCTCGTCGGCAACGCCCGCTGGCTCGGCGTCTCGCTCGCCGCGCTCCTCGCCGAGTCCGGAGTGGACCCCGCCGCGGATCAGCTCGTCTCCCGCTCCTCCGACGGCTGGACCGCCGGGTCCCCCACCGACCTCGTCTTCGACGGCCGCGACGCCATGATCGCGATCGGCATGAACGGACAGCCGCTCCCGGTCGACCACGGTTGGCCCGCCCGGCTCGTCATCCCCGGCCTCTACGGCTACGTCTCGGCCACCAAGTGGCTCACCGAACTCGAACTGACCACATTCGACTCGTACGACGCCTACTGGATCACCCGCGGCTGGTCCACGCCGCGCCCGATCAAGACCCAGTCCCGCATCGACACGCCCCGTTCGAAAGCCAGTGCGGGCACCGTCGCCGTCGCCGGGGTCGCGTGGGCCCAGCACCGCGGCATCAGCGCCGTCGAGCTCAGGATCGACGACGGCGACTGGCAGCCGTGCGAGCTCTCCGACGTCGCCACCGGCGACACCTGGCGGCAGTGGCTGTACGAATGGAACGCCCCCGAGGGCGAGCACACCCTCACCGTCCGCGCCACCGACGGCGACGGCGCCGTCCAGACCAGCGAGGTCCAGGGCGTCATCCCCGACGGCGCGACCGGCCTCCACAGCGTCACCGTCACCGTCTCCTGATCCGCTCAGCCAGCGCGCCTGCGGCGGTGGGCGGCCATGCGGACCGGGGTGTTCGCGACGCCGTAGCCGTCGTAGCCGCCGATGCGCTGCACCGCTTCGAAGAAGACGCGGGAGCCGAGCACCGGCGTGTAGCAGTGCAGGTATTCGCCGCGGTCGTCCCGGTCGTAGAACAGCGAGTGCTCGCGCAGGTCCGCCATGAGGTCGGCGGGCAGGTCGAGGCGGGCGTCGAGGTCGTCGTGGTAGTTGGCGGGGACGGGGAGCAGGTCGAGGCCGCGTTCGCGCGCTCTGGCGGCGGTGGCGACGATGTCGTCGGTGGCGAAGGCGACGTGCTGGGGGTCGCGGACGCCGGGCGACCAGTCGCCGCGGCGGAGCACGGCGACGTTGAGCGCGATGCGGACCCGGCGCTGCGAGTCCGATATGGAGAGACTGCGGATGAGCCCGAACGGGGCGGCGATCTCGGCGGGCGCCTCCGGGTGGAGCCCGAGCACGGACCGGTAGAACAGGGCCGCGCCGTCGAAGTGGTCGAACGGCTGCGTCAGCCCGACGTGGTCGATCGCGTACAGGCCCGTGCCGGGCGACGCGGACGCGACGGGCGCGAAGTCGGCGAGCCAGCCTTCGCGGCTGTCGCTGCGGCAGAAGAACATCGCGGTGCCGTCAGGGGCGGCGACGGAGGCCAGGTCGGCTTCGTCGGCGCGGTGCTCGCGCGGCAGGATCGGCGCGAGGAGGCGCTCAGAGCGGCGCGCGGAGGCGGCCGGGTCGGCGTTCTCCACCGCGAGCGCGGTCACCGCCGTCTCGCCGGTCGCGGAGCCTTCGGCGGCGTTGAGCAGGACGCGGATGCCCGCCTGCTCCCACATGCGGACCGGCTTCGACCGGTGCTCGGCGGTGCGGGTGAACCCGAGGCCGTGCAGCGCCTGGGCGACCTCGGGTTCGGACCGCTCGTCGACGCCGATCTCGGCGAACGCGAAGCCTGCGGGCTCGGGGGACGGCGGCAGGTCGTCGATCCGGGCGCGCTCGCGGGCGCGGGCGGAGCCCTTGCGGGCGACCGACTCCTGGAGCGTGACCAGTGAGCGGAGGGCGTCCACGGCGGCCTGGCGCGGGTCGGCCTGGCGGAAGACGTCGTTGAAGACCTCCAGCGAGAGCGGCCCCTCGTATCCGGCGGTGAGCACGAGGTCGAGGAAGCGCGTCAGGTCGAACGCGCCCTGGCCGGGGAAGAGGCGGTGGTGGCGGCTCCACTGGAGCACGTCCATGTCCAGGCGCGGCGCGTCGGCGAGCTGCAGGAAGAACAGCTTCTCGCCGGGGATGACGCGGATGCCAGCCGGGTCGGAGCCGCGCGAGAGGATGTGGAAGCTGTCGAGGCAGAGCCCGAGGCTCGGGTGGTCGGCGCGGCGCACGATGCGCCACGAGTGGTCGTAGGTGTTCACGAAGCGGCCCCACGCGAGCGCCTCGTAGGCGATCCGCACGCCCCGGTCGGCCGCGCGGGAGGCGAGGGCGTGCAGCTGCTCGGCGGCCAGGTCGTCGTCGTCCACGGCGTCGGGCGAGACGGAGGAGCAGACCAGGACGGTGTCGGCGCCGAGCCGCTCCATGACGTCGAACTTCCGCTCCGCGCGCCGGAGGTTGGCCTCCAAAAGGTCCGGCGGGACGGCCTCGAAGTCGCGGAACGGCTGGTAGAGGTCGATGCTCAGGCCAAGGTCGCGGCAGCGTTCGCGCACGGTCTCCGGCGAATCGGCGGAGGCGACGAGGTCGCTCTCGAAGAGCTCGACGCCGTCGAAGCCCGCCGCGGCGGCGGCGTGCAGCTTGTCCTCCAGCGTGCCCGAGAGGCAGACGGTGGCGATGGACCTGCGGGTCTCGTCGTCAGGCATGGGCGGGCGCCTCCTTCGGGCCCGCGGTGAGCGCGTCGAAGTGGCGGAGCATGCGGTCGGCGTCCGGTTCGACGCCGGTGAACAGGCGGAAGGAGTCGACGGCCTGGAAGACCGCCATCTTGCCGCCGTCGAGGGTGCGGCAGCCGCGCGCGCGGGCCGCGGCGAGCAGCTCGGTCTCCAGCGGCCGGTAGACGACGTCGGCGACCCACAGGTCGGGGCGCAGCAGTGCGGGGGGCACCGCGGTGCCGGGGTGCTCGCGCATGCCGGTGGGCGTGGCGTGGACGAGGCCGTCGGCTTCGGCAAGGGCCGCTTCGAGGTCGGCGGCCGCGCCGCCGCTGACGCGGTCGCGTCCGAAGTGGCCGCCGAGGGCGTCCACCAGCCGGTCCGTGCGGACGGGATCGAGGTCGAGGACGCGGACCGACCCGGCCCCGACCGCCAGGAGGGCGTGCACGACGGCCGCGCCCGCGCCGCCCGCGCCGAGGACGACGACCGCGTCCATCGGCGCGCCGACGAGCCCGGTCATCACGCTGCGCGCGAATCCGGAGGTGTCGGTGTTGTAGCCGAACGCCTTGCCGCCCTTGAAGAGCACGGTGTTGACCGCGCCGAGCACGGAGGCCTCCTCGGCGACGCCGTCGAGGTGGGCCATCACGAGCTGCTTGACGGGGTGGGTGATGTTGAGCCCCGTGTAGCCGGTGAGCCGGGCGGCCTCGAGCAGGTCGCCTACCCTGTCGGGCGCGAGTCCGAGCTCGTTGAGGTCCAGGCGCCGGTAGAGGTACCGCAGCCCCTGCTCGTCGGCCTCGCGTTCGTGCAGGGCCGGGCTGAGCGAGGGCCCTATCCCGGCCCCGATGAGGCCGATGAGCCTGGAGGGCGGGGGCTCGGGGGTGTTCGGCATGCGTGTTCCTCACCGTCGAGCTAATGTACGAACTAGATAATTCAAAATAGCAACCGGGGGCCGCTTTGTGAAGGGGCCGCGTCGGCCGCTCCCCCGGAGCGTTAGAGTTTCAGGGCCGCCAGGTTCGCCCGTGAAGGCGCCGAGCGAGCCGTGAACCGTTGGGAACGAGGGGAACTCTTGACCGCCAAGCCCGCCGAGGACCGACCGGTCGCCGAAGCCGACCGGAGCCGCGACCCGGTACGGACGCGCTCGGAGATCCTCGACGTGGCCACGGCCGAGTTCGCCGCCAACGGCTTCGCGGGCGCGAGGGTCGACGAGATCGCGGCCAAGACCCGCACCACCAAGCGGATGATCTACTACTACTTCGAGAGCAAGCAGGGCCTCTATCTCGCCGTGCTCGAACGGGCCTACGCGACGATCCGGTCCCTGGAGCAAGAGGTCGACGTCGAGCACCTCGAACCGGTCGCCGCGATCAGGCAGCTCGCCGAGCTCACCTTCGACCACCACGAGTCGCACCCCGGCTTCATCCGCCTGGTGAGCATCGAGAACATCCACGAGGCCAAGCACCTCGCCGAGTCGACCGTGCTCCCCGGCCTGTCGAAGCCCGCGGTCACCGTCATCGGCCGCATCCTCGACCGCGGCCGGGCCGAAGGGCTCTTCCGCGACGACGTCGACGCCCTCGACGTACACATGATGATCAGCTCCTTCTGCGTCTTCCGCATCGCGAACCGCTACACGTTCAACACCGTGTTCGACCGCGACCTGCTCGACCCCGAACGCCGCGAGCACTACCGGACGATGCTCGGCGACATGGTCGTGGAGTACCTGACCGCCCGCTAGAGCGGCACCGCAACGGACATTCCAGGCATCGGCCGCCGTCGATTTCGACGGCGCGCCCGCCACCCCCTTGACACGGCCCTGGGCTCAGTGCATGCTCGACAATTAACCAAGCAGTACATAACTATCCGGTACGTTCAAAGCCCTCGCACCGGATCGACTGCGCTTCACTGCCCATGCAATGGTGCACTGACAGAGGAGATCAACGTGTCCGACGGAACCTCTCTGAGCCCCCCTGCGGGGTTCACCGCCACCGGCAAGCCGAAGAAGGCGGCCGTCGCCGCCTGGATCGGCAGCGCCCTCGAGTACTACGACTTCTTCATCTACGGCACGGCCGCCGCCCTCGTGTTCGGCCAGGTCTTCTTCCCCTCCGACAACCCCGCCGCGGGCACCCTCCTGGCTCTGTCCACCTTCGGCGTCGGCTACGTCTCCCGGCCGCTCGGGGCGATCATCCTCGGCCACGTCGGCGACCGCTTCGGCCGCAAGAAGGTCCTCGTCTTCACCCTCCTGCTCATGGGCGTCGCCACCTTCCTCGTCGGCTGCCTCCCCAGCTACGAGACCGCCGGCGTCACCGCCCCGATCCTGCTCGTCACCCTGCGGCTCCTCCAGGGCCTCTCGGCCGGAGGCGAGCAGGCCAGCGCCAACTCGATGAGCCTCGAACACGCCCCCGATCACCGCCGCGCGTACTACACGAGCTTCACCCTCAGCGGGACGCAGGCCGGGCAGCTCATCGCCACCGCGGTGTTCCTGCCGGTCGCGGCCCTCCCCGAGGAGGCCCTCCTCAGCTGGGGCTGGCGCGTGCCGTTCTGGGCCAGCGTCGTCATGGTGTTCGTCGGCTACATGATCCGCCGCAAGGTCGAGGAGACCCCGGTCTTCGAGGCCAAGGCCAGGACCGGGGACGTCGCCAAGCTCCCGTTCGCGGTCCTCATGCGCGACCACTGGGCCGACGTGCTCCGCGTCGTCTGCGCGGCCCTCATCGCCTCGGTCAGCACCATCTTCACCGTCTACGGGCTCACGTACGCGGTCAACACGGTCGGGCTCGAACGCACGCCCATGCTGTGGGTCGGCGTCACGGCGAACATCCTGGCGCTGTTCACCATCCCCATGTGGGGCAACATCGCGGACAGGATCGGCCGCAAGAAGGTGTTCCTCACCGGCTCGCTCGGCAGCGCCGCGCTGATCTTCGTGTACCTGTGGGCGATCTCGATCGGCAACTGGGCGTTGATCTTCGGCGCCGGGATCGTCATGTTCGGCCTGGTCTACGCGGCCGCGAACGCGGTGTGGCCCTCGTTCTACGGCGAGATGTTCACCGCCCGGGTGCGCCTGTCCGGCATGGCGATCGGGACGCAGATCGGGTTCGCGATCAGCGGGTTCCTGCCGACGATCGCCGTCGCGCTCGCCGGGGACGACCCCGACGGCTGGCTCAAGGTCGCGGCGTTCACCGCACTGCTGTGCCTGGTCAACGTCGTCGCCGTCGCGACCGCCCGCGAGACCTACAAGGTGCCGACCGAGCGCCTGGGGCTCAAGGGGACCGCCGCGTCCCCGTCCCAGCCGCCCGTCGGCGTCGCCGACTGAGCACGCCGGGCCGCCGACCCGGCGGCCCGGCCCCATCGCACACCTGGGAGTCCCGTGAACCGCAGTTTCATCCTCGACGCCGTGCGCACGCCGATCGGCCGCCACCGCCGCGCGCTGGCGTCGGTCCGCCCCGACGACCTCGCCGCCGCCGTCGTCGGCGCGGTCCGCGACCGCAGTCCGCAGCTCGACCCGGCCGGGATCGACGACGTCGTGTTCGGCAACGCGAACGGCGCGGGCGAGGAGAACCGGGACGTCGCGCGCATGGCGGTGCTCCTGGCCGGGCTGCCCGAGTCGGTGCCCGGCACGACGGTGAACCGGCTGTGCGGCTCCGGGATGGAGGCGGTCGTGCAGGCGGCGCGGGCCGTCGAGACCGGGGACGCGTCGCTGGTCGTCGCCGGGGGCGTGGAGTCGATGACGCGCGCGCCGTGGGTGATGGCGAAGACCGAGGAGCCGTTCCAGCGGGGCGGCCTGGCACTGGCCGACACGGCACTGGGGTGGCGGCTGGTCAATCCGGCGATGCGGGACGAGTGGACGGTGGGCCTCGGTGAAGGGGCCGAGATCCTCGCCGACGAGTTCGGGATCGGACGGGAGGCGCAGGACGCGTTCGCACTGCGCAGCCACCGGCTGGCCCATGCCGCTTGGGAGGCGGGGCGGTTCGACGATGAGGTGCTGAAGCTGCCCGAGCTCGACCGCGACGAGGGCGTCCGGCCGCAGTCGAGCCTGGAGGCGCTGGCGGCGCTGCGGCCGGTGTTCCGTCCTGAAGGGACTGTGACAGCGGGGAACGCGAGTCCGCTCAGCGACGGCGCGGCCGCGCTCGTGATCGGCGACGAGGCGGCGGCCGAGGCGCACGGGCGTCCGCTGGCGCGGATCGTCGCGCGGGCCGTGGTCGGCGTCGAGCCGCGCAGGTACGGGATCGGGCCGGTCGAGGCGGCCCGGAAGGCATTGGCGCGGGCCGGGATCGGCTGGAGCGACCTCACGGCGGTGGAGCTCAACGAGGCCTATGCGGCGCAGGCGCTCGCGTGCCTGTCGCAGTGGCCGGAGCTCGATCCGGCGATCGTGAACCGGCAGGGCGGCGCGATCGCGATGGGCCATCCGCTGGGCTGTTCCGGGGCCCGGCTCGCCGGGACGCTCGTGTGGCAGCTGCACCGCGAGGGCGGCTACGGCCTCGCGGCGCTGTGCATCGGGGTCGGGCAGGGCATCGCGATGGTCCTGGAGGCGGCTTGAGTCAGCGGCCGGTCGCGGCGAGGTCGGCCTCGATCCGCGCGGCGGTCGCGAGCAGCGGCGGCAGGAGGTCGCGCGTCGCCGAGTCCAGTGTGGTGCGGCTGGTGTGGGAGGAGACGTTCAGGGCGGCGATGACACCGGACGAGTCGCGGAGCGGCACGGCGATCGAGCGCAGGCCCTCTTCGAGTTCCTGGTCGACGAAGGCCCAGCCCTGCGCGCGGACCTGGTCGAGTTCGCGGCGGAGCCGGGGCTCGTCGGTGATGGTGTACGGGGTGTGCGCCCGCAGCTCAGTGGCCGCGAGCCGCTCGTCGAGGTCGGCGGGTGCGAGCCCGGCGAGCAGGACGCGGCCCATCGAGGTGGTCGCGGCCGGGAAGCGGGTCCCGATGTTGATGGCCACTCGCATGATCCGCGAGGTCGCGACCCGCGACACGTAGACGACGTCGGCGCCGTCGAGCACCGCGACGGAGGCCGACTCGCCGACTTCGGCGACCAGCCGTTCCAGGTGGGGCTGGGCGAGTTCGGGGACCGTGAGGCCCGAGAGGTAGGCGAAGCCGAGCTCGAGCACCCTCGGCGTGAGGGCGAAGTCGCGGCCGTCGGCGCGCACGTAGCCGAGGTCGGCGAGGGTCAGGAGGAACCGCCGGGCGGCGGCCCGGGTCAGCCCGGTCTCCTTGGCGACCTCGCTCAGGGTGAGGCGCGGGTGCTCGGCGTCGAAGGCGCGGATGACGGCGAGGCCGCGCGCCAGGGTCTGGACATGGTCGGAGCTGTGCCCGGTCCTCGCGGTGTCGTCCTCGGTCTCCTGCCCTGCCATGCGGACACTCTAGCGATCGGTCGTCTCGTCGAGCACCGCGCGGGCGAGCGCGAACGCCCGGTTCGCGCGCGGCAGCCCGGCGTAGACGGCGGTGTGGAGGAGGATCTCCTTCACCTCGTCGGCGGTGAGGTCCCCGGCGAGGGCGGCCCGCAGGTGCATCGTGAACTCGTCCTCGTTGCCCTGCGCGCAGAGGACGGCGAGGGTGAGCATGCGGCGGGTGCGCCGGTCGAGGCCGGGCCGGGACCAGACGCCGCCCCACGCGTACTCGGTGATGAACGCCCCGAAGTCGCGGTCGAAGTCGGTGCGGGCGGCGTTCGAGCGGTCCACGTGCGCGTCGCCGAGGACTTCACGGCGTTTCCGTTCGCCTTCACTGGGGTCCATGGGGTGCCTTCCGGAGGTGTTCGGCGATCCGCCGGTTGACGAAGTCGGCCTGCTCGGTCGGGGCGAGGTGCTTCGCGCCTTCGATCGCGGCCGTTTCGCATCCGCGGATGCCCTGGCGCAGGGCCTCGGCGTCGTCGGCGGTCGTGATCGTGTCCTCGGTGCCGTACATGACGAGCACGGGCGCGCGGATCGCGCCGAGGCGGCCCTGCAGGTCGGTCTCGGCGATCGCCCTGCAGCAGGCGGTGTAGCCGAGCGGGTCGCCGCCCGCGAAGTCGGCGCGGAACCGCTTGACGACCTCGGGATGCGCTGCCCTGAAGTCGGCGGTGAACCACCGTTCCATGGCGGCGGGCGCGAGCGGCGGGAGGCCGCCGGTGCGGACGAGGCGCACTCGGTCGGCCCAGTACGCGGGCGTGGCGATCCTGGCGGCGGTGCAGAGCGCGGTGACGGTGAGCGTCCGGTCGGGGTGGCGGGCGGCGAAGTCGAGGACGGTGGCACCGCCGAGCGAGACGCCGACCAGGTGGGCCCGTTCGGTGTCGAGGTGGTCGAGGAGGTCGGCGACGTCGTCGGCGAGGTCGTCGATGCCGAACGGGCTGCCGCCGAAGCGGGTCCGGCCGTGGCCGCGCGTGTCGTAGCGGACCACCCGGTAATGCGCGCTGAACGCTTCGACCTGCGGCCGCCACATGCCCAGCGTGGTGCCGAGGGAGTTTGAGAAGACGATCGTCTCGGCGTCGGCCGGGCCGTCGACCAGGTGGTGCGGGATCATACGGGACCGCCTTCCCTGTTGCGGCGCATGGCGTCGGGATGGACGCGCAGGTGCTCGAGGCAGTCGCGGATCCACGCGGCGCTGGAGCCGGTGAGCCGCAGTAGGTCCGACAGGGTCTCCCATTCGCTGTGCCACAGGCCGGGCGAGCGCTGGAGTTCCTGCGGCATGGCCGCGTACAGGGTGGCGAGGAGCCCGGGGGTGCGCGCCGCGCAGGCGCGGGCGCTGGTCGCGGCGACCGGGTTGCGCTTGTGCGGCATCGAAGTCGATCCGCCGGGGTTCCCTTCGGACACTTCGCCGACCTCGTTCTGGCTCAACAGGATCACGTCGACGGCGACTTTGCCGCAGGCCCCGGCCGCCTCGGCCGCGGCAGCGCCGATGCGCACGACCGGGTTGCGGGCGGTGTGCCATGTGACATCGGTCTTGAGTCCC
Organism: Glycomyces sp. NPDC048151; assembly: GCF_043202775.1. Taxonomy (NCBI): domain Bacteria; kingdom Bacillati; phylum Actinomycetota; class Actinomycetes; order Glycomycetales; family Glycomycetaceae; genus Glycomyces; species Glycomyces sp. NPDC048151. The sequence continues at coordinate 153,047 of NZ_JBIDBB010000005.1, read as the reverse complement.
AACCGGACGCCCAGCGCCCGGTGGACGGCCTTGGTGCGCGGATCGCGGCCGATCGCGTAGGCACCGACCGGGCCCTGATAGGAGAGGGGGAAATCCAAGGCCTCGACCGCTTCCCGCGCAGCGGCCAACCCGTTGATCCAGGCGCCGAGCACGTTCTTGAACTCGACCGGGGCGGCGCGCTGGAGGAGTGTTCGGCCCATCATGGGTGTCTCGCCGTACCCCCTCCTGAGGGCGAAGACGGCACGGAGGCTCAGGCGGAACTCTTTGTCTATGGCGGCCATGGCGTCCCGGGCGACCAGCATCATGGCGGTGTCGAGCACGTCCTGGCTCGTCGCTCCGAAATGGACAGCATTGTGATGCTCGGGCGGCACGATCGCTTTCAGTCGGTCCACGACGCCCGCGACCGGGTTGCCGATCCGGGCGGCCGACGCGGCGACCTCTGCGAGGTCGAACCGCTCCGGGACCGCCGCCTCCGCGACCGCTTCCGCCGCTTCGGCACTCACAGCACCTGCTTCAGCGGCGACTTCGGCGATCGACTTCTCGACTTGCAGCATGGCCCGCAGCCAGGCCGCATCGGACACGGCCTCGGCGGCCGCGCCGCGCGAGAAGACCGCTCCGAACAGCTCAGACATCGAAGAAGACCGTCTCGTGCTCGCCTTGGAGTCGGATGTCGAAGCGGATGCCCTCGTCCGTCCGCTCCCCCACCAGCGTTGCCCGCCGTCCCTCAGGCACGGCGTTCAGCACCGGGTCGGCAGCGTTGGCCTCGGCTTCTTCGGGGAAGTACATGCGGGTGTGCAGGTGCACCAGGAGGCCCCGGGCGTGGACGATGAACGCGAGGTGCGGCGCGCAGCCGTCGGCCGTGCCGCCGGGCTTCACCGTCGTGAACGCGTAGCGGCCCTCCGGCCGGGTTGAGCAGCGGCCGAAGCCGCCGAACCCGGCCCGGTGGAACCGGCCGTCCGTGTCCGCTTGCAGCACTTCGATGAGGGCGTCCGGGATCGGCTCGCCGTCCCCGTCGAAGACCGAGCCGTGCACACGCAGATCACCGCCGTCCACTATGGTGGCGTCGCCCTCGTAGGGCAGGGCGAAGCCGAAGAACGGCCCCACGGTCTGGGACGGGGTGAGCTCCTGGATGTCGGTCATTCCCCCGCCTCCTCGAAGAGGGTCCGCTCGGGGCCTCGCAGGACGATGTCCCAGCGGTAGCCGGTCGCCCACTCGGACTCGGTCGCGTCGAGGTCGAACGAGGACACCATCCGCTGGCGCGCCCGCTCATCCGTCACCGACTTCATCACCGGATCGTAGGGGAACAAGGGGTCCCCGGGGAAATACATCTGGGTGATCAGGCGTGAGGCGAACGCGGTGCCGAACAGCGAGAAGTGGATGTGGGCGGGGCGCCAGGCCTTGTCGTGGTTGCGCCACGGGTAGGGGCCGGGCTTGATCGTGGTGAAGCGGTAGCGGCCCCGGGAGTCGGTGAGGCAGCGGCCGACGCCGGAGAAGTTCGGGTCGAGCGGGGCGTCGTGGGCGTCGTCGGCCTGGGCGTAGCGCCCGGCGGCGTTGGCCTGCCAGATCTCGACGAGCTGACCGGCGAGCGGGGTGCCGTTGCCGTCGCGGACGTGCCCGGTGAGGACGATGCGCTCGCCGATCGGCTCACCGGCGTGCTGGCGGGTCAGGTCGTCGTCGAGCGGCCCGATCGGGCCCGCGCCGAGCACGGGTTCGGTCAGCTCGGTCTCGGGGTCGCGGAGGGCGACCAGGGGTTCCTTGGGGTGCCGCAGCCGGGTCGACCGGTAGTCGGGGAAGTCGCGGTCGGGGTGGGCGTCGAGGCCGTCCCGTCGGTAGGAGGTCATCGCCGGGCCTCCTTTCCGTTCGTGAGCCGGTGGAGCGCGGCGAGCTCTTCCGGCGTCGGTGCGGGGGTCGTCGCCATATGATCGCTGACGCGCAGGGGCCAGCCGGTGGATTCGAGGACCTTGTCGACCGTGACGCCCGGGTGGACCCGGGTGAGGACGAGCTCCCTCGTGTCGGGGTCGGGTTCGAGCAGCCCCAGGTCGGTGATGACCGCGGTCGGTCCGGCCCCGCGCAGGCCGAGGCGTTCGCGGGCACCGGGGCCGTCGCCGTGACCGACCGAGGTGGTGAAGTCGAGCCGGTCGACGAAGACGCGCTTCGAGTGGCGCACGACGATCACGGTCTCGCGGCAGGACGCGGCGATCTCGGGGGCGCCGCCCGCGCCGGGAAGCCGCACCTTCGGACTGCGGTAGCCGCCGATGACGGTGGTGTTGATGTTCGCGTGCCGGTCGAGTTGGGCCGCGCCGAGGAAGCCGGTGTCGATGCGGCCGGGCTGGAGCCAGTAGTTGAAGATCTCGGCGCTGGAGACGACGGTGTCGGCGGTCTCGGCGAGGACGCCGTCCCCGATGGACAGCGGCGGTCGCGGCGGCTTGGACCCGATGGTGCCCGACTCGTAGATGAGCACGAGGCCGGGCGCGATCGTCGCGCGGGCGAGGTTCGCCGCGAGGGACGGGAGCCCGATGCCGACGAAGCAGGTGCGGCGGCCTTCGAGGAGGCGTGCGGCGGCGACGGTCATCATCGCGTCCGAGTCGTAGCCGGTCATGCCCGCTCCTTGACGTTCGCGTCGATCCAGGCGGTGAAGGACGCCCGGTCGCGGCTGACGGCGTCCCAGTCGGCGTAGAAGCCGTTGTCGCGCTCGGTGTACCCGGCGGCGTAGGACGGCGCGGCCCCGCCGGGGACCTCGCAGACCCAGTCGACCACCCAGTGCGGCAACAGGATCGCGCCGGGGCGTGGTTCGAGCTCGTCGACGATCTCCTCGACGGTGACGATCGAGCGCTTCGCGGCGAGGACGGCCTCCTTCTGCGCGCCGAGGATGCCCCACAGCTGCACGTTGCCCTCGCGGTCGGCGCGCTGGGCGTGGATGACGGCGGCGTCGGGGTTGAGCGCGGCGACCGCGGTGAGCCGCTCCCCCGTGAACGGGCAGGTCACGGGCGCGATCGAATCGGTGTAGCGCGGGAGGTCGGTGCCGGAGTAGCCGCGCAGGACCGCGAACGGCAGGCCCGAGGCGCCGGCGACGTACCGGTTCACCAGGCCCGCGTGGGAGTGCTCCTCGATCTCCAGTGGACCGGGCCAGGCGTGCTCGACGGCGTCGCGGAGGCGGTGCAGGGAGCCGACGCCGGGGTTGCCGCCCCAGGAGAAGACGAGCTTCGCGGCGCATCCGGCGCCGATGAGCTGGTCGTAGACGATGTCGGGGGTCATCCGGATGAGGGTGAGGCCGCGGCGGCCCTGCCGGATGACCTCGTGTGCGGCGGCGTGCGGGATGAGGTGCGTGAACCCTTCCATCGCAACACTGTCGCCGTCGCCGATCGCGGCGCGGACCGCTTCGGCGAGGGTGGCGGTGACAGCCATGAGCCGCCTCCTTCGATGTTCGCTATACGAACGGAACGATAATATGCGAACAGTCGGGTGTCAACGCCTCCCGAGTTCGGAAGTTTGCGGGTATCGCTCCAGGCTGGACGGCGGTATGCTCGAAAGCTACTCACTGTACGAACAGGAGGCTTCTGTGCGCATTAGTGATATTTTGCGAGCGAAAGGCGCGGCGGTCGTCACCATCAGGTCCGACGACACGGTCCGCTCGCTGGTGGCCAAACTCGCCGAGCACAACCTGGGCGCACTCGTGGTGAGCGACGACGGGAACACCGTCGCCGGGATCGTCTCCGAGCGCGATGTCGCCAGGGGGCTGCACGCGCGGCCCGACCTGCTCGACGCGCCCGTCGCGCTCGTCATGACCGCGGACGTCCAAACCAGGATTCCGAGCGACTCCATCGAGGACCTCATGGTGCTCATGACCGAGCGGCGCATCCGCCACGTCCCGGTCGTCTCCGACGGCGGCGTCCTCGTCGGCATCGTCAGCATCGGCGACGTCGTCAAGAACCGCATCGGCCAACTCGAATTCGAGAAGCAGCAGCTGGAGGGCTACATCGCCGGCATCTGACCGGAGGCGGGGCGCCGGGCGGCCGCCCGAAACTCGATCGGCGTGTGGCCGGTGCGCTGCTGGAAGTACTTCGAGAAGTTCGTGGGGTCCCTGAAACCGAGGTCGCGGGCGATCTTCGCCGCGGTGCGGTCGGAGTGGGCGAGCAGGCGCTTGGCCTCGAGGACCACACGGCGGTCGATGAACTCCTTCGCGCCCGAACCGGTCGCCGCGATCGCGGCGCGCGCGAGCGTGCGCGGCGAGTACCCGAGCCGCGCCGCGTAGTCCTCGACCCGGTGCGTCTCGGTGAAGCCGCGCTCGACCGCGTAACGGAAGCGCTTGAAGGTCTCGCTGACCTCCCCCGACGGGGCCTCGGCCGCGCCCGCGTGGGCCAGCCGGAGCACCAGGACGGCGACCAGGTGGCGCATCGCCGCGAGGTGGACGCTCAACGGCAGGTCGCCGAGGGCGCGGAACTCGCTCTCGAGATGCGCCCGAGCCGTCTCCAACGCGTCGGCACGCTCGGGGCGGAAACCGATGGGCGCGCCGGGCTCGTCGGCCCGCGCCGACTCGGCCGTCTCAGGGTCGAGGAAGTCGCCCTCGAACAGGACGAGAGTGCCTTCGACGCCCGCCAGATCGCCCCATCGCTGGACCTGGCCCGGCCGCACCCACAGCCAGTCGCCCGGACCGGCCTCGTACTCCTCGAAGTCGACCATGAACCGCAGGCGGCCCTCGCTCGGCGCGATGAGCTGGTGGAAGTTGGGGCGCAGCAGGCGTTCCAGGTTCGCCAGGCCGCGGCGGCGCAGCCCGCCGAGGTCGAGCACCTCGACGCCCGCGGGCGAGCCGATCGGGGCCCGGAAGTCGACGGCGAGGATCGGCTCCGAAGCCTGTCGGTTTTTCACCACCATGAGTCCCGAGTGTATCGGGCGGCGTCCCAGATCCGGCCCTAGTTTTGAGCCGTCAAGGCGGATGCGCACCGCAGCGGTGGCGCACAGGAGCAAGGGAGGACGCCATGGGCACCCCGAAGGAAACGGTACTGGGCGCGGCGAAGGAACTGTTCGCGGACAAGGACCCGTCCGCGGTCGACCGCTGGGTCGCGTCGGACTACAAGCAGCACTCGGCGCTCGCGCCCGACGGCCAGGAGGGCATCCGCGGCCTCGTCCAAGGCCTGCCCGAGGGCTTCAGCTATGAGGGCGTGCGCGTGATCGCCGACGGCGACCTCGTCGCGCTGCACGGGATCTACCACGGCTTCGGACCCGACCCGCTGGTCGCGTTCGACCTGTTCCGCGTCGAGGACGGCAAGCTCGCCGAGCACTGGGACGCACTCGTCCCGGTCGTGAAGGACACCGCGAGCGGCCGCTCCCAGACCGACGGGCCCACCCAGGTGACCGACCTCGACAAGACCGAGGCCAACCGCGCGCTCGTCACCGAGTTCGCCGAGAAAGTCCTCAAGGGAGCCGACTATTCGGTCCTCACCGACTACATCTCGACCGAGCAGTACGACCAGCACAACCCCGAGGCCGCCGACGGCCTCGACGGCTTCGGCGCGGCCGCCGCCGCCTGGGGCGAGCAGGGCAAGAACCTCGCGTACCGCACCATCCACAAGGTCGTCGCCGAAGGCGACTTCGTGCTCCTCCAGGCCGAGGGAGAGTTCGGCGAACCGGTCGCCTTCTGGGACCTCTTCCGCGTCTCCGGCGGGAAGATCGTCGAGCACTGGGACGTCGTGCTCCCGATCCCGGCCGAACTCCCGCACGGCAACGGCCTCTTCTAAGACACGCCGGGCCCGGCCCCGCTCGGGGCCGGGCCGGGCGTGGTCACTCCGGGACGGTCAGCTCGCCCTGGGCTTCGAGGGAGAGGTCCTGCCAGTCGGCCCAGTTCTGGAGGCGGTCGGCGTACGCCTTCTGGAGCATCGGGTAGAAGCCCAGCCCCCACAGGACCCGCAGCGGCGGGCGGTCGAGGTCGGCCAGCTTGAGCATCGCCCGGGCCGAGGCGGCCGGGTCGCCCGCGGGCTGGCCCTTGACGGCTTCGGCGAGCCTGGCGCGGAGCGGCACGTACGCCGGGAGCGCGGTCGCCATGTGGCCGTTGTCGAGCGGGTCGGGGTTCTTGCCCTTCCGGGTGGCGAAGCCGCCGGGCTCGACGATGGTCACCTTGATCCCGAACCCGGCGACCTCCGCGGCGAGCGCCTCGTTCAAGCCCTCCACCGCCCACTTCGACGCGTGGTAGGCGCCGCCGAGGGGCATCCCGATCAGGCCCGCGGCCGAGGAGAGCTGAATGATGTGGCCAGACCCCTGCTCGCGCAGGTGCGGGAGGACCGCCTGGACGACCCAGACCGCGCCGAACACGTTGGTCTCCATCTGGTCCCGGAGCTCCGTTTCGGACAGTTCCTCGACCGCGCCGACCTGGGCGTACCCGGCGTTGTTCACGACGACGTCGATCCGGCCGAAGTGCGCGACGGCCGCTTCGACGGCGGCGGCGACCGCGGCCCTGTCGGTGACGTCCATCGCGAGCGGCAGGACCGCGTCGCCGTACTGCTCGGTCAGTGCGGCGAAGCCCTCGACGCCGCGGGCGGTGGCCGCGACCTTGTCGCCGCGCCCCAGGGCGGCTTCGACGAATTCGCGGCCGAGACCGCGGGACGAACCGGTGATGAACCAGACCTTGCTCATGGCTTCTTCCTTTGCGTGCTGTCGGGAGCGGCGCTGCCGCGGGTTCGCCATATGAACCGGACGGGGGCGCGATTGCTGACAGCACTCGGATGTGAAGGCCGACACAGGGTTCGGTCAGGCGCGGATGAAGTACTCCAGTTCGCCGATCGCCACGGCCTTGCCGGGCTCGTGGCCGTAGGTGCCGAGGACGGTGAGGCGCACGGCGGTCACGTCGCTGACGCCGAGTTCGAACGTCTGCGGTTCGGCGGAGTCGGCGAGGGTGACGGTCTCGGTCACCGCGCCGCCGTCCGCGGTGAACATGCGCAGTTCGACCTCTTCGGGCCGGGCCTGGGCGAGGAACGCCTCCTGGTCGCGTGCGACGCCGGGCGAGACGATCAGGTAGACCAGCCGCACCGGTTCGGCGAAGTCGGCCTGGACCCATTCGTCGACGCCGTCGCCTTCGAGGTCGGGGGCCCAGTACTCGTTGGAGATGCCGTCGAACGCGAACTCGGCGCTGGTCGCCTCGCTCGAGGCGCTGATCGTGCTGGGCGACACCGGTTTCGCGTCGGCGACACGGTCGCGCAGGTTCTCCAGCCACGGGTGGGAGACGGGGAGCGCGGGGAGGAAGACGATGAGCAGGAGCACGGCCGAGACGATGAGCGAGACGAGCACGAACCGTCTGATGTGGAACTTGCGGCGGGGCTTGCGCCGGTAACCGGCGGCGTGCTCCCTGCGGCGTCGCCGCCAGCGCCGCCACCAGGGTTCTTTCGCGGGCGGTGCGGCCTGGCGCAGCCGCGTGCCGCAGGAGCGGCAGAAGTGGCGGGCGGGGTCGTTGCCGATGCCGCAGGACGGGCAGGCCGGGCCGTCAGGAGTCGGATGGGGCTGCGGTGCGGCGGCGCCGGGGACCGCGGCTTCGGGCTGGCCTTCGGCGGACGCACTCGGACCGGTCGGCGGCTCTGCGGGCCCGTCGGCGATCGGGCGGCCCGCGTCGGGACTCGGAGCACCGGCTCGCCCGGCAGCGCGGGAACGCTCGTCGGGCGGCTGCGCGGCGGACGGCGCCGGACCGGCCGGCTGCGTCTGCGGCGCAACGGGTTCCGGGGCTGCGGAGGGTTCTTCCTCCCAGCTCAGGTACTCACCGCAGGTGCCGCAGAAGCGGTCCTGCGGGTTCGCGGCGGTCCCGCAGCCTTCGCAGACGGTCACCGGTCATTCCTCGTCTTCGGGCAGCGTGACCGTGAGTCCGTTGAGGACGGCCGCGGGACGGCAGGCGTCGGAGCTGGCTCCGGGCAGGCGCGGTCCGGGCGTATCGCAGACCACGCGGAGCGTGATCTCCTCCCCCTCGGGCACTTCGATGGGCGTCACGAAGTGGTAGTCGAGGTCCCGGAAGTTCGCGAGAGAGAGCCGGTACTGGACGTCGCCGTCGATGAGGATCTCCAGGACCCCCGTGTCGCCCTGCGGGTTCTCCAGGATCAGGTCGGTGAGGGCGAACATGGTCTTCTCGGCGGGCTCGTGCGAGTCGGTCGCTGTGGCACCGGCGTTGGCGGTGACGTCGAGGCGCACCGTGGTCGCGGTCTCGACCGGCGCGGGCGGGGCCGGTTCGAGCGTGGTGTCCTGGAGTTCCTCCAGGACCTCCTCAGCGAGCGCCTCCGCCGACTCGCCTTGTGCGGCTGCCTCTTCCGCGTCCTCCTCTGCGGCGGCGGCCTGCTCGCCCAGGGCCTCCAGGTCGTCGGCGACGGCCTCGGTGGCGGCGCTCTCGACGGCGGGTTTGAGCAGGAACATCCAGGCCGCGATGAGCAGCGCGGTGAGGGCGAGGATCGCCGCGAGCCAGCGCCCGGTCGACTTGGGGAAGAACGGCCGCTGCACGAGACTGCCGTCCATCACGTGCGGCTCGGCGCCGTCGCGGTGGGCCTGGGCCTGGAACGGGTGCGTGACCGGGCCGCCGCGCCAGCGGCGCTTGCGGGCGCGGACCTTGAGCTTGGAGAACATCGCCTGGCCGGGCGGGACGACGAGCCGTTCCGGGTCCGGGGTGACGGTGAGCGCGCCGTCGGGGTCGGCGCCGCTGAGCCCCACCTCGATCGGCACGTTGCCGCGGTTGTCGACCGCGACCTCGTGCCTGCCCCGGCGGCGGCCGGTGGAGGTGCGCGGGATGAGTTCGGCCGTCGTCTCGTAGAACGGTTCGACGTGCAGTTCGCCTTCGACGACGACGGCGGTGCCGGGCTGCTCGGTTGGGAGCACGCGCACCGCGTACGGGACCGGTCCGGCGGGCACCGTGGGCAGCCGCGGCGGGGAGAAGACGATCTGGACGGCCTGGTCGCGGCCGGGGTAGATCGAGAGCTCCTGGGGTTCGACGAGCGCCCACGCGGCGGGCGCGCCCAGGACCTCGAACCGGTAGGACTCGACGATCTTGCCCGTGTTGTGGACCGACAGCGCGCACGCGGCTGACTGGCCGCACACGACGTCGAGCACGGGCTGACTGAGGGAGGCGACGGTGGCCATACCTGGACGGTAGGCGCGCCGGGCCGATCCGTCGGTGGGGCTTGGGGAAGCGAAGCAGGCAGCGTTCACTGCCCGTTCGGCTCCCGGTCCTTCGCCGAGTCGCATGAGGACCATGCCGTTCACACGAACGAGGGAGTCCTTACGGATGGTAGTCACTCGACCGCTCAGCGGATTCTCCCGCTCCCGCAACGGGCATAGCCTGCTCCTACCCCGGCACACTTCTCCGACCCCTGGGAGCCGACGTGTCCGTCAACCCTTCCCCACAGGGCCCCAACGGGGCTCAGCCCGGTTTCTGGTCCCGGCTGTCCACCGGCCAGACCGTTCTCGTCGTCCTCGCCATGGCCCTTGTCGGGGCCTGCCTCCTCAGCTTGATCGTCGGCGCGCTCGCCGACGCCGGGACGCCTGAAGAGAAGGTCACCGAATCGGAGCGCCCTTCCGAGACGGCGTCCGAGGCGACCCCGATCGAGAGCGAATCCGCGAGCCCGTCCGCAGAGCCCACTACTGAAGCGCCGACCACCGAAACGGCCGAGACGACCGAGGCCGCCGATGAAGGCGGCGGCGGTTCCGACGTGTACTACGAGAACTGCGACGCAGCAAGGAATGCCGGTGTCGCGCCCGTCTACGAGGGCGACCCCGGATACCGTGCCGGGCTCGACGGCGATGGCGACGGCGTCGGCTGCGAGGACTCGTCGAGCAGCGGCGGCTCGGGCGGCGATTCCGGAGGCGACTCCGGTGGCGACTCGGGAGGCGGCGACTCCGGTGGCGACGACGATGATGACGACGGCGGCAGCGTCTACTACGAGAACTGCGACGCGGCCCGCGCCGCAGGCGCCGCGCCCGTCCACGCGGGCGATCCCGGATACGGGTCGCACCTCGACAGGGACGGCGACGGCGTCGGCTGCGAGTGAGACGCCAGAGCCCGCAGGCGATCTCGCCTGCGGGCTCATGCGTGCGGCCGCGTCCGGTACGCGCGGCCGTCCGCGTTCTTAGCGGACGCTCCAGCTCTGGTTGGCGGTGCCGCTGCAGGTCCACAGGATCAGCTGTGTGCCGTTGGCGGTAGCGGCGCCCATCGCGTCCAGGCAGAGGCCGTTGTGGACGTTTGTGATGGTGCCGTTGGCGTTGACGGTCCAGCGCTGGTTCGCGCCGCCTGAGCAGTCCCAGGCCACGACCTTGGTGCCGTTCGCCGTGCCCCAGCCGTACGCGTCCAGGCACTTGCCGCCGACCTTCAGCTCACCGGCCGCAGTGCGGGTGAACTGCTGGTTGACGCCGCCGTTGCAGTCCCACAGCACTGCCTGGGTCCCGTTCGCCGCCGGCGAGCCGGGCATGTCCGCGCAGCGGTTCGAAGCGCCGCCCGTGATCGCGGTGGTGCCCGCCTGCTGGCCGGTCAGGCCGAAGAAGCGCAGCGTCTCGGTCTCGCGGATCGGCGGGAAGTGGTTGACGCCCTGGAGGCTGTTCGCCTCGACCACGGCCTGGCCTCCGCTGCCGCCGTAGCGGGTGCGGGTCCAGTTCGACTCGGGGTAGTCGGTGGCGTCGGGGGTCTGGTCGGTGCCGTTGACGTTCGTCCACTGCTCGATCTCCTCGCGGAAGTTCGGGTAGCGGAGCGCGTCGTCCTCGGTGCCGTGCCAGAGCTGCATACGGGGCCACGGCCCGCTGTAACCGGGGTTGGCGTTGCGGACCGCGTCGCCCCACTGCTGCGGCGTGCGGTCGATCCGGCCTTCGGAGCACTCGGAGTTCCACATCGAGCCGTTGTCGGTCGCGAAGCAGGTGAACGGCACCCCGGCGTACGCCGACCCGGCCTTGAAGACCTCCGGGTAGACGCCGAGCAGGACGTTGGTCATCATCGCGCCCGAGGAGAAGCCGGTCGCGAACACCCGGTTCGGGTCGGCGCCGTGGTTCGCGAGCACGTAGTCCACCATGGACTTGATGCTGACCGAGTCGCCGCCGGTGCCGTTGAGCGAGGCCGGGGACGAGACGTCGAAGCACTTGTAGTCGCGGGTCACGTGCGGGTAGATCACGATGTAGCCGTACTGCTCCGCGAGCTCGTCGTACTGCCAGCCGAAGGCTTCGGCCGCGGATCCGTTGCACCAGTGGGAGGCCACCACGACTGCCGGGTTCGGGGCGACGTTGTCGGGCACGTACAGGTACATCCCGAGGCCGCCGGGGTTGTTCCCGAAGTTCGTGATCTGCGTGAGCTGGGCGGCCTGGGCCGGCTTGGGGGCCGCGAAGACCAGGAGCGCGGAGGCGAGCGCGACCGCTGTCGCGAGGACGGCGGCCGCGCGGCGGCGCCATCGGATGAGTCCTGCCATGGAGGCTTCTTTCTCTCGGGAGGGCGGATGCCGGTGAACGGACATCCGATGAATGTGAAGTGCTGCATCAGGTCGCGGGGTTTCATCGCCCCGTGTTGCGGTCGATGCGCCGCCGTTCCCCGGTATTTAGTTGGCACATGCGACGGAAACAATGATGCGTGTCGACATCTCGATCTGTCAATAGATTGGATGAATTCCATCGATGACCTCGGGTCGCGAAGGGCTGCTGCCCGATCGGGCAGCGAGGTCCGCCCTCGGCCGCGGTCGCTCGGCCCTTTCGCGCCGCCCTCGCTGCGGGACCATCGAGGGTGCGGGCGAGTGCCCGCAACCCGGCGAGCGAGGTGGTCATGCGGGTCCTGCTGCGAGCGTTGCTGTCCGTCGCCGTCGTCATGGCGACGGTGACGGTGGTCCGGGCCGCGGCCAGCGCCGACCCGCCGACGCTGGAGGAACTGGGCGACCCCACCGAAGGGCGCCTTGCCTACTCGGAGCTGCGGTACGGGCGCACGACGGTGGCGAACCAGGACGACGGCGGCGAGGCCTACTTCCCGCTCGACGAGTACGGCCTGAACAACGCCATCCATGCCGAGCAGCGCAACGGCGTCATGGTCTTCGCGAGCGACCTGGGCGCCGGGGACGACCTCCACCGCGAGATCTTCGCCGTCATCGACGACGAGCTGGTGCAGGTCACGGACAACGGCTCGCTCAACCACCGGCCGTCCGTCTCGCCCGACGGGCAGTGGGTGGCCTTCGAGAGCCTGGACCCCGAGGGCGGGCAGTGGCGGATCCGCCTGATCCGCATCGACGGCACCGAGGAGCACGTGCTCGCACCCGTCCCGGCCGGAGCCCGGTGGCCGAGCTGGTCGCCCGGCAGCGACGCGGTCGCGTACGAGTCGGCGAGCCGGATCTTCCGGGTGCAGGCCTTCGAGGCGGACGCCGAGCCGGTCCAGCTGACCGACATCCCTTCGGGGGAGCCGAACTGGAGCGACGACGGGGACGGGGGCGCATGGATCGCGTTCTCCGGTTTCCCTGACCCGGACTCGGGCGCCCGGGAGGTCATGGAGATCCCCGACGACCTGTGCGGCAACGAGTTCCCGACGTTCTGCACCCCGTACCGGACCCTGTGGGAGGCGGGTTGGGACGAGGACGCGTACGAGCCCGCGTACACGCCGGACGGGATCGCCTTCACCACCACCGATCCCGACGTGTACGGGCGGGTGTATCTGTACGAGCCCACGGGCGACGGCGCGATTATCCTGCCGGTGTCCCCGGACGTGCGGCGCTCGAGCCACCCGACGTGGCTCGGGGACGTCGTGGGCTACGCGGCCGACATCAGCGAGAGCCGGATCTGGACGTCGATGCCGGACGGGACCGACCCGTTGCAGCACAGCGGCACCGCGGTGTTCAGCGCCGACGAGGAGCCCGCGTACTCCCCCGACGGGCGGCGCCTGGCGTACAACACGGAGGTCTTCGACGAGTACGGGCAGTCGCTCAGCGGGTCCATCCGCATCGGCGACCTCGACGACCCGGCCGCGGACCCGGTGCTGCTTGAGGCCCCTGAGGGCGAGTACTACCGGGCGCCCGCGTTCTCGCCGGACGGGCAGCTCCTGGCCGTGGAGCACTGGTTCCTGTACCCGCCGGGCGGCGAGAACTCCCAGTTCGTCTCCGAGATCGCGGTGTTCGACCTGGCGGACCCGACCGGGCCGGTCCGGCGGCTGCCGCATTTCGAGGCGGTGGACGAGTTCGACCGGCTGTGGGCCTCAGTGGACTCCGGGCCGTCCTGGTCGCCCGACGGGACGAGGCTGGTCTTCTCGCGCGGCTGGATGCCGTTCGGCAACGCCGGCGAGTTCGACGACTACCCGCCGCTGCCGTACTCGTTCTCCGCCATGTTCCTGCACGTGGTCGACGCCCAGTTCGCAGACGCGCCAAGGCAGATCACCTCCGCTCCCGAGGACGATTACGGTGCCGACTGGAGCGCCACCTGGTCCCCTGTAGACGAATCGCTCATCGTGTTCGTGCGCGAGAGCGTCCTGTGGTCGGTGGACCCGGACGACTGCACCGGCCCCGTGGAGGACCCGTGCGCGAACGGAGAGGTCCCCGTCGCGGGCGACCTCGCGGAACTCGACCTCTCGAGCCCGGCGTTCTCCCCTGACGGCACCGTGCTCGCCGTGGTCGGCGGCTTCGAGTACAGCCCCGGGATCGCCGCGATCGAACCGTTCGCGACGGTCGACCCGACCTACGACAACACGACGATCTGGACGCTGCCCGCCGTCGGCGGCGAAGGCGTGCAGGTCAGCGAGGATGCCGCCTATTACCGCCAGTTCGGCAGCCCCGCATGGCAGCCGACCGCCGACATGGCGCTGCACATGGAGCCCGACCCGGACACGGTGCCGCTCGACGACGAGTCGACGGTGACGCTGACGGTGTCGAACCTGGGCAGGGCCGCCAGCGCGGCGAGCGTCGAGATCACGCTGCCGCCGGGCCTGTCGGTGGCCGCGGCCCCCGCGGGCTGCGCGGCGGACGGCTCTGTGTGCACAGTGGACTCCATGGCGACCCGGACGCAGTCGCAGATCGAACTGGTCGTCACCGGCGACGCCGTGGGCGACCAGCCGATCGACGCCGTAGTCGTCCCGGTCGCGGTGGATCCGGATCTGGGCAACAACGCCGCCGCCACGTCGATCGCCGTGGAACCGCCGCCGCCTCCGGGGCAGCCCGGCCTCACGGTGGTGGCGGCCGTCGCGCCGACGCCGGGCTATGTGGGCGGCGACGACCTCACGGTCACGTTCACCGTCACGAACACTTCGACGGTGATGTTGGGGGCGGTGGAGCTCACGGCGACACTGCCCGCTGCGCTGCCGGTGTCGGGCGCTCCGCCGGGGTGTACCGCCGGATCGCCCTGTGTGGTGGGGCCGCTGGCGCCGAGCGCGTCCGCCGAGGTCGTGTTCACGTTGTCGCCCGACGCGGCGATCGAGTCGACGGCGTCGGCGATCGCGACCGTCTCGGGCGTCTCCGCCGGCGACGCCGCCCCGGTCGTGGTGCTGCAGCCGAGGATCACGGTCAACCCCGGGCTCGGGCCGCCCGGGCGGCCGACCCTGGTCACCGGGCAGGACTTCCCGCCCGGCGCGGTCGTCGCGGTCGCGTGGGACGGCGGGCTCGCCGGTCAGTCCACTGAGGCCACTGTGGCGGCGGACGGCACGTTCGCCGCGATGCTGCTCGTGTTCGGCCACGACCAGCTCGGGCAGCGCGACGTGCTCGCCGATTCGGTGTCGGGTCAGGCGTTCGGCACCGTGCGGGCGCCGTTCCTGGTCGTGCCCGGCGGGTTCAGTCCGCCCGACTTCGTCGGGAGGCGGTGATGCCCGCGGGGGCAGTCGCGGCTGCCCGTTCGGCTGCCCTAACGCACAGTGGAGGGACGCGGCGGACGGCGGACAGTAAGAGCAGGCGCGAGCGAGCGGGGTGACGGTGGCGAGCGGGACCTTGAGAGCGACGGCCGAGCGGACGCGCTCGGCCCCTGCCGCTGCCCGCAAACCGCACCCGCGGCCGGTCCGGCCTACGGGCGGCGCGGGGCAGCTGCTGTGGCTCCAGGCGGCCGCCGGGAACAGCGCGGTGTCGAAGATGATGGGGGCCAAGCAGAACGACACGGCACAGCGGGCCGCCGCGCCCGTGCAGCGGGACGCGGGGGCGTGCCCGGCCCCGCCGGTCGCGCCGCCGGGGGTCACCGCCGACCAGGACCCGAAGTTCCAGCAGGTCAAGAAGGACGTGGCGCGGAAGGGCAAGGCCGCCAAGGCGCATCCGAACGCGCAGAACGAGGTCGGTGAGGCGCAGGCCGCCGCCGAGCCTCCTGCGGACGACCGGGAGGCGCAGGCGAAGGCCGCGCACACCGCCGAGATGGCGCAGGCGAAACCGGCCGGGTTCGACAAGGCAGCGTTCATCGCCGCCGTCACCGAGGCGATCGCGGCGCAGCGGCCGCAGACGAACGAGGAGGCGACCGAGTTCGCGTCCTCCGGCAAGGCCGGGGAGATCAAGGACCAGGTCAGCGGCATGGTCACCGCCGGGAAGGACAAGTCGGGCAAGGAGATCGCCGACTCCAGCAAGAAACCGCCGGACCCTGGTGCGGCCGTGGAGAAACCGGTGACGCCGATGACGCCGCCGAAACCCGCGCCCGACATCAAGCCGCCGGACGGGAAGAAGGCGATCCCGGACAAGGCCCCCGCGGAGCAGACCGAGCTCGGGTCGACCAAGTGCGAGCTGAACGAGAAGATGGCCGGTGCGGGCGTCACCGAGCAGCAGCTGAAGAACTCGAACGAGCCGGAGCTCATGGGCGCGGCCGACGCGAAAGGCAAGGCCGAGGAGCACGCCGCTACCGCCCCCGCGCAGATGCGGGCCGACGAGCAGGCCCAGCTCACCGGGGACGTCGCCGGTGCCCGCGCCACAGGGGCCGCCGGCGTCGCGGGCATGGTCGGCGACAACGCCCGCGCGATGGGCCGGGCCGGGGCGAACAAGACCGCCGCCAAGTCCCGCGACGAGCGCGAGCGGGCGCGCATCAGCGGCGAGATCAAGCGGATCTTCGACACGACCAAGACCGAGGTGGACGGCATCCTCAGCGGCATCGACGCCAAAGTGGACACGCTGTTCACGGCCGGGGAGGCCAAGGCCCGCGCGGTGTTCGAGGCCGACCACCAGCGGCGGATGCGCGAGTACGAGGACGCCCAGGACCTCGTCACGTGGATCGCCGACAAGTTCCGGCCCACCAGACCCGAAGTGCTGCAGATCTTCACCGACGCCGCGAAGACCTACGAGCGCGAGATGCAGAAGGTCATCTCGAACATCGCCGACGTCATCGGCGCCGAGCTCGACAAGGCCACCGCGCGCATCCAGCTCGGCCGCGACCAGGTCGCGCGGTTCGTCGCCGAGCAGCCCCGCGAACTCCGGAACATCGCGCAGGAGGAGGCGGGCGAGATGGGCGACCAGTTCGCATCGCTCGACTCCTCCGTCACCGAGAAGTCCTCCGCGCTCGCCGAGGACCTCGCCTCGAAGTACGCCGAGGCGCGCGCCGGGATCGACGCGAGAGTGCAGGAGCTGCAGGCGGAGCACCGCAGCTGGCGGGACCAGGCCGTGGACGCCGTCGAGGGCGCGATCGACACGATCACCAAGCTCAAGGACATGCTCCTGGGCGTCCTCGCGCGCGCCGCGGGCGCGATCGACAAGATCATCGCGGACCCGATCGGGTTCCTCGGGAACCTCGTCACCGCCGTCAAGAACGGCGTCATGGCGTTCGGCGCCAACATCGCCACGCACCTCCAGACCGGACTGAAGGCCTGGCTCCTCGGCAGCCTCTCCAGTGCGGGCATCGAGATCCCCGAGGAGTTCGACGTCAAGGGCATCCTCAAGATGGTCCTCTCGATCCTGGGCCTGACGTGGCCCGCGATCCGGGCGCGGATCGTGCGGTTCATCCCCGAGCCGGTCATGGCGCGCCTCGAGCAGATGGTCGAGGTCGTGCAGATCCTCGTCACCGAGGGCGTGCCGGGCCTGTGGCGGTGGATCGTGGAGAAGCTGGGCGACCTCAAGGAGATGGTGCTCGGCCAGATCAAGGAGTTCGTGGTCTCCAAGATCATCCAGGCCGGGATCGTGTGGATCATCTCGATGCTCAACCCGGCGGCGGCGTTCATCAAGGCCTGCCAGGCGATCTACAACATCGTCATGTTCTTCGTGAACCAGGCCGCGCAGATCAAGGAGTTCGTGGACGCCGTCCTCGACGGCATCGACTCCATCGCCTCCGGCGGCGGCGGGGCCGTCTCGGCCCTCATCGAAGGGGCCCTTGCGAAGGCGCTCCCGATGGTCATCGGCTTCATGGCCAGCCTCCTCGGCCTCGGCGGCATCTCCGAGAAGATCCGCGGCATCCTCCAGAAGATCCAGGAGCCGGTAGGCAAGGTCATCGACAAGGTCATCGGCACGATCGTGAAGATCGGCAAGGGCCTGCTGCGCGGCCTGCGGCGCGGCGGGGCCGCGGTAGCCGGGGCCGTGAGCGGCGCCTGGCGGTCGGTCCTCGGGAAACTGTCAGGGAAGAAGTCCGTGACAATGAAGGGCAACAGCCACCAGGTCTGGGTGGCCAAACGGGGCGGCACGTTCCAGGTCATGATGGCCAGCCGCACCGACACCATGCTCAACAAGATCGGCATCGCCCTGGCCAGCAAGAAGGTGCGATCGAAACCCCAGCTCGTGACCGAGCTCAGCGCGGCGCGGAACCAGGCGAAGCAACTGCAGGACGACGTGTTCACCTACGACCACGCCGCCCCCGATCAGCGAAAGGCGCGCGAGGCCGAAGCCCAGCTCATGGCGCTCACCGATGCCATGCTGGGACACCTCCACGCGATCGGACAGGAACTCGACATCGACGAACTCAAGGGAACGCGGTGGACCCTGGACGGCGAAGAGCTCATCCCGGAGGCCGCCGGGGACGTCCGCAACATCTTCTACGGCGGTTCGCACAAGTACCGGTCGGCGCTGCCGAACCCGGGCAAGCCGTTCCTGTGCCCCGGCTGGCCTGCGCACAGGAACCCCGCCAAACAGAAGCCGCACATGGCCCCGTCCAGCGAGTGGAGCGTGGACCACAAGGACTCGGTCGCCCAGCACTGGCTGAACACGGGGCGGAAGAAGGACCAGGCGGAGCGCGACAGGTACTACAAGGACCCGGCGAAACTACAGGGGATGTGCTCGTCCTGCAACGGCAGCAAGAGCTCCCGTGACCCGGTCACGCTGGTGAAGGAAGTGTTCACCCCACGCGTGGAGATCCCAGAGTTCAAGGGCCCGGACGGCAACGAGTGACCGACGCGGGCGGTCAGGCGTCGGCGGCGGGTTCTTCCTCTTCCTCCGTGCGCTGCACGTAGGTCTGGGCCATCGCCTCGGGGTCCTCTTCGGCCGGTTCGGGGGCCTCCTCACGCTGCACTGTCGGCTCGGCGAGGCGCTGCACTTCGGTGTCGCCGCAGCCGTCGTCGCAGCGCTGGACCGGGGCGGCCGGGGCGGGCGCCGACATGACCGCGTCCGCGTTCGCGGACGCCTCGCGCTCGAAGCGGTCCGACGGGTCGCTGACCTTGACGCCCCCGCCCGCGTCGGTGCCGTCGACGGGGCCGCTGCGCTGCTGGACGACGTGCGTCAGCTCGTGCGCGAGCATGTGCTTGCCCGAGTCGCTGCCCGGGTCGTAGTTGCCGCTCTGGAACACGATGTCGGAGCCCACGGTGTACGCCTGCGCGTTCACCGACTTCGCCGACTCGTGCGCCGCGCTGTCAGTGTGGACGCGCACGTTCGAGAAGTCCTGCCCGAAGCGGCCCTCCATGTCGGCGCGGGTGTCGAGGTCGAGCGGACTGCCGCCCGAGCCGATCACGTCGTGCACCGGCGACCGCTCCTCCTCCAACATCGTGGCCACGCCCGCGTTGCCCACGGCGCGCTGCAGACCGAGCACCCCCTCCGCGCCGAGCACGTCCGCCCGCCCGAGCGCCGCCGCCGGGAGCGCGGGCTCGAACTCGGACTGCTCGATCCGGTCCGCCTTGGGGCGCAGGGAATCGGACTCGAACTCGTTGCCGTGGTCGCGCATGGCCGTTCGCCTCCTCGCGCCCGCACCGGGCGCAGCGGTGTCAGAGACCTCCAGCCTGCGCCCTCCCGCGCGGCCCGGCAAGGGGCGGAGCACCGTCCGAACGGGCCCGAGCCCCTGCCCGTTCGGGCATTTCACTGCGTCACCGGGCGGTTTCGGACCGTGGGAGAGCGCCGGTTGAGCGCACGTTGAGCGACGACGGCGACACTGCTCGCGAGTGCCCCAACCGCCCCCGCTACCCCTGGGAGAGGTCGATGAACCGTGTGCCCGTCTACATCAGCGCCAGCGACCCCATCTGCCATGCCGGACTCGCGAGCCAACTGCGGCCGCGCCCGGAGGTGCTGGTGCTCGACGAGTCCGAACGCGACCGCGCCGACGTCGGCATCGTAGCGTCCGACGCGGTCGACGAGGAGGCCCTGCAGTCGCTCCGCGCGCTCAAACGGGGCGGCATCCCGTGGCTCGTCGCCGTCTGCGGCCGCGTCGACGAAGCCGACCTCGCCTCCATCATGGACGTCGGCATCGCCGGGATCGTGCGCCGCAGCGAGGCCACCCCGGACCGGCTCGTCGCCGTCATCGCCGCCGCCGCGAAGGGCGAAGGGACCGTCCCGCCCGACCTCCTGGGCCGTCTGCTCAGTCAGGTCGGGCAGCTCCAGCGCCAGATCCTCGCCCCGATGGGCATGCGGCTGTGCGGCATGTCCGACCGCGAGATCGAAGTCGTGCGCCTCGTCGCCGAAGGCCTCGACACCGTCGAGATCGCGTCGAAGCTCTCCTACTCCGAGCGGACGATCAAGAACATCCTCCACGACATCACCAGCCGCCTGCACCTGCGCAACCGCGCCCACGCGGTCGCCTACGCGCTGCGGAACGGGCTGATCTGATGATCCACGAGGTCGACTCCGCGCTCCGGCGCGTCATCGTCGAGGACGCCCTCGGCGGCAGCGGCGTCGAGGTCGCGTTCGACGCCCCCACGAAGGAGTGGGCGTCGAGGCGCAACGCGCCCACCGTGAACGCGTTCTTGTACGACATCCGCGAGGACCTGCGCCGCCGCAGCCGCGGCCTCGTCAACGAGTACCGCGAGGACAAGACCGTCGCGGCCCGGCGCCTGCCGCCCCGCTACATCAAACTGTCCTACCTGCTCACCGCATGGACGCAGCGGCCAGAGGACGAGCACCGGCTCCTCTCGGTCATGCTCGCCGGATTCCTCAAGCACGAGTCGCTGCCCGCGGACACGCTCACCGGATCGCTCCGGGACATCGGCCTGCCCGTGCCGATGACCGTGGCCCTGCCGCCGCCCGAGGACCGCGCCTTCGCCGACGTGTGGACCGCGCTCGGCGGCGAACTGAAGCCGTCGCTCGACATCGTCGTCAGCGCCCCCGTCGACTCCGGCCGCGTCTGGCCCGCCGGACCGCCCGCCACCGGCGGCGTCGGCCTCAGTGTCGACGGCGACGAACCCGTGCGGCACAACGTGACCCCCGGCGACGGCGACGAACACGAGGTCGCCATGACCCGGCGGCCGCGATGACCGACGGGCACCACCTGCTCGCCCGCATCGGCGCGGTAGAGCGGCGCCTCCGCCGCGCCGTCGCCGAGCGGCGCGCCGCCGACCCGAACCCGGACGACCAGTTCCGCGGCCTCTACCTGTCGGACGAGGCCGTCGACGCGCTCCTCGAGACGCGACGCGAACCGTTCGCGCCGCCGGAGGACGCCGGCCCGGTCTCGGGGCGGCTCGCCGCGCTGGCCGAGGCCGCGCGGTTGACCGCCCTCGACACCGAACTGCTGCTCGTCGCGATGGCGCCCGATGTCGACAGCCGCTTCGAGCAGTTCTACGGGTACCTCAACGACGACGTGACCCGACGCAGGCCCACGGTCGGACTCGCGCTGCGGCTGTGCGGGCTCGCCGAAGCCGACGTGGACGGCCGGGCCCGGCTCGACGCGACCGCGCCGCTCCTGGCGTGCGGCCTGGTCACCTTGGGCGACAACGAGCGGCCGTTCCTGTCGCGGTCCCTGCGGGTGCCCGACAGGGTCACGTCGCACCTCCTCGGCGGGGACGGCTGCGACCCGGTCGCCGCCCCTCTGGTCGAGACCGCGACACCGGTCCCCTGCGGCGACGACCGGCTGGCGGCGGCCGTCGCCGCCGGAACCGGACTGGTCTACCTGCACGAGGGCCTGGGCGGATCGGCCGCATCGGCGGCCGCCGCCGCGTTCGGCAGCGCCGGGCGGGCGGCCCTCGCCGTCGACTGCAGGCTCCTGCCCGCGAAACCCGAAGACCTGCCCGAGACGGCCACCGCGCTCGCCCGCGAAGCGGTGCTGCGCGGAGCCGGGATCGTGGCCGGGCCGGTCGACGCGGGGTCGTGCACCGCCCTGCTCGCAAGGCTCGAAAACGTGCCGGTCCCGTTGGTGCTGTACGGCTCCGGCGGCTGGGACCCTGAGTGGAGCCGCCGCCAACCGCTGCTGCTCAACGTCGGCGTCGCCACGCGAGCCGAACGCGCGGAGCTCTGGAGGGCCGCGGCCGGACCCGAGCTCGCCGCGGAGGTCGACCTGGCCGCCGAGACCGCGCACTTCACGCTGTCAGTGCGGCAGATCGATCGCGCCGCCGAAGCCGCCGCGCAGCTCGCGCGCGCCGAAGGCGAACCGATCCGGGCCGGGCACCTGCGCTACGGCGTGCGCAGCCAGAACGCCGCCGGGCTCGAACACCTCGCCCGGCGCATCGAACCGGCCGTCGGCTGGGACGACCTCGTCCTGCCGCCCCACATCCTCGACGGCATCCGCGAACTCGCCGTCCGCGCCCGCCGCCGCGACCTCGTGCTCGACGAGTGGCGGATGCGGCCCGGCGCGGGGCGCGGCATGGGCGTCACCGGCCTGTTCGCGGGCGACTCGGGCACCGGGAAGACCATGTCGGCCGAGGTCATCGCCGCCGACCTCGGCATGGACCTGTACACGGTCAACCTCGCCACGGTGGTGGACAAGTACATCGGCGAGACCGAGAAGAACCTGGAGAAGATCTTCACCGAGGCCGCCGGAGTGAACGGCGTCCTCCTCTTCGACGAGGCCGACGCGATCTTCGGCAAGCGCTCTGAAGTGCGCGACGCCCACGACCGGTACGCCAATGTGGAGTCCGCTTACCTGCTGCAGCGCATGGAGTCCTTCGAGGGCCTCGCGATCCTCGCCACCAACCTGCGCGCCAACCTCGACGAGGCCTTCACGCGGCGGCTCGACGTCGTCGTCGACTTCCCCGTCCCCGACGCCGAACAGCGCCTGCTGCTTTGGGACCGGTGCCTCGGCAGGGCGATGCCGCGCGCGGGCGACCTCGACCTGGAGTTCCTGGCCGACGCGTTCGAGCTCGCGGGCGGCCACATCAGGTCCGCCGCCGTCACCGCCGGGTACCTCACCGCCGAAGCGGGCGGCCGGGCCACCATGGCCCACGTCGTCGCGGCGGTCGCCCGCGAATACCGCAAACTCGGGCGGCTCTGCCTAGAGCGGGAGTTCGGCGACTACCTGGAGCTGGTGATATGACCGGCCGGACACACGGCTGCCCCTCGGGGCAGCCACGACTTCCCTCACGCGGGTCCGTAAGGCCCGTACGGAAACCGGAGAGCAGCGGCACCATCGGTGCTGTACCGACCACAGGAGGCGCGGCATGCCAACGTACTTGTCACCGGGTGTCTACGTCGAGGAGGTCGACGGCGGTTCCCGCCCCATCGAGGGCGTCGGGACGGCGGTCGCCGCGTTCGTGGGATTCGCCGCCAAAGGCCCCGTGAACACCCCGACGCTGGTCTCCAACTGGAGCCAGTACACGCGGACCTTCGGCGAGTTCGTCGAAGGCTGCTACCTCTCGCACGCCGTCTACGGGTACTTCCTCAACGGCGGCGGCAACTGCTACATCGTGCGCATCGGCGCCGCCGGACCCGATGGGGCCGAACCGGTCTCGGGCCCGCAGGCGCTCATCGGCGGCCTCCGGGCCGTCGCGATCGAAGCGGCCGAGGGCCACGAGGTGAGCGTCGACATCACCGACGCCGCCGAAGGCAAGCCCGCCGACCGGTTCACGCTCACCGTGAAGGTGGACGGCAAGCAGGTCGAGCAGTACCCGGACGTCACGGTGAAGCGCGGCAAGGACAACGTCGTGCGCGCCGTCGCCGAGCGGTCGAAGGTCATCACCCTCACCGAGGTCGCGCCCGCGACCCAGCCCGCCAAGGGCACCGTCGCGCTCGCGGCCCCGCCGCCGGTCCCCGCCGTCCCCGAGCGCATCGTCCCCGAGGACTACACCGGCGACGTCGCCGACCGCTCCGGCCTCGGCGGCCTCGAAGCGATCGACGAAGTGACCATGGTCAGCGTCCCCGACCTCATGAGCGCCTACCAGCGCGGCGTGCTCGACCTCGAAGCCGTGAAGGCCGTCCAGCTCGCCGTCATCGCCCACTGCGAGCTCATGGGCGACCGCGTGGCCGTCCTCGACACGCCCCCGGGGCTGTCGCCGCAGCAGGTCAAGGACTGGCGGGTGGACTACGCCGGGTACGACTCGAAGTACGCGGCGCTCTACTACCCGTGGGTCAAGGTGTTCGACCCCGCGACGGGCGGCAACGAGTTCGTGCCGCCGAGCGGCCACATGGCCGGGGTGTGGGCCCGCAACGACGACACGCGCGGCGTCCACAAGGCACCGGCCAACGAGGTCGTGCGCGGCGCGATCGTCGTCGAGACGCACCTGACGAAGGCCGAGCAGGAGCTGTTGAACCCCGAGGGGATCAACTGCATCCGGGCGTTCCCGGGCCGGGGCATCCGGGTGTGGGGCGCGCGGACGCTCTCCAGCGACCCGGCGTGGCGGTACCTGAACGTGCGCCGCCTGTTCAACTACCTGGAGGAGTCGATCCTCGGGGGCACGCAGTGGGTGGTGTTCGAGCCGAACGACGACGCGCTGTGGGCGAAGATCCGGCGCACCGTCTCCTCGTTCCTGGTCATGGAGTGGCGCAAGGGCGCGCTGTTCGGGCTGACCCCGGGCGAGGCGTTCTTCGTCAAGTGCGACAGGGACAACAACACCGCCGAGTCGATCGACGCGGGGCAGGTGGTCTGCGAGATCGGCGTCGCGCCGGTGAAGCCGGCGGAGTTCGTCATCTTCAGGCTCTCCCAGTTCTCTGGCGGGGCAAGCGAAGTCAGTGAGTGACACGGCAGGTAGAGGAGCTGGTGCAGCATGTCGTTCATCGATCTCAACACGGCCGTGGGCCATTCGTTCGGCATCGACGTCGACGGGATCGTCATCAAGGGGATCACGGAGGTCAGCGGCCTGAAATGGGAGCAGGACGTCATCGACCTCAAGATGAACACGCCTGACGGCAAGTACGTCCACAACAAGCTGCCCGGGCGGCCCAAGCCGGCGGACATCACCGTCACGCGGGGCCTGACGAGCGACAACAGCTTCGAGAAGTGGGTGGAGACCTGCCATTTCGGGCAGATGGCCGAGGCGCGCAAGGGCGCTTCGATCATCATCTTCGACTACGAGGGCACCGAGGTGAAGCGGTACAACCTCACCAACGCGTGGCCGAAGAGCCTGGAGATCGGCGCAATGAAGGCGGGCGACACGAGCGTCCTGACCGAGAAGCTGGTCATCTCCTGCGAAGAGATCACGCCGGGGTAGCCGATGCGACGCACCATGACGGCCTCGCCCGAGGCCGAGGAGGGCGAGGCGCGGCGTCCACTGCGGACGGAGTTCGCGTTCGAGCTGCCGCGCGGGTACGTCGATCCTTCCGGCACCACGCACACTTCGGGCGTGATGCGGCTGGCGACGGCCCGGGACGAGCTGATCCCGTTGCGGGACGACCGGGTCCGGGAGAACGCGGCCTACCTGACGGTGGTGCTGCTCGCGCGCGTCGTGACGCGGATCGGGTCGGTGACGGACGTGCACACGGGGATCATCGAGAACCTGTTCGCGTCCGACCTGGCGTTCCTGCAGGACATGTACCGCCGGGTCAACTCGGAGGGGCACACGCGGGCGGGGGTGACGTGCCCGGAGTGCGCGCACTCGTTCGACGTGGACCTCTCGGGCGGCCGCCTGGGGGAATCATGACGTACCCGGTCGAGCGGATCGAGGAGGAGATCGGGTACGTCGCCTACTACTTCCACTGGGGACTCGACGAGATCCTCGACCTTGAGCACCCGGACCGGCAGCGGTACGTCGCGAGGATCGCCACCCTCAACGCCCGAGTCAACGAAGGCAGGTGAGATGCCGACGACGACTCGCGTTTCGTGGGATGTCGTACCCGTGTGGGAGAGTCGTCCTATTTACCCAGGTGGTTGGAGGCGGATGCGGGTGGGAAGGGGCATGCCCTACGACTTCGCCGAGAGGAGGTGAGTCCTGATGTGGCCGTTCAGTCGTCGGCGTTCCGACGCGCCTTCGCAGGAGCCCGCTCCCGCGCCTTATGCACCGGCGCGCGCGGAGTGGAGGCAGTTGCCGCCGCTCCAGCGCGTCCTCGGCGAACAGTGGCTGGTCAACCCTCCGGACTCCCTCAGCTCGCGCCTCGCCTCCTGGCAGGACCCGACCTACCTCGCCCCGCTCGGCCACGCCGTGATCCCGGACGGCCCCTCGGGCGCGATCGAACCGGCGCCCGCGCCGCCCGCCGCCGAGCCGCGGCGCATCGATCTGCAGCGCAAGGCGACACGGTCCGATGCTCCCGTCCCGGGCACCCCGCTCGGCACCGCCGCCGGGCCCGCGTCGCTCCAACGCGCCGCCGACGTCGAACCACTCGATACCGGTCCGGCCCTCGCAGCACCCGCCGCGGCCGAGCACCGCCCGCTGATCAGCGACGATCCGCCGCACGCCGAATTTCCCGAGTCCACGGCCACCTCACCGCACGACACGGGCGCGGCCACCGGCCTGCGTCCCGAATCCCCCTCGCTCGGCCCCATGGCGAGCCTGCAGCGATCGCCGGACTCCGCGCCAGCCCCGCGATCCGGCCAATCGCTCAACGCGGCTCCCGGCCCGGGGACTTCGGTTCCGGTGCAGCCTGTTGCGACGCCGTTCGCGGTGCAACGCGCGCTCATCAGCGGCCACTCGCCGCTCGGGCAACCGGCCCGCCCGCAGGCGGATCCCGTCGCGCCCGTCGCCTCGCTCCTGGCCTCCACGGATCCGCCTGAACGCCGCGAGCTGCCCGTCGTCGCCGCTCCCCGCCCGCCTTCGCCGCCCCTCCCGACCCCTCCGGCCGCCGTGCAGCGGGCCGCCGAGCCGACCGGCGAAGCGCCCCTTCTCGGCGACACGGAGATCATCGCGAGCGATTCCGATTCGACGAACAGCGCTGCCGACGTATCCGAGGGAGCCGAGACGCCGCTCCCGATGCCGCCACAGCAAGTGCCGCAGCAGGACACGCCCAGGCCGCTCGTCACGGCCCAGCGGTCCGCCGCGCCGGACCCCGACGATCCGTTCGCCGCTTCGGACGGCGAGACTGCGCCGCTCCTCGGGGCGACCGGGCTCGCCGCGCCGATCGTCCAGACGATGCGGGACGAGGATTCACCCGCAGAGCCGCAGGCGCCCATGCCGATCGCGCCGCTCATCGCCGACCAGCCGCGACCCGGACCGACCGCCGAAGGGCAGGTCCGCCTCGGGCTCGGCTCGCCCGTGAGCGGTCCTCTCGCAGGCCCGGCGCCCTTCGTCCAGCGGTCAGGCGGGACGCGTCCCGGACCTGACGCGTCCACGCCGAGCGGGCTTGCTTCCTTGAAGCGAACGTCCGCTCCGGGCCCGGGCCAGCTCGGGGCTTCCCTGCAGCGCATCGACAGTCCTCCAGCGGCTCCGGGCCTCGGTCTACCGTCGACCGCACTCGGCACCGGCACCCCCACCGCAGTGCAACGTGTCGCGTCTCCGGCGCGTCCGCTGCCGCCGCCGGTCATGGTCATGCGCAGCCTGACGCCCGCCGAAACCGCGCCGGTGGCGTCGCGCTCGATCGCCGACCATGAACCGCTCTACGAGCCCGACCCGGGCCCGGAAGCGCCCCTGCTCGGATCGCGGCCCTTCGAAGCCGCCCGCACCGCCGCTGGAGTCGACCCGGCGAGCAGCACCGCTGCCGCCCCCGAGCCGCGAGCGAGCGAGCCTGGATCCGCCGTTCAGCGGTCCACGTGGTCGCATATGCCGGCTTCGGTCCAACAAGCCGAATTCCCGCTGCCCGAGTCGGGTTCACCCGTCGCCCACGCGTCGCCCGCACCGCCGATCGCGGGCGCGCCACCTGCCGTGCAGCGGTTCGCTGGGCCCGCCGCGGATCTCTCGGCACCGTTGCCCGACCCGGCCGAACCGCTGCCGGTCGCGGCGGCTCCCGTTGCGCTGCAGGCGATGGAGGGTCCGAGTGCGCCGCAGACCGTGCCGCTCCAGGCGGTGTCCGAGGTTGCTCCGCAACCGGTCGAGGCCGTCGTGCAGCGCGTCGCCGCACCCTCGGTCGCGGTGCAGTCCGCCGACGCCGCGCCGTCCGCCGCCCCGGCAGCCGGAGCCGCTCCCGCCGCCGATCCCGCTGCGCTGCTGGCAGTCCTGTACGAACCGCTCGTGCGCCGCCTGCGGGCCGACCTCAGGGTCGACCGCGAGCGGCGCGGCCGACTGACCGACCTGTGAGGACTGGAGGACCCGCTATGCCCGCTGACATCCACGCCGTGGCCGTGAGTTTCGTCGTGAGCATCGACGACGAGGACCTCGGCGCCTTCAACAGCTGCGACGGGCTCGGCTGCGAGATCGTCATGGAGCAGCGCGAGGAGGGCGGCAACAACGGCTACGTGTGGCAACTGCCGACCCGCATCAAATACTCCAATGTGAAGCTCAGCCGCCCGCTCACCGAGCAGAGCGCGAAGATCGCGGACTGGTTCGGGTCCATGGCGTCCGGGATCGAGCGAAAGACCGCGACGATCGAGGCGCGCACCGCCGAAGGCAAGGTCATCGCGCGGTGGGCGCTGGTCGACGTCGTGCCGGTGAAGTGGAGCGGGCCGCAGCTGTCGCTTGACAGCGCGAAGGTCGCGATCGAGACACTCGAGCTGGCGCACCACGGGTTCCTCGCGCCGGGGTCGGGGGGCTGACATGGGCGGCTCACCGGTCACGTTCACCGCGCCGGGCTCGGCGTCGGGCGACCAGTCGAACCTGCAGCACGCGTACCTGGAACTGCGCGAGCCGCCGTCCGACGGCGGGACGGCGACGCCGAGCAACGAGACACTGGGGACGATCGACTTCCAGTTCAACCCGAAGGAGCTCTCGCTCACCAAGAACGCCAAGTGGAAGCGGGAGGCGCAGCGCAACGCCGAGCGGTCCGGGCCGCCCGAGTTCACCGGGTCGGACCCGTGCAAGCTGAGCGTGGAGATGTTCCTCGACGCGACCGCCGCGATGGACGATTCCGTGGTTAAGGCCGTCGAGAAGCTGTTCTCGTGCGTGGTGCCGACCGAGAAGAGCCTGTCCAACGACAAGGGCTCCCCGCCCTGGGTGATATTCCACTGGGGAGGGTTGACGAGCTTCCCGGCGTTCGCGAGCGAGATCGCCGCCAAGTACACCTTGTTCACGCCGAGCGGGACCCCGGTCCGCGCGGTGTGCACCGTGAAACTGGAGGAGATCTCCGGGTCGACACCGGGCCAGAACCCCACTTCCGGCTCGCTCGAGGCGAGGAGTACGCACGTGGTCGTCGCGGGCGATTCGCTGCCGTCGATCGCGTACCGGGCTTACGGGGACCCGAACCGGTGGCGGCTCGTGGCCGAGGCCAACGGCATCGACGACCCTGCACGGCTGCGGCCGGGCTCGCGGCTGCTCATCCCGGACGGGAGGTAGCCGTGGCCAACGAGAGTTTCGCGAACACGCTGCAGGTGTCGATCGACGGGACGCCGCTCCCGGCCGATGTGGCGACGATGCTCACGCAGGCGACCGTGGCCGCGAGCCGCAACCTGCCCGACGCATGCCACCTGCGGTTCCGGGACCCCGAGCGGGTCCTGGTCGCGAAGACGCGGCTGAGCGTCGGCGGCAAGATCGAGGTCTCGGTGCAGTCCGCCGAGCCGGGCAGCCCGCAGCGGCTCATGTCCGGCGAGGTCGTGGCGCTGGAGATCGACATCGACGCCGCCGGGACGTTCATCGAGGTACGCGGGCTCGACCCGGCGCACCGGCTGTTCCGAGGCAGGCGCGTCGCCGCGTACCCGAACATGGGATTGGCCGACGTGGTCCGCAAGGTCGCACAGCGCGCCGGGCTCCAAGTCGGGACCGTCGACGACGTGAAGGGCTTCGGCCAGAGCAAGGACTCGCAGCTCAGCCAGGACAACGTCTCCGACTGGGAGTTCCTGTCGCGCCTGGCCGACCGGGTCGGCGCGCAGGTCACCGCTTCGGACGGGAAGTTGAGCTTCCGGCTGCCCGATCCGCCGCAGGGAGCGCCGCCCGAGAGTGCCACGGCCGCGACCGATCCGCTCGTGCTGGAGCCCGGAGTGAACCTGATCGCGCTGCGCGCGGCGGTGTCGGCGGCCGAGCAGGTGCCCGAGGTGAACGTGCGCGGCTGGGATTTCGCGAACAAGAAGGAGCTCACGGCGTCGCAGAAGCCCACCACTGTCGGGTCGCAAGTGGACGGTGTGGACCCGGTGGGGATGGCGGGCAAGTTCAAGGCCCCGCCGTACCTCGAAGCGGGGACGAGCCTGAGCACGCAGGGGCAGGTGGACGCGTACGCGAAGGCGCTGGCGGCCGAGCTGGGCGCGACGGCCGTGGAGCTCGACGGCGTGGCCAAGGGCAACCCGAAGCTGGTGCCCGGGTCGGGGGTGACGCTCGCGAACGTCTCGGATCCGTTCGGCGGCAAGTACACGCTGACCAGCGTCCGGCACGTGTTCAACGAGCACGACGGCTACACGACCGCGTTCACGGTCTCCGGCCGGGCCGAGCGGACCTTGTACGGCCTGACCGCGGGCTCGCCCGGACCCGTGCCGAACGGCCTGACGTCGGGAGTCGTCAGCGACGTGCGCGACCCGCTGAAACTGGGGCGGGTCAAGGTCACGTTCCCATGGCTGTCGAAGGACTTCACGACGACGTGGGCGCGCACCGCCTCGCCGGGCGGCGGGAGGAACCGCGGGCTGTGGGCGGTCCCCGAGGTCGGCGACGAGGTGCTCGTGGGCTTCGCCGACGGGGACATGGACTACCCGTTCGTCCTGGGCGGCCTCCACAGCAACAAGGACTCCCCGCCGAAGCTCGAGTCGCCCACGGTCGACGACAGCTCCGGCGCGATCGGCGTGCGGGCCTTGGTGTCCCGCACGGGGCACCGTCTCGAACTCGTGGACGACGCGTCGAAGCAGGGCATCCTGCTCTCCACAGGGGACGGCAAGCTGCTGCTGAAGCTGGACGCCAAGGGCCAACTGCTGGAACTGAAGTGCTCGGGTGAGATCAAGGTGACCGGCAGGGGCGTCAAGATCGACGCCGGGACGGGGAACCTGGAGCTCTCAGGGCAGCAGGTCAAGGTCAAGGGACAGAGCGGCGTCGACGTCGAAGGGGCCACCGTCAAGGTCGCCGGCACCGGAAGCGCCGAACTGTCGGCCTCCGGGGCGGTCACCGTCCGCGGCGGCGTGGTCCGCATCAACTGAGAGGAGAAGGCCATGCCGCCAGCTGCGCGGGTCGGCGACCCGACCGGGCACCCCGGGGTCCTCACGGGCCCGGGCGTGGCCACCGTGCTCATCGGCAACATGCCCGCGGTCGTCGTGGGCGACATGCACGCGTGCTCGATGCCTTCCACGCCACCGCATCCGCCGACGCCGATCCTGCCGCCGGGCTGCCCGACGGTGCTCATCGGCGGCAGGCCCGCCGCGCGCATGGGCGACCTCTCCGGTTGCGGGGCACCGATCCTCTCGGGCTGCTCGACAGTCCTGATCGGAGGATGAGATGACCGGCATCGTCGACCCGCCCGCGTTCGTCGGCTCCGGCTGGGCGTTCCCGCTGCGCACCGACGCGACCGGCTCGGTCGCGCTCGTCGGCGGCGAGCGCGAGCTCGTCGAGAGCATCCACCTGATCCTCGCCACCGCACCGGGCGAGCGGCCGATGCGGCCCGAGTTCGGCTGCGCCATACACGATCTCGTCTTTGCCCCGGCCGACTCGGCCACGGCGGGCAAGATCGCCTACGAGGTGCGGGTCGCGCTCACCCGCTGGGAGCCGCGCATCAGCCTCACCGACGTGGTCGTCACGTTCGACCAGGCCTGGCGCGGACGCCTGAACATCGCCCTGTCGTACTCGGTGCGCGGCGACAACGACCCCCGCAACCTCGTGTTCCCGTTCTATGTCATCGGTTCGCACGACAGCCCCGAGTCCCAGGAGGCGACCCCATGAGCCTGCCAGTGCCCAATCTGGACGACCGCCGCTTCCAGGACCTGGTCGACGAGGCCAAGCGCCTGGTGCAGCAGCGCTGCCCTGAGTGGACCGACCACAACGTCTCCGATCCGGGCGTGACCCTCATCGAGGCGTTCGCCATGATGACCGACCAGCTCCTGTACCGGCTCAACCGGGTCCCCGACCTCCACTACCTGCGGTTCCTCGACCTCATCGGCGTGAAGCTGCACCCGCCGACGGCCGCGCGCACGCCCGTCACGTACTGGCTCTCGGCCGCCCGCGACCAGACCGTGCCGGTGCCGCGCGGCTCGCAGGTCGCCACCGACCAGTCCGGCGGGACCGAAGCGCCAGTGGTGTTCCGCACCGAGGCCGACCTGGCGATCGTCCCGTGCTCGCTCGCGCTCGTCCTCACCGGAGGCGCGAGCGGGCGGCTCGCCGACCACACCGATCAGCTCGTCTCCGGCGAAG
Organism: Glycomyces sp. NPDC048151; assembly: GCF_043202775.1. NCBI lineage: Bacteria > Bacillati > Actinomycetota > Actinomycetes > Glycomycetales > Glycomycetaceae > Glycomyces > Glycomyces sp. NPDC048151. Next base: position 121,312 of record NZ_JBIDBB010000005.1, on the reverse strand, counting down.
GCGCGCGATGCTTCCAGGAGGCGCCGGCCGACAACGACTGCGTCTACTTCGGACTCTCGAACGCGGTGCCGCGCTGCGCCGTGCAGCTGCGCGTCGCCTGCCACGCCGAAGGCGTCGGCGTCGACCCCGAACGGCCGCCGTGGATCTGGGAGGCCTACGACGGCACGGCCTGGACCCCCTGCGAGATCGAATCCGACTCCACGGGCGGCTTCAACCAGGACGGCGTCACCGTCGTGCACGTCCCGCCGAGCCACCGCGAAGCGCTCCTCGAACGCCAGCGGGCCGGGTGGCTCCGCGTGCGCCTCGTGCGCGCCGAGAACCGGCCGTTCTACCGCGACTCGCCGCGCCTCATGAGCGCCGTGGCCGCGACGATCGGCGGCACCATCGACGCCTCGCACGCCGGACTCGTCGCCGACGAGGTCGTCGGGCTCTCCGAAGGCGTTCCCGGGCAGCGGTTCCGGCTCGCCCACCGGCCCGTCGTCACCGGCGGGGAGCCGCTCGTCGTCGAGATCGCGGGCGGCGGCGACTGGCAGCAGTGGCACGAGGTCGAGAGCTTCGCCGAGTCCGGGCCCGACTCGCGTCACTTCACGCTCGACGCCATCGGCGGCGAGCTCCGCTTCGGCCCGGCCGTGCGCGGCGACGACGGCGCGATCCGCAACTTCGGCGCGGTGCCGCCCAAGGCCGCGCCGATCCGCGTCCCCCAGTACCGCACCGGCGGCGGCAAGGCAGGGAACGTCGCCCGCGGCCTGCTCAACGTGCAGCGCGACCCGATCCCGTTCACGACCCGCGTCGTCAACCGGGGCCCGGCGACCGGCGGTGTGGACGGCGAATCCGTCGACAACGCGGCCGCGCGCGGGCCGATGCTCCTGCGCACCAGGGACCGGGCCGTGACCGTCGAGGACTACGAGTACCTCGCCAAGCAGGCCGCGCCGGACGCGGCGCGGGTGCGGTGCGTGCCCGTTCCCGAACGGCCCGGCGAGATCCGGCTGCTCGTCGTCCCCGACATCGAGCTCGGACCCAATCCCGCAGTGGCCCAGCTGACTCCGGACGTGGACCTCGTCAACCGCATCGGGTCCTATCTGGAGCCGCGCCGGTGCCTCGGGGCCACGGTGCGCGTCGGCCCGCCGCACTACGACGGCGTCACCGTCGTCGCCCAGCTGCGCGCCGCGCCCGGCGTCGTCGCCGAAGCGCTGCGCGGCGAAGCGCTCGAAGCGCTGTACGCGTACTTGAACCCGGTCTCCGGCGGACTCGACGGCACGGGCTGGCCGTTCGGGCGGCCGGTGCAGTCCGGCGAGGTCTTCGCTGTGCTGCAACGGCTCCCGGGCACCGCGATGGTCGAGGACGTGCAGCTCTTCGCCGCCGACCTCGCCACTGGGCGGCGCAGCGGCCCGGTGCAGCGCATCGAGCTCGCCGGGCACGCGCTGGCGTTCTCATTCCAGCACCAGGTGCGCATCCTGGAAGGCGACGACCGTGCCTCGTGACGCCCTTCCCGGGCTGGCGACCCCGCAGCCGATCGCCGACCAGCTGCCCGGCGTGCTCGCCGAGGACGACTTCACGCGGCGCTTCACGCAGGCCTTGGACGAGGTCCTGGCGCCCGTGCTGCTCGCGCTCGACGGGTTCGTGGCCTACCTCGACCCGGCGCTCGCCCCGCCTGACTTCCTCGAATGGCTCGCCGGATGGGTGGCGCTGCCGGTCCAGGAGCAGTGGACGCTCGCGCAGCGGCGCGTCTTCGTCGCGCATGCGGTGGAACTCCACCGCTGGCGCGGGACTCGATACGGACTCGCGACGCACCTGACGCTGCTGACCGGCGGCCGCGTCACGGTCGAGGACAACGGCGGGACGATCGCGTCGGTCCAGTCCACCGACCCTGTGGGACAGCCGGTCCGGCCCCACGTGACGATCACCGTCGCCGTCGCCGATCCGGCCCTCCTGGACGAATCGCGGCTGCGAAGCGCCGCAGCGGAACACGTCCCGGCGCATGTGCCCTTCACGCTGAGGATCGTGCCGTCCCGGGAGCACTCGTGAGACCATGTCGGGATGAGCGATGCGAGGCCTGATCGACCTTCCTCCCCGAAGATCCTCTCGATCGCCTGGGGACGCATGGAGATCGAAGACCTCGGGGTCGGCAAGGACTTCATGCTGCATCCGGGCGGCGGCAAGGCCTGGGACTGGCGGGAGTCGGGCACCGAGCACAGCCCCGGCATCCAGCCTTCCGATGTCCGGTACTTGATCGACCGCGGTGCCGAGACGATCGTCCTCTCGCTCGGCATGGAGCGGCGCCTCCAGATCGACCCTGCCACCATCGCGCTTCTCGAACGGCTCCATGTCGGCTATCAGGCCGCCGAGACCCCGGAAGCGGTCGCGCTCTACAACCGGGCCGCCGACACCGGATCGGTGGGCGGTCTCTTCCACTCGACCTGCTGAGGGCCCTACTCGGGGTGGACGCCGAGTTCGGCGAGGACCTCCCGGTATCGGGCGAGGGCGTCGGCGGCTGCGGCGCGGTCGCCGTGTCGCTCATGGGCTTCGATGAGGAGGCGCCAGGCCTCGTCGTTGAAGCGGTGGACGCCGACGCTGCGTCCGGCGGCGGCGAGGGCTTCGGCCACGTCGCCGCGCCGGAGTTCGAGGCGGGCGAGGTCGGCCGCCGCCGAGGACGCCGCGAGGCGGAGGCGTTCGCGTTCGCCCACGACCCATTCGGCCGCGCCGTCCTCGGGGAGGAGGTCGCCGCGGTAGGCGTCGGAGGCCTGGCGGAGGATCGCGGCGGCCGCGTCGTCGTCGGGGGCGGAGCGGGCGAGGCGGGCGGCTTCGCGGACCGCGACCACGTCGCAGTAGCCGTCGGCGGGGAGGACGAGGCGGTAGGCGTCGCCTTCGCGGGCGAGGAATCGGAAGACGCCCCCGGCGGCGTCGGGTTCGATGAGCTTGCGCAGGCTCGACATCGCGACGTGGAGGCCGTGCGTGGCGGCGCGCGGGGTCGCCTGGGGCCACAGGGCGTCGATGATCGCCTCGCGGTGGACCGGGCGTCCGGCGTTGACGGCGAGGAGGCGCATGAGCATGCGCACCTTGGGTTTCACCGCGGAGAGGTCGACTTCGGCGCCGTCGCGTTCGAGCCGGAACCCGCCGAAGCATGTCACGGTGAGCGCTTCCGGGGTCGAGTCGCGGACGGGCGGGATCGGTTCGCCCAGCCAGGACTCGACGAGCTGGACGGGGTAGCCGCAGTGCCCGGCGGCCTGGCGGGCGCGGGCGACGAGGTTCGGCGGGTGCCCGGCGGCGACGGCGGCCGCGACGTACACGAGCGGCTGCGCCCCGGCGACCCCGCAGCGGCGCACCAGGTCCGACGCGCGCTCGATCTCGGTCTCGACGCCGGGCACCTCGGCGTGGGCCGCCGCGACCGCGTACATCGCCTGCGCCCAGGCGGCGGGCACGGCCGCGTCGAGGGCCCGGAAGCCGTCGGCGAGGTCGGCGAGCGCGGTCAGGTCCGGGTCGCCGCTGCCGAGCCGGGCGAGCCAGGAGCACCCGGCGGCGAGGAGCGCTCCCCACAGGTCGCCGTCGCGCTCGCATTCCTCGGCGACGCGCAGGGCGGCCTTCGCGGCGTCCTGGGTGCCGTTGAGCGCGATGGCGGCGCGGGAGACGCGGGCGAGCCAGGGCAGGCGTTCGGCTTCGGCGGCGGCGACGGCGCGGGAGAGTTCGCGCAGGCCGCGGTCGCCTTGGGATTCGAGGAGGGCGAGGACGGCGCCGCCGAGGGGCGCGATGACGGCGGCGGGCCCGGTGTCGCCGGGCGCGTTGTCGCGCAGGAGGGTCCGGGCGGCGGGGAGGTTCCCGGCGAGGACGTGCGCGAGGAGGGCGACCGTGCGGCCGTGCGGTTCGGCCATGCGGTCTTCGGCGGCGGCGGCGATGAGCGCGGGGTGGGCCTGGGTGGCGGCGCGGAGCCAGGTGCGCCAGTCGCCGCCGGGGCGCGCGGGACCGGGCAGCCAGACGCGGGCCGCGGCGGCGGCCTGGCGGCCGTGGGCGCGGCCGGCTTCGTCGGCGGAGAGCGCCTGGCTGCGTTCGAAGCATTCGACGGCTTCGGCGATGCGTCCGCGGCCGAGGCGGTTGCGGCCTTCGGCGAGGACCATCCACGGGTCGTCGGCCACGAGCCAGGACGGCAGCAGGTCGCGCCACGCGTCGAAGTCGTCGCCGGTGATCTGCGGGCCGAGCATGTCGAGGAGTTCGCGCACGGCCCGCCAGTCCTCGGCGCGGGCGAAGCTGCGGGCCGCTTCGACAAGGGCCCCTTCGGCTTTGACGATCTCGGCGGCGGCGGCGTGGAGGCGGCGGGCGGCGGCCCCGCCGTGGCGGTCGGCGAGGACGGCGGCGAGGTGCGAGCGCATGGCCTCGTGGAAGCGGAACGTGGAGCCGCCGTCGGTGGTGGTGACGAAGACCTGTCGGCGGTGGAGTTCGGCGAGGCGCGCGGCGGCGTCGTCGATGCCGAGGAGCCGGTCGCAGCGGGCGGCGGTGGCGACGTCGAAGACGCTGATGCGGGTCACGAACGACAGGAGCGGCTCGGGCAGCTCGGCGAGGACGATGCGGCTCATGTACGCGTGGGCGAGGGAGGCCCGGCCGGTGAGGGCCGCGACCGCCGAGCGGCGCTCGGCGAGGGGCCTTCCCTTGGTGGACAGGTGGAACAGGTGCAGCCCGGCGGCCCAGCCGCCGAGGCGGCGCTCCAGGACGGCGATGTCACCGGCGGGCAGGGGCTCCTGGTAGTTCTCGCGCAGCAGCAGGTCGATCTCCCAGGAGCGGAAGCGCAGCTGGTCGGCGTCGATGAACCGCAGGTCGGTGAGCTCGTGCCGGGCGAGGTTGACGCCGGGGAGGCGGCGAGTGGCGACGGCGAGGCTGCACTGGTCGGGCAGTTCGCACAGCAGCCGGTCGAGGACGCGTTCGGCGGCGGTGTCGTCGAGGTAGTGGACGTCGTCGAGGACGAGAAGGGTCGCGCCGGTCAAGGCGCGCAGGCGGTTCCAGAGTCTCGAAGGCGATTCGGAGAGGTCGGGCGCGGCGGTGAACGGCATGACGGCCCGGTGCAGGTCGGCGGTGAACTCGTCGGGGTCGGCGTGGGCCGGGTTGAGGCCGAGCCAGGCCGTGCCGCCCGGGAACGCGCAAGCGTGCTGGGCGAGCAGGGTCGACTTCCCGAACCCGGCGGGCGCGGTGATGACGGCGCGGCGCACGGGCCCGCCGCGGTCGTTGAGCTCGGCGAGCAGCCGCGGCCTGACCACGCTCGACGACGCAGGGATAGCAGCCATGACGAGTCACCTCCCGTGCCCGTCAGGGCACTGTCCCCCACAACGCTGGCGCGCAGGCTTTGCCGGGAGTCCGCGCTTGCATCAATGATGGCGCATCGGGGCAGTGATCGCTTCCCCCAGAGGTGTCCACAAGGGTGACGTTTCGCGGTGGGGTCCAGCGCACTTGCTCACCCGCACCTCCCGGCACAGGAACCGCCCGGGTCCGGGCGGTTCCTGTCGCCGGAGGGGTTCAGCAGCAGCGCGCCCCGGGGTGCGAGTCGCCACGGTCGGTGCGGCGGCGCTCGAACTCGCGCCGGGGCATCGCCGGTGCGTCCGGGTGGGTGCGGCGGTGCCGGTCCAGGTAGTGGCCGTACGCGGCCTCGCCGGTGAGTTCGCGCAGGTACCACCGGGCGAGGCCGAAGAGGCGGCGCACTGTCACGGCCGGTTCTCCGTGCTCTCGCCGCTGGAGGCGGCGCGACCGGCGGGGACGGGCAGTCGCGACTCGACGTACGGCGCCTCGGTCGAGGGCAGCGGCTCAGCAGAGCGGAGCGCGCGCCAGCACACGACGGCGGCGTTGGCGATGACGACCACGACCAGCAGCGCGAAGAACGCCGCGAGCACGCCGTCGACGGTCGAGTTGGTGACGACGGTCTGCATCTGGCCGAGGTCCTTGGCGGGGGCGAGCACTTCGCCGTTCGCGAGGGCCTCGGCGTACCGCTCGCGCTGGGCGAAGAACCCGATCCGCGGGTCGTCGGAGAAGACCTTCTGCCAGCTCGCGGTCAGCGTGACCACGGCGACCCAGGCGAGCGGCGCGGCCGTCACCCAGGCCCACCGCAGCCGCCCGCTCTTGACGAGCACGGTGGTCGCGACGGTGAGGGCGATGGCGGCGAGCAGCTGGTTGGCGATGCCGAAGAGCGGGAACAGCTGGTTGATGCCGCCGAGCGGGTCGCTGACCCCGGCGTAGAGGAAGTAGCCCCACGCGGCCACGACGACCGCGCTCGTCGCCCACAGGCCCGGCTTCCAGCCGACCCGGCCGAGCGGCTTCCAGACGTTGCCGAGGGTGTCCTGCAGCATGAACCGCCCGACGCGGGTGCCCGCGTCCACAGTGGTCAGGATGAAGAGCGCTTCGAACATGATCGCGAAGTGGTACCAGAAGGCCTTGAGGCCGTCGCCGCCGAAGGCCGAGGAGAGGATCTCCGACATGCCGACCGCGAGCGTCGGCGCGCCGCCGGTGCGGGCGACGAGGGACTCCTCCCCCACCGCGTCGGCGGCGGCCTGCAGGTCCTGCGGGGTGATGGTGAACCCGAGGTTCGCCACGGCCGTGGACGCGGACTCCACAGTGGTGCCGAGGACGCCCGCCGGGGCGTTCATGGCGTAGTACAGGCCGGGGTCGAGGATGCACGCGGCGATCAGGGCCATGACGGCGACGAACGACTCCATCAGCATGGAGCCGTAGCCGATCATCCGGACCTGCGACTCCTTCTGGATCATCTTGGGCGTGGTGCCCGAGGCGATGAGCGAGTGGAAGCCCGACAGCGCGCCACAGGCGATCGTGATGAACACGAACGGGAACAGCTCGCCCGAGAACACCGGGCCCATGCCGTTGAGCGCGAACTCGGAGACGGCGTCGGCCTGCAGCGTCGGGGCGACGACGAGCACGCCGACCGCGAGCAGCCCGATCGTGCCGATCTTCATGAAGGTCGACAGGTAGTCGCGCGGCGCCAGCAGCATCCACACCGGGAGCACCGCGGCGACGAAACCGTAGACGACGAGGCAGAACACGAGGGTCTGCGGGCTGAGCGTGAACGCGTCGGCCCACGACGAGGCCTGGACCCAGCCTCCGGCGACGATCGCGAGCAGCAGCAGCGCCAGGCCGATGAGGCTCGTCTCGATCACCCGGCCCGGCCGCAGCGTGCGCAGGTAGAAGCCCATGAGCAGTGCGATCGGGATGGTCATGGCGATCGAGAACGTGCCCCACGGCGAGGCGGCCAGCGCGTTGACGACGACGAGCGCGAGCACCGCGAGGATGATGATCATGATGGAGAAGACGCCGACGAGGGCGGCGGCCCCGCCGATCGGGCCGATCTCGTCGCGGGCGAGCTGGCCGAGGCTCTTGCCGTTGCGGCGCATGGAGATGAACAGGACGACCATGTCCTGGACGGCTCCGGCGAAGATGGCTCCGGCGATGATCCACATCGTTCCGGGGAGGTAGCCCATCTGGGCGGCGAGGACGGGTCCGACGAGGGGTCCGGCGCCCGCGATGGCGGCGAAGTGGTGGCCGAGGAGGACGCGGCGGTCGGTGGGCTGGAAGTCGACGCCGTCTTCGAGCCGTTCGGCGGGTGTGGCGCGGGTGTCGTCGACCTGCAGGACTTTGCGGGCGATGAACTTGGCGTAGAAGCGGTAGCCGATGGCGTAGGAGCCGAGTGCGGCGAGGACGAGCCAGAACGCGGAGATCTCTTCGCCTCTGGCGAGGGCGATGACGCCCCAGGCGGCGGCTCCGGCGATCGATATCGCGGTCCAGACGAGGACGGATCTCCAGTTGGGCCTTGTCCGTGGTGCTTCGGTGGTCATGTCGTCCTCCGAGTCTCGGGCGGGTGGGGCTGGAGTCGCCGGGTGGGGGGCGGCGACAACCTAGACATAGTTGAGCATCAATGTCTATTTCGACGATTGTGGCGCAACTCCGACCCGTGCACAAGATGAAGTGCGGACTTTGCGGGTGTCTAACCGACCCATAGGAACAGGACGGCGAGGCTCGCGGCGGCGCCCGCGAAGCAGGCGGCGGCGGTCTTCGTGCTCGGCGCGGCGGTGCCGGAGGTGTGGCCGCCGAGCATCGTCTCGAGCTGTTCGCGCAGTTCATCGTTGAACGCGAGGCCTGCGGCGAGGATGAGGGCCGAGGGCAGGGCGTATACGAGGGTGTAGCCGACGAGGACGGCGACTGCGGCGGGGGCGGCGATGTCGGCGTGGATGAGGCGTTCGACGGCGAGGACCATCGGGAAGGCGTTGGGGAGGTCGCCGAGGGTGGCGAGGACGCCGAACGGCAGTGCGCTCCAGGCGTTGACCCAGGGCGGCAGCGTGTAGCCCTTGCGTTCGCGCGGCCGGAGTCTGCGTACGCCCATGACGGCCAGTGCGACCGCGAGTCCGGCGAAGAGGGCGCGGCGCAGCCACAGGGTGAACCCTTCGAGGACCGAGTCGGCGAACGACATGCCGAAGTAGAAGGCCAGCGCGATGGCGAGGAAGGACGCGGCCGCGCCGAGCATGAACGCCCAGCCGGTCGGGGCGGGGCGCTTGGCGCCCAGCAGGATCACGATGACGATCCAGATGGTGGCGGCGTTGACCGAGTCGAGCAGCGCCAGGCCGGTGAGGCCCCACAGCAGTCCGCCGGTCACCGGGTGCCGTCCTCGTCGCGGCCCATGCGCTTCCCTCCCGGTGTGCGGCGCGGGGCCGCGGGTCGAGGGCGGCCGGCGCCGCCCGTGGGCACAGTACCTTCCATCGCGCGGCCGGGAGTTGTCGGCGGTGCCGGGGCTGTGGCATGCTTATCGAAACGAAAGCATTTCGTTTAGAGACGGAGGCGGCTTTGGAACGCAAGTCGCGGCTCTCGCCCGAGCGCGAGGCCGAGATCTTCGACGTGGTCGTGCGCCTGGTCAGGGAGCACGGCTACGAGAAGGTCACCACGCAGCAGATCGCGGCCGAGGCCCGGACCAGCACCGCGACGCTGTACCGGCACTGGGACGGCAAGCCGCGCCTGGTGGTGGAGGCGGTGCGCCACCGCCGCCCCGCGCCGCTCGAGGACGTCGACACCGGGAGCCTCCGCGGTGACCTCCTCGCCGGGGCGAGGGCGGTCATCGAGGCCGGGCCCGAGGACCACGACCTCATGTCCGGGCTGGCGAACGCGGCCCGCAAGGACCCCGAGCTCGACGAAGCGCAGCGGGAGATCCTGGTCGGGCCGATGCGCCGCGCCGTCGAGGCGGTGCTCGACCGGGCCGCCGAGCGCGGCGAGATCGCCGCCGACGCCCCCGCCCGCGAGTTCATCAACGAGCTGCTGTTCGCGTCCCTCATCGCCCACCGCGTCCATACCGGACAGTTTCCTGACGAGGCCTACGTCGGCCGCTTCATCGACACCGTCATCCTTCCCGCATTCGGAGTCCAGCACCCATGACCACCGCAACGGCCGAGAACCCGGCCGCCCCCGCCGCACCGGAGAGCGCGAAGCTCCCCTCCCACTTCGGGTGGATCTACGCCGCCCTCATGGTCACGATGCTGCTGTCCGCGCTGGACCAGACCATCGTCTCCACCGCGCTGCCGACCATCGTCGGCGAACTCGACGGCCTGTCGCACATGGCCTGGGTGACCACCGCGTACATCCTCGCGGCCACGATCGGCATGCCCGTCTACGGCAAGCTCGGCGACCTCATCGGACGCCGCAGGCTCTTCCTCGCCGCCCTCGCGGTCTTCGTCCTCGGCTCCGGGCTCGCCGGGTTCGCGCAGGACATGCCGCAGCTCATCGCCTTCCGCGCCCTCCAGGGCCTCGGCGGCGGCGGGCTCATGATCGTCTCCCAAGCGATCATCGCCGACCTCGTCCCGGTCAGGCAGCGGGCGAAGTTCATGGGCCCCATGGGCGCCGTGTTCGGCCTCGCCGCCGTCGCCGGGCCGCTGCTCGGCGGCTGGATCACCGACAACACCGACTGGCGCTGGGCGTTCTGGATCAACCTGCCCCTGGGCGTCGCCGCGCTCGCCATCTCGGCGGCCGCGATCAAGCTGCCGCACAAGCAGGTCAAGGTCAGGTTCGACTACCTCGGCACCGCGCTCATGGCCGTCGCCGTCACCAGCCTGATCCTGGTGTGCACGTGGGGCGGGACCGAGTACGACTGGACCTCCCCCACCATCCTGTGGCTCGGCGCGGTCACCGTCGCCGCCGCCGTGCTGTTCTGCGTCGTCGAGCGGCGCGCCGCCGAACCGCTCATCCCGCTGCGGATGCTCAAGAACCCGGTCTTCTCCATCGCGACCCTCATCGGCATGATCGCGATCGGCCTGGGCATGTTCGCCGTCGTCTCCTATATGCCCACGTATTTGCAGATGGTGTACGGGTACTCCGCGACCGAGTCCGGCCTGCTGCTCATCCCGATGGTCGTGGGCATGATGCTCACCGCGACCACGTCGGGCGCGCTGGTGTCGAAGCTCGGGCGCTACAAGGGGTTCGTGATCGCGGGCATGCTCGTCATGCCCGTCGGGATCTGGCTCATGTCCACTCTCGACCCGTCGTCGCCGGTGTGGGTGCTGTGCCTCTACATAGGGCTGCTCGGCGCGGGCATGGGCCTGGTCATGCAGAACCTCGTCCTCGCCGTCCAGAACGCGTTCCCGCAGAGCGAGGTCGGCACCGCGACCTCCTCGAACAACTTCTTCCGAGAGATCGGCGCGACCGTGGGCGTCGCGGTGGTCGGCGCGATCTTCACCAACCGCCTCACCGACGCCCTCGGGTCGATCGGCACCGACTTCGGCGGCGCCGGAGCCGAGTCGATCACGCCCGCGATCGTCCGCTCGCTCCCCGAAGCGCTGCGCGACCAGGTGATCGACGCGTACGCGGACTCGCTGCTGCCGATCTTCCTCGGCCTCGTCCCGGTGATCCTGGTCGGCACCGTCCTCGCGTTCGTCCTGCCGAACCGCAGGCTCCGCGACGACGCCGAGCACGCGCCGTCCCACTGACCGGTCGGCGGCGGGCCGGGGTCATTCCGGTCCGCCGCCCAGGAACCGCTCGATCACCAGCGTCGCCGCGCCTTTCGCGACCGCGTCGGGCCCGAGCCTGCCGGGCACGATCCGCGCCGTCTCGAAGGGCTGGTCGAGAGCGTAGGACCGCGCCGCGGCCGCGATGTCGTCCATGCGGCGCTCGGCGAGCATGAGCCCGGCCCAGCCGCCGATGACGATGAGTTCGGGGTTGAAGAGGTTGAGCAGGTCGGCGACGCCCGCGCCGAGGTACTCGACGGTCTCGTCGACGACGGTGCGCGCCGCCTCGGAAGGGTCGTCCAGCAGCCGGGCGAACGCCGCCTCCTCGTCGTCCTCCGCGACCGTGCCGCCGACGGCGCGGAAGCGGGCGAGCACGCCTTCGGCGCCGACGTACGCCTCCAGGCATCCCGGTGCGCCGCAACGGCAGCGGCGGCCCCGCACCTCCACGGTCGTGTGCCCCCACTCCCCGGCGCTGCTCGCCGAGCCGCGGTAGAGGCGCCCGTCGGTGACGATGCACGACCCGACGCCGGTGCCGATCAGGGCGATCACGGCGTTGTCCGCGCCGCGCCCGGCCCCGGACCACAGTTCGGCCTGACCCATCGTCATCGCGCCGTTGTCGACGTGGACGGGCAGGGGCGCCAGGCGCTCCATGAGGATCCGGCCGAGCGGGACCGCGTCCCAGCCGAAGGCCTTGGCGTGGATGACCCCGTCCGGCCCGTACTCCACGATGCCGGGCATGCCGACCCCGACGCCCAGGACCTGCGGGCCGTCGGACGCGGCGAGGACGGAGCGGACGCCCGCCACGATGTGCTCGACCACAGTGGAGGGGTCGTGGACGCCGGGGGCCAGCGGGTACTCGGCGCTGGCGAGCTCGCCCAGCTTGAGGTCGACCAGCTCGACCCGGACGTGGGTCTCGCCGACGTCGACGCCCACCGCGCGGGCGTGCCCGGGGTCGACGTCGAGGAGGATGTGCGGGCGCCCGCCGTCGGACTCGACCTTGCCGCCCTCGCGCAGGACCCCCTGCGCGAGGAGCTCGGCGGTCACGTTGCTGACCGAGGCGGTGCTGAGGCCGGTGGCCGGTCCCAGGTCGCGGCGGGTCAGCGGTCCGTCGAAATAGAGGGTCCGCAGCAGGCGCATCCTGTTGCCCTGCTTGAGGTCCCGGGTCGTCTTGTGCCGGGGTCGTTCCATCGCTCCACCAGTGGGTAGTTACGGGTCCGAGATCAGGCCGTTATGTCGAGGAGATTGACGGCGCGTTCCCGAATACTTAATCTAAGTCTTATAGGTAAGTCGTGTACAACGCATCGAGCTTACCTCCGGGCGGCTCGGGCGCATGCCCGTCCACCACCGTCCGTCCCTTCGACCACAGCCCTTCACATCCCTTCAGCACCGTCGGAGCCGCCGCAGGCTCCGATCGAGGAGCATCCCATGAGGACCAGATTCACCCCGCGCGGCCGCACCGCCGCGACCACCCGCGCGCTCGTCGTGGGCGCGTGCACCGCGCTGGCGGCCACCGCCTGCCTCGACGGGTCCGGCGCCGCCGCCGGACCCGTCGAGATCCGGTGGTTCGTCGGCATGGGCGTCGGCTCCGACGCCCCCACGATCCCCGCCCAGGAGCAGATCGTCGACGAGTTCAACGCGAGCCAGGACGAGATCGAGCTCGTCCTCGAGATCGTCGACGCCGACCAGGCCCCCGACATCCTCTCCACCCAGATCGCCACCGGCGACGCCCCGGACATCGTGGGGCCCATGGGCATCCGCGGCCGCTCCACCTTCCCCGGGGCCTGGCTCGACCTCACGCCGCTCATCGAGGAGAACGACTACGACCTCACCGACTTCGACCCCGCGCTCGTCGACTTCTACCAGATCGAGGACGAGGGCCAGATCGGCCTGCCGTTCGCGGTCTTCCCGTCGTTCATGTACGTCAACCTCGACCTCTTCGACGAGGCGGGACTCCCCTACCCGCCGCAGGAGTACGGCGCGCCGTACGTCGACGCGGAGGGCAACGAGCGCCCCTGGGACATCGCGACCCTGACCGACATCGCCATGCAGCTCACCGTCGACGGCGAAGGCAACGACGCCAACGACCCCGCGTTCAACCCCGACGACATCGTGCAGTTCGGGTTCGGCAACGTCTTCGCCGACATCCGCGCCCAGTCCACCCTGTTCGGCCCCGGCTCGCTCGTCAGCGAGTCCGGCGACGCCCAGATCCCGGAGCACTGGGCCGCCGCCCAGCAGTGGTACTACGACGGCATGTGGGAGCAGCACTTCATCCCCAACGGGCCCTACGGCGACTCCGACATGCTCAACGCGGGCTCGTGGTTCGAGTCCGGCAACCTCGCGCTCGGCTACTCGCACCTGTGGTACGCCACCTGCTGCATGGGCGGCTTCGAAGGCAACTGGAACACCGCCGCCGTCCCGGCCTACGACGGCGCGACCACCGCGAAGCTCCACGCCGACACCTTCTCCATCACCGCCGGCACCGAGCACCCCGACGAGGCGTTCGAGGTCCTCACCTACCTCCTCGGCGACGCAGCCGAGGCGCTGACGACCACCTACGGCGGCATGCCCGCCCGCATCAGCCTCCAGGACGGCTACTTCGACCGGGTCGGCGCCGAGAACTTCGAAGGCCAGGAGATCGACTGGGACGTCGCCGTCGAGGGCATGTCCTACGTGGACAACCCCTCGCACGAGGGCGGCATGCCGAACTTCCTCGAGGCCGAAGCGGTCATCGCCGAGTACGGGACCAGGTTCAGCCAGGAGGAGGGGCTCGACATCCCGGCCGAGCTCGAAGCGCTCAGGACCGAACTCCAGGCCGTCTTCGACGCCGCGTGACCCTTCCCGCCCGATCCTCCTGACCGGTCGGGCGGGAGCGCCCCGCGCGCCCCGCCCGACCGCCCCTTCCGAAAGGACGCCAATGTCCGACCTCACCGAAGCGGTGCTGTCCGTCCGGCGCCGCCCGCGCGCGCCGAAGCGCCCGCCGACCTCCATGCAGCGGCGCGAGGCCCGCTGGGGCTACGCCTTCATCTCCCCGTGGCTCATCGGCTTCGTCCTGTTCTGGACGATCCCCATCGCCGCCTCGCTCGTGTTCTCCACCCTCGACTTCAAGCTCACCGCGCCCGACGAGACCGCGTTCGTGGGCCTGGGCAACTGGGAGCGGGCGCTGTCCGACCCCGACACCTGGACCTCGCTGCTCGTCACGCTGCGGTTCACCCTCGTGTTCCTGCCCGTGAGCCTCGTCGTCTCCCTCGCGCTGGCGCTGCTGCTCAACTCCTCGCACCTCAAGGGCCGCAACTTCTTCCGGCTCATGTTCTACGCGCCGTCGATGATCCCGCTCGTCGCCGGGATCCTCATCTGGCAGCAAGTGCTCAACCCGCAGACCGGCTGGCTCAACCGGCTCATCGACCTCACCGGCGTCCAGGCCTCCGGCACCTCCGGCATGCGCTGGCTCGACAACCCGGTGCTCGTGCTGTTCGCGTTCAGCTTCATCGGCCTGTGGGGCGTCGGCAACGCCATGATGATCAACCTCGCAGGGCTGCAAGGCATCCCGACGCAGCTGTACGAGGCCGCCGCCATCGACGGCGCGGGCTGGTGGCGCAGGCTCACCAGCATCACCCTCCCGCTGCTGTCGCCGGTCATGTTCTACAACCTCGTCATCGGCTCGGTCCTGGTCATGCAGTACTTCGTGGTGCCGTGGGTCCTGTTCGGCGCCTCGGGCCACCCGGACGGGGCCAGCCGCTTCCTGCTCGTCCACTTCTACGAGGAGGCGTTCGTGTTCGGGAACATGGGCTACGGCGCGGCCCTGGCCTGGTTCATCTTCCTCGTCGTCGGCGCCCTGACCGCCCTGCTGTTCAGCACCGCCCGACACTGGGTCCACTACGGAACGGAGCGGTCATGACCGTCGACAGCCCCACCCGCGAGACCGACGCCGCGACCGCCCGGCGCCGCCGCCGCATCCTCCTCGCCGGGTGCACGACACTCGGCGCGTTCCTGCTCGTCATGGTGTTCCTCATGCCGCTCGGCTACGGCGCCGTCACCTCCCTCAAGGACAAGGACCAGGTCGCCGACGCCGACAGCCCGGTCCTGCCGGTCACCGCTGTCACCTTCGAATACGAAGGCGAGGAGCACGACGTGTACGCCGTGCCCATGCCCGACGGCTCCACGCGCGAACTCGCCCTGCTCGAACCGGGCCGCGAGTCCAGCGTCTTCATCGACCCCGCCGACACCGCCGCGGGCCCGGTCGAATGGGAGGGCCGCTGGCGCACCCTCGAACCCGTGCGCGGGTTCGACCCGCAGTGGGAGAACTACAGCGAGGCGTGGACGACCATCGACTTCCTGCGGCTCACCGGCTGGACCCTGTTCTACGCGCTCACCACGATGATCGCCACCGTCGTCTCCTCGGCGGTCGTCGCCTACGGCTTCGCCCGGTTCCGCTTCCCCGGCCGCGGGCTCCTGTTCGGGCTCCTGCTCGCCACCATCCTGCTGCCGCCCGCCGTCACGCTCGTGCCAAAGTACGCGGTGTTCCTCCAGATGGGATGGGTCGGCACCTACCTGCCGCTTATCGTGCCGCAGTTCTTCGCCAGCGCGTTCAACGTGTTCCTGCTGCGCCAGTACTTCCTGACGATCCCGCGCGAACTGGAGGAGGCCGCCCGCATGGACGGCGCGGGCCCGATCCGGACCTTCGTGCGGGTCATCATCCCGCAGTCGGTGCCCGCGCTCACGGCCGTCAGCCTCTTCCACTTCTTCTACGCCTGGAACGACTTCTTCGAGCCGCTGCTCTACCTCGCCGGCAACCGCGACATCGTGCCGATCGGCGTGGGCCTCAGCTACTTCAACGGCGTGTACAACGCCGAGCCGCAGCTGATCCTCGCCGCCGCGCTGCTCGCCCTGATCCTCCCGATGCTCATCTTCCTGGCGGCGCAGCGCGTCTTCGTCCAGGGGATCGTCGTGTCCGGAGTGGACAAATGAACCGACCGCACAAGGAGCCCGCCACCATGACCGACGCCAGCCCGTTCCCGAAGGACTTCCTCTGGGGCGCTTCCACGGCGGCCTACCAGATCGAGGGGTCCGCCGACGCGGACGGCCGCCTGCCGTCCATCTGGGACACCTTCTCGGCGACGCCGGGGAAGACCCGCGACGGCGACACCGGCAACGAGGCCTGCGACCACTACCGGCGCTGGCGCGAGGACTTCGCGATCGCCGAGGGCATCGGCCTGCGGGCGTACCGGATGTCGGTCTCGTGGGCGCGGCTCCAGCCGACCGGGCGCGGGGAGCTCAACCCGAAGGCGGTCGCGTTCTACCGGGAGCAGTTGGAGGACTTGCGCTCGCGCGGCATCAGGCCGTTCGTGACGCTGTACCACTGGGACCTGCCGCAGGTCCTGGAGGACGAGGGCGGGTGGCCGGAGCGGGCCACGGCCCTCATGTTCGCCGACTACGCCGCGCGCACCGCCGAGGCCCTGGGCGACCTGGTCGAGGACTGGATCCCGGTCAACGAGGCCTGGTGCGCGGCGTTCCTCGGGTACGCCGACGGGGTCCACGCCCCCGGCCGCACGGACCTCGCGGCGGCGCTGCGCGCGGCCCACCACCTCAACCTCGGGCACGGCCTGGCGGTCAAGGCGATCCGGGAGCGGCAGCCCGAGGCGCGCGTGGGCTCGGCGGTGATCCTCACCGACATCGAGGCGGCGAGCGACAGTCCGGAGGACGCGGCCGCGGCGCGGCTGGCGGACGGCTCGGGCAACCGGCTGTTCCTGGACCCGCTGTTCAAGGGGTCCTATCCGGAGGACGTGGTGGCGCACTACGGCCCGACCGGGGCGTTCGCGGCCGTCGAGCCGGGAGACATGGAGACGATCGCCGCGCCGCTGGACTTCGTGGGGGTCAACCACTACCACCACTTCCGGGTCGCGGCCGACGACGCGGACGCGCGCATGGGGGCGAGCAACCTCCCGGCACAGGGTCCGCTCACGAGCTTCGGCTGGGAGATCACGCCGGACAGCCTGCGGCGGATCCTGGAGCGGGTGCACGCCGAGTACACCGACCTGCCGGTCTACGTCACCGAGAGCGGCGCCTCGTTCGACGACGAGGTCGGCCCTGACGGCACGGTCGACGACCAGGCGCGCGTGGACTACCTGGACGGCTACTTCCGCGCGGCGGGCGCGGCCGTCGAGAAGGGCGTCGACCTGCGCGGCTACTTCGTCTGGTCGCTCGTCGACAACTTCGAATGGGGCGAGGGCTACTCGAAGCGGTTCGGGCTGGTCCACATCGACTACCGGACGCAGCGGCGCACCTTGAAGCGCAGCGCCGACTGGTACCGCGGCGTCATCGCTTCCAACGGCGCGGACCTTCACTGGGACTGACCGGGGAACAGGAGCGGGCCGGGGCCCGGCGGCAGGTCGTGCCGCCGGGCCCCGGCTCGTGTTCGCGCCGCGGCCGCTAGGAGGCGGTACCGGTCACGGTGGTGCCGTTCTTGGTGACGGTGTAGTCGACCGAGTCGCCGCCCCAGAAGTGGTACGTGATCGTGACGGGCTCGCCGTCCCGGATCGCGTTGACGAACGAGGTCGGGACGGTGATCGTGCCGCCGTTGTAGTTCGGCAGCCAGCTCACGTTGGACTCCTGGTACGGGGTCCAGGAGGCGGGTCCGGCGTTGGAGCCGTCCGCGTAGTGGGCCTCCATCTGCTCGATGCGGTCGCCCTTGAACTGGGTCGGGATGACGAGCGAGTTCGTCCCGGTCGCGTCCGAGAGCACGGGCTGGTCGAAGGTGATGATGTTGATGCGCCACGGGACGCCCGCGGAGAAGCGGGCCTCGACGGTGGCGTTGGTGCCGTAGGCGCGGTCGCCCGCGAGGCGGGTGAGGGTCGCGGCCTTGAACGTGAGCGTGTCGCCCGAGAGCGTGTAGTCGGTGCCCTCGACCAGCTGCGTGTCACCGTGCCACAGGCCCTCGAACTCCAGGCCGTTCAGGTTGAGCGTCTGCGACACGTCGCCGATGGTCCCGGCCTTCTCCAGGTAGATCCGGTCGAACGAGGTCGAACCCGAGCGGGTGGTCCAGCTGGAGGAGATCCGATCCTGGAGGTACTGGTCGTGCCACTGGAGGGTGTTGCGGTTGAGGAACTGGATCGCGTCCCAGATCATCGTCGTGAAGTGGTACTGACGGGCCTGGAACTGCAGGTCCTCGAAGAACTTCAGCATCTCCCCGTACTCGACCACCTCGGGACCGGTGACGCCGTAGTTCAGGATCGCCCACTCGCCCACGATGACCGGGATGCCGTTCGCAGTGAAGGTGTCGTGCGTCCGCTGGAAGGCGCCCGCGAGGTCCGCCTGGGACACTTCCTCGTAGGTCGGGTACCCGGCGACGTTCACCGAGAACGGCCAGAACCCGTAGTAGTGGATCGTCGCGGCGACCATGTCGTCGTTCAGGCTGTCGATCATGGCCTTGAGCGGGTCGAGGCGCTCCTGCGCGGCGTTGGTGTTCAGCGTCGGCAGGACCAGGAGCCGGTCGGCGTTGCCGCCGCCGGAGCCGCGGACGATGTCGTAGAAGGCGCGGTTGAGCTCTTCGTTGTAGGGGTCGCCCGCGTCGCCCTCCTTGCCCACGAACTGCGGCTCGTTGTTGCTCTCGAACGACAGCCCTTCAGGGTAGTCCTTGAACCGCTCGGCGATCTGCGTCCACATCGCCTCGAACTTGGCCATGACGTTGTCGTGGTCGTTCGGCAGCTCGTCGAGCCACATCCACGAGTCGTGGTGGAGGTTGATCATGACCTGCAGGTCGTTCTCCAGGGCCCAGTCGACGACCTGCGCGACGCGCTCCATGCGCTCGGGCGCGATCGTGTAGTCCGGACCCGGGCCGGTGAACTCGTCCCAGGTCACGGGAAGCCGGATCGAGTTGTAGCCCTCGGCTTTGTAGGTCTGGAGCAGTTCCTCGGTGATCATCGGGTTGCCCCAGGCGGTCTCGCCGCCCAGCGCGTCGAGCGTGTTGCCGATGTTCGTGCTCGGCTCCATGGCCGCGACCTGGTCCACGGCGTTGTCCCACTCGGCGGGTCCGCCCGTGGGCGTCTCGGTGGGCTCGCCGGTGGTGCCGTCGCACAGGCGCCCGTTGAGCTTGAACCCGGTCGGGTCGGTGTTCTCGCCGGACCAGGAGCCGGTGAAGCCGAAGGCGGTCGAGTCGCCGGTGGCGATGCGCTTGTTGTAGCCGTAGCTCTCGGCCGTCGCGGTCTCGCCTGAGGCGGTGTGCTTCGCGTTCCACATGCTCGTGACGCGCTGGCCGTCGGGCCAGGTCCACTCGAGGCTCCAGCCGTCGACCGGCTCGCCGAGGTTGGTGACCTCGACCTCGGCGATGAACCCGCCGGGCCATTCGCCTGTGACCTCGTAGTCGACTTCGCAGCCTTGGGCCGCTTGGGCGCCGACCGCGCCGAGGAGGCCCGCCGTGAGGGCGGTGACGGCGGCTCCGGCCAGCACGCCGAGGCGCAGCCGTCGCCGGTGCGCGGTGGATGGACTCATGGGAGGACTCCTGTCAGGGGAGGCGGTTTCGTGGCGGGCCCGGTTTCTAAGCGCATAGATAGATGCGCGTCCATGGCCCGTGAAGCACCGTAAGCCAAGATCCTCATCTTTGTCAATACATGAAACTAAGTGAGCATGAACTGCACCGACAATTCAGGACATTCGACTGCGGATCGACAAGCGGCATAAGCCGATCGGCGGCGGTCGCGGTGTCGACCGCCGCCGGAGGCGACTGCTCGAGCCGGTTTGGTTGCCGGCACTTACAAAGGAGTTCAGACGGTCCAGTGCTGGCTCGTGCCGGTGCCGCACGTGGACTGCTGCAGGCGGACGCCGTTGGCGGTGCCGCCGCCGACGAGGTCGAGGCACTTGCCGGAGTGGCGGGCGACGAGCTGGACGTAGCCGCCCGCGTCGCGCTGCTGCCACTGCTGGTTCGTACCGCTGCCGCACGTCCACAGGATCGCCCTCGCGCCGTCGGCGGTGGAAGCGCCGCTGATGTCGAGGCACTTTCCCGAAGCGGCGGAGACGATCTGGACGTAGCCGCCGCCCGCGTCGCGCAGGGTCCACTGCTGATTGGCGCGACCGTGGCAGTCGTACTGGATGATCTCGGCCCCGTCCGCGGTTGAGCCGCTGACGACGTCGACGCATCTGCCGGACAGGCGGTTCACGATGTCGGTGGTCTGGCCGCCGCCGATCGCGTCGCCCCAAGCGTGCCGGATCCGGTCGGCCCCTGAGGGGTTGCGGACCGTGAGGTCGATGGCGGTGCCGGAGCCGCTCGCGGCGAACATGGAGTACCAGTCGTACCCGATCGTGCCGGGCTTGCCGCCGATCGCGGGCCAGTAGGTCGAGCCCATGCGCTGCTCGCGGGCCACGTCGGTGACGGCCCGGAGGTAGCGCACGAAGTTGTCGGTGCTGGCGGCGTTCGCGTAGTCGCGCCCGTCGTTCATCGGCGCGCCGAACTCGGTGAGGACCGAGCGCGGGCCGCACGTGCCGAGCTGGTCGCGGACGCTCTGCACCCACCCGGCGTAGTCCTTGGTGCCATAGAAGAACTGGTAGTGGTGGAAGGACACGAGGGTGCCGTCGAGGCGGGAGTCGGCGCAGATCGGCTTCGCGTCCTGGCTGTAGCCGGTGCCGCCGATGAGGATGCGGCCCTTCGGGACCGAGGGCCGGGCGCTGATCCACGAGGCCGCGACGTTCGTCCACTCGCTCGCGCTGTAGCCGTGGGGCTCGTTCATCGGCTCGAAGTAGACGAGGCTGTTGGAGCCGTACTGGGAGGTCACGGTGTTCCACATGGTGTTGAACGCCGTCATGTTCGTGATGCGCCCGCCTGAGGCCGCGCCGTCCTCCCAGTAGGCGAGGATGACCTTGAAGCCGCGGGCGGTGGCGGCGTCGATGGTGCCGCGGTAGGCGTTCCACCAGGTCGTGCCCACGGTGTGGGTGTTGACGGGGAGCCGGACGGTGTTGGCGCCCATGGTCGCGGCCATGTCGGCGTAGATCGCGTCGGCCTTCGCGCGGACGGTGTCGTAGCTGTCGGACTGGCTCAGCCGGTCCAGGACGAGGGGGCCTTCGACGAAGTTGTCCCCCAGCACGGCCCAGTTGAAGCCGCGGAACTGGCTCGTGTCGGCCGCCGCGGGCGATGCACCCGTGAGGACGGCGACCGGTACGAGGACCAGCGCGGACAGCAGGCTGAGGAGGAGGCCGTGGAGGCGGCGCGGTCGAGGCGGAGAAAGGTTCATGCGGGGCCGTTTCTCGTGCGGCGCAAGGAGCCGTGAGGGTGCGGTGTGTGCGCGATCACATCCGCCCAAAGTATGGCACCGCGCCCCATCCCCGTCAAGGATCGATGAATGTCAATTTCTTATGGCAGGGCGGTGATCTCCAGGACGAGGGCCTCGCCGGGGGCGAGCAGCGGGAGCTGGACGCCGACGGCGGCGAGCACCGAGCCGGGCAGGCGCAGGCCGTCCTCCGCGAGCCACGGCGGGGGCTGCTCGTCGAGGCCGCGCGGCACCGGCAGCTCGGCCACGGGCGCGACCCGGTAGCGCGTGCCGGGCTCCAGGCCCGGGACGCGCAGCGCCGTGCCGAGGGCACGGTCTCCGGTGGCGTGCCTGGCGACCCGCACCACCGCATGGCGGAGGTCGTCGGACACGACGGCGGTCGCGGTCGCGCCGCCGTCGCCGGTGTCGAGGTGGCTCATCGCGCCACTGTGGAGGAGGCCGCGCAGGCGCCGGTAGCAGGCGACGGCGTCGCGCAGCCGGCCGAGTTCGGCCGGGGTGCACGCGGTGACGTCCCATTCGATCCCGAAGGAGCCGAACAGCGCGGTCGCCACCCGGAAGTCGAGGCTCGCGGCCCGATGGGTGGTGTGCGCGGTCGGCGGGCCGATGTGGGAGCCGATGAGTTCGAGCGGCAACAGCAGCTCGGTCCAGCGCTGGATCGCTAGGCGCTCAATGGGGTCGTTCGTGTCCGAGGCCCACACCCGGTCGGTGCGCTCGAGGACGCCGAGGTCGACGCGGGCGCCGCCGGAGGCGCACGACTCGATCTCCAGCGCCGGGTGGCGCTCGCGGAGGCGGTCGAGGAGCCGGTAGACGGCGGCGGTGTGCTTGTGGACGTTCGCGCGCC
Source organism: Glycomyces sp. NPDC048151 (assembly GCF_043202775.1). Classification (NCBI taxonomy): domain Bacteria; kingdom Bacillati; phylum Actinomycetota; class Actinomycetes; order Glycomycetales; family Glycomycetaceae; genus Glycomyces; species Glycomyces sp. NPDC048151. Next base: position 99,254 of record NZ_JBIDBB010000005.1, on the reverse strand, counting down.
CGTCGTGGACGGCCTCGATGAGGTCGCGGTTCTGGTCCCACTTGATGTAGTCGAGGCCGTATTCGGCGACGAGCGCGGAGATCGACTCGAGCAGGTGGTCGAACGCCTCGGCCCGGGTCAGGTCGAGCGCGTGCTGGCCGCGCCACGCTCTGGTCGCGGGCGGCTGGAGCAGCCATTCGGGATGCGCGCGGGCGAGGTCGGAGTCCGGGTTGACCATCTCCGGCTCGAACCACAGGCCGAACTGCATGCCGAGGGAGCGGACGGTGCGCACGATCGGGTGCAGGCCCTCGGGCCAGACCCCGGTGTCGACGGTCCAGTCGCCGAGCCCGGCGGTGTCGTCGCGTCGGCCCCGGAACCAGCCGTCGTCGAGCACGAACCGCTCGACGCCGATGTCGGCGGCGGTGCGTGCGAGCGCTTCCAACCGGTCGAGGTCGTGCTTGAAGTAGACGGCCTCCCAGGTGTTGAGGACGACTGGGCGGGGTTCGCGCGGGTGCGCGGGCCGGGCGCGCAGCGAGCGGTGGAAGCGGTCGCCGAGGCCGTCGAGCCCCCGGTCGCTCCAGACGAACACGGCGTCGGGAGTGCGGAACGACTCGCCCGGGGCGAGTTCGATCTCGCCGGGGCGCAGCAGCGGCCCGGCGCCGAGGAGGGTCCGGGCCTCGGGGAGGGCGTCGTGGCGGTAGACGGCGTCCCCGCTCCAGCCGAGGTGCACCGCCCACACTTCGCCTGCGGCGCTGTCGAAGCCGGGGGTGCCGAGGACGAGGGCGAACGGGGAGTCGTGGCCGGTGCGCCCGCGCCGGGTCTCCCGGACGCGGCTGCCCTGGGCGAGCGGGCCGCGCTGGGGGACGCGTTCGCGGGTCCAGCGGCCGGTGAAGTCGAGGACCTCGGCGGCGCGGTCGTCGACGGGCAGCACGGGTTCGAGTGAGGCGAGGGAGAGCGGCTCCGCCGCGGTGTTGACGATCTCGTGGGCGATGCGCAGGACGCCGCTGTCGTCGAGGCGCAGTTCGCTGTGCAGCAGCAGGCCGGGGGCCTCGGCGCGGACGTGGAGCGTCCTGGTCTCGGCGTCGGCCTCGAAGCCCGCGTCGGCGACTCTCCACTCTGGATATTGGGCTTGCCCGGCGCGGTGCGCGGCGAAGCCGGGGCGGCCCTCCCAGCCGTCGTGCTCGCCCGGCACGAGGGTGAGGGGCCAGGGGGCGTCGAGCGCGCTGGGCGAGACGGGGCGGACGCGGGCGAGCCGCAGCTGCTCGAAGTCGCCGGGGCCGAGGTCGCCGAGGTCGCGGCCCCAGTGCAGCACTTCGGGGAGCCCGCGCTCGGGCAGGTGCACGACGACGGAGACGCCTGCGGCCCAGAGCATCCGGGTCTTCCCGTCGCTCTCGGGGTCGTGCGGGACAGCCTGGCGCGGAGCCGGGGCGCGCCGGAGCGGCGGGGGTTCGGCGACAGTGCTCGATTCAGACATGCGGACTCCTCGATGGACCGGCTGGGGCCGCCCAAGTATCGACAAGTCGCCATTGTTTGTCAACTCATGAAACTAAGCGTTTCAGAACCGGAGGTGGTCCCGGATGGCGAGCACGGCCCCGGCCCGCGCCCATTCGGCGAACTCGAACGGCTGGATGTCGAGGGCGACCGGGGCCTCGTCGGGGCCGCGGAGCATCGCGATCGCGGCGTCGATCTCGTCGCGGGCCAGCTCGGTCACCGCGATGCCGTCGCCGGTGATGACGATCTTCTCGGGGTCGAGGGTGTTCGCTAGCATCCCCGACAGGACCCCGAGCGCGTGCCCGGCGTCGCGGAAGGCCTGCCTGGCGGCGGGGTCGCCGCCCCGCGCGAGCTCGAGGACGTTCGCGTAGTCGAGCCCGGGGGTGCGCAGCGCGGCGACGATCGCCGCGTTCGGCAGGTACGCGGCCACGCAGCCGCGGTGGCCGCGCTCGCACCGCGGGCCGCCCGGGTCGACCGGCAGGTGTTCGACGTTCCCGGCCCGGCCGCTGGCGCCCGTGACGACCTTGCCGTCGACGACGACACCGACCCCGACGCCGGCGCCGACGGTGACCAGGACCATCGACTCGTATCCGGCGCCGACCCCGAACCAGTGCTCGGCCGCGGTCAGGGCGCGGACGTCGTTCTCGGTCGCGACGGGCACGCCGACCAGTTCGCCCACGAGGTCGGCCAGGGGCACCTCGCCCCAGCCGAGGAACGGCGACTGCAGCACGGTCTGGCGGTCGCCCTTGGCCACGACGTCCCCGGCGAGGCCGATGCCGACCGCGGCGATTCCGGGGTGCTCGGCGGCGAGGCGCTCGTACACGCCCGCGATCTGCGCGACGGCGTCCTCGACCGACCGCGAGGCGAGGGGCTCGTCGTACTCGGCGAGCGCCTGCGCGGCGAGGTCGGTGACGACGGCGAAGAGCCGCTCGCCGGTGAGCTTGACGCCGAGGAACCGGCGGCCCTCGGGCCGGATGCGCAGGACCTCGCTGGGCCTGCCGGTGGCGCCGCGCAGCTCGAGCGGTCCTTCGGCGACCAGGCCCTGCTCGATGAGCGTGCGCGTGACGCGGGTGAGGCTCGCGCGCGACATGCCGAGCTCCCGGGCTATCTCCGCGCGGGACTTCGGCCCGTGGACCAGCAGCTCCCGCAGAGTGCTGCGCTCCAGGCCGCTCAGCGGGGCCGCCGTCGGTGTCTGCTCCATTGCGATCTCCTCGGTTTGTTCAAAGCCAACGATATCCAAGCAACATTCATCTGATCTTTCCGCCCGAATGTCGCCTTCTTGACCGTTTGCAGCTCGCCAATTGAAAACAAGTTCGTTTCATTCGTTGACAAACTTGAGTCCGTCTGCGTACGGTACATCGCACCAGGTCAGGCATCCACATACCTCGATACGCCCGATCTGTGTAGCTCCTTATCCCTTCGCGACAACGAGGTTCAGCGACATGACCACTCCCTCAGACCGGGCGCCCTTCAAGCGCCGCTCCCTGTTCAAGGCCGCGGGACTCGGGGCCGCGGGGGCCGCGGGCCTCCCGGTCGTCGCCGCCTGCTCCGACATCCAGGGCAGCACCGGCTCCACGCAGACCAGCGAGGGCTTCGACTTCCTGCCCACGCACGAGGACTGGCCGCTCCCGGTCCAGCCCGACCTGGTCGGCGAACCGCCGCACCACCCGTCGGCCTTCACCTCGTACCCCGCGCCGGTCCAGGCCATCGCGGACGTGCCCTCCGGCAGCGGCGCCTACGAGATCACCATCCCGTGCTGGGGCACCCCTCCCGCGCAGGACGACCCGTACTTCGCGAAGTGCGCCGAAGCCTGGGGCGGCACCAAGGTCACGATCCGCCAAGGCGACGGCATGACCTACGGCGACACGGCGGTCCAGTGGGTCAAGGCCGACGAGTACGGCGACGGCATCCAGCTGTTCAACTACATGACCGGCTCCTTCGCCAACTTCCAGGAGACCGTGGTCAACTCCTTCTACGACCTCACCGAGATCGTGCAGGGCGACATCGCCGACCGCTGGCCGCTCCTCGCCGCCCTCCCGTCCGAGTCCTGGGGCCAGGCGGTCTGGTCCAAGGACCCGAACGACCCCGACACCGCTGGCATCTACGCCATCCCCATGACCTACAGCGGCGGCCAGGGCAACGGCATCCTCGCCCGCACCGACCTCCTGGAGGCCGAGGGCCTGGCGATGCCGACCACGGTCGAAGAGCTCCTCGAGGTCTCCCGCGCCTGGACCACCGACTCCCGGTGGGCCTTCGTGGGCCTCGACTGGTTCATCGGCCAGTGGTTCGACCTCGGCGGCATCGACGGCTGGAACTGGGACCCCGAGCAGAAGAAGATGGTCAACAACATCGAGCGGCCCGAGTTCACCGAGCTCATGGAGTTCCGCCGCACACTCTGGGACGAGGGGCTCATCCACCCCGACGCCCCGACCGGGACCCTCGACGCCGCCGCGATGCAGGAGGCCGGCCAGGTCATGTTCACTCAGGACAACCTGGTCCGCTGGAACGACTACAACCTCAAGGTCAGGAGGGGCGAGGCCGAAGGCGCGGTCGCCCCGCTCCCGCCGCTGGCCGCGAAGGGCCGCACGCCCATGGTGGCGGTGTCCGCCGGGATCGGCGGCTGGACCTTCCTCAACAAGAACCTCTCCAAGGAGCAGGTCGAGGAGATCCTGGACGTCGCCAACTGGTGCGCCGCCCCGTACGGCACCACTGAGTACCAGCTGCTCCAGTACGGCGTCGAAGGCGAGCACTTCGAGATCGACGCTACCGGCAACCCCTCCTACATCGGGGCGGGCCCCGAGGTCGTCCAGGGCCCGGTGAACTACAAGGCGTTCGCCCAGGTCGACACGTTCCTCACCGGCGACCCGGACATGGTCGCCGCCCGCTTCGAGTACAACGCCTCGATCCAGGAGTACATCGTGGAGCCCCCGTTCAAGGGCATCCGCATCGAGGCCCCCGCCGCCGCGAAGGCCGCCGGCACCACGCTGTGGGACCAGCAGTCGGACATCGCCTACGGGCGCGCCGACCTCTCCTCCATCCCGGAGATGGTCGAGACGTACTTCAAGAACGGCGGCGAAGAGGCCCGCAAGCACTACACCGACGCGTACCTGGCCGTCTACGGCGACGAGTAGCGCACCCCGGTCGGGCGGCCCCCCGCGGCCGCCCGACCGCCGCCCGTACCGGAACTACACGACTGGAATCTGAAGCGATGGCAACTCTCCAGAGCACCGCACCACCGGAAGCAGGCGAGGCTTCCCGCCCACCGGTGGTCAGGCGCAAACGCACGGTGGCGCAGCGGCTCCGGCACGACTGGCCGCTGCTGGTGCTGGCGCTGCCGGTGGTCGCCCACCTGCTGGTGTTCCACTACTGGCCCTCGGCCTGGAACATCATCGCGTTCATGGACTACAGCCCCTACCGGCCGTTCTGGGAGAACCCGTTCGTCGGCTTCGCGTGGTTCGAGCGGCTGTTCAACGACCCCTACTTCACGCCCGCGCTGCTCAACACCCTCAAGTTCGCGGCGTTGAACCTGCTGTGCATGTTCCCGCTCTCGGTCGTCCTGGCCCTGGCGATGAACTCGATCATCTCCCTCAAGATCCGCTCGACGTTCCAGTCGGTGGTCTACCTGCCCCACTTCTTCTCCTGGGTGCTGGTCGTGACCGTGTTCGTCCAGGTCCTCGGCGCGGACGGCCTGGTCTCGAACTGGCTCATGGACGGCGGCGGCGAGCGGCTGAACTTCACCTCCAACCCCGACAGCTTCCTGTTCCTGGTCTGGCTGCAGTGGGCCTGGAAGGACGCGGGCTGGGGCATGATCATCTTCCTCGCCGCGCTCGCCTCGATCAACCCGAGCCTGTACGAGGCGGCGGCCTCCGACGGCGCGGGACGCTGGCGCCGCATGTGGCACATCACCCTCCCGGGCATCCGGCCGGTCATCATCCTGCTGCTCATCCTCCAGATCGGCGGCATCCTCTCCGTCGGCTTCGAGCAGTACCAGCTCCAACGCCAGGCCGTGGGCTACCAGGCGACCGAAGTGCTCGACACGTACGTCTACTACCAGTCGATCGTCGGCAACCAGGGCGAGTCGTTCGGCACCGCCGCGGGCCTGTTCAAGGGCGTCATCGGACTGATCCTCATCCTCGTCGCCAACAACATCGCGCACCGCCTCGGAGAGCAAGGGATCTACCAGAAGTCATGACCGCCATCGCATTGAAACCCAAGCGCCGCAACAAGAACCGTCCCATCTGGGACGAGGAGCCCTCGGTCGCCGGCAAAGCGGTCAAGGCCCTGTTCCTCATCTGCTACGCCGCCGCGATCATCCTGCCGATCTGGGCGGTCGTCGCCACCAGCTTCGCCAGCGAGGACGCCCTCAACCGCGCCGGTGGCAGCCTCCTGATCCTGCCCACCGACGTGTCGGCGCAGGCCTACCGCGAGATCTTCTCCGGCGGCGCGCTCACCGACTCGCTCGTGCTCACCCTGACCCTGACCTTCGTCGGCACCGCCATCAGCCTGGTCCTCACCATCTGCGGCGCCTACGCGCTCTCGCGGACCGGCTCGCTCCTGCACCGCCCGATCCTGTGGCTCATCCTGCTCACGTTCCTGTTCGGACCGGGCATGTACCCCTCGTTCCTGGTCGTGCAGAAACTGGGCCTGTTCAACTCCTACTGGTCCCTCATCCTGCCCGGCGCGGTCGGCACGTTCAACATCATCATCCTGCGCGCGTTCTTCATGAACTCGATCCCCGGGGAGCTGCTGGACGCGGCCCGCATCGACGGCGCGGGCGAGTTCCGCATCCTCCTCACGATCGTGCTGCCGATGTCCAAGGCGATCCTCGCCGTCATCGCCCTGTTCTACGCCGTCGGCTACTGGAACATGTACTTCCAGGCCGTGCTCTACACGCCGGGTCTGGAGACCCAGCCGATCCAGGTCGTGCTGCAGCGCATGCTCATGTCCACCCAGGGCCTGCCCGAAGGCGCCCAGGCGACCGCCCAGTACCAGGCCCGAGGCGAGGCCGCGCCCACCGCGGCACTCAAGATGGCCGTCGTCGTCTGCACGATCATCCCGATCGTGATCATGTACCCCTTCATCCAGAAGCACTTCACGAAGGCCGTCATCACCGGCGCCGTGAAGGGATAGACCCGCGGCTGTGAGGGTCCGCGGGGGAAGGGCGTCCGGACTTTTGCCGGGCCCGGACGCCCGTTACCCCTACTCCCCCATCGCATTGACGCAGATTCCCCCAATCAACGCAAGGAGAAGCACGTGCGACGACGCACATTCGCCGCCACCGCAGGCGCGGCCGTGGTCGGGGCAGGCGCCCTGTCCGTCCCCCTCATCGCCGGAGCCGAAGAGCGCGACCGGCAGGGCGGCGACGCCTACACCTGGAAGAACGCCGTCATCAACGGCGGCGGCTTCGTCCCCGGGATCGTCTTCAACGAGACCGAGGCGGACCTGATCTACGCGCGCACCGACATCGGCGGCTGCTACCGCTGGCAGGAGGACACCCGCACCTGGAAGCCGCTGCTCGACTGGGTCGGGCGCGACAAGTGGGGCTACTCGGGCGTGGTCTCGATGGCCACCGACCCGGTGGACACGAACCGCGTCTACGCCGCCGTCGGCACCTACACGATCGACTGGGACCCCAACAACGGCGCGGTCCTCTACTCCGACGACAAGGGCGAGTCCTGGGGCGTCGCCGAGCTGCCGTTCAAGCAGGGCGGCAACATGCCCGGCCGCGGCATGGGCGAGCGCCTCGCGGTGAACCCCGCCGACAACGCCGAGGTCTACCTGGGCACGCCCTCCGGCAACGGCCTGTGGCGTTCCAAGGACTACGGCCGGACGTGGGCGAAGGTCGAGGAGTTCCCGAACCCCGGCGACTTCGTCATCGACCCGAACAACCCCACCCAGGCCGACAACCAGGGCGTCGTCTGGATCGACTTCGACCAGATCGGCGGCAAGATCTATGTGGGCGTGGCCGACCCGGCCGATCCGCTGTACGTCTCCGAGGACGGCGGCCAGACCTGGCAGCCCGTCCCCGGCGCGGCCGAGATCCTCGGCTCGGCCGACGGCAACCGCACCTTCCCCCAGCAGTCCGCTGTGGACGACACCAACGGCTACCTGTACATGGTGACCGGCTACGACCCCGGCCCGTACAACGGCGCGCCCGCCTCCGGCGACGGCGGCAAGATCGTGCGGCTCGCGACCCAGACCGGCGAGTGGACCGACGTCACCCCCACGTACAACCCCCGCGGGGTGATCCCCGGCTTCGGCGGGATCACCGTCGACCGCCAGAACCCCGGCACTCTCATGGCGGCCACGCGGAACAACTGGTGGCCCGACGAAATCCTCTACCGCTCCACCGACTCCGGCGCGACCTGGTCGCTCAGCTGGGACTACGCCGAAGGCCAGGACCGCCACGACCGGTTCGACATGGACAAGTCCGGCAGTCCGTGGCTGTCGTGGAACGGCGAGGACTCCGGGCCCGCGTACGCGGTCAAGCACGGCTGGATGATCGACGCGCTCGCGATCGACCCGCACGACTCGGGCCGCGTCATGTGGGGCACCGGCGCGACCATCTGGGGCACTGAGGAACTGACCCGATGGGACTCGCAGGGCGAGCTCATCGGCGAGGAGGACGGCCAGCGCGTGCCGCTGCCGGTCGAGAAGTTCACCGTCGGCGTCCGCGCCGAAGGCGTGGAGGAGTGCGCGGTCCTCGACCTCGCCGCGATCGGCGGGACCCTCGTCTCGGCCGTCGGCGATGTCGGCGGGTTCGTGCACACCGACCTCGGCCGGGCCGAGCCGATGATCGACACCGGCTGGTCGACCGGCACCAGCGTCGACTTCGCGCAGTCGAAGCCGGACATCGTCGTCGGCACGGGCAACGTGCACGGCAACGAGAAGGGGCACGTCGGCGTCTCGACCGATCGGGGCAAGACCTGGAAGAACGCCGCGCGTGTCGAGGGCGTGCCGGGCGACGGCAACGGCGGCTCCGTCGCGGTCACCGCCGACGGGGCCGTGATCCTGTGGACGCCGGGCGGGAACCAGGTGGCCCCGGTCTACAGCACGGACCTGGGCGAGACGTGGGTCCCGGTGGAGGGGCTCCCGGTCGGCGCGAAGATCCGCTCCGACCGCGTCACGGCCTCGGTCTTGTACGCGTTCTCTGGCGGGAAGTTCTACCGCAGCGCCGACGGCGGCAAGACCTTCGCCGACACGGGCGCGACGGGCCTGCCCTCCGGGGCCGTCGAGGACTTCCGGGCCGTCCCGGGCCGCAAGAACCACGTCTGGCTCGCCGGGCGCGGGGACGACAAGGAAGGTATTCCGGGCGGCATGTGGCAGTCCAAGGACGGCGGCACGACCTGGAAGCGGATCAAGGCGTTCGAGACCGCTGACTCGGTCGGCTTCGGCAAGGCCCCCAAGAAGAACGGCTATCCGACGATCTACACGTCGGCGCTGAAGGACGGCAAGGCCGCGATCTACCGCTCGACCGACGGCGGCGTCCGCTGGCGCCGCATCAACGACGACGAGCACCAGTGGGCCTACTCCGGCTCCGCGATCACCGGCGACCCGCAGATCTACGGCCGCGTGTACCTGACGACCAACGGCCGTGGCATCATCTACGGCGACATCGCCGCCTAGCAGCGAAGCGCCGCCCCGCACCACGCGGGGCGGCGCTTCGGTACCCGCTCCGATTTTCCCTGTACGCAAGGAGAGCACCATCGTGAACCCTCTCGCCGCCACCCCGCCGATGGGCTGGAACTCATGGGACGTGTTCGGCGGCTCGGTGACCGAGGCCGAGACCCGCGCGAACGCGGCGTTCATCGCCGAGCACATGGCCGAGCACGGCTGGGAGTACGTGGTCGTCGACATCCAGTGGTACGAGCCGAAGGCCCGCGCGGGCGGCTACAACCCCGGGGCCGAACTGGTCTTGGACGAGTACGGCCTCCCCCAGCCCGCCCCGAACCGCTTCCCGTCCGCCGCCGACGGCGCCGGGTTCAAACCCCTCGCGGACTACGTCCACTCGCTCGGATTGAAGTTCGGCGTCCACATCCTGCGCGGCGTCCCGCGCCAGGCCGTCGCCGCCGACCTGCCGGTCAAGGGCACGGACTACACGGCCGCGCAGATCGCCGACAAGGACCGCCCCTGCGCGTGGAACGACGACAACTGGGGCATCGACCACTCGCACCCCGGCGGCCAGGCCTACTACGACGCGCTGGTCCGCCAGTTCGCGGAGTGGGGCGTGGACTTCGTCAAGGCCGACGACATGATCGGCCCGTACTGGGACGACGAGATCGAGGCGTTCAAGCGCGCGATCGACCGCTCCGGGCGCGACATCGTCTTCAGCCTCTCGCCGGGCGTGGGGCTCTCGATCGAGCACGCCGAGCACCTCAAGGCGCACTCGCACATGTGGCGCGTCTCCGGCGACCTGTGGGACCGCTGGCGGGACGTCGACGCCCAGTTCGACCTGCTCCGCGACTGGGCGTCGCACTCCGGGCCCGGCCACTGGCCCGACGCGGACATGCTTCCGTTGGGCCGCATGGGTCTGCGCGCCGAGGTCGGCGAGCCGCGCGACAGCCTGCTGACCGCGGACGAGCAGCGGACCATGCTCACGCTGTGGTGCGTCGCCCGCTCGCCGCTCATGGTCGGCGCGGACCTGCCGAGTTCCAGCAAGGAGACGATCGAGCTGCTCACCAACCCCGAAGTCCTCGCCGCCGTCCGCCATCCCGTCGGCGCGGTCGAGCGGTGGCGCGAGAAGGAGCTCGTCGCGTGGGTCTCGGAGGACGGCGCGTTCGCGGCGGTCTTCAACCGCGGGGACCGGGCCGTGAACGTGCGGCTTCCTTGGGCCACACTGGGTGTCGACCGTCCCGAGCGGATCCGCGACTGCTGGAGCCGCACTGATCTGGACCCCGCCGACGACCTCGGGGTCGCGCTCGCCCCCCACGGTGCCGCACTGCTTCGCCTGGGGGCGTTAGCGAACGAACGATAGCGGGCGGGTCGGGGCGGATGCCTCGGCCCGCCTTCGCGTCACCGGTGCCGCCTGCGGTACGCGGCGGGCGGGAGGCCGCATTCGGCTTTGAACGCGGCGTAGAAGCGGCTGACCGAGCTGAATCCGGATTCGGCGGCGACGTCGGCGATCGGCAGGTCGGTCGTGATGAGCAGGCGGCGGCCCTCGGCGAGGCGGCATCCGAGGAGGTAGTCCCAGATCGTCGTGCGCACGACCTTGCGGAAGTGGGCCATCGCGTAGTTGGGGTGGAGGTTCGCGGCGGCGGCGACCTCGGCGACGGTCAGCGGCTCGCGGAAGTGCTCGGCGAGGTGGCGCACCATGGCGACGACGTGGCGCAGCGCCGGGTCGCCGCCGGTGTACGGGGGCGAGGGCTCCCCCGGCGCGTCCAGGGCGAGGCGGCGCACGCGCGCCTCGACTTCCAGGAGCAGGATGCGGCGGCGCTCGGGCTGCCCGCCCGCCAGGTCGGCGGCCCACTGCGTGAAGTTCGCGGGGTCCGAGGGCATCGCGGCCGAGGGCGGGGCGATGAGCGGCTTGCCCGACAGCAGCCGGCCGACGAGCGCGGCGGGGAGCCCCCAGCCCAGGAAGGTCGCGAACGGGACGTGCACCCAGTGCGCCCTGGTCACGGTGTTGGCGACGAGCTGGTGCGGCACCGCCGCCCAGAAGGCCGCGACCGACCCGGGCGCGATCTCGACGGGCTCGCCGCCGAAGAGGTAGAGCATCGTGCCGCCCTCGGCGACGAAGTTGATCTCCAGGTCGTCGTGCTGGTGGGCGGTGTCCATGAGGATGGGCCGCCCGGCCCACCCGACCAGTTCCGAAGGGTGGATGGCTATCTGAGTATCCAAGAAACACCCGCTCGTATCGATGAAGACTTCCCGGATCAAAACTAATACGGTCGTGACGGCGACCGGCACCGGCCGTTCGGCCATGCATCCGCAACGAAGGAGCCTCCCTTGTTCGCTATCGGTATCGTCGGGGCCGGGCAGTTCGCCGGCGGCTTCGCGAAGCTGTTCGACGCCCACCCCGGCGTCTCCCGCGTCACCGTCACCGACCTCGTCGCCGACCGCGCCGCGACCCTCGTCGCCGAACTCGGCCTGGCAGGCGCGGAGGACGACTTCGACGCGATGCTCGCCTCCGATGTGGATGCGGTGGCGATCTTCACCCAGCGTTGGACCCACGGCCCGCTCGTCGTCAAGGCGCTCCGCGCGGGCAAGCACGTCTACTCCGCCGTCCCGATGGCGTTCACAGTGGACGAGATCGGCGCGATCATCGACGCGGTCAAGGAGACCGGCCTCACCTACATGATGGGCGAGACCAGCCAGTACCACCCCGCCACCGTGCTCGCCCGGCAGAAGGCCGCCGACGGCGCGTTCGGGCGCCTGTTCTACGCCGAGGGCGACTACCTGCACGACATGGACCACGGCTTCTACGCCGCGTACCAGTACAGCGGCGGCGCCGACTGGAAGCGGACCGCCAGCTTCCCGCCCATGAAGTACCCGACCCACGCCGTCGGCGGGGTCCTCGGCGCCTGGAACACGCACGCCGTCAGCGTGAGCGCCATCGGCGTGCCCGACCGCCTCGGCGACGGCGTCTTCGACAAGGCCGTGAGCATGTTCGACAACGACTTCTCCAACGCCACCGCGCTGTTCGAGACCGCCGACGGAGGGAGCTTCCGCACCAACGAGTTCCGCCGTATCGGCCTGGCCCACTGGATCCCCGAGTCCCGCTTCGTCTTCTACGGCACGGAGGGCATCCTCGAGCAGGGCTCCCGCTCCAGCTACTGGCACAAGAAGTCCGAGGACCTGCAGGACGTCACCGAACTGCTGAAACCCGGCTGGGCGTCCGGCGCCGACGACCCGGTCCTCGCCAACGTCGACCCGGCGCTGCACGACTCGTTCATCTCCGGGCACGCGCCCGTGCACGACACCTCCGCGCTCCCGGTCGAGTTCAAGGGACTCGGCAACGGGCACATGGGAAGCCACCACCTGCTCGTCAACGACTTCGTGACCGCCGTCAACGAGCAGACCCTCCCGAGCGTGAACGCCTGGGTCGCCGCCCGGTACACGCTCCCCGGCGTCATGGCCCACGAGTCCGCCCTGCGCGGCGGCGAACGCCTCCGCATCGACGACTTCGGCGACGCGCCGCAGTAGCCCGTCACGACCGCGAACGCCCGGAGGCGACTCCGGGCGTTCGGCGTGTCAGCCGCGCGGCGGCGCGGTCGACTCGCGGACCACGAGCTGGGGCTTGACCACTGAGGACGTCAGGCCGGTCTTGCCCTGGAGCTGCTGCGAGAGCAGGTCGAATGCGCGCGCTCCCAGATCCTCGAAGTCCTGTTCGACCGTCGTCAGCGAAGGGCGCCAGAGCGAGACGAGCGGCTGGCCGTCGAAACCGGCGACGGAGACGTCGCGGGGGACGTCGACGCCGCGGTCGGCCAAGGCCCGCATGACGCCCAAGGCGATCTCGTCGTTGCCGCAGAACACGGCGGTCACGTCGTCGCGACCGGCGATCCGCTCGCCCCAGCGGTAGCCGGACGGGGCGTCCCACTCGGAGTGCATCACGGTGGGGACCTCGGCCCCGGCGTCGAGCAGCGCGTTCCGCCAGCCCTCGGTGCGGCCCGAGGTCTTGCCGCCGGTGGGCCCGGCGATGTGGTGCACCGTGCGGTGCCCTTGCCGCAGCAGGTACTCCGTGACCTGGCGCCCGCCCGCCGCTTCGTCGATGAGCGCCGCCAGCGAGCCGTCGGTGCGCTCCGAAGCGCCCCCGGCCCCGACGACCGGCAGGGACTCGGGCAGCGCCTTCGAGACCTTCATGCCCGCGGCCCGGAACTCCAGGACGATCGCGCCGCCGATGGGCTGCGACAAGGCGAGGTCGACCGCCCGCGCCACCGCGTCGTCGTCGTCGGACGAGAGGATGGTTATCGACACGGACATGCCCGCCTGCTGCGCGGCCATCTCGACGCCGCGCAGCGTGTTCGCGTAGCCGTAGCTCGAGGTCGTGGCCTCCGCGATGATCGAGATGAGGTTCGACTGGCTCATCCGCAGGGAGCGGGCGGCGCTGTTGGGCCGGTACCCGAGCGCCTTCACCGCCGCGTTGACCCGCGCGACCAGCTCTGGGGCGACGTTCTTGGTGCCGTTGAGCACGCGGGAGACGGTCGGGACCGAGACACCCGCCGCCTTCGCTACATCGGCGAGGACAGGGGCGCGGTACGACTTCGGGGAGGCCATGCCATTGAGGATACGAGACGTTCTTCGCGATCCGCGCCCGGGAGGTGCTGCCAGGATAATCGTTATCCCAAGTCGAGATGCAAGCTGAAGTCGATGGAGAGCCGCCGCGTATCGAACACCTTGATAACCTTCTCTCGGAGACTGGCAGCGCCGGCCGGGGCTTCCGACGCCCAGACCGGACCGCCAAGGGGCCGAGCACTGTCGCGCTCGGCCCCTTGGCGTCTCGGTCAGACGCGGATCAGGCGCCAACGCTGCGTCACGGCGCCCTTGTCGGTCCACTGGATCGCGGGCTCGCCGTCGACCTCCTTGTTGCCGTTGTCGAGGACCATGCCGGAGCGTTCGCAGGTGAGCTTGACGGCGCCGCCGCCGACGTCGGTGATCTTCCACCGCTGCGGGGCCGTGCCGTTGTCGGTCCACTGCTTGACCTGCGCGCCCTCGGCGGTCGAGTTGCCGTTGTCGAGGGCCTTGCCCGAGTGCTCGCAGACGAGCTTGTGGTGGCCGCCGCCGACGTCGATGATCTTCCACCGCTGCTGGACGCCGCCGTTCTCACCCCACTGGATCACGGGCTTCCCGTCGACCGCGGACCGGCCGTTCTCCAGGAGCTTCCCGGATCGCTCGCACATCAGGTGGTAGGTGCCGCCGGAGACGACCGCCGGGGTGGAGCGCATGTGGGCGAGCGTGCCCCAGCCGAGCGCGTCGAATCCGCCGGAGTTGCCGCCGTAGTCGCCCCCGCCGCCTTCGGGGCGGGCGAGCGCGGCCATGCGCGCGACGTGGGGCATGCGCATGCCGCGCCGGACGCTGTAGTGGTTGTAGACGAGTTCCCACACCGGCCGGATCTGGCCGCGCGCGCCTTCGGAGACGACGGTGTGCTCGACGCCGTCGCAGTTGCGGTAGGTCGTGAACGGCACGTCGTAGCCGAGGTTGTAGCGGGCGACGTACTCGGCGGCCTTGGCGAAGGCGTCGTCGCGCGCGGAGTAGAGGTCGAGGCCCTGGCTCCAGGCCATCTCCATGAACGTGCTCATGAGGCCGATGCCCATGATGGAGTGGGCTTGGTCGCGGCCCGACTCCTGCCATTGGGCGAGGTCGCCGTGGAGGAACGGGATCGCGTTGGTGATCGACCCGGCGCCCGCGCCGTTGTGGAAGTAGTCGACGGCCGTGTCGATCTTGGCCTGGTCGTCGCAGAGGATGCCGATGGCGAGCATCGAGGCCATGTTGCACAGGTCCCAGTTCGCCCAATAGTGGGTGTCGCAGGTGTTGTTGTGCCGCACCAGGAAGTCGGCGTTGAGTTCGTAGAAGACCGTGGTCATCATCTGCTGGAACCGGCCCAGTTCGAACCCGGGCGCGTCGCGGACGAGCTCTCCCGCGTTGGCGAACTGGTAGCCGTAGATCCCCGAGGCGAGGCGGGAGTCCGAGGGCGGCCAGTAGATCGACTTGAGCGTCTCCGACCAGGCGTTGCAGATGCGGACGGCCGCGTCGCGGTGGGCGGTGTCGCCGCTGATGCGCCAGCGCAGGGCGTTCTGGTAGGCGGCGTGCGCGTCGTTGTAGAGCAGCCAGTAGTTCTGGGGCTTGTCGGTGTTGCCGCGGACGATCTCCGCCACGGGCTGGGGCGTCCAGGTGCTCGCCGAGTGGCCGTTGGCGACGAGTCTGTCCCAGCCCTGCTTCCAGGGTTGGGCGCCCGCGTCGACCTTGGACCTCATGCGGTCGAAGTCGGCTTGGAGGTGAAGCATCCCGGGGTGGGCGAGCGCTTGCGCGCCGACCTCCTGCTGCTGGGCTCTGGCGACGGCGAGGCCGCCGGTCCCGGCGGCGGCCAGGGCGGTGGCGGCGACCGCGCCCCTGAGGAGGTTGCGCCGTTTGAACCGGGCGCTGCCGGTGCGGTTGTCGGTCATGGTGCTCCTTCGGCTGTCGTTGGCGAGGGGCGGAGGGGGCGCGAGCCGAGATCGGATAACGTTATCCCCTTGGACTGAAGATAAGGTTATCATCCATGTATGTCAATATCTAATGACACCGATTCGAGGCCGAATGTGGTCGACATCCACTGAGAACAGGCATCGAGCCCGTCCTGTCCAGCGAATGGCAATCGCGACATGATCGACGTCGGGCACTGTCTTAGAAATCGTTATCCCTCAGGCCTGCCAAGGACTCCGCATAACCGCTGCGGGCCCGAAAACCGCACCGCCCCGCAGCGCTCCAGTGCGCTGCGGGGCGGGCGGCCCGAGACGGTCGGTTAAGCGAGTTCCCCGAAGAACTGGACCTCGCCGAGGTTGCCGTGCCAGCGGTTCGGGTTGTAGATCCTGAACCAGCGGTAGGCCGTGTCGTCGGTGACCGCGCGGCCCTGCCAGACACCCGGCTTGGTGCCGGTCAGCGGCTCGGTGAGCGTGGTCCACGTCTGGTTGTCGTCGGAGCCCAGGACGATCGTGCCGTCGGATCGCGACGGACAGCACAGGCGGGGCAGCAGGTACACCTCGTCGAGGCGCACCGCCGCCTCGCCGAAGTCCACTGTGTAGTACGAGCCCGTGCCGGTGTTCAGGTCGCCGGCGGTGTCGGCGTCGCCGTCGAACAGCAGGTATCCGATCTCGTCGGGACCGGGCACGTTGTTCGGCCACCCGCCCGAGGAGGCGGTGACGGTGGCGAGGTTCGCGACGTCGATCAGCCGGTCGCCGTTCCCGCCGACGAACAGCCCCGCGCCTTCGGTGGGGCCGTAGAGGGTCGGTCCGGCCTCGCCGCCGTCGGTGTAGGCGACCGAGAGCGTGACCGAACCCGGTTCGACCCCGTCGAGGACGACCGGTGCGAGCCATTCGACGCCGTCGTCGGAGGCGGCGGCCGCTTCGATCCCCATCACGTTCACCGTGACCGAGTCGACCGGCTGCCTCGTGGTGACGGCGACGTTCACGGTGTCGCCGACGGCGACCTTCCCGGCCACGGCGTCGTCGGAGGCGACCACCGCCTTCGCGATCTGGTTGCCGATCTCGTGGCGCTCGCCGTAGATGTGGAACTCGGTCATCTCGAAGACGCCGCGGATGATCCCGTACAGGACGTCCGGCAGCTGCTCGATCATCTGGACCTTGATGTACCGGAACCGGTCGTCCCGCAGTTCCGGCGACACTTCGAGGGTGTTGAAGTCCTGCGTGAACTCCGTGACCCCCGGGGTGAGCCGGGTCCAGTCGACGCCGTCGTTCGAGCCGTACACGGCCGAGTTGGCGAGCCGGTCGGCGAAGATGTTGCTCTGGAAGCCGAACTCCCGTGCCGAGACGCGGAAGTCCGGGCCGAAGTCGAACGTGTGGGACATGTCGACGGCCTGCGGGTAGGCGGTGCCGGTCTGGTTGTCGCCGTCGATCAGGAGCGCGGTGCGCTCCTTCGCGGTCGAGGCGTGCAGGAGGTTCGCGTAGTCCAGGCTGCCGTCGACAGCGGACTTCGGGTTCACGAGGCGCAGGCCGTCGCCAGCGGCGACCAGGTCCGCCAAGGCGCTCGCGTACTCGGTGTCGGTACCGTCCTCGAGCTTCGCTTCGGCCGCGCCGCGGGCGGCGGTGAAGGCGGCTTCAGTCGCGGACTCGTAACCGTCATCGGGCTCGTAGTCCTCCTCGGCGAGGGCCAGTGCGCCTTCGCGGTCGGCGGCGGCGTCGAGGACGACCGTGCGCGCGGCGACGCTCGTGCCGTCGTCGGCGGCGACGGTGACCGTGCCCGAATCCTCGCCGGTCCAGGTGAGCCGCCCGGTCGCGGCGTCGATCGCGGCGCCGTCGGGGAGTCCGGTGGCGCTGTAGGCGATGCCGTCGCCGGTGGCGGCGAGTTCGAGCGTCTGTCGGGCGCCCTCCCAGCCGACGACCCGGCCGGGGGCGTCCTCGGGGAAGACCGGGCCGTGCAGTTCGGCCTGGGCGTTGGTGTTGATGTGGTCGATGTCGACCGCAGCGCCCTCGGTCTCGATGAACAGGATGTCGCCCATGCCCCGGGTGACCGTGACGTACCGCCATTCGCCGCCGGTGTCTGGCACGGTCACGGAGGTGTCGCGCCTGACGGTGTCGTCGTGGCTGACGCCGCCCAGGTGGATCACGGCCGGGCCTTCGGTGCGGACGAGGAAGCCCTGCTGGGGCTTGTTGTTGGCGCCGCTGATGTAGGAGATCTTCGACCCTCCCGCCATGCTGACGAAGCCGTCGCCTTCCTGGACGTCGCCGGCGAGGTGCGTGTAGCGCTGCTCGATCTCCAGGATGTCGGGGTCGGCGTTCGGCGCCTGGGCGGTCTGGCCCGCGGCCTCGGCGGGCGCGAACATCCACGAGTCGCCGCCGCCGTCGCGGCCGTCCCAGCCGATCTGGACGGGCGTGGGGCGCTTGGCGTAGGCCTCGGCGAAGAACGGGGCGATCGTCTCGACGTCCTCACCGCGCTGGTACTCGTAGTAGTAGTACATCTCCCAGAAGCTCGCGGTCGCGTACCGGCCGCGGTAGCCGTCGGCGATGTGGTCGTAGGTGTCGCGGATCGTGCCGTCGGGCGAGATCGCGTAGCCCACCGGGGTCCATTCGGGGTCGCGTCCGGACATGAACTGCCAGAAGTAGTCGGCGGCCTTGATGATCCGGTCGTCGAGGAACTCGTAGGGCCCCACCGCGTTCCCGGCGGTCGAGACGGTGCCGTCGACGGGGTCCACTTCGGTCCCCTGCGCCATCATCATGCGGGACAGGGCCGCGTAGTTCGTCAGGTTGCCGCCGCCGTGGGCCTGGTCGCGGCCCATCTCGACGAGCTGGACGTGGGGGTCGGCGATGGGCTCGCCGGTCTTGTCGTCCGTGTCGACCCAGCGGGCGAGGCGGGCGATGGAGCCGTTGAAGCCCTCGTCCTGGGCGGTCTCGTTGACGGTGAACCACTCGACCTTCTGGGCGTACAGGTCCGCGTCGTCCATGAAGATCGACCCGGCCATGGAGCCCAGGAGCGGGTAGTTGTGCTGGTTCATGAAGTGGTCCGGGGAGGACATGAACGTCGCGATCGCGGGCCGGATCAGGTTCTCGCCGAAGGCCCGGGCCTCCTCGTCGGTCAGGACGAGCGCCGGGTCCTCGCCGCAGCTGGTGTAGCGCAGGAGTTCGGCGGCTCCGGCCATGCGGAAGAGCGGCATGCCGTTGTGGATGTGGGAGTCGGTGTAGTACTCGAACTTCGTCGGGTCCATCTGGGCCCAGTTGCGGATGATCGCCAGGGCGTTGCTGCGGTACACCTGCTTCCCGGTGAGGACGTGCAGGATCGCCTGGGTGTAGGCCTTCAGGCCGTCGGCCTCGAACATGCCCCTCGTGCCCGCGTTGAAGGCGGTCGTGCGGGGCTTGGTCGGGTCGGCTCCGGCGTTGGAGGGTTTGACGCCCTCGCCCGCGGCGCTCGACTTCAGCAGCGCTTGGTAACCGGAGGCCCACGGTTCGGCTCCGGCTGTGAGCTGGGTGCGGACGTTCTCGAGGATCGGCTCGGTGAGCCCGATGCCGGGGTGGCTGAACCCGGCTTCGCTGGTAGTGGAATCGAACTGGACTTCGCAGGTGGTGGCGGCTTGCGCGGGCTCGGCGGCGGGGACGAGCTGGACGAGCCCGATCGCGAGCAGTACCGCCGCTATGAGCGCGGCGGCGCGCCCGCGTGCGGCGGTCGCAGGGGGATGCATGAGCGGTACCTCCGGTTGAGAGTCGTTGCTGGGTAGGCGGTCAGGACCAGGCTTTGCTCAGCCGTTCGTGCTCTTCGGCGGTGACGGGGAGGACGACGCCGTGGCAGGGGTCTTGCGGGAGTCGGAAGTCCGTGGAGGGGGTCCATTCGCCGCTGGCGAGGTCGGTGGTCTCGAAGGGCACGTAGCGGCGTTCGGCGGTGAACTCGTCGATCCAGAGGAACCACTTGTCCTCGGTGTTCGACTTGTAGACCAGGGGGCCTTCGCCCTGCTTGATCGCGCCGAGGCCGATGCCCTCGGCCAGCGGCGCCCACTCGGCGGCGGTGAGCGACGCGGCGGTCTCGGAGAAGATCGACTTGCCGAGCGGCGCTTGGCCGCCGCGTGCGCGCTCGTCCTTGAGGAAGCGGTAGTAGACGCCGTCGTGGTCGATGACGGTGGCGTCGATGGTGTGCCAGCCGCGGTCGATCCAGGTGCGCGCGGGCGAGAATTCGCGGAAGTCGCGCGTGGTGGCGTACATGATCCGGTTGTAGCTCTCGCCTTCGTGGGCGGCGTCGTCGTACACAGTGGAGGACCAGTGGACGAGGTAGGCGTCCTGCTCCGGGTCCCATACGGACTCGGGGGCCCAGGTGTTGCCCGCCTCGGGCGGGGCGACCTCGACCAGGCGCCCTTCGCCCCAGTCGACGAGGTCGCTCGACTCCCACACCATGATGGAGCGGCTGCCCCAGCGCTGGGTCAGCGCCCAGTCGTTCACGGCGAAGACGCGCAGGTCGGTGGCGACCATGAAGAAGCGGTCGCCTTCCGGGGAGCGGACGATGTGCGGGTCGCGGACCCCGCACTCCCCCAGCGTCGAGAACAGGACCGGCTGGCCGTTGTTGAGGTCGTCGAAGTGCAGCGGGTCGTTCCCGTCGCTCAGGGCGAAGTGGATCTGCTCGCCGTCGGCGGACTCCCGCTTGAAGTGCACGTAGAGGTAACCGGCGAAGTCGGTGGTCATGATGCTCCTTGGTGTCGATGGTCGGCGCTAGCGCGCCGCGTAGATCCGGGCGGCGGGTCCGGCCTGGACGTCGAGGACGGGCACACCGTCCACGGCGCGGACCTTCCACTCCGGCAGGGCGGTCGGGTAGACCTGTTCGAAGGCCCGCCCGCGCAGGCCCGGTAGCGCGACTTCGGCGGCCTCGCCGCGGGACCAGACCGCCAGCAGCGACTCGTCCCCGGCATCCAGCTGCAGCGCCAGCACCTCGTCGTCCCAGCCGGGCAGGCCGAGCGGCCACGACGGGTGCGACCGGGCGATGCGCTGCCGCCAGTCCTTGTGCAGCGTGACGGCTTCGCGCACGAGCGCGAAACGCTCGGCGCCGAGGCCGCCGAGGAACCCCGAGAGGTAGAGGCGGCCCATGACGCCCGCCGTCATCGCGAACGCCGTCTCCTCCAGTGACATCGACGCCGCCGGGTAGGCCCAGTTCCCGGCCTGCTCGGGCAGGACGCTCGCGGGCGCGGCGGCGGCGATCGCGGCGTACCGGCGGAAGTCCTGCTGGTCGCTCGTGGACTGCAGGTGCGCCACCGACAGCAGGTGGTAGTCCATGCGCATCCCGCCGGACGCGCAGTTCTCGAACAGCACCTCGGGGTGGCGGGCCTGGGCGGCGAGCAGCCACTCCCGGAAGGCCCTGGTGTGCCCCAGCAGGCCCGCACCCGGCGCGACGGCGTCCACATCGGTGCCCACGCCCGAGTTCACGTTGTAGTCGAGCTTGAAGAACTCGAACCCGAACTCGGCCACGAGCCGGTCCACGGCCTCGTCCAGGTGGGCGCGGGCCGCGGGATGGCGCAGGTCGAGCTGGTAGTGGCCGGTCTCGAAGACGCGCTTGCCGTGCCGCTGGAAGAACGCGCCCTCCGGCAGGTCCCGGCTCGCCGCCGCATTCGCGCCCACCGCTTCGGGTTCGAGCCAGATCCCCGGTCGCATCCCCTTGGCGCGGATCGCCTCGATGACCGCGATCAGGCCGCCCGCGAACCGTCCGGGGGCTTCGAACCAGTCCCCCGCGTCGTTCCACCAGTCGCCGGTGCCGTACCAGCCCGCGTCGACGCAGAAGTACTCCGCGCCCGCCTCGGCCGCCGCCTCGATGAGCGGCAGCTCCTTCTCCGTCGACGGGCCCGCCATGAGCGTGTTCATGAAGTCGTTGTAGACCAAGGGAAGCCGCGCATCGACCGGGCGCGTCTCGCGGATCGCCCGCCGGTAGTCGGCGAGCGCGGCGAACGCCTGGTCGCGGCCCCCGTCCGTGATGCAGCAGCCCGCGGGCGCGGTCGCGAACGACGCGCCGGGCTCCAAGCGCGCGGCGAACTGGTGGTACAGGTCGGTCGGGCCCCACACGCCGACGGTCACCGTGCCCTCGTGCTGCGTCGCCTCCCAGTGCCAGCCCGCGCTCGTCTCGGGCTGCCATGCGATCGACGGCCCGCCTTCGGTGAGGAGGACCCCGGTCGGCAGGTAGGCGCCGCTGGAGAAGGACCCGTGGCTGGTGAACGCGATGCTGCCGCGGTGCTGCCGGTGGTGGATCCCGGGGTTGACGTCCGGCAGGAGTTCCGCGACAGGGCGCTGTCGCCAGCGCCCTTCGGCGAGCCATTCGCTCTCGCCCCAGAGCAGGTCGTGGCCGCCTTCGGGGACGGCCACGAGGGCTGAGCTGATGTTGAGGAGCACGATCGCGTCGTCGGTCGCGTTGCGGACGGTGTGGCGGATCTGGAGTCCCGGACCGGCGGCCCGGAAGACACTGTGGACTTCGAGTCCGAGTTCGGGGTCGCGCTGGGCGATGCGCAGTTCGCCGCCGTCGGTCTCGTGGCCGGTGTAGCGCAGGCGCAGGCCCGCGCCCCAGAGCAGGAGGCTCTGGTTGTGGCGGGCGCGGCGTTCGCCCGCGGTGCTGAAGTCGACGATCGGCGAGGGCGCGGCGACGGAGGGCGCGTCGGGTCCGGTGGCCCAGTGGACGAGCCGGACCGGTCGGTCGTCCGCTTCGAGGCCGGTGTCGAACCGCAGGTGCAGTCCGGGGCGGGTCCACTCGATGACGGTGTCGTGGTCGGGGTGCATGTGTCGCTCCAGTTCGAGTCGTCACGGTCGCGTCCGGGCGAGGCGGACGCCTGCCGTGGCACGCGTTCTCAGGAAAACGATATCGAGGTATTGATTCCTGCTCCTGACATAATTAGCATCGATCCAAGGATAACGATATCCTGATCTCACGATGCGAGCCGACTCCCTGGTCCCCCTAGGCCCGCACCGGATCTACGGAAGGAACCCCCCGCAATGAAGCGGATCGAACGCAGAGGACGGCCGCGCCTGTCGGCCGCGGCCGCCGTATTGGCGCTCGCGGCGGGCATGGTGACGGCGTCCTCGCCCGCCCAGGCCGCCGAACCACCCGGACTCGTCACCGACCACGTGGTCGCGGTCAACGAGACGGTGAGCGACGCCGGATTCGTCCACCCCGGCATCGGCCTCTCCGCCGAGGACCTGCGAACGACACAGGAGATGGTCCGTTCGGGCCAGGAGCCGTGGGCGTCCTATTTCGACGCCATGACCAAGACGGGCTTCGCCTCGACGACCTGGCGGGCCTCGAACTCCGTGTCGGCGGCCGAGCCCGACAAGGCGCGGACCAGGATCTTCGACAACGCCGGGATGCGCGGCCGCGAGACCAACGACTCCTTCGGCGCGCTCACGCAGTCCCTCATGTGGGTCAACACCGGCGACGAGGTCTACCGCAAGAACGCGATCCAGGCGCTGCGCACGTGGGCCGACATGGACCCGGACGGCTACACGTACTTCCCCGACGCGCACATCCACACCGGGCACCCGCTCTACCAGTTCCTCATGGCCGCTGAGATCATCCGCGCCACCGAGCCGGTCCCCGACGAGACCCCCGGGCAGCACGACGGGTACGACGTGGTCTGGAGCGCGGCCGACGACGAGCGCCTGCTCGGCAACTTCGCGAACCCCGTCCTGGAGACGTTCCTGGCCTCGAACAAGCACTGGATGAACCAGCACAACTTCGGCCTGTTCGGACGGATCGCGACCGCGATCTACTCCGACGACGCCGCGGGCTACGCCAAGGGCGTGGAGTGGTTCACCGTCAACGAGGGCGACACCGCCTACGACAACGGCTCGATGGCCGAGCAGATGCCGCTGATCGAGGCTGACGACCCGATCAACCCGTACGGGTACGACTTCGTGCAGGTCCGCGAGATGGGCCGCGACCAGGCCCACGGCGAGTGCAACATCGACAATTTCGCCGGCCTGGCGCGGATGCTGGAACTGCAGGGCACCAAGGTGGACCCGGTCGAGGGGACCGTCTCGACCGCCGACGACGCCGTCTCCCCCTACGACTTCCTCGACCAGCGCCTCCTGCAGGGCGCCGAGCAGTTCTACAAGTACATGCAGGGCGGCTGGATGCCCTGGGTCGACGAGCGCGGCGAAGACTGGTTCGGCACCGTCTCGCAGTCGTATCGCGGCCGCATCTTCAACACGGTCTCGGTCGCGGAGCTGTACTACGAGTACAAGATCGAGCGCGGCGTCGACGTCGAGGCCGAAGCGCCGTGGCTGGCCCGCCTGGCGTCCCGCATGGACGGCCCGATCTACACGCGCGGCTCCTCGACGACGGCGAACTTCTGGGTCCCCGGCGACAAGAACCCCGAGTACTGGGTGGCGTTCCCCGAAGAGCTGGCCGGGACCGAACCCGAGCCGCCCCGAGAGGACCCCGCCTGGCGGTTCGACAAGGCCGGGCTCATGCTCGACGACCGGACCGAGCTCGTGACCGAGGACGGCGCGACGTTCGCGCGCGCGAACCTCACCGAGGAAGGCACGACCAGCGCCATGGCCCGCTTGGAGTTCGGGCAGGGAGCCGTGTTCGGCCTGAAGTACCGCAGCGACGGTCCGGCACATCTGGAAGTGCTCCGCAACCCCGAGCCCTCCGGGCTCAACCCTGATGAGGCGCCCAAGAGCACCCTCGCGGCGCAGGACCTCCCCGACACCGGCGGCGAGTGGCGGTACTTCGCCTACCCCATGTCGGGCAACCCGATCAACTACTTCCGGCTCACCGGCGCCGAAGGCACCACTGTGGACATGGACAGTGTGATCACGACCGGCGCGAAGGACCTGACGCCGCCGCAGTTCCCGCAGACCGACGGCACCCTCTACCTCGCCGCGAACATGGAGCGGTCGCTCGACCTCAAGGCGGTCGACACGGGCGGGAACGTGGCGTACACCGTCGAGGGCCTTCCTGAAGGGGCCTCGTTCGACACCTCCACGGGCGATTTCACCTGGACGCCCGGTGACGCCGACCGGGGCCGCCACGAGGTGCGGATCTTCGCCGACGACGGCCAGACCGTCGCGAGCCGCACGTTCGAACTCGTCGTCGCCGCCAACCGGCCCAAGACGATCGACGCGCTGCTCGCCGACGTCTACGACCCCGACGCCGTATACGAGACCGCCAGCGCCGAGCAGTTCGACGCGGCGCTGAGCGAGGCCAAGGAGGCCTCCGAATCGGGCGCCGACGAGGCGTTCCTGACCGCGCTCGGCGCGCTCCGGGACACGGTCGAGGCGATGCGGCTGCTCAACCCGCGCTTGGAGGACGGCGGGCTCGACATCTCCGGCGGCATGGTCACGCCGCACGACGCCACCGCCGTCCAGGTGGACCGGATGGTCGGCCCCGACCACACCGGCAACATCCTGCACACCTCGTTCGTGCTCGACTTCGGGACGCGGTTCAGGGTGGCGGCCGAGGAGTTCGCGTTCCAGGGGCCGTTCGCGTTCGCGATGCGCTCGGCCGGCACCAACGTGTACGGCTCGAACGACGGGATCGAGTGGGATCTGCTCTCGGAGCGGCCCACCGCGGAGGTCAACAGCTGGGAGCACATCCCGGTCGTCGAGGAGCACCGCGGGGAGCGGTACCGGTTCCTCAAACTGCAGGTCGACGAGCCCGCGCTGCCGAACGACCCGGCGTACCCGGGCATCTGGATCGTCGACGAGTTCCACATCATGGGCGAGCGCACCGAACTGCCGGGCGCGGTCGACGCGGTGTCCTTCACTTCTCCTGGCGCGCTGCGGGAGCGGGTGACGGCTGGCGACACAGCCGAGCTCACGTTCGAGAGCGACGAGGCGATCGGCGATGTGGTCGTCGAGATCGGCGGCCACCAGGTCGAGGCGGTCAGCGAGGACGGGCTGTCGTGGAAGGCGAGCCTCGAACTCGGCGAGGACACTCCGGTCGGCGACGTGCCGTTCAGCATTGACTACAGCATCGGCGGCGACGCCGCGCCGACGGTGCTCGGGACGACCGACTTCAGCCGCGTGTACTTCTCCGATGAACGCGACATCGTCGATCCGGCGACGTTCGCCGAGGTCGTGGACGACAGCGGCGCACCTGACGCCACTCGGGAGGCGCAGGCGGCGCTCATGCTCGACGGCAAGGTGAACAGCATCGGCGCCCTGAGCGGGAGCACCGGCGAGTACCACGTCACCTGGGACTTCGGGGAGGGCCGCGGGCTCTCGCTCGACCGCGCCGACTTCCTGATCAACCAGGACACCAGGTACCCGGGCCTCATCGACACCATGGTCTTCCAGGGCTCCAACGACCTCGAGCACTGGACGGACCTGACCGCGCCGGCGTTCCGCGGCTACGACTGGCAGAACCTGGAGTCCGGCGACGAGACTCCGTACCGGTACCTGCGGCTGCGCAACCGGTACGCCGTCTCGGTCTCGGAGTTCAGGCTCTTCGGCGACATCAGCGGCGACCTGGACATTGTGCTGGAGCAGGCCGACGCCGTGGACCTGGAGCAGTACACGCGGGGTTCGCGGATCCTGTTCCCCCGGGAGGTGGCCGCGGTCCGCGAAGCCGCGGAGGACGAGGGCGCCGATGAGGAAGCGCTCGCGCGGCGGCTCATCGACGCCTGGAACCTCTTGGACCCCTTGGTGACCGAGGCCCCGGCCGAAATCGACCGGGACTGGGTCGCGGCGAGCACCGTGAGCTGGGACGGCCGGCTCGATGCGGCCGACAACGGCTGGCGCATGTTCGACGGCGACCCCGGCACCTGGACCGACACGACCACGAAGTCGTGCACGAACACCGTGCTCCCGACCGACGGGACCGCGTTCGAGGTGCTGGGGGTCAGGTACTTCCCGAAGGACGCCGCGGTGAGCCGCGCGACCGACATGTCCATCGACGGCTCCAACGACGACGGGTCGACCTGGACCGCGTTCGCCAACACGGGAACGCCGGTGCGCGGCTGGAACACGGTCGCGCTCGCCGAACCCGTCGGCTTCGAGGCGCTGCGCATCAGCGGCGGCAACGGCTACTGCAACGTGGCCGAGCTCGAGTTCCTCGTCGCCGTCATCGACAAGTCCGGACTCACTGTCCGCCTTGACGACGCGGCGGCGCTGCACGAGTCCGATTGGACGCCCGAATCCTGGGCCGCCCTGGTCGCCGCCCGCGACGCCGCCCAAGCGGCCGCGGACGACAAGGGCGGCACCCAGCAGGAGGTCGACGACGCCGCCTCGGCGCTCGCCGAAGCCGTCGCCGGACTGACCAACGCCTGATCCCGGCCACCCCGGCCACCCCGGTCGCCCGGGCCCCGATCGCGGGGCCCGGGCGTTCCCGTTCAGTCCGGCTGAACGGGCGCTTCGGGATTCGTCGTTGCCGCGGCCCTTCGGGGGTGGTGAGACTGGAGGGGCGCGTGTCCGCGTGCGACGAACGATGGAGTGAGCTTTGAACGAGGACTGGGACGTGATCGTGGTCGGGGCCGGGCCGACCGGGCTGATGCTCGGGGCCGAGCTGCGCCTGGCCGGGGTGCGGCCGCTGCTGCTGGAGAAGCACCCGCAGCGCCGCGACACGGCGAAGGCGGGCGGTCTCGGCGGTCAGATCCTGGAGCTGCTGCGGTACCGGGGTCTGATGGAGCGGCTCGAGGCCGCCGCCGGTCCGGCCCCCGAGCCCCGGTTCCCCTTCGGCGGCGTGCACGTCGACCTGACCCGGCTCGAGCACGCGCCGATGCACGCGCTGCCGCTGCCGCAGGCGCGGCTCGAAGGGCTGCTCGACGACCGGGCCGCCGAGCTCGGCGTCGAGGTCCGCCGCGGGCACGAGGCGGTCGCCGTGACCCAGGACGAGGACGCGGTGACCGTGGAGGTCCAGGGTCCCGGCGAGCGGTACCGGCTGACCGCCCGCTACCTCGTGGGCGCCGACGGGGCGCGCAGCCCGATCCGCGAACAGGCCGGGATCCCGTTCCCGGGCATCGCCTATCCGGAGGTCAACCGGCTCGCGCAGGTCGCCCTCCCCGACACGGCGACGGTCACCGGGGGCGGCGGCGTGGACTTTCCGGGCCTCGGCGCGATCGGCGCCGGGTTCACCCGCACCGAGCGGGGCCTGTTCGGCCTCGCCGCCTCGCCGGACTCGAGGACCGTCTCCTTCTACACCACCGAGGACGAGGCCGCCGAGTACGACGACGACGTGCCGATGACGCTCGACGAGGTCCAGGACAGCGTCGAACGCGTCCTCGGGTTCCGCCCGCCGGTCCACAGCCCGACGCGGCTGTCGCGGTTCACGTTCAAAGCACGCCAGGCGGAACGGTACCGGGACGGGCGGATCTTCCTCGCGGGCGACGCGGCCCACCAGTTCCCCGCCACCGGTGTCGCGATCAACGCGGGCATGCTCGACGCGGCGAACCTGGCCTGGAAGCTCGCCGCCGAGGTCCACGGCTGGGCGCCGAGCGGCCTCCTCGACACCTACCACGGGGAGCGCCACCTCGCCGGGGCCCGCACCATGCTCCACACGCAGGCGCAGGTGGCGCTGCGGCGCGGGCACGACGCCGCGGCCGAAGCGCTCCGCGAGGTCTTCCAGGAGCTGCTCGCCGACGAGCCGGCCCTGCTCCGCCTGGGCGCCCTGCTCGCCGGAGCCGACGTCCGCTACCCCGTCCCCGGCGCGGAACGGCACCCGCTCACGGGAACGTTCACGCCCGACCTGCCGCTGCACACCGACCAGGGCGAGATCCGGATCGCCGACCTCCTGCACACCGCGCCGTCCGTGCTGCTCGTCCTCGCCGACCGCGGCGACCTCCTCGATGCCGCAGGCAAGTGGGCCGACCGGGTCGACGTCGTACCCGCCTCGACCGCCGACCGCGCCGCCGACGCCCTCCTGATCCGCCCCGACGCCCACATCGCCTGGGCCGCAACGGTCGACGAGTCCGGTGCGACGGCGGTCCCGTCCTTGGAGCGGGCCCTCACCGACTGGTTCGGCGCGCCCTGACGCGAAGGGGCCCTGGCCGAAGCGGGGGCCCGACTACCCCAGGTCCGCCGGGGCGTTCGGTTTCGTTCGGAAACCGCTCCCGGCTCCGGTTCTCGGCGAGGATCGGGGGTCAGCCGCAGGAACCCCTGGCGGCCTTGAGGAAAGGAAAGTCAGATGAGCATTCGGGTGCGAACCGGCCTGGCGGCCGCGGGCTCGGTGGCCCTCATCCTGCTCGTCGCGTCCCCGGCGGCCGCGGACAGCGTGCGGATCACCGGCGGGGCCGACGGGTTCACCCCGCCGTACGCCAGCGTGCGGATCACCGGCGACGACGTGGACAACCGCGACTACAGCGTGCGGATCACCGGCGCCGACGACCGCGAGTACCTCGTCCGCGTCGTCGAGCTGAAGGACGACTTGGACAACCGCGACTTCAGCGTCGCCCCCGCCAACCGGGAATGGTAGGACCGGGCGCTCCCGGCGGGTCCTCGCATGCCCGCCGGGAGCGCCCGACTCCCTAGTACAGCGGGGCGCCCGGCTCGACCGTGGCCTCCGGGTCGTCGGCGCCGATCGGCTTGACGACCAGGTCCGCGAAATGCGGTGTGCTGAAGGACGGTTCGATGCCCGCCAGGAGGCCGACCATCCCTGCCGCGTGGGCGGTGTGCACGGTCCCGAGGACCGGTTCGCCGTCGATGAGGGCGGTGATGCGCGCGCCGGAGCACCTGAGCGTCAGGCGCCGCCACCGCCCCGGGGCGGGCTCGACCGTCGCTTCGGCGATGAGCTGCTCGCCGCCCGCGCTGTGGTCGGCGGCGGTGATGAGCGCCTGCTGTTCGGCGTCGCCCACGAGTTCGCCGGGGTCTTCCTTGCCGTTGACCGAGACGAGCCGGCAGCTCCCGTCGGCGGCGAGTTCGAACAGGTAGCACTTGGGGATGAAGCCGTAGCCGGTGCCGACGTGGTTGACGCGGCCCATGAGCGCGGCGCGCTCCCCCGGTTCGAGGAGGACGCTGACGCCGACCTCGTAGTCGGTCCAGTCGGCGTCGCCGATGATCGTGTACGGCTTCCAGTCCGGGGCCCACGAGTGCGTCGCGGCGGGCACGACCTGCCGCAGGCGCGTGCCGCCGCCTTGCGCGGGGACGAGTTCGAACGTCCCGGCGATGTCGGCGGTGAACCGCGGCAGGTGCCCGCGCGCCTCGGGGTCGCCGTAGTCGAAGCTGTCGCGGTAGGGGAACGGGAACGGCGCGCTGGCCGGGACCTCGGCGAAGCCGCCCTTGCGCTGGCCGGTCGTCGTCGACAGCGAGTACACCGAGTCGGGGGCGAGGTCGATCTCGAGCGCACCGTCCACGATGTCCGCGAAGCCGAGGTGCTGGAACTGCTCGGCGGCGTCGCTGCGCCACACGGTCACCGGGCCCTGCGCGAGGCCGCCGGGGACGAGCACGCGCAGCCGCTGCGGGGCGCGGGCGTCCTTCGTCTCGGCGATGACGCTGAAATCGCCTGCGGGGGAACGGAGGGCGACGGCGCTGCCGCCGCCGTCCAGGAACGCGCAGGCCTCGTCCACATAGGTCCATCCGAGTCCGGTGAACTGGCCGTAGTGCGCGTAGCCCCACAGCGCCTCCCGCACCCGGTAGTGCCCGCTCCACGGCTCGTGCGCAACGATCATCGCCGGGTCCACCGCGTACGGCTCGACCGGGTAGACGCCCGCGACGTCGTACCAGAGCACGGTCTTCGTCGCGCCGCTGCGCAGGTAGTTCTCGTTGAAGCACTCGACGATGCCGATCAGGCAGTCGAACCCGTCGCGGTAGACGTGGTCCTCGGTGTTCCAGATCGGCTTGCCCGCCGTCTCGGCCCAGGCGCGGACCTCGTCCGGGGCGTGCACGTCGTTGGCGTACATGACGTGCGCGCCGATCACGTCCACGGCCGCGACCGCCTCGGGGTCGCGGCGCAGCTGCTCGACGAAGTCGAACTTGTCCTCCGGCCAGTTGTCGAAGGCGTGCAAGAGGACCGAGTCGAACCCGGCCGCGTCCAGAGACGCCCGGAGGCGCTTGGCGAAGTCGAGGCTCACGCCCTTCTCGTTGCGGCAGCCGATCGCGTCGAGCTCGAACCCGTGCACCTCGCGCAGCAGCCGCGCCCACGAGACGTAGTAGTCGGCCATGTCCTGCGACCAGAACTCGCCGTCGCCGATCCACCCCGGCGCGCTCCACGCCACCGCGTCCAGGCTCAGCACCGGGTTGCGCCGCTTCGCCTCCCGCATGACCCACCACGTGTAGCCGCGGTGCGCGCCCAGGTCGTCCCGGGTGTGCATGTGGCTGGGCATGGACCCCTGCGTCGCGTTCCCGTCGCCGGGCACCTCGACGAGCATCGCGCTCACCGAGGCCCCGAACTTCGGCGCGAACACCAGGTCGAGGATCTGGCCGCGCTGCGGCTCGGGATAGTCCTTGAGCAGCGCCGAGGTCGCCCCGCCGCCGTTGACCGCCCCGATCCCGTCGAACCGGCGGTCGCCGGGCCCCTCCCGGAGTTCGAGCACCTGCACCTGTTTCCCGCCCACTGCGCCTCCTCGGGTTCCGATTTTGTTTAGCACATTGACAATAGCAGTGATATCGACGATCATCGTTCTAATGGGCTCCTTGGGAGCGCTTCCCACATTGCCGTCCGAAGGGATCGGGCATATGCAGATCAATAGCAGCCATCGAAAACGCCTGGCGGTCACCGCGATCGGCGCTACCGCCGTCATCGCGGCGGCGCTCGGCCTCACCACCGCGAACCAGGCCTCCGCGCAGCAGGGCTGCGACGTGGACTACCGCGTCGTCAGCTCCTGGGGCTCGGGGTTCCAGGCCAGCGTCAGCATCACCGCCGCATCTGCGGTCGACGGCTGGGACCTCGCCTGGGAGTTCCCCGGCGACACCACCGTCACCAGCGCCTGGAACGTCGACTGGAGCCAGACCGGCGGCGCCTTCTCCGGCACCGACGTCGGCTGGAACGGCGCCATCGCCGCCGGGCAGACCCGCGAGGTCTTCGGCTTCATCGGGTCGGGATCGACCGAGGCCCCGACCTCCTTCACCCTCAACGGCGTCGCCTGCGGTGACGAAGGCGAGCCGACCGAGACCCCCACCGACGACCCGACCACCGACCCGCCGGACGGTCCGGCACCGGAGCTCAGCGTCTCCGGCAACCAGATCGTCACCGAGGACGGCGACCCGTACCGGCTGCTGGGCGTGTCCCGGTCCTCGACCGAGTTCGCGTGCGTGCAGGGCAAGGGACTGTTCGACTCCGGCCCGGTCGACCAGGCGTCCGTCGACGCCATGAAGTCCTGGAACATCCGCACCGTGCGCCTCCCGCTCAACGAGGAGTGCTGGCTCGGCCTCAACGGCACACCCAGCGGCGCCGCCTATCAGCAAGGCGTCGAGGACTACGTCGACCTCCTGGTCGCCAACAGCCTCAACGTCATCCTCGACCTGCACTGGACCTGGGGCGCCTACACCACAGGACCGGACTGGCACTGCACCGACGTGCACGCCACCTGCCAGAAGCCGATGCCCGACGCGCAGTACGCCCCGCAGTTCTGGGCCGGCGTCGCCGAGACCTTCAAGGGCGACGACGCCGTCGTCTTCGACCTGTTCAACGAGCCGTACCCGGACATGGCCAGCAACTGGGACAAGACCTTGGGCTGGCAGTGCCTGCGCGACGGCGGCACCTGCGCCGGCATCGGGTACGAGGTGGCCGGCATGCAGGACCTCGTCGACGCGGTCCGCGGCACCGGCGCCACGAACATGCTCATGGTCAGCGGGCTCGAATGGACCAACGACATGCGGGAATGGCTGGCCTACATGCCGAACGACCCGCTGGACAACATCGCCGCGTCCTGGCACGCGTACAGCTTCAACCGGTGCGTGACCGCGTCCTGCTGGGACGCCGAGATCGCCCCGCTGATGCAGGAGGTGCCGGTCGTCCTCGGCGAGTTCGGCCAGGACGACTGCGCGTTCGACTACATGCAGCAGCTGGTGGACTGGGCCGACGCGAACGGCATGAGCTACCTCGCGTGGACCTGGAACCCGTGGGGCTGCACCACCGGCGCGGTCCTCATCAAGGACTGGTCAGGCACGCCGGAACCCGGTGTCGGCGAAGGGTATCGGAGCCACCTGCTCACCCAGAGCCCTTACCTGTAACCAGAAAAGGCACTGAAGCGACCGGTCAGCCCTCGGCTGGCCGGTCGCCGACGTTCGGCGATTCGAGCAGGTTGCGCAGCACCACCATCGCGGCACCGACGGCCGCGGCGCAGGAGACGTCGGCGGCGAGCTCCACCCGCACCTCGTGCACGTGGCGCATGAACACGGCCCGGTCCACTTCGTCCTGCAGCGCCTGGCGGTAGACCGGGCCGATGTCCGCGAACGCGTTGCCCACCAGCACGACCCGGCCGACGTCGAGCAGGTTCACCATGCTCACCACCGCGACCGCCAGCGCCCGCGTCGAGACCCCGATGAGCGCGCCCGCTTCGGGGTCGCCCGCGGCGGCCGCCGCGGCGACGCTCCGGAAGTCGGCGAGCGGATCGCCGACGAGGCCGAGGCGCGCGGCCAGTGCCGGGTCGCTGCGGGCGCGGTCGGTGACCGCGACGGGCCCGGCGACGCCGTCCACGCAGCCGCGGTTCCCGCACACGCATCGGGGGCCCTCGGAGTCGACGGAGATGTGGCCCAGTTCCAGGCCGTTCGAGGTCGCCCCGCGGTAGGGGCGGCCGTCGATGATGAGGCCCGCGCCGATGCCGCCGGACATGAAGACGACGGCGAAGTTCGGCTGCGGGTCCCCGGGCGTCTGCGCCCCGATGCCGGCCGCGGTGGCGTCGTTCTCGATGGCGACGGGCAGGCCGGTCGCTTCGGCGAGCGCCGCCGCGAGCGGGTAGCCCTGCCAGGCCGGGGTCGGCTGCGGGGTGAGCAGGACGCCCGCGTCGCGGTCCTGGGGTCCGTAGGTGGCGAGGCCGATGCCGAGCACGTCGGGGCGGGCGAGGCCCGCCGAGGCGAGGAGGTCGCGCACGAGGGCCGCGAATTCGGGGACGACGGCGTCCGGGTCGCGGCCGCCGGGCGCGGGCAGCTCGCGCCGGGCGACGACCGCTCCGGCGAGGTCGACGACGACGGCGACGGCCGCGTACGAGTCGAACTGGACGCCGACCATGTGGCAGGCCTTGGGCTGGAGTTCGAGGAGCCGCCGAGGCGTGCCACGCTGGGACCGGGCGGTCCCGACTTCGTGGACGAAGCCCAGGTCGATGAGTTTACGGACGGCGTTGGTGATGGTGGCGCGGGTGAGTCCGGTGGCTTCGGCCAGTTCGACGCGGCTGACGGTGGTGCGCTCGCGGAGGAGGTCGAGGACCAGGGCGACCGTGGGCAGGCGCGTGTCCGCGCCGAATGCTCGCAATGCAGTCTCCTGGTCCCTTGGGCGGCAGCCGGTTCGCACCACCCTACTGGAGGGGGTCAGCGCAGGTCGGCGGCGTCGAGCAAGGCGGTCACGGTGGGGACGAGGAAGCCGTCGAGGTGCTCGGCGCCGATGCCCGCGCGGGCGCTGGCGCCGTCGAAGACGAGGGTGAGCTGGCGGGCGAGCAGATCGGGGTCGGTCGCGCCGCCTTGTGCGGACTCGGCGCGGAAGAAGCCGGTCAGGCTCTCCTTGACTGCTCGCGCGACCCGGCTCGCGGGGTGGTCGGGGTCCTTCAGCTCGATCTCCGCCGAGAGGTACGGGCAGCCGCGGAACTCGGGGTCGGCCGCTTGCAGTATGACCTGTTCGAAGACGTGCAGGATCCGCTCGCGGGGCGCGTCCTTCTCGTCGGGGGGCAGGAGGCCCGCCACGTACGCGGCGGAGCGGCGTTCCAGGCTCGCGGCCAGCAGCTCGCCTTTGCTGGCGAAGAGCTGGTACATCGAGCGCTTCGACACCCCGGCGGCCTTGCAGAGCGCTTCGATGCCGATGCCGACGCCTTCGCGGTAGGTGAGCGCGGCGGCCGCCTCCAGGAGGCGGTCGCGGGAGTTCGGCTTCAGGTCGGTGGTCACCGTGCCAGGTTAGCTCGATTTCGCGACTTCGAAAACCGATCGGTTTCAAACACTTGCGGAATGCAAACCGATCGGTTTACCATTGAGAAAACCGATCGGTTTTCTATCGCACGACACCAGAGGAACAGCAGCAATGTCCAGCCAAGCGACGCCCACGATCACGATCCCGGGTACGACCAGCCACACGCTCGCCCCCCGCCGCGACGGCGAGGGCGAGCTCCGCTACCTCAAGGCCGGGCGCGGGGCGCCGCTGGTCCTCCTCCACACCGTGCGCACGCAGGCCGAGCACTTCCGCTCCCTCATCCCGCTGGTGTCCGACCGCTACACCGTCTACGCCCTGGACCTGCCGGGCATGGGCTACTCAGCGATCGTGCCCGGCGCGTCCTACGACGAGCCCGCGATGCGGGCCGGGGTCGAGCGCCTGCTCGACGAGCTCGACCTGCGAGACGCGACGCTGCTCGGGGAGTCCATGGGCGCGGTCCTGGCCGTGACCGCCGCGGCCGACCGGCCCGAACGGGTGCGGCGCGTCGTCGCGGTGAACGCGTACGACTTCCGCGGCGGCGTCGCCCGCTCGAGCCTGCTCGCCCGCGCCGTGGTCACCGGCGCCCTCGCCCCGGGCATCGGCCCGGTCGTCGCCGGGATCGAGCCCAAGCCCGCGCTCCGCAAGATCCTGCAAGGGGGCCTGGTCGACAAGGGCGCGCTCAAGGACGACTACTTGGACGAACTGCTCCAGGTCGGCACCCGTCCCGGCTACGCGGCCGTGGCCCGCGGCGTGTACCAGGCCCTCCCCAGCCTGATCGCGGCCCGCGCCCGCTACCGCGACGTCGCGGCGCCCGTCCACCTCGTCTACGGCGAGCGCGACTGGTCGCGGACCTCGGACCGCGAGGCGAACCGCTCGCTGCTCCCCGACGCCGAGTTCACCCAGGTGCCCGGGGCGGGCCACTTCATCGCCGTGGAACGGCCCGACGTGCTCGCCGAGCTGCTCAACGCGCACGCGCCCGCCGCCTGACGAAGACACCCGCGCACTCGCCACCGCCTGACCGGGAGCCGCTCGCTCCCGCCGTGATCCCGCGGCCGCCGTCTCCACTGGACAGGGACGGCGGCCGCGCCGCGCCCGGGTCCGC
This sequence comes from Glycomyces sp. NPDC048151, assembly GCF_043202775.1. NCBI lineage: Bacteria > Bacillati > Actinomycetota > Actinomycetes > Glycomycetales > Glycomycetaceae > Glycomyces > Glycomyces sp. NPDC048151. The sequence goes on along the minus strand of NZ_JBIDBB010000005.1, from coordinate 63,595 downwards.
CACTAATCGGCGGGCCGTCCTCAGTGGCCGCGTGCCGCTACCCCTGGACGGCGGCCGTGCGGCCGCTCCGGACGGCGCGCATGGCGCGCTCGACGGTCTCCTCGTTCTCGCCGTAGGGGGCCACGTAGTCGATGACGGCGCGGGCGGCGTCCTCGCCGAGGGTCCTGGTGATCGTCCAGGCCGCCAGGTACTGCGAGGCCAGGCAGCCGCCCGCCGTCGCGATGTTCCCTTCGGCGTGGAAGGGCACGTCCAGGGCCTTGACGCCGCGGGCCTCCAGGAACGGGCGGGTCTTCATGACCCCCAGGTGGCCGAAGGCGCGTCCCGCGCGCTCCGGGAAGCCCGGTCCGCGGGGCTGCCGGTCTTCCCCGTCGTCCATGAGGCGATGCGTGAACGGCTCCATCCCGCGGCGGCGCCGCTCGGCGACGAGCCCGCCCTGGGCAAGCCCAGGCTCGGCGCGTTCGCCGGCACCGACCTGCACGCCCGCCTCCAGCAGGGCGGCATCGGCCGCGTCCTCATCGCCGGGGTCGCCACCTCGGGGACCGTGCTGTCCACCGCCCGATGGGCGTACGACGCCGGTTACGAGGTGGCCGTGTGTGCCGACGCCTGCGCCGACCCCGACGCGCAGGTGAACGCCGCGCTGCTGGACGAGTCCGTCCACCCGGACAGCTGGCTCGGCCTGTGGCGCATCGCCCGCGTCGTCGACTCGGCCGGAATCGCCGGGCTGCTCGGATGACGCCCGCCGACGCGGCGGCGGGAGCGGATCGCGGAAACGGAACGAACCGCCGCTGATCAGGCGATACTGATGAACGACGAATCCCTCCGGCAACGTCGGCGCCTGAACCGAACGGAGCCTCCATGGCGGATCTGGACTACGTCGCCCTGTTCGCGGCGATACCCACCCCGTGCGTGGTGATCACCCGGGAGATGGTGATCGTCGCCGCCAACCCGGCCTACACGGCGGCCACCGGCAAGTCGCCCGAGGACCTGGTCGGGCGGGAGATCTTCGAGGTCTTCCCCGAGAACGACCCCGAAGTGCACAGCGAACGGGACGTCCGGTCCTCGCTCAACCGGGTCATGGAGACCGCGCGGCCGCACACCATGGCCCTGCAGAAGTACGACGTCCCCGTCGAGGACGGCGGGTTCGAGGAGCGCTGGTGGTCGCTCATCAACGTGCCGATCCCCGGCCCGGACAGCCCGGTCGAATGGATCCTCATCAGGGCCGAGGACGTGACGGCGTTCGTCCAGTCCCGCGGGTTCCGCCACCCGCACACCCGGGTGCCGTCCAAGGCGATGGCGCTCGAGGCCGAGCTCTTCGAACGGGCCCGCGAGCTGCAGCACCTCAACCTCGAGCTCAGCGCCGCCAACCTCCGGGACCGCCAGGTGGCCGTCACCCTCCAGAAGGCCATGCTGCTGACGCCCGACCTCGAGAACCACACCGACGTCGCCGTGCGCTACCTGCCCGCCACCGAGAGCCTCAACGTGTGCGGCGACTGGTACGACGTGATCGACCTCGCCACCGGCCGCTTCGCGCTCGGCGTCGGCGACGTCGTCGGCCACGGCCTCGAGGCCGCCGCGGTCATGGGCATGCTCCGCAGCGTGCTCAACGCCGCCGTCCGCGCGCTGGAGCGGCCCGCCCACGCCCTCGAAGTCCTCGGCCTGTACGCGCGCACGATGGAGGACGCGCTCAACTCCACGGCCGTCGAGGCGATGGTCGACCCGGCGAGCAAGCTCATCATCTACAGCAACTCCGGCCACCCGCCCCCGATCCTGGTGCACCCGTCCGGGGAATGCGACCTGCTCGACCAGGTGCTCGACCCGCCGCTGGGCGCACGCCCGCAGCACGTCCCCTGCTCGCAGGCCGGGCACCCGTACGCCTGGGGCGACACGCTCGTGCTGTACACCGACGGGCTGATCGAACGGCGGGGCGAGGACATCGACGTGGGCCTGCGGCGCTTGTGCGAGACGGTGGCGCGCCACTCCGCGCTCGCGCCCGAGGAGCTGGCGGACGCGGCGCTGGCCGACCTCGGGGTGGCCGCCGGAGCGCACGACGACATCTCGCTGGTCATCGCCCGGCTGTAGACGGCGACCGTGGTCTCCGGTGCCCGCGTGCGGGCGTCGGAGACCACGGTCCTCCTCAGTGGACGGGGTGATTCGCCGCCGCCTCGGAGGCGGCGGAGCGCCGGGGCGTCAGGAGGCCCGCGACGATCGCGCCCGCGGCGGCGGCCGCCGCTGCCACGACGAAGCCGTCGGTGAAGCCGCCGAGGGTGTCGCCGATGAGGCTGGCCGCCGCCACGCTGGAGACGACCGCGGCGCCGATCGACGCGCCGAACTCGTGGAACGTGCTCACGAGGCCGGAGGCGACACCGGCCTCGTGCGGCGCGACCTGGCCGAGTGCCGTCGCCGACGCGACGACGAACAGCGCTCCGGTCCCGGCCCCGGCCAGCGCGACCCCGGCCGTCACGGCCGCCGGGTGCATCCACAGCGCGGGGACGGCGAGGCCCGCGGCCGCGACGAGCAGCCCGACGACGGCGAGCGTGCGGCCGCCGACGCGGGCGAGCAGCTTCCCGGTCGCGTTGGCGCCCAGCATGGTCGCGACCGCGACCGGCAGGAACAGCAGGCCCGTCCGGAGCGCGCCGTAGCCGAGGGCGTGCTGGAAGTAGAACGTGCCCAGGAAGAACCCGGCGATCATCAGGGCGGTCGCCATGAGGATGAGGAAGGTGCCGGTCGCCACCGGGCGGCGCACCAGCAGGCGCACATCCATGAGCGGGGACCGGGCGATGCGCTGCCAGAGGGTGAAGAGCCCGTACCCGACGATCGCTGCGAGTACGAGCAGTCCTGTCGCGGCCGAGGCCCATCCGCGTTCGCCGGCCCCGATGAGCGCGTAGATGAGCACCGCCGACGAGGCCGTCACCAGCAGCGCGCCGAGCACGTCGAGGCGGGCGCGCGGCGCGGTCGCAAGCCTGCCGGGCAGCATCACGGCGAGTCCGGCCGTGATGGCCGCGCCGATCGGGACGTTCACGAAGAACACCCACGACCAGCCGGGCCCGGCGGTGAGCAGGCCGCCCAGCAGCAGGCCGAGTGCCGCTCCGGCGCCGCCGAGCGCGGACCAGACGCCGAGCGCCTTGTGCCGCTCTTCGCCGTCGAACAGCGTCACGACCAGCGAGAGCGCGGCGGGCGAGAGGAGCGCCGCTCCGACGCCTTGGGCGATGCGGCCACCGAGGAGCATCTCGGTCGACTCGGCGAGGCCGGTCGCGAGGGACGCCGCGGTGAAGAGCAGCAGGCCTGCCAGGACGACGCGTTTCGCCCCGACCAGGTCGACGACGCGTCCGCCCAGGAGCATGAGTCCGCCGAAGGCCAAGGTGTAGGCGCTCACCGTCCAGGTGAGCGCTTCGCGACTGAGTCCGAGCTCGGTTTCGATGTGGGGCAGCGCGATCGCCACCACGGTGATGTCGACGATGAGCATCAGCTGGGCCGCGCCGAGGAGCCCGAGCAGGCGCCACCGCAGCGGGTGCGGCGCCGTCGGCGCTTCGTTGTCGGTCGTTGTCATGACCACCCTCCGGTGATAAGTCGTATGTTCGAGTACGAGTTACAACCGAGAGCTTAACTCGTATATTCCTGTACGAGATAAACTGGGGGCATGACTTCGCAGACCCGGCCCCGCCGACGCGCCGACGCCGAACGCAGCATCGCCCGCATCGTGGCCGCCGCCCGCACCTGCCTCAGCGAGGACCCGGACGCCACCATCGAGACCATCGCGGCAGCCGCCGAGGTCGGGCGCATGACCCTCTACGGGCACTTCAAGACCCGCGCCGACCTCGTCGACGCCGCACTCGCCGCCGCGATGGAGGCGGGCGAGGCGAAGCTCGCGACGGTCGACATGGAAGGCGACCCCGGCGAGGTCCTGGACCGGCTCCTGGCGTCGAGCTGGGCGCTCGTGGCCGAGTCCTCAGCGCTCCTCGAAGCGGCGCAAGGGGTCCTGCCCCCCGGACGCCTCCGCGAGCTCCACGCCGAACCGGCGAAGCGGATGGAGGACCTCCTGCGGCGCGGTCGGCGCGAGGGCGTCTTCAGGACGGACATGCCGCTCGCCTGGCTCGTGAGCGTCGTGCAGTACCTCCTGCACGGCGCCGCGGAGCAGCTGCGCGCCGGGACCCTCACCGAGCAGAACGTCGCCGAGGTCGCGACGGCGAGCGTGCGCTCAGTACTCCGCACGCCCGCCGACTGAGTTCGACCCCGGACCCCCGCCGCTCCGAGATGCCCGGGGTCGCGAATGCTACGGCGTCGCGCGGAATCCATAGGTCGCCCCGCTGAGCGCCTGGAACTCGGCGGTCGTCCCGGAGTCGAGCACCTTCGTGTTGGTCGTGCTGCCGTCGAGCACGGCCGAGCGGACGCCCACGTTCGCGACATGGTGGTTCATCGCCAGGTAGTTGCCGCTCCCCGACTTCACCAGGACGATGGTCGGCACCGCTCCCGAGGGGGTGATCGAGGAGGAGGGCACGTCGTAGGTGAAGTGGTTGCCCGTCACGGTGTTGCCGCTGCCGTTGACGTGCACCAGGCCGAACAGGTCGTCGGTCGTGAGCGGCACGCCCTGGAACGGGCCGAAGGACTCGCGGTTGCGCAGGAAATGGTTCGCGCCGACGAGGTTGTTGCGGCAGTCGCCTTCGAGGGTCACCATGCCGGACGAGAACGAGTGGAGGCGGTTCGCCGAGACCGTGGAGTCGTTGCAGTTCTTCAGGTGCACCGAGCTCTTGCCGCGCGGGAAGATGTTGTTGCCCGTCACGTTGAGTCCGAAGTGCCCTTCGGCGAAGACCGAGAACCCAGCGGGCCCCGCTCCGAAGTGGTTGCCGTTGACCATCGAGGCCTGCCCGGAGCCCACGAGTTCGACGCAGCTGCCGCACTCGGCGATGAAGTTCCCGTTGAGCTGCAACGCGTCCACACCGGTGAGCACGACACCGCGTTCGAGGTACACCATGCCCATCCCGGCGATCCGGAGCGAGTCGGTGTCGCTCGTGGAACGCACGCCGATCTTGCCGTTGCGGTAGCTGTTCTGGTTCGAGGTGAACGAGAGCCCGTCGAGGCAGAAGTCGACCAGTTCGATCGAGCTCAGGCGCGGTGAGCCGCCACGGTGGATGAGGATCGCCTCCGCGTTCCCGTCTGTGTTCTCGACCTTGATGCGGCTGCCGCCCGGCCAGACCTCCCACCAGCCGGAGGTGTCGCCGCTGTTGTAGCGGATGCTCGAGGAGGTGAACCCGTGCCCGGACCCCTTGATCTGCAGGTAGCTGACGTCGATGACGATCCGGGTCTTCAGCGAGTAGTCGCCCGGGGGGATGTAGACGACGGCGCCGGGCTTCGCGCCCTGATTGGGCTGGTTCGTCTTGATGTCGGCGATGATGCTGTTCACGACGGCGCCGATGTCGGTGTACGCGGTCGTGCCGGGGCTGCCGGGGATGGTCCAGGTGGTCACGTCGTAGATGGTCGAGGGCATGGTGGTCTCCCGCTTCGTCGAGGTAGATGGGGTTCGTGGGGGCTAGATGAGGCCGAGGAGGGTGCGGTGCGGCCGCTCCTGGGGTGCGGTCTCCTGCGCGGAGGGCGCTTCCGGTTCGGCGCTGGCCGCCCGGGGGGCGCCGAGGCCCGTCAGGACGCCGACGGCGCCGGCGGCGAGGAGGAGTGTGCGGCGGCTGGGGCCGGTCGGTGGGGAGGTCATGGCGCTCCTTCTTCATCGAGGGGAGCCAAATGGATTTGGCATCGTGCTGACCGATGCTAGGACCGTTCGTCGCCGCAGGTCAATGCGCCAAACGATTTTGGCGGAAGTTAACCGGTGTTTGGCATTGACACTCGCCCGCCACGGGTTGCAGACTCGTGCCAAGACGTTTTGTCAAAACGTTTTGTCACCCGCCCAGGTGGCCCCTCACGGGTAGCAGTGCTGCTACAAGAACGGAGTCGAAGTCATGTCGCTTCGCGATACCAGCGGTCGTGTCCGGACCGCATCCCTCGGAACCGCCGTGGTGACGGCGGGCGCGCTCGCGCTCACCGGCTGCGGCGCAGGCGGCGCCCCCGCCGAGGACGAGCTCACCGTCCTCGTCGAAGGCGGCGGGCTGGCGGAACTCCAGCCGATCGCCGACCTGTACGAGCAGGAGACCGGAACGACGGTCACGTTCGTCGAGCTGCCGTACGACGGCCTCTACGACCGCATCCAGTCCGAGCTCGGATCGGGCAGCGTGTCCTTCGACGTCGCCGCGCTCGATGCGATCTGGCTGAGCGCCTTCGCCGACGGCGTCACGCCCCTCGGCGACCTGTTCACCGACGACGTGAAAGCGGACCTCTTCCCAGGCCTGGTGAGCGAGGCGCAGGTCGGCGGCGAGTACGTCGGCATGCCGGTCTTCACCAACTCCGAGATCCTCTACTACCGCACCGACCTGTTCGAGGATCCGCAGAACCAGGCCGACTTCGAGGCGAAATACGGCTACCCGCTCGCGCCGCCGACGACCTGGGAGCAGTACCGCGACGCCGCCGAGTTCTTCACGCGCGACACCGACGGCGACGGCGAGATCGACCTCTACGGCACCGACGTCAAGGGCGCCGTGGAGACCGAGTGGCTCGCCACGGTCTCGCAGACCGGCGAGGAGCACATGGTCCTCGACCCCGACACCGGCGAGGTCACGATCGACGACGCCGAGCACCTCGCGGCGCTCGACTACTACACGAGCCTGCTGCCCTACGCCCCCGCCGGTGCAGCGCAGCTCGACTGGGCCGGAGCGCAGAACCTCTTCTACCAGGGGCAGCTCGCCATGATGCGGTTCTGGGGCCACGCCTACACCCAGACCCCGGCCGACTCCCCCGTCGCGGGCCAGATCGGCGCGGCCCCCATGATCGGGGGCGCGGGCGGCGTCGCGGGCGTGCCCGGCGCCTGGTACCTCTCGGCGCCCGCCGCGGGCACGAAGCAGGACCTGGCGAAGGACTTCATCGCGTTCGCCTACGAGCACAACGACCTCTCGATCGACACGTCGCTCGGCCTGGTCGCGCGCATCTCGGCGTTCGAGTCGCAGGCGGGCGTCGCGGGCAGGGAGAACTACCCCGCAATCCTCGAGACGCTCAACGCCCCGGCCACCCGCGCCCGCCCGGCGACGCCGCAGTGGCAGGAGATCGTCGACACCGTGCTCACGCCCATGCTGCAGAAGGCCGTCGAGCCCGGGGCGGACAACGCCGCCCTGCTGAAGGAGGCGGAGGCGCAGATCGAGGCGATCCTCCAGTAACCGCCGACCGCCCGCACCGGCGGCCGACCGCTCCGCAGCGGCCGGCCGCCCCGACCGACCAGAAAGACCATCCACTGTGCGTGTCTCCGATCGCCGGTTCGCCTTGCTGCTCATGGCGCCGGCAGCCCTCTTCCTCATAGCCTTCGTGCTCTGGCCGCTCATCCGGTTCGTCTCGAACGCCTTCTACGACATCTCGCCGATCGCGGGCGGCCCCCGCACCCCGGTCGGCCTCCAGAACTTCATCGAAGCGTTCGCCTCGGCCTCGTTCCAGGGCGCGTCGCTCCGCACCGTCGTCTACACGGTCGTCGTCGTCGCGCTCGAATTCGCGCTCGGACTCGCCGTCGCGCTCATCTTCGCGGCGCTGGGCCGCCGCTCGGCCGTGTTCCGCACGATCTTCATGTACCCGCTCATGATCGCCCCCGTCGTCGCCGGACTCCTGTGGCGGTTCCTGCTCATCGACAACTTCGGCATCCTCAACGAGCTCCTCTTCCGGGTCGGCATCCTCCAGAGCCCCAGCCAGATCGGCTGGCTGAGCGACCCGACGATCGCGCTCTTCTCCGTGGCCCTCCCGGACATCTGGCTGACGACCTCGTTCATCACCCTGGTGCTCTTCGCCGGACTCCAGACCATCCCGGGCGAGATCCTCGAAGCCGCCCGCATCGACGGGGCGCGGTACCCGACGATGCTGTTCCGGGTCATCATCCCGCTGCTGCGCCCCGTCATCGCCGTCGCGCTCATCGTGCGCGGCATCGACGCGGCCCGCGCGTTCGACATCATCCTCATCCAGACCAACGGCGGCCCGCAGGAGAGCACGACCACGCTCAGCCTGCTCATCTACCGCACCATGACCCGCTACGGCGACATCGGACTGGCCAGCGCGATGGGCACGATCTACCTGATCGGGATGCTCCTGGTCGCGGCGGTGGCCGTCTCCATGATCTGGCGGCCGGGGGAGGCGCGATGAACGGCATCGAGACCCGCAAGCGGTCGACGAAGGCGATCCTCGGCGTCCTGCTCGCCGTGATCCTGGTGCTGTACGGATTCCCGTTCGCGTACCTGCTGCTCACGTCGTTCAAGCCTCCGAGCGAGGCGATCGCGGTGCCCCCCACGGTGGTCCCGGACGCGTGGACGCTGGAGAACTACGTGGCGGCCCTCGCGAAGGAAGGCGTCGCCCCGGCGCTCATCAACAGCGTGATGACGGCCGTGCTCAGCACGCTGATCTCCCTGGTGCTCGCGGTTCCGGCGGCCTACGCGGTCACCAGGTTCCGCACGCCGAGCGGGCGGGTGTTCGTGCTCGCGGCGCTCGTCACCCGGATGGTGCCGACGATCGCGATCGGGGCGCCGCTGGTGGAGACCATGCGCGCCTTGGGGATCAGTGACACCTCGTTCGCCCTCGCGATCGCCCACACGACGATCTCGCTGCCGCTCTCGATCTGGCTCATGGCGAGCTTCTTCGAGGCGGTCCCTGAAGAGCTCGAGGAGGCCGCGAAGATGGACGGCGCGTCGCGGCTCGGGGCGCTGTGGCGGGTCGTGCTGCCGGTGGTGTCCGGCGGCCTGGCGGTGACGGCGATCTTCGCGTTCCTCGCCTCGTGGAACGAGTTCCTGTTCGCGCTGCTGCTCACCTCGGTGCGCGCGCAGACGACGCCGATCGTGATCGCGAACTTCCAGACGCAGTTCGGGCTCGACTGGGGCGCGATGACGGCGCTCGCCGCGGTGTACTCGCTGCCGGTCATCCTGCTGACCCTCACGCTCCAGCGCCACATCGTCGCGGGCCTCACCCTAGGCGCGGTGAAAGGTTGACTTCCTCCCTTCCCTGAGGGGAGGGGATTCCGGTGGTCGCCCACCGGGTTTCCTGTTTCATCGACAGTTGCACTCACCCTAGGAGGGATCGTGTCTGACACCGTCTCCGCAGGCGTTTCGACTGTCCGCCAGCCCGGCGGCCAGAATGTTCTTCGCGGCGTTCACGTCCCGGTCTTCGGTGTGCCCGCATGGGCATGCGAAAACACGGACATGCAACGGCATGCTGTCTTTCAATATTCCACAGGCCGAGCAGGTTTTCGACGACGGGAAGAACCGGTCGACGGCGACCAGGTCCCGGCCGTACCACTCGGCCTTGTATTCGAGCATGCGCCGAAACGACGCCCACGAGGCGTCGGCTATGGCGCGGGCGAGCGTGTGGCTGGCGAGCATCCCCCGCACGTGCAAGTCCTCGACAGCGATCGTTTGGTTTTCGCGAACCAGTCGAGTGGTGAGCTTGTGCAGGTGGTCGTGACGTCGGTCGGACACGCGCGCATGGGCGCGGGCGAGACTGATCTGGGCTTTGCGGTAGTTGGCCGAGCCCCGCTGTTTGCGCGACAGGTCTCGCTGCCGCTTGCCGATCGTGTCACGGCCACGCCGTTCGTGGCGCGGGTTGGTGATGTGCTCGCCGGTGGAGAGAGTGAACAGGGCCGAGATTCCAGCGTCGACGCCGACCGCTTCGGTTCGTTTCGGAAGCTCGGCGATGTCTGCTTCCACGAGGAGGGACACGAACCAGCGACCGGCACCGTCCCGCGACACGGTCACCGTCGACGGCACCGCTCCGTATGGAAGTTCACGAGACCAGCGGATCTTCAAGGGCTGGTCGTGTTTGGCGAGTGTGAGCTGGCCGCCGCGCCAGCGGAACGCGGACTTGGTGTACTCGGCCGATCCGGTCAGGACGCGTTTCTTCTTGAATCGCGGGTAGCCGGTCTGGCCTTTGAAGAACGTCGAGAAGCCCTTCTGGAGGTGCCGCAGGGTCTGCTGCAACGGCACGCTGGAGACCTCGTTGAGAAAAGCGAGGTCGCTTCGCTGCTTCCATTTGGTCAGCATGGCCGAGGTTTGTGTGTAGGTGACCGACTCCTTACGTCGGTACCAGGCTTTGTGCCGGTAGTCGAGTGCCTTGTTGTAGACCAGGCGGGCGCATCCGAAGGTGCGGGCAAGCTGCTCAGCCTGCTCGCTACTCGGGTAGCACCGGAACCGGTAGGCCCGGTGACGCACTTGGACACTCACATTTCACATGATACGTACCAGTTTTGCAAGTTGGGCTCCGGTGTGGGCAGGCGGCGACGTCTTCGCCGGTCCCTGACCTGTTCCGCAGGAGTCCGTTTCCTCCCCGGCCTGAACACCGGGGTGTCCACGGAGGAACGAAGATGAACGGACGCGATCCGATGCGAGAGAGCAGGAGACCACAGTGGCCGTGAACGGTGTCGGCATCCGAGACGTGGCCCGGTTGGCGGGCGTGTCCATCACCACGGTGTCCCACGTCCTCAACGACACGCCGCAGACGCGGGTCTCCGCGGAGACGCGGGCGCGTGTGCGCGAGGCGGCGGCCCAGCTCGGCTACGGGCCCAACCGGGCGGCGCGCACGTTGCGCACCAACCGGTCCGGGCTGATCGGGCTGCTGAGCGAGGAGATCGCGACGACCCCGCACGCGGGCCGGATCATCCTCGGCGCGCAGGACGCGGCCCGAGCCCACGACCTGACGCTGGTCATCGTGAACGCGGAGCGCGAGTCGAACGGCGTCTCGCACGAGGACGACGTCAGGACGCTGATCGACCGGCAGGTCGAGGCGATCCTGTACGCGACGATGTACCACCGCCAGGTGTCCGTCCCGGCGAACCTGCGCGGCGTGCCCGCTGTGCTCATCGACTCGACCGACCGGGACGGCGTCGTCCCGGCGGTGGTCCCCGACGAGGTGGGAGGCGCGGTCGCCGCCGTCACGCACCTCGTGGAGGCCGGTCACCGGCGCATCGGCTTCCTCAACAACGACGACGACGTGCCGGCCACGCATGAGCGCCTTGTCGGCTTCAAGCGGGTGCTGCACCAGCACGGCATCCCTGTCGACGGGAGCCTGGTCCTCCAGGCGCCCTCGGAGACTCTGCCCGGGTACGCGCTCGCGCGGGAGGCGCTCGACAGGCCCGACCGGCCGACCGCCCTGTTCTGCTACAACGACCGGATGGCGATGGGCGCCTACCGGGCCGCGGCCGAGCTGAGCCTCGACATCCCGAATGATTTGTCCATTGTGGGCTTCGACAACCAGGAGCTCATCGCCGCGAACCTGTTCCCCGGACTCACCACGGTCGCGCTGCCGCACTACGAGATGGGCGAGTGGGCCGTCGAGAAGCTCGTGCACCTGCTCAGCGGGGACGCCGAGGACACGGCCGCCCCTGACGGCCCGACCCGCCTCCCCTGCCCGTTGATCGTCCGCGGTTCGGTGGCCGCGCCCCGAGAGCCACGAAAGGCCTGACAGCATGCTTCGACTCGCCGCATCCTGGGTGTGGGACTTCTGGTTCGCCGACGACGGCGACCGCTACCACCTGTTCTTCCTGAAAGCGCCCCGGGCGTTGCTCGATCCCGACCGGCGGCACTGGAGGGCGACGATCGGCCACGCGACCTCCACCGACCTGACGAACTGGACCGAGCACGCCGACGCGGTCGTCCCCGACGACTCCCCCGCGTTCGACGACCTCGCGACCTGGACGGGGTCGGTCGTCCGCGGCGACGACGGTATGTGGCGGATGTTCTACACGGCGGTCAGCCGCGCCGAAGGCGGGCTCGAGCAGCGGATCAGCTCGGTCGTCTCCCCAGACCTGTTCACCTGGCGGCGCGAGCCCGACCGGCAAGTGCTCGAACCGGACGCCCGCTGGTACGAGACGGCCGCGACACGGCAGTGGCCGGACCAGGCGTGGCGCGACCCGTGGGTGTTCCGCGACCGGGACGGCTGGCACATGCTGACCACCGCCCGCGCGAACCACGGAGCGGCCGACGACCGGGGCGTGATCGGGCACGCGACCTCACCGGACCTGGTCGACTGGACCGTCCGGCCCCCGCTGTCCGAGCCGGGCGCCGGGTTCGGTCACATCGAAGTGGTCCAGACCGCCGTCGTCGACGGCACCCCGGTCGGGCTGTTCTCGTGCCTGGGTTCCGAACTGGCGCAAGGCCGCCGGGACGGCGACCCGGTCGGCGGGGTGTGGGCCTTCCCGATCGGCTCCATGACGGGCCCGTTCGCGCTGGAGGAGGCGTACCGCATCACCGACGAGCGCCTCTACGTCGGCCGGCTGGTGCAGGACCGCAAGGGGCAGTGGTGCTTCCTGGCGTTCCGCAACGAGGACGAGCACGGGAACTGGATCGGCGAGATCACCGACCCGCAGCCGGTGCGGTGGGTCGACGGCCGACTCGAAATCGACGGGAACCGGGAAAGGGGAACCGCCATGCCGTCCTCCAACTACTACGACGTCACGCAGTGGCCCGTCGGCGACGCGGCCGAGGACGTCGGCGAGGTCATCAACAGCATCATCGCCGACATCAAGAGCCGCCAGAAGGCCACGGACGAGCACGACGGCGGCAAGCCCGGCGCCGTGATCTACCTGCCTCCCGGGGACTACCGTCTGCGCACGCAGGTGCTGATCGATATCAGCTTCCTGCGGATCGAGGGCGCCGGGCACGGGTTCACGTCGTCGAGCATCCGCTTCAACGTCCCCGAGGACGAGTGGCCGGACCTGCACGAGCTGTGGCCCGGAGGCAGCCGCGTCCTCGTCGACCTGCCTGCAGGAGAAGAGGAGTCGGCGGGCGCGGCGTTCTACGTCGCGCGCGGCGGGAACCCCCGGATCAGCTCGGTCGAGTTCGCGGACTTCTGCATCGACGGGCTGCACTTCGACTCGGACGGGTCGGCGCTCCACCCGGAGAACACCTACGTCAACGGCAGGACCGGCGTCTACGTCGCGGACGCCAACGACTCGTTCCGCTTCAACGGCATGGGCTTCGTCTACCTCGAACACGCGCTCACCGTCCACAATGCAGACGCGCTCTCGATCCACGACAACTTCATCGCCGAATGCGGCAGCTGCATCGAACTGCGCGGCTGGGGCCAGGCCTCCAAGATCACCGACAACCTGATCGGGGCCGGTTTCAAGGGCCACTCGATCTACGCCGAGCACCACGGCGGACTGCTGGTCACCGCGAACAACGTCTTCCCCCGCGGAGCGAGCAGCGTCCGCCTCAAGGGGGTCACGAGGTCGAGCGTCACCAACAACCGGCTGCACTCCTTCTACCCCGGGATGGTCGTCCTGGAGGCGAGCTCGGAGAACCTCGTCGGTTCGAACCACTTCCTGCGCGACCACGAACCCTGGGCCCCCTTCTTCGGCGTCGACAACGGACTCGACGACGACTTCGGGCTGCTCGCCATCAGCGGCAGTGACAACTCCGTCATCGGGAACCACTTCTCCGCGATCGTCGACGCCGACAGGATCCGCCCGGCAGGAGAAAAGCCCGTCATCATCCGCCTGAAGGCAGGTGAGGCGAACTACGTCGCCACCAACCACGTCGTGGCGAAGGACGTCCGCGGCGAGACGAGCGACTCCGCCTACGAGTCCCAAGTGGATGCGCTCCTCGCGACCGACACTGCCAAGCGCCTCCCGGTCACCACGGTCAAGGTCGACCCGGAGTCGAAGCGGAACACGGTCCTCGATTCGGGGACCGAGCAACAGGTCAGCTTGGATGCCGCAGCGAACACGCTCCGGGCCACCCCTGGCAGTCCTGTTCAGGCGTAACGCGGCGGCTCCGGCGAGCCGATCACGCCCGCGAGGCGGTCAGGCGTCCTCTTTGAGCGCCTCGCGGCGGCCCTCTTCGCGGGCCTCTTCGAGCTTGCCTTCCAGGCGTGTCCGGGCTTTGCGGCGACCCCGCAGGCTCGACACGACCAGGAGCGCGATCCCGGCCAGGGTGAGCAGTTGCGGCCACGGGACGGCCCAGAACCCGGCGTCTGCGGTCACGGGCTCGATCGCGGTGCCTTCGCCTTCGCCGACGACTGTCGGCGTCACGGTGACGGAGCCGGGCACGAACACCAAGGGCCACACGTCGTCCACCGTCACGGTGAACGTCCGCCGGTCCCCCGGCAGCAGTTCCTGGTCGATCTCGTCCGGGCCCGGGAAGGCGACTTCCCGGCCGCCGACCGCCACGGCCCCGGTCACGAGGAGACGGGCATTGCCGGTGTTCACGACCTCGAACGTCACCTGCGCGGCTCCCGGCGAGAGGGGATTCCACGACAGGTCGAAAGTGGACGAAACCGCCTCGACCGAGGCCGCGGGCGCCAGTTCGCCGGTCACGCGGGTCATCACGCGGAACCCCACGCGGGACTCCACACCGACCGTGGCGCCGTCCTCCCCGACCTGCTCGGAGAGGACCGAGGCGGCGATCCCCGCCGCGTGGTCGCCCGGGGTCGCGTTCTCGGGCACCGTGGTCGTGAACGGCACGATCACGGTCTCGTCCGGGCCCACGGTCACCTCCTCCTGCACCGCGATCCACAGCCCCGAGTCGACGGACTCCTGGTCGGAGGGCAGCATGCTGAAGCGGCCGTTCTCCTGGAAGTAGCCGTCGGCGGCGGAGAGGCGGAACGTCACCTCCTCGCCGGACAGGTTGCGGACCGCCATGTGCTCGGTCGCGGTCTCGCCCGGGTCGAGTTCCTGTTCGACCCAGGCCCGGCCGTCCTCCCCCGCCTCGTCCGCCGGGCGCACCGACCACGTCACCGTGCCCGTGTCCTCGGCCGACTGCGCGGCGGCGGGAAGCGCGGGTCCGGAGACGACGAGGAACGCGGCGGCGACGGCGCACAGGACGCGCACCGCCCGTGCGGGAGTTGAGGGAAGCATCATCGGCCTTTCCCGAGATCGTTCACTGGCGGGCGGGTGCCGCGAAGGGCCGGCACCCGCCCGATCGGTCCTATTCGAACAGCGACAGCGTGATGTTCGAGGTGTACGTGCCGGGCTCGACGTCCGCCGGGACCTGCAGCGTCAGGGTCGCGTTCGCTTCCCACGACCCGATCGCCTCTTCGCTCGTGAGCGCCATCGCCAGCAGTTCGCGGCCCTGGAGGCCGACGTTGTTCGGGGCCTCGTCGGCGTCCAGCGCCGGAGCGACGTCCGGGCCCACGGCGACGACGCCGGAGCCGTCGTCCACGAGCGACGGCGACCAGCCCAGGTTCTCCGAGCCGATCGGCTCCTGGCCCGCGTCGCCCGTGAAGCTCGAAGCCGTGCCCTCGACCCACCAGAACGCGCCGTCCGGGATCTCGTCGGCGGTCCGCGTGTCGGTCACCGTGACCGTCGGCAGCTCGCCCGTGAACTGGCGGACCGTCTCCGTCGAGCCGTTCTCGGACAGCGTCGTCGTGGTGCCCGCGACGCTCATCGCCAGGACACCCGGGTCGATGTCCTCGATCGTCACGTTCACGTCCACATCAGAGCCGGTGCCGACCTGCTCCTCTGCCCAGGCCGCAGCCGCCACGCCCGCCAGCATCGCGCCGCCGAACGCGGCGAGCGACACCCGCTTCACCATGCCACGATTCATATCGAGACCTCTCTTGGATCCTTTTCGGAGGCGACCGTCGCCCTCCTGACCGGACGACGCCGCGTCGTCCGGATGCCCTGTCGGCCTCGGGGCCGGCGGGGCGGGCGGCGGCCCTGGGCCGCCGCCCTCCGCGTCTCAGCCGCAGTTCACGGCCGCGAAGGCCGCTTCCCGCACTCCGGCGGCGCCCGCCGCCGTCGCGGTCACGCTCACCGAGCCCGCCGCGACCTGCGCCACCCTGGTGGTGAACCCGCTGGTCGACGTGCCGCCCGCGGCCAGCGAGTTGATCGTCTTGTCGCCGTAGGGGGTCGACACGACGAGGGACACCGGTCCGTCGCTCTGGTTCTGGACCGACACCGTCAGGACGACCTTGCCTGCCACGCAACGCGAGCCGGTCGCCACCGTGAACGCCGGTCCCGGTGAGGGCACGGGCTGCGGTCCGACGCTCGACAGTGTCGGGACGACGGGCTGGAACAGGCCGTCCTGCCCGATCTCGAGCTTGTCGATCGTCGTCTCGCGGTGGGTGCCGTCGCCGCCCGAGAGCGCGAAGCGGTGGTACGCGATGTACCAGTCGTCCGTGCCGGGCACGTTGACGATCGAGCTGTGGCCCGTCCCCTTGATGCCGAGCGACGTGTCCTTCTGGAGGATCACGCCGCGGTAGGTCCACGGCCCGTCGATGCTCGTCGCCGTCGCGTACCCGACGCGGTAGTTCTCCGAGCCGGTGTCGTCGATGGAGTAGGTCAGGTGGTAGACGCCTTCGCGGTAGTTGAGGAAGACGCCCTCGCGGAAGTCGGTCAGGCCCGAGATCCGCTTGTAGGTGCCCGCTTTGACCGACACCATGTCGTCGTTCAGCTCCGCGATGACCGGGCCGCTCGTGGGACTGCCGTTGCCCCAGGCGATGTAGTACTTGCCCGAGACCGGGTCGTGGAACGCGGCGGGGTCGATCGCCTGGCCCGACGTGACCGATTCGTTGTTGAGGATCATCGCCGTCGGCTGCGCCGTGAACGGCCCTTCGGGGCTGTCGGCGACCGCGACGCCGATGGTCTTGCGGTTCAAGGCCGTGTTGTGGCCGCTGAAGTAGAAGTAGTACTTCCCGTCCCGCTCGATGATGGTCGGCGCCCACGCGTTGCCGCTCGCCCAGGGGACGTCGCCGTTCGCGCCGTCCAGGGTCAGGATCGGCTCGTCGGAGCGCGTCCAGTCGACCAGGTCCTTCGAGGACCACACGTAGAAGTCCTTGCCGCCCCAGCCGGGGTAGCCGTCGGTGGTCGCATAGATGTAGTAGGTGTCGCCGAACACGGCGATGTTCGGGTCGGCGTAGAGCCCTGGCAGGACGGGGCTGTTCACGACCTGGGCCGAGAAGGTCCAGGTCGTGGTCGATCCGCCTGCGGTGACCGCGTACTGGACGGGCGCGGACAGGTCCACTGTGGTGCCCGACGCGGGCGATGCCGTCGCGCCCGTGGCGGTGGTGAACGTCGGCGCGAGCACCGTGACGTCGGTTCCCGGGACGACCGGGAGGACGACCGTGCGCGCCTCGGCGTCGACGAGCGGCGCCGTCGCGAGCGCGGCGGGGTTCGCGAGCGACACGTCGGTGACCGCCCCGGTCGCGCCGGCCTTGTCGAGGACCTCGGCGGAGCTCAGCGCGCGGTCGTAGACCGCGAACGACCGGAACTTGCCCTTGAAGCGGGCGTCCTGCTCGTAGAGCGAGCGGCCGAGGTAGTTCGCCCAGGTCTCGCCACCGGAGATGTCGCCGGGGTCGACCGTGACGCCGGTCTTGGTCGCGACGAGCACGCCGTCGAGGTACAGGCGGGCCGTCTCGCCCTGGAGCGTGTAGGTGAGGTGCGCCCAGCGTCCTCTGGGGAGCGCCGAACCCGAGCTCGCCGTCTGCTCCGCGGTGTACGAGCTCGTCGTGATGCTCGTGCGGTACGAGCCGTTGCCGGTGGTGAAGAGGTACCCGCGCCCGGCGCCCGCGGCGTCGGTGTTGCCGAGGCCCCAGATGAAGTAGCTGCCGGACTGCGCGGTGTCGACCCACACGTCGGCGTCGACCGTGATGTCGGTCAGGCCCGCCATGAGGTCGTCGGGCAGGTCGACGTAGTCGTCGGTGCCGTCGAACTGGAGCGCGCCGTCGGACCAGGTCGCGCCGTTGATCGTCGCGTCCCGTCCGTTGCCGGAGACGTCGGTGAGGGTCGTGCCCGCGCCGTCGGCGAAGTCGTAGCGCACGACCTCTCCGTCCTCATTGGATGCGATCGGCGCGCGGCCCTCGTAGAGGCCGGCCAGTTCGGCGGCCGTCACCGGGATGACCGTGCCGTGGCGCGGACTCGCGGGGAGGTCGTAGTCGGAGGCGACAGTCCATCCGCCGCTTGCGATGTCGTCGGTGGTGAGCGGGATGTAGCCGCGCCCGCCGTACTCGTCGACGAAGAGGTAGTGCCTGCCGCCGCCGTTCACGTCGCCGGGGTTGGACTGGAAGATCGAGGGGCCTTCGACCGCGCTCGTGCCGGCGTCGCGGCCGATGCAGGAGTCGATCATGGTCCACTCCGGGAGCGGAGCGCGCAGGGAGGCCGAGGACTCCTGGATGATGTCGGAGCATCCGGTCGTCCCGGCGCCCTCGTCCTTGGTGAAGCGGTAGTACGTGCCGTCGTGCAGGGTGACCGTGGAGTCGATGCGGGACATGCCGTCCTGCCAGATCTGCGGCTCGCTGAAGGTGACGAAGTCGCGCGTCGTCGCGTACATCATGCGGTTGTACGTGCTGCCCGCGTGGGCGGTGTCGCTCGCCTCGTACAGCTTCGACGCCCAGAACACGACGTACGCGCCGAGCTCGGCGTCGTAGTACGCCTCGGGCGCCCACGTGTTGCCTGCAGTCTCGGGCGAGACGAGCACGTGCCGCTGCGCCGACCAGTTCACGAGGTCGTGCGACTCCCACACCTCGAGGTACCGGCTGCCCTGGCGCTGCGAGGCGTCCCAGGTGGTGCCCGAACCGATCGAGAGGTCGGTCGCGATGAGGTAGAACGTGTCGCCCTCAGGCGAGCGGACGATGAAGGGGTCGCGCAGGCCCTGCTCGCCGTACTGCGAGGACAGGACGGGGAGCCCGCCGTTCAGCTCGTTCCATTTCAGGGCGTTGTTGCCTTCGCTCGCGGCGAAGTGGATGTTCTCGCCCGCGACGCTGTTGCCGGTGAAGTACGCGAACGCGTAGCCCTCGTACTCCTCCTGCTCGTGGGCGGCGCGCACGGTGAGCGCGAATTCGCGGGTGAGGCCGCCTGCGGTCGCAGTCAGGACCACGTGCTGGTCGGACGTGCCGCGCGTGACGGCACCGGGCGCGACCGCGCCGCTGGCCTGCGTCGAGACGACGCCCTCGGACGACGAGGTCCACGTGATCGCGTTGCCGTGCACCGGACCGGCCTCGGGAAGCGCGATGTTGCCGCGGATGTCGTCCGCGTTCGGGATCGTGATCGCGTCGAGGTCGGCCTGGAAGTCGGCCGCCCCGGTCGCGGGCACGGTGGCGGTGAACTCGCGCGTCGCCGTCGCGGAACCCTTTGCGGCCGTGGCGGTGAGCGTGACCTGGGCCGTGCCGCTCGCGGGCCGCGTCACGCGCCCGGTGTTCGAGATGACGGCGGCGTCGCTGGTGGCCCAGGTGATCTGGGAGCCGTTGGGCGCCGCGGTCGGCAGCGTGAGGTCGGTCGTCACGTTCGAGAGGTCGCCGAGGGCGATCGCGGCGGCGTCGCGCTGCGCCTTCACCTGGTCGGAGGGCTGGAGCGCCGCGACCTCGGCGGCGGTGAGCGCCGTGTCGTAGACGCGGAAGTCGCGGACGCTTCCGGCGAGGTACCTGTCGGAGGCGTAGTTCGAGCGGCCGATGTAGTTCGCCGTGGTCGTGCCGCCGCCGATCTGCGCGGGCGTGACCGTGACGCCGGTGTTCTGCGCGACCTGGACGCCGTCGAGGTAGACCGTGGCGGTGTTGCTCGCGTCGTCGAGCGTGTAGGTGATCGTCTTCCACACGCCGCGTGCGAGGTTCGCGCCGCTGGTGGTGTTCTGCTCGCCCGACCAGTTGCCCGTCGTGATGGCGGTGCGGTAGGCGTTGCCTGTCGAGAACAGGTAGCCGGTGCCGGAGCTGGAGGACGCGGGGTTGCCGAGGCCGTAGATGAAGTAGGGCGTGCCCTGCTCGGCGCGCACGAGCACTTCGGTGCTCACCGTGATCGAGGTGAGCCCGGCCAGCAGGTTGTTCGGCAGCTTGATGTGGTCGTCGGCGCCGTCGAGGCGGACGCCCTCGCCGCCGGTGGGCGTCGCGCCGCCGACGATCTGGGCGTCCCGGCCGTTGCCCGAGCTGTCGGCGGCGACCGTGCCGGTCGTCTCGTCGAGCGCGTAGTGCGCCACGAGATGGTCCTCGGCCGCGGCCTGCGCCGGGCTGACGCCCGCGACCGCGAATGCGGATGCCGTTGCGGCGGCGAGGAAGCGAAGCGTGAAGCGGCTCGCTCGGGATGGCGCGTCCATGCGCTCTCCTTCGAGGGACTTGGCAACAGCATTGTTACCGGTATCAGATATTAACGGGAGTGATCCTCAGGAAACAAGAGGAGCGGACCGGCCCCTGCCGCAGAGGCCGGTCCGGAGGGTCAGCCGCAGCTGGCGGCGGGGTAGGCGGCTTCGAGGGTCGCGCCGTCTGCGGTCGCGGTGACCGTTCCGGCGGGGATGGCGGCCTGGCGGGTGATGAACACGACGGACGCGCTCGCACCGGGCGCGAGACCGGTGATGCCCTTGTCCCCGTAGGCGGACGCCAGCGCGATGTCCAATGCGGCGGTGCCGGTGTTAGTGGTCCGGACGACGAGGGACGCCTTGCCCGCGACGCACCGGACGGAGGCGACCACGGTCAGCGGCGCGGTCACGGTGACGCTCGCCGTGACAGGTGCGCGCGAGTCGTCTTGCGCGACACCGGTGACGGTGAAGGTGCCGGGCTGCGCGTACTGCGCCGGGTCGATCGCGTCCCACGCCACGGCCACGTCCTGTTCGGAGCCGTCGGCTTTGGTGAGGTGCGCGCCGGGCAGGACCGGAGCGGTTCCGGCCTTCGTGGTGACGGCGATGTCGGCGGCAGCGGTCACCGCGAGGTCGGGTGCGAAGGCCTGGAGCACGGTCTCGTACTCGGCGCGGGTCACCGGGATGACGGTGCCGTGGCGGGGCTTGCCGCCGTCGGCGTTCTCCGGCAGGTTCTCGCGCAGGGTGGATCCGACCGGCTCCCAGGCGTTGCCGTCGGCGATGTCGTCGGTGGCGAATGGGATGTAGTAGTTCGGTCCGGCGTGGTAGGAGGGCTGGTCGATGAAGAGGTACCACTCGTAGCCGTTGACGTCGCCTTCGTTGGCGGGGAAGACGCTCGGGCCTTCGCCTTGGGTGAAGGTGCCGCCGGGTTCGCCGTTGGGGAGGCCGGTGGCGACCTGGTCCTTGACGAGGGTCCATTCGTCGGCCGCGCCGGTGGTGCCGGGGAGGGTTCCGGTGACGGTCGCGAGGAGGTCGTCGGAGCGCTCCTGGCGGATGGTCATCGAGCCTTCGTCCTTGATGAACCGGTAGTAGGTGTCGCCGACCTGGGCGATGGTGGCGTCGATGGTGCCTCTGCCGGTGCCGCGCTTGACGTCGACCCAGGGCTTCGCTTCGGAGAAGTGGACGAAGTCGTCGGTCGTCGCGTACATCATCCGGTTGTAGGTGACGGCGGTGCGGTCGGAGGCGTCGGTGGTGTCGTAGAGGTTCGAGGCCCAGTAGACGACGTACGTGTCCAGCTCCTCGTCCCAGTACGCCTCGGGGGCCCAGGTGTTGCCCGCGTAGTCGCTGGAGACCTTGACGTGGCGCTGCTCGGACCAGTTGACGAGGTCGTTGGACTCCCACACTTCGATGTAGAGGGAGCCGCTGCGCTGGGCGGTGTCGAAGCCGCCCGCGAGTCCGGCGACCTTGAGGTCGGTTGCGAGCATGTAGAAGCGGTCGCCTTCGGCGGAGCGGATGATGAAGGGGTCGCGGAGGCCTTGGGTGCCTTGGGTGGAGGTGAAGAGCGGCTGGCCGTCGTTGAGGGTGTTCCAGCTGAGGGCGTCGTTGCCGCGCGAGGCCGCGAGGCTGACCTGCTCGGCGCCGTCGCCTTCGCCGGTGAAGAACGCCCAGACGTAGGCCTCTTCCTCGGCGCCCGCTGCGGGCAGGGGCTGGAGGGTCAGCGCGATGTCGCGGGTGCGGATGGCGTCGCCGATGCGGGCCGTCGCGGTGACGGTGACGTGCACCGGGTCTTGGCCTGCGGCGGGGCGGTCGACGACGAGTGTCTGCGTGCCGTCGGCGGTGCCCTCGCGCAGGGTGAGGGGGGCTCCTGCGGGGAAGGTCCATGCGATCGCCGCGCCGTTCGCGCCGGAAGTCGGGACGGCGACGTTGGTGCGCACGTCGTCGGCGGTCGCGATGGTGATCGCGGCGAGGTCGGCGTCGGCCTTCTCGGTGTCGGTGAGGTCTTCGGGGACGATCACGGTGTACGCCTTGGTGCGTGTTTCGCCTGCGGCCGTGAAGGATGCGGTCAGGGTGACGGTGGCGTCGCCGGTTCCGGGCGCGGGCCGGGTGACGTTCGCGGTGCCGTCGTCGATGGTGATGGCGTCGCCGTCCGAGGTCCAGGTGATGGCCGCGCCGTAGGCCGTGGTCGGGAGCGCGAAGTCGGCGTCCACTGTGGTCGGGAGGGAGACCGAGGCGACGGCGCGGTCGAGCGCCCCTTCGGCGTAGAGCGACTGCGCGTCGGCGGCGCTGAGGGCCGAGCCGTAGACGGCGAGGTCGTCGAAGTCGCCCGCGAAGAACGCGTCCTTGTAGGTGGAGCGGCCGAGGTAGGCTACGAGGCTCGCGCCGAAGCTGGAGAGGTTCCGGGCGATCGTGTGCTCGGCGGCCTTGGCGCCGTTGACGTAGAGGGTGAGCTTCCCGTTGGTGCCGTCGATGACGGTGGTGTAGAGCGCCATGCCGTCGGGCGTCCTGACCCCGGCGGTCGGCGTTCCGGTCGCGCCCGCGCCGATCTCGGTGCCCCACGGGGCGGCGGCGTTCGTCGTGTTCGTGACGACGGACTTGACGTAGCCGCTCGGGTTCGCGGGGTTGAGGAGCCAGTACCCGCTGGAGAAGGAGGCCCCGGAGGCGACGGGCGCGCCGATGAAGGCGGCGGCGACGTTGCCCGGGCCGGAGCGGTCGGACACCCAGGCGGACACGGTGACGTCCGTGCGTCCGACCAGGTCGGCCGTCGGGATCTCGACGTACGCGGCGGCGCTCGTCGAGGAGCCGCCGGGGAGCGAGAGCACGCCGTTGTCGAAGGCCGCGCCCGACTGGCGCAGCGCGCCGTCGTTGCCGTTGCCG
Organism: Glycomyces sp. NPDC048151; assembly: GCF_043202775.1. NCBI lineage: Bacteria > Bacillati > Actinomycetota > Actinomycetes > Glycomycetales > Glycomycetaceae > Glycomyces > Glycomyces sp. NPDC048151. The sequence continues at coordinate 40,673 of NZ_JBIDBB010000005.1, read as the reverse complement.
GTCTCGTCGGTGATAGTGACGCCGTCTGCGGGGGCCGCGTCGAAGGAGTAGTGGAGGAGCGGCGCCGCGTCGATAGCGTGCGCGGGGGCCGCGGTGACGGCGAGGCCCAAGGTCAGTGCGGCGGTGACGCCGATGGCGGCAAGACGGGTCTTCAAGGAGCTGCCTCTCGTCGTTGAGATGGGCGGGACTGCGTTGGGGGAAGCTGGGTTTGGTGCCGACACCTCACCGGAGCCGGGTCGGTGAGGCGTCGGCGGGTGCGGCTACTCGCGGCGTCGTGCGAGGACGGCGCGCTGGAGCAGGACGAACACGAGGAGGATGCCTCCCGTGATGATGGTGGTGGCCTCGGGCGGGATGCCGCCGTCGCGGGTGATGAGGACGTTCATGAGCCCCAGGACGAGTGCGCCGACGACCGAGCCGAGCACGAAGCCCGCGCCGCCGGTGAGCAGGGTGCCGCCGATGACGGTGGCGGCGATCGCGTCGAGCTCCCAGCCGATGCCGGTGATGTTCTGGGCGCTGCCGAGGCGGGCGGTGTAGACGACCGCGGCCAGGCCGGAGAGGGTGCCGCTGATGATGTAGACCCACATCTTCGTGGCCGCGACGGGCAGGCCCATGAGGGCCGCGGACTGCTCGGAGCCGCCGATGGCGTAGACCGTGCGGCCGGTGCGGGTGCGGTGGAGGATGAAGAACGCCGCCGCGACCACGACGGCCGCGATGATCACGCCGGGCGTGATGACGATGTCGTCGACCTTCGGCCCGTCGTAGATCTCGATCTGGGTGCCGAGGGAGCGCAGCGGCGACTCGTCGTCGAGGCGTTCGGGCACGGTGCTGAGGATCGACGCGAGGCCGCGGCCGAGGAACATCATCGCGAGGGTCGCGATGAACGGCTGCACGTGGAAGTACTGCACGAGGATGCCGGAGATCGTGCCGAACGCGGTGCCGATGAGGACCATGAGGACCATCGCGAGCCACGGGTTCCAGCCCGCGTTGACGAGCATGACGCCCGCGACGCTGCTGAAGGCAATGACCGCGCCGACCGAGAGGTCGATGCCGCCGGTGAGGATCACGAACGTGAGGCCCACGGCGAGGATGACGAGGTGGGCGTTGTTGATGAGCAGGTTCGACAGGGTGTTGAACTGCACGATCCGCCCGTACGCGGCCTCGCCGTAGATGATCATGCCGATGAAGATGACGACGGCCGCCGCGGTGGGCAGCGTGTCCAAGTGGAGCGACAGGCGCTTCGCGAGGGCGCGGACGCCGGTGGGCTCGGTCGCGGGGTTGCGGGTGAGCGTGCTCATGCGGCGACGACCTCTCGCTCGGCCGGGCGGGCGGGGCCCGCTGCGCGGCGCTGACGGAACATGCGGCGCACCCGCTCCGACTGCAGGAGGCAGAGCACGACGATGACGACGGCCTTGAAGGCGGGCGTCGCCGAGGACGAGACGCCGAGGAACACGACGGTCTTGTCGAGGGTCGCGATGAGGATCGCGCCGACGACGGCTCCGGTGATGTTGAACTTGCCGCCCGCGAGCGACGTGCCGCCGATGACGACGGCGAGGATCGCGTCGAGTTCAAGCTGGTAGCCGGTGCGGGAGACGTCGACGGTCATGACACTCGCAGTCGCGAACACCCCGGCGAGCCCCGCGAGGACGCCGCCGAGGATGTAGACGGTGAACAGGAGCGCGCGGCGGTTGACGCCCGCGAGGCGGGCGGCCTTGGCGTCCATGCCGATCGCCTCGAGCATGAGGCCGAGCGCGCTGCGCCGCACCAGGAGTCCCATCGCGAGGGCCAGGAGCAGGGCGAGGAGGAACACGACGGGCAGGCCGAGGACGTAGCCGTTCGCGGTCCACCGGAACGTCTCGTTCACGGCCGTGGTGTTCTGCCCGCCGGTGATGACCTTGGCGAGGCCGCGGCCCGCGAGCATGATGACGAGCGTGCTGATGAAGGGCTGGAGCCCCACCACGGAGACGAGCACGCCGTTGACCGCGCCGAGGGCGGCGCTGACGACGACGACAAGGCCGATCGCGGCGAGGCCGGAGCCCACGGTGTCCGGGGCGTCCTTGAGGAACTCCATCGACACGGCCCCGGCGACGGCCATGACGGACCCGACCGAGAGGTCGATGCCGCCGGTGGCGACGACCAGGCACATGCCGACGGCGATGAGGATGATCGGCGCGGCGGCGCGGAGGATGTCGATGACGTTCCCGGCGAGGTTGCCGGAGGGCCCGATGGAGACGGCCAGGTAGCCGGGGTCCTTGATCAGGTTGACGACGAGCAGCAGCGCGATGGCCACGATGCCCCAGAAGTACTGACGCCGGACGAGGGCCTTGAGCGCCTCGGACGGGCCGTGCGCGTTCGCGCTCATGCGGATGCCTCCTCGCGGACCGCTGTGTCCGCGCTCGGGTCGCCGAGGCCGTCCTCGGCGATCACGGTGACGATGGATTCGGCGGACACGCCCGGTCCGCCCTGGAGTTCGGCGATCTTGCGGTGGTCCTTGAGGACGATGATGCGGTCGCTCTGGCGCACGACCTCCTCGATCTCGGAGGAGATGAAGAGGACCGAGAGGCCCTCGTCGGCCAGCCCCGCGACGTACTCCTGGATCTCGGCCTTCGCGCCGACGTCGATGCCGCGCGTCGGCTCGTCGAGGATGAGCAGGTCGGGCTCGGTCGCGAGCCAGCGGCCGAGGAGGACCTTCTGCTGGTTGCCGCCCGAGAGCAGGCGGATGGGCCGCTCGGGGTCGGCGGGGCGCACGCCCAGCGCCGCCATGTACTTCGCGACGATGGCGTCCTGCTCGCGGCGCGGCAGAGGCCGCGCCCAGCCGCGGCGGGCCTGGACGGCCAGGACGAGGTTCTCGCGGATGCTGAGGTCGCGGATGATGCCCTCGTCCCGGCGGTTCTCGCTCGAGAAGGCGATGCGCCGGGCGAGCGCCTTCGCGGGCGTCGTGATCTCCGTCTTCTCGCCGTCGAGGGTCACCTCGCCCGTGTCGGGGCGGTCGGCGCCGTAGACGAGGCGCGCGAGCTCGGTGCGGCCGGAGCCGAGGAGCCCTGCGAGGCCGACGACCTCGCCGCGGTGGAGCTCGATGTCCGTGGCGTCGATGGCGCCCTTGCGGCCGATGCCCTTCGCGGCGTAGAGCGGCGCGTCGTCCGAGCGGACGCGGCGGGCGTCCTTCGCGTCGAGGGCTCCCAGCGTCGCGATGTCCTTGCCGATCATCTTGGCGATGAGCTGGGCCCGGTCGAGTTCGTGGGTGCGGTACTCGCCTTCGGACCGGCCGTTGCGCAGCACGGTGAGGCGGTCGCTGATCGCGTAGACCTGGTCGAGGAAGTGCGAGACGAAGAGGATCGCGACGCCCTGGTCCCGCAGGCTCCGGATGACGGTGAAGAGCTGCTCGACCTCGTTGGCGTCGAGGCTGGAGGTCGGCTCGTCGAGGATGAGGACCTTGCACTGGGCGACCATGGAGCGGCTGATCGCGACGAGCTGCTGGATCGCCAGGGGCAGGGTCGAGAGCGACTGCTTCGGGTTGAGGTGGCCGAGCCCGAGCTTCGCGAGGGTCTTGCCCGCCGCGCGGTGCGTCGCCCGCCAGTTGATGCCCGAGATGCCTCGGATCTCGTGGCCGAGCATGACGTTCTCGCCGATGGTGAGGTTGGCGCAGAGGTTGACCTCTTGGTACACGGTCGAGATGCCCGCGTGCTGCGCGTCGGCCGTGCCGCCGAGCCGCCGCGGCTCGCCCGCGATCCGGATCTCGCCCTCGTCGATCCGGTAGACGCCGGTGAGCGCCTTGATGAGCGTCGACTTCCCGGCCCCGTTCTCGCCCATGAGGGTGTGCACCTCGCCGGGGAAGAGCCGGAGCCCCACCTCGTCGAGCGCCTTCACGCCGGGGAACGAGATCGAGATGCCGGCCATCTCGACGATCGGTTGCGATTCTGACATCGCGTGCTCCACAAATCTGTCGCCGCGGCGATGCCGCGGGGGGTGGTCTGAGGGGCGCGGGGCCCTGGTGGGGCCCCGCGCCGGGAGATGCTGCCGTGCCGCTCCGGTTAGAACTTGCGGTCGGGCAGGGCCGTCTCGGCCGCCTCGGGCGAGTCGAAAGTCGCGCTGGGCACGACGATGCTGGACTCGACCTCGTCGCCGGCGAGGACCTTCTCGACGACCTCAAGGGCGGTCTCACCGAACAGCGGGTTGTACTCGGCGACGAAGCTCAGCTCGCCGGCCGCGAGGGCGGTGAGGGCGTTCTTGGTGCCGTCGATCGTGGCGATCTTGACGTCGACGCCGGGGGTCAGGCCGGCCTCCTGGACGGCCTGCACGGCGCCCAGGCCCATCTCGTCGTTCTGGGCGAAGATGAACTGGACGTCGTTGTTGTTGGACTTCAGGACGGTCTCGACGACGCCCTTGGCCTCTTCGGTGGACCAGTTCGCGGTCTGCGCGCCGACCTTGACCAGGCTCGGCTGCGCGGCGGCGACGGCGTCGAAGCCCTCGTTGCGCTCGTTCACGACCGAGACGCCCGCGGGGCCCTCGAGCACGAAGTAGTTCGCGCCGTCCGGGAAGGCCGAGACGGCCCAGTCGGCGACGGCGGTGGAGACCTCGATGTTGTCGGGCGCGATCCGCGTGACGAAGAGGTCGGTGTCGTTCGGCTCGATGCCGCGGTCGAGGAGGATCACGGGGATCTCCGCCTCCTGCGCGCGCTTGAGCGAGTCCTCCCAGCCGGTGGCCTCGGTGGCCGAGAGCAGGATGACGTCGACGCCTTCGTCGACGAACGACGTGAACGCGTCGATCTGCGACTTCTGGTCGAGGTTGGTCGCGGGGGCGTACTTGAGCTCGTAGCCCGCTTCCTCGGTGAAGGTGTCCTGGATGTTGGTCTCGTTCGCTTCGCGCCAGGCGCCTTCGGGGCCGACAGCGACGAAGCCGATCGTCGTCACGTCGTCGTCGCCGCCCGAGTCGCCGCCGCCGCAGGCGGCGAGGCCGAGCGCGAGGGTGCCGACGGCCGTCATCCCGATCGCCTGGGCGAGGCGGTGCTTTGCAGACATGGTTCTCCTCCTTGAGAGGCCGGACGCAGGGAAGTCCGACTGACCGGGACCGCGGTGGTCCGCTGCCGGTCGCGGTGGCGCGGGGCGCGCCGCCGAATTCTTGTTACCGGGAACAATTTAGCGTGAACAATTTCATGGAGGCAATGGCCGTGTCACAATCGTGACCGAATAACTCCTCGGGGTCCCCGTCCAGATCCGCCGCGATCATCTCCACGATCGTGTCGACGGTGACGCCCGGACCGTTGCTGAGCTCGCCGATCTTCTCGCGGTCCTTGAGCACCACGATCCGGTCGCTCAGCCGCACGACCTCCTCGAGCTGCGAGGAGATGAACACGACGGCGACGCCCTCCCCCGCCAGCCGTGCCACGCGCCGCTGGATGTCGAGCTTCGCGCCGATGTCGATGCCGCGCGTCGGCTCGTCGAGGATGAGCACGTGCGGCCGCGTCGCCAGCAACCGCGCGAGCAGGATCTTCTGCTGCGTACCGCCCGAGAGCTCCTCGATCGGGCGGTCGATGTCCTTAGCGGACAAATGGAGCGCGTCCAGGTACGTCTCGATGAGCGCGCCCTGCTCGCCGCGCGAGAGCGGGCGCGACCACCCGCGCATCGCCTGCAGCGCGAGCACGATGTTCTCCCTGGCGGTGAGCCCGCTGATGATCCCCTCCTCGCGGAGGTTCTCGGTCGACAGCGCGATGCGCCGGTGCAGCGCCGCCCCCGGGCTGTTCAGCTGCACGCGGTCGCCGTCCATCCAGATCTCGCCGCTGTCGGCCCGCTCGGCGCCGCCCATGAGGCGGGCGAGCTCGGTCCGGCCCGAGCCGTTCAGCCCCGCGAAGCCCACGACCTCGCCGCGCGAGAGCTCGATGTCCGTCGGGTCGAGCGTGCCGCGCCGCCCCAGCGCCGCCGCCCGCAGCGTCGGCTCGCCCGAAGCCGCGTAGTGGTGCGCGAGCCGCTCCGAGCGCAGCGCCCTGAGCGCCTCGATGTCCTCGCCGATCATCTTCGAGATGAGCTCGGCGCGGTCCAGCTCGTCGGCCGGGTACTCCCCCACGAAGCGCCCGCCCCGCAGCACCGTCAGCCGGTCGGCCACGTCGAAGACCTGCTCGATGAAGTGCGAGACGAACAGGATCGCGACCCCCCGGTCGCGCAGGCCGCGCACGACCCGCAGGAGCGTGTGCACCTCGGCCGCGTCCAGGCTCGACGTCGGCTCGTCCAGGATGAGCACGCGCGGCTCGAGCACGAGCGCCCGCGCGACCGCCACCAGCTGCTTCACCGCCGGGGACAGCGCCGACAGCGGGCTGCGCGGGTCGAGGTCGTCGAGCCCCAGCCGGGCGAGCACCTCGGCGGCCCGCGCGCGGTTCGCCTTCCAGTCGATGCCGAACGTCCCGCGCACCTCGTTGCCGATCATCACGTTCTCGGCGACCGACAGCTTCGGGCTCAGATGCGTCTCCTGGAACACCGTCGCGATGCCCTCGGCCCGGCTGCGCGCCACGCCCTCAGGCCTGCGCTCCTCGCCTTCGATGCGCACCTCGCCGGAGAGGATCGGCACGGTCCCGGTCAGCGCCCCGATGAGCGTCGACTTCCCCGCGCCGTTCTCCCCCATGAGCGCGTGCACCTCGCCCGGGTACAGCGCCAGGTCCACGTCGTCGAGCACCCGCACCCCGGAGAACTCCACGGTGATGCCCGACATCGCCACCACCGGCCGAAGCGCGGTCATGACGCCCCCCGCGGGGCGGCGGTCGACGACCGGACCAGCAGCTCGGCGGGAATCCTCGTCACGCGCGGGATCTCGCGCTCCTCGATGGCCGCGCGGAGCAGCTCGACGATCGAGACGCCCAGCGCGCGGAAGTTCTGCCGCACGGTCGTGAGCGGCGGCAGCACGTGCGCGGCCAGCGGCACGTCGTCGAAACCCACGATGCTGAGGTCGCCCGGCACCGAGAAGCCGCGCTCGTGCAGGCCGTGGACGAGCCCCACCGCCATGTCGTCGTTGGCGACGAAGACCGCCGTGTAGTCGGGCAGCTCCCGGATGCCCTTCGCGAAGTCGTACGCGAAGTCGGCGCTCCAGTCGCCCACGACGATCGGGCGCTCCCGCACGCCCCACGACTTCGCGCGCGCGTGGAAGGCGCGCTCGCGGGCGCGCGCGTCGAGCCAGTCGAGGGGGCCCGCGAGGTGGAGGATGTCGCGGTGCCCGAGGGCGACGAGGTGGTCCACGGCTAGCGTCGTCCCTTCCTTCTGGTCCAGCGAGACGGTGAGGAACGTCGGGTCCTTGTCGGGCTTGACGACCAGGACGGGGACGTTGATCGAGATCTTGCGGAGGGCGGCGATCGACGACGAGCGCGGGGCCACGACGCAGAGCGCGTCGACCCCCTGCGTCGTGAGGTTGTCGACCGCCTCCTGCGGCGAGATCCTGTCGCCGTCTTCGAGCGAGATGGAGCTCACAGCGTACCCGGCTCCGCGGGCGGTCGACTCGAGCGCGCGGAGGGTGCTGGTCGGACCGAACTCGACGGCGCTCTCGACGATGACGCCGATGCGCTGGCTCTTCTGGGTCGCGAGCGCCCGCGCGGCCATGTTGGGGCGGTAGTCGAGCTCCTCGATGACCTCCAGGACGCGGCGCCTGGTCGCCTCCTTGATGTGCGGGTACTCGTTGAGCACGCGCGACACGGTCATGTGGGAGACCCCGGCGAGACGCGCGACCTGCCGGATGTTCGGCTTGTCAGCGCTGGTGTTCGCCACGCGCGTCCTCCAGAAGGTTCGTCTCCATCGGGTCCGTCCTCTTCACGAGCTGCGGGAGCCGCGCGGGGTGCTGCACGACTCCCACAGCGTACCGATCCGGACTTTGGTAACGGGAACATCACCCGCAAGACGCGGTGGCATGAGCCGCATCGCCGGCACGGCCGCCCGGGCCGGAGACTCCGGTCGGCGGGCGGCCGGGGCGGCGGCACGGCACCACCGCCCCGGTCCACGTCATCCGCAGTGCAGTGCGGCGTAGTCGGCGGATTCGGTGCGTTCGCCGCCTCCGGCGGTTCCGGTCACCTCGACGGTCCCGGCAGCGATCGACGCGGTCCGCGTCGTGAAGGCGGCCGAGACGGTGCCCCCGGGTGCCACGGCCGCGAGCGTCTTCGTGCCGTAGGGGGTCGAGACGACCGCCGTGGCCGCCGTGTCGCCGTCGTTGCGCACTGACGCCATGAGCACGACTTTCCCTGCCGCGCAACGGGTCGAGGCGGTCACTGCGAGCACGGGGCCCGCGTCGGGGTCCTCGCCGACGCCCGCGAAGTGGTACATGACTCGCTCGTACTCGCGCTGCGTGATGGGGAGGATCGCGCCGTGGCGCTTCTTCAGGACGCCGAAGTCCACATCGGTCGCCTTGCTCCAGTCGGCGGCCGAGGTAGAGCCCGGGTCGGTGGTGCGGAACGGCAGGTAGCCCTTGCCCGCCGCGTACTGGTCGGTCATGAGGCCGTACAGCGCTTCGGCGGCGCCCCGGTCGTCCTCGTTGTAGCGGAAGAACTCCGCGCCTTCGAGGCAGTTGCCCGTGTAGTTCCTGCCGGTGCTGCAGGCCTCCGTGGTGCCGCCGAGGATGGACTGGAGGGTGCCGACCTGGACCCACTCCTGCTCGGTGCCGGAGGTCTTCGCGGTCTGCGAGACCGAGAGGACGTCGATGGCCTTCGACTTCTCGATGGTGATCTGGCCGTCGCCCGAGGCGCGGTAATACCAGTCGCCGACCTTGAACATCGTCGTGTCGATGATGGAGATCTGCCGGTCGATCCACAGGCGCGGCTCGGAGAAGGTGACGAAGTCGCGGGTCGTGGCGATGTACATGTTCACGGGGTCGCCGAACGTGTTCTGCTCGGTGGAGCGCGTCGCCCAGTACACGTAGTACTGCTGCGTCGCCTCGTCCCAGTACGCCTCCGGCGCCCACATCATCCCGGCGCCGGGGATGGACCCGGCGAGGTCGGGCAGGCGCGGCTCGCTCCAGTTGACGAGGTCGGTCGACTCCCAGACGACGATCTTCGTGGAACCCGTCGTCGTCGCCTGCGAGTTCCCCCAGCCGCCGCGGTGGTAGATGCTGAGGTCGGTGGCGATGAGGAAGAAGCGGTCGCCTTCGGGCGAGCGGACCAGGAACGGGTCGCGGACGCCGCCGTCGCCCTCGTCGGGGGCGAGCGAGAGCACCGGGTCGGCGTCCGCGCGCGTGTCGGTGAACGTCGCGCCGTCGCGGCTCGTGGCGAGGTAGATCTGCTCGTCGGTGTGGCTGTCCTCAGTGCCGGTGAAGTGCGCGAAGAGGTAGTCGGTGGTCTCGGGCATGACGTACGCCTTGCGCACGAGCAGCTCGATCTCGCGCGTCGCGACGACGCCGCCGTTCTGAGCGGTCGCGGTGAGAGTCACCTGGGTGTCGGCGGCGGGCCGCGTCACCACGCCGGGCGCGATGCCGCCGCTTCCTTCGACGTCGACGATCTCGGGGTGGTCGGTGGTCCAGGTGAGCGCCGAGCCGTACCGCGAACCGGTCTCGGGAAGGGTGATGCTGCTGCGGAGGTCGCCCGCGTCGGGGACGGCGATGGCGGCGAGGTCCCGCTGCGCCTGCTCCGCCGCGCTCGGCGCGTGCAGCACCGTGACGTCGAAGGTGCGTGAAGCGGTCTGCCCGCGCACATCGGCTGTGGCCGTGAGGGTCACAGCGGTGTCCGCGGCCTGCTGCGTCACCGTCCCGTCGGCGGCGATGACTCCGGCTGGGTCGGACTCCCAGCTCACGCCGCCCGCCCGGGGCAGCACCAGGTCGGTCTCGACCTGCGCGAGGTCCTGTTCGTTGGCGGCGTCGAGGTCGATCCCGGCGACGGTCTCCGCGGCGGCCGCAGGGGCGTCCACGGCGGCGATGTCGGCGAGCTGCGTCGCCGTCAGCGCCGAGTCGTAGAGCCGGAACGAGGACACCTTGCCCCGGTACAGCGCGTCGGCCGAGTAGGCGCTCCGACCGATGTAGTTGAGGGTGTGGGCCGTGAGGTCGGCGAGGTTCACCGTGGAGTCGGTCTTCTCCGCCCACAGCTCGCCGTCCACATAGAGCCTGAGCGTCGAGGTCGTGCCGGTGCCGTTGCGCGAGATGGTCGCCGCGACCGACTGCCACTGGTCGAGCGCGAGCTTGCGGGTCGCGGTGGCCGTCTGCTCCCCCGTCCAGTTCGTCTTCGAGATCGACAGCCGCGGCGCGACGGGCTGGATGAAGAACTGGCCGGTCGCGGCGTTGCCGGAGCCGCCGATGTTCCACAGGAACTGCGCCCCGGCGAGGTTCTCGGGGCTCGTCTCGATGACGATCGTCGCGGCGTCCTCGCCCTGCAGGATGCCGTCGGGGAGCTTCACGTGATTGGCCCCGTCGAACTGCATGTACCCGGCGTGCCAGTCCTCGCCGCCCACGACCGTGGCGTCGCGCCCCGCGCCGGACCCGTCGTGCAGCACCGTCCCCGAGGTCTCGGAGAAGTCGTACGAAGCCAGCAGACCCGCCGTCGGCACCTCCGCCGCGGCCGCCGGTCCGCCGGTGAGCAACGCCCCGGCGACGGCCAACCCCGCGGCCCCTGACAGCGCCCGCCTCAAGCGCGGCCGCGCCCGCTCGCGGGCAACCCGATCACTCATGTCGATCCCCTTCGATCTCCACTGCGGCGCGCACCTGAGGGGCGGCGCCCTACGGAACGAGGGAATGTTACCGGGAACAATTCAGATCGGTCAATACCGTCCGGCTCGCGGGAGCCGTCGACTTCGATGCACGAGCCGGCGTCATCGCCCGGCCCCGCACGTGGGAACGGCACGCGCCGCAGGAGGTGGTCGCCTCATGAGGCGAGTACTCGCCGGAGGTCAGCGCGGCAGCCAGGCGTCGGCGTCGGCGGCCAGTTCCCTGATGTGGAGCGGGAACTCGCCGCTGAGCGCCTGCGCGAGGGTCACCTCGTCGAACACCGACCGCACGGCCGCGCGTCCGGCGATCCACAGCCGCGGCAGGTTCGCCGCCGCGCCCTCGTAGCTGGTCGACTCGGGGCGCTTGCCCCTGACTTCGGCGAGCGGACCGTCGGCGGCGCGGAGCACCTCGGCCACCGCGATCGCCTCGGGAGGCCGGGCGAGGCGGTAGCCGCCTTCGATGCCGCGGACACTGTGGACGAGGTCGGCGCGGCGCAGATCGGAGAGGATCACCTCCGCGAACTTGCGCGGCAGGGACTGGACGGCCGCGATCGAACCGGCGGAGCGGGTGTCGGGGTAGTCCGATGCGAGCGCGAGCGCGATGCGGACGGCATATTCGGCGCGGGCGGAGACTTGCATGATCGCCTCCCTGTTCTGGAGCGGGTCGAGCCTGGGCCTCAATCCTACTATATTGATAGGATATTTGATCCTGGTGTCCCGCAGGAGCGAAAGCGTCTTCCCGAGAGGTCCGCAGTGGAGGAAATCCCAAGCGGCGTCCCGCGATGCGAGAAGCCCTATTATTTCGATAGGAATACTGGTACGGTGATCCCCATGCAGCCGACCGCCCTCCTGACGCGGCGGCGCGAAATCGATCAGATGCGCGCCGCCAGCGCCCTCTGTCACCGCTCCATGCGCTAGCCCGGCGCCGCGGCACTCCTGTGTCGAGGACGCGACGGGTGCCCGCCAGGCTTCTCGAATCCAAGCGAGCAGCCCTCTCCCGGCCTTAAATTCCCACTAACTTGATCAAGTTTATCGAAGAACTAGAGAACGAGTCAGCATGAACGCCATCCCCTTGCCCCCCAAGCCCTTCAAGCGCCGCAGCGTCATCGCGGCGGCCGGTGCGGCCCTCGCCGCCGTCCCCGTCCTGGCCGCGTGCGGCGAGGACGAGCAGCCCGTCGAGTCCGACGTCGACGCCGCCGCGATCGACAGCTCCAAGGCCTCCGGCACGATCCGCCTGGGCTACTTCGGGAACGTGACCCACGCCCCCGCCCTCGTCGGCCTCGAAGCGGGCGTCTTCGCCGACACCCTGCCCGCGGCCGCCAAGATCGAGACCACCGTCTTCAACGCCGGACCCTCCGCGATCGAAGCCCTCTTCGCGGACGCCATCGACATCTCCTACATCGGCCCGAACCCGGCGATCAACGGCTGGGCGCAGTCCGAGGGCGCGGCCCTGTTCATCCTCGCCGGGTCCACCTCAGGCGGCGCGGGCCTGGTCGTCAAGCCCGACATCACCGAGGTCGAGGACCTGCGCGGCAAGGCCCTCGCCACCCCGCAGCTGGGCAACACCCAGGACGTCGCGGCCCGTTACTGGCTCAAGGACCAGGGCTTCACCACCGACGAGAACGGCGGCGGCGACGTCGCCGTCACCCCCATCGAGAACTCCGAGGTGGCCGCCGCGTTCGACGACGACACCGTCCAGGCCGCCTGGGCCGTCGAGCCGCGCTACTCGGACCTGCTCCTCAAGCACGGCGCGGTCGAGTTCCTCAACGAGCGCGAGCTGTGGGAGGGCGGCGAGTTCGTCACCACGCACATCATCGTCGCCCAGAATTTCTACCAGGAGCAGCCCGAGCTGGTGAAGGCCTTCGTCGAAGGCCACCTCGCCGCGCTCGACTACATCGCCGCGAACCCCGAGGAGGCGCAGACCGCCGCGAACGACCACATCGAGGCGCTCACCGACAAGCGCCTCGACGACGCGGTCATCGCCGCGGCCTTCGCGAACCTGACGTTCACCGCCGACCCGATCGCCGACTCCCTCCAGGGCAGCAAGGAACACGCCGTCGAGGTCGGACTCCTCGAAGAGGTCGACCTCAAGGGCATCTACGCGCTCGACATCCTCAACGAGGCCCTCCGCGACCGCGGCGAGGACGAGGTCTCGGCGGGTGAACTGGCATGAGCCCGACCCGCATCACTGAGCGGGTCGACGACACCGCCCGGGCCGACGCCGCCCTAGTGCTGACCGACGTGGTCAAGCGCTACGGGCGCGGCCCGGGCGCCGTCACGGCCCTCGACGGGGTATCGCTCACCGTCCGCCCCGGCAGCTTCACCTGCCTGCTCGGGGCCTCCGGCTGCGGCAAGAGCACCCTGCTCTCGCTCGTCGCCGGACTCGACGACCTCACCGCAGGCTCCATCGACAACGTGGAGCGGGCGGTCGCCATGATGTTCCAGGAGTCGGCGCTGTTCCCGTGGCTCACCGTCGCGGGCAACGTCGAGATCGCACTGCGGGTGCGCGGCGTCGGTCGGGCTGAACGACGCCGCCAGGCCGCAGACCTCCTGGAGACGGTGCGGCTCACCGGGTTCGGCGACAAGCGCCCGCACGAGCTCTCCGGCGGCATGCGCCAGCGCGCCGCGATCGCCAGGGCCCTCGCTCAGGAGGCCTCGATCCTGCTCATGGACGAGCCGTTCGGCGCACTCGACGCGATGACCCGCGACCTGCTCCACGACGAGCTGGAGCGGATCTGGCGCGAGCGCGGGCTCACGGTCCTGTTCGTGACGCACAACGTGCGCGAGGCGGTGCGCCTTGGCGACCGGGTGGTGCTGCTGAGCTCCCGGCCGGGCCGGGTGCTCAACGTGTACGAGGTGGACCTGGAGCGCCCCAGGCGGATCGACTCGGCGCCGGTCGCGAACCTCGCGGCCGAGATCACCGACGCGCTGCGGGAGGAGGTGTCGCGACATGCCGGCTGAGACCTTGGAAGACAAGGAGTCCCGGAGCGTCGTGTCCGGTCTGGACGAACTGGGGCGGACGCCGGCCTCGGATACCCGGTTCGGCCGCCTCGGCCTGCGGCTGTGGGAGGGGACCTGGCCGAAGCTGCTGGCCCTGGTGATCATCATCGGCGCTTGGCAGGGTCTGGTGTGGAGCGGGTGGAAGCCCGAGTTCGTGCTGCCGCCGCCGCTTGAGGTGTGGCGGGAGCTGACCGCGTACGCGGCGACGCCTGACTACTGGCAGGCCATCGGGATCACGATGCAGCGCGCCGTCACCGGGTTCGCGCTGTCGGTCGCGGTCGGCACCGTGCTGGGCATCGCGGTGGCGCGGTTCAAGCCGCTGCGCGCGGCGATCGGCTCGGCGATCACCGGGCTCCAGACGATGCCGTCGATCATCTGGTTCCCGCTGGCGATCCTGCTGTTCAAGATCTCGGAGTCGACGATCATGTTCGTGGTCGTGCTCGGCGCGGTGCCGTCGATCGCGAACGGGATCATCTCCGGCATCGACTACGTGCCGCCTGCATGGAAGCGCGTCGGCACGGTCCTGGGCATGCAGGGCTTCACGCTGTACCGGCACGTGATACTCCCAGCGACGCTGCCGTCGTTCGTGTCGGGCCTGAAGCAGGGCTGGGCGTTCGCGTGGCGCTCGCTCATGGCGGGCGAGCTGCTGGTGATCGTGGCGGGCCAGGGCTCGATCGGCGCGCTCATGCAGGGCGCGCGCGAGTTCAGCGACGCGCCGCGGGTGCTGACGTGGATCATCACGGTCCTCGTGATCGGCATCCTCGTTGACGCCCTGTTCCGGGCCGCCGACAACCGCATCCGCCGCTCCTGGGGCCTGGACCAGGACTCGTAGACGACCGCAAGCCTCCCCTTGCCGGGCCCGCGCACCTGGGTCCGGCAAGGGGACCACCTCGCGCTTTCATTGGGGCACAACATGACTACTATTCCTACTAAAACCATAGGACACATAGATTTCAGGGCCGGGCTGTCGCGGCTGCGGATCCTCGTCGGACCGCTCGTCCTCCTCGCGCTCTGGCAGCTCGGCTCCTCCACCGGGCTCATCCCCGAACGCACCCTCGCCGCACCGCTCACCGTCATCACCACCGGGGCCGAGCTCATCGCCTCCGGCAAGCTCCAAGAGCACCTGCTCGTCTCGCTCGGCCGGGCCGCCACCGGGCTGGCCCTGGGCGTCGCGATCGGCGTGGTCCTGGCCGTGGCCGCCGGGCTCTTCCGGATCGGCGAAGACCTCATCGACGGCAACATGCAAATCCTGCGGGCCATCCCCGGCCTCGCCCTGGTGCCCTTGGCGATCGTCTGGTTCGGCATCGGCGAGGAGGTCAAGGTCTTCCTCGTCGTGTTCGCCACGACCTTCCCGATCTACCTCAACACTCACGCAGCGATCCGCGGTGTCGACCCCCGCTACGCCGAACTGGCCCGGACCGTCGAACTCGGACGCTGGAAGCTCATCCGCAAGGTCGTCCTGCCAGGCGCCCTCCCGGGCTTCTTCACCGGACTGCGCTTCGCGACCGCGATCTCCTGGCTGGTCCTGGTCGTCTCCGAGCAGATCAACGCCTCCAGCGGCATCGGGTTCCTCATGACCCAGGCCCGCTCGTTCAACCAGACCGACGTCATCGTCGTCGGCCTGGCCGTCTACGGCCTCCTCGGCCTCACCTCGGACCTCTTGGTCCGCTTCATCGAGAGGAAGACGCTGTCATGGCGACGGACCTTCGAAGCGCGGTAGACGCCCCCGCGGTCGCCGTCTCGGGACTGGACAAGCGGTTCGGCGCGCAGCACGTGCTCCAAGGCGTGGACCTCGCGCTCGCCCCCGGCGAGTTCACCGCGCTCCTCGGCCGCTCCGGATCGGGCAAGTCGACCCTGCTGCGGATCCTCGCCGGTCTCGACGCCGACTTCGACGGCACGGTCGAGGTGCCCCGGAGACGGGCGGTGGCCTTCCAGGACTCGCGGCTCCTGCCGTGGGCCAAGGTCATCGACAACGTCGTGCTCGGACTCGACGGGGCCGAGGCCAAGCGGCGCGCCCTCGAAACGCTCGCCGAGGTCGGCCTGGCCGACAAGGCGAAGGCCTGGCCGGGCACGCTCTCCGGCGGCGAGGGCCAGCGGGCCGCGCTCGCCCGGGCCCTCGTGCGCGAACCGGAACTGCTGCTGCTCGACGAGCCGTTCGGGGCCCTGGACGCCTTGACCCGCTTGAAGATGCACGCGCTGCTGCGGCGGCTCTGGGAGGCGCACCGCCCGGCCGTCCTGCTCGTCACCCATGACGTGGAAGAGGCGGTCGCGCTGGCCGACCGGGTGGTGGTGCTGACGGAGGGCCGGATCTCCCTGGACCTGCCGGTGGCACTGCCCGAGACGAACCCACGCCGCTCCCCCGAGTTCGCGGACCTGCGCGACCGCCTGCTCGCCGAACTCGGCGTCGACGAATCCGAGCGATAGAGAGGACCTGCCATGACCATCCCCGAACACGCCCGCGGCTACGAGGACTTCGAAGGCACGATCGGACGCACCGCCGCCGAGTCGGCCCCGTGGTGGCCGCCGGAGCCGACCGCCCCCGCCGGGGCCCCCAACATCATCGTCGTGCTGCTGGACGACATGGGCTACAGCGACATCGGGCCGTTCGGCTCCGAGATCGACACCCCGAACCTGGACCGGCTCGCGGCCACCGGCGTACGCCTGACCAACTACCACACCACCCCCGTGTGCTCCCCCGCCCGCGCGGCGCTGCTGACCGGCCTCAACCCCCACCGCGCCGGGTACGGCTCCGTGGCGAACTCCGACCCCGGGTTCCCCGGGCTCCGCCTGGAACTCGCCGACGACGTACTGAGCCTTCCGGAAGCCCTGCGCGCCAACGGGTACGCCACGTACGCGATCGGCAAATGGCACCTGGCCCGAGACGCGAACCTGGCCCCGGGGCGCACCCGGGACTCCTGGCCGCTCCAGCGCGGCTTCGACCGCTACTACGGCTCCCTCGAAGGCCTGAACTCGTTCTTCCACCCCAACCAGCTCACCGTCGACAACGGCGCTTCTGAGGTCGACGAGTACCCCGAGGGCTACTACCTCACCGACGACCTGACCGACCGGGCCGTCTCGGCGATCAAGGACCTCCGGGCGCACGACGCCGACAAGCCGTTCTTCCTCTACTTCGCGCACGTGGCGATGCACGGTCCGCTCCAGGCCAAGGCCGAGGACATCGCCAAGTACCGCGGGAAGTACGCCGAGGGCTGGGACGCCCTGCGCGAGAGCCGGTTCGCGAAGCAGCTGGCCGAGGGGATCTTCCCCGAGGGCACCGAGCCCGCGCCGCGCAACACCGAACCCGGGTACGACGTGCCCCCGTGGGACGAGCTGACCGACGACCAGCGCGACCGGTACGCCCGCTACATGGAGGTGTACGCGGCGATGGTCGACTCGGTCGACCAGTCGATCGGACGGATCCTCGACACCGTCGAGGCGTTCGGCGAACTCGACAACACGATCGTGGTGTTCACCTCCGACAACGGCGGCACCGCCGAGGGCGGCCCGGAGGGGACCCGCACCTACTTCTCGCAGTTCGTGCACCACCCGGTGCCCTCGGACTGGGAGCGGGACGTCGCGCACGACCCCGAGCTGATCGGCTCCGAGAAGCTCGGCGTGCACTACCCGAGGGGCTGGGGGCAGGCGTCGAACACGCCGTTCCGGTTCTACAAGGGACAGATGTTCGCGGGCGGAGTGCGGGTGCCGCTCGTCGTGTCCTGGCCCGCCGGGCTCGCGAGAGCCGAAGGCGACGACGGCATCCGGCGCCAGTACGGGTACGTCACCGACCTGTTCCCGACGCTGCTCGACCTCGCCGGATTGGAGGCTCCGGCGCACCGGGGCGGCCGGACCGCGCAGGAGCGCGACGGGCTGAGCCTGGCCGAGGTGCTGCGTAAACGGGAGGCGGCGAGTCCGCGCACCGAGCAGTACGCCGAGTTCGGCGGCCACCGCGGCTACTACAAGGACGGCTGGAAGCTCGCGACCCTCCACCGGCCGGGGACGCCGTTCGACGACGCCGAATGGGAGCTCTACGACATCACCTCCGACCCCGCCGAGATCCACGACGTCTCCGGCGAGTTCCCCGGCATCGTCAGGGAACTGGCCGCGGCCTGGGAGCGGGCGGCCTGGCGCAACACCGTGTTCCCGCTCGGGCAGGGCTTCGGCCCGCAGGCGCGGCGGCCCTCCCATGCACGCCTGGCCGACCCCGTCCGACTGCTGCCGGGGACCCCCGTCCTGGAGCGGTTCCGCTCCGCGCAGCTCGTCCAGTACCGGTCGTTCACCGTCGACGCCGAGCTCTCCGGGGACGGCGGCGACGGCGTCCTCGTCGCCCACGGCGACCCGCAGGGCGGCTACGTCCTCTACATCGAGGACGGCCGGATCAAGTTCGGCTACAACCAGTTCGGCCGCGTCTCCATAGTGGATGGAGGTGATCTCCCGCCCGGGACGCGGCTCATCCGCCTCCACGCGGCGGCCACGCCGAAGCTGCGCTGGGACTTCACGCTCGCCCTCGGCGACGGCTCCCGGCCGCCGACCACGGTCGCCGACCTCCCCGGCCGGTTCCAGCTGGTCGGCATGGCCCCCTGGACCGGGATCTCGGTCGGGCGCGACGCGCGCGGCCCTGTCCTGTGGGACCTGCGCGAGCGGCGCGGCACCTTCCCGTTCAACGGCGACCTCGTCGCCGTCACCTACACCCCAGGCGAACTCGCCTTCGGCCCGGAAGCCGTCGCGGCGATCCAGCGCGAAGCCGAACTCGCCGCCGACTAGCCCATCGATGCACTAAGGACACCAATGAGCACCATCCCCCGCCGAAGCCTCCTCGGCGCCGCCGCCGTCGCCCCCGCCGCCCTGCTCGGGCTCTCCGCCTGCTCCGACGACGCCGCAGCAGGCGGCACAACACTCAGAGTCGGCGAGCTGGGCGCCGTCGCGGTGACGCAGGAGCTGTTCAAGGCCGCCGGGCTCGACCAGGACCTGCCCTACGCGATCGAGTGGGCCACCTTCGTCAACGCCGGACCCGAGTACATCGAGGCCGCCGGAGCCGACGCCGTGGACGTCGGCCTCACCGCCGACACCCCGCTCATCTTCGCCGCCGCCGGAGGCATCGGGCTCAAGGCCATCGCCGTGTCCTCCCCGGGTGATCCCGCCGAATCCGACAACGCGATCCTGGCCGCGCCCGGGTCGGGGATCGCGTCCCTGGAAGACCTCAAGGGCCGCAAGGTGTCCTTCCAGGAAGGCACCATCACCCAGTACCACACGGTGAAGGCCCTCGAATCGGTCGGCCTGTCCCTCGCGGACATCGAGCCGGTGAACCTGCCGGTCACCGACGCGGTGAACTCCCTGGGCAACGGCGACATCGACGCCATCGCCACGCTCGGCATCTACTGGACCCAGGCCGAGGCGGCCGGGGCCGAGGTCATCGTCACCGGATCCGGTCTCATCCCCGGCAACAGCCTCGTCTCCGCCCGCGAGGCCGCCGTCGCCGACCCCGACCTCAAAGCCGCGATCGAGGACTACCTGGACCGGCTCGCCCAAGCGCAGCAGTGGCGCGAAGAGCACGTCGACGAATGGGCCGAGATCTACGGCGGCCTCACCGGGCTCCCGACCGACCTCGTGGCGGCCACCGAGGAGCGCGCCGCGAGCGTGATCGGGCCCCTCACCGCCGAAGTCGTCTCCCAGCAGCAGGACCAGTCCGACGTGTACGCCTCGCTCGGGATCATCGAGGCGCAGGACGCCGCCGACCAGTTCGACCCGTCCTTCAACGGCGTCTTCGGCGCCCCGACCTCCCTCTAGGAGACCGATGAG
Source organism: Glycomyces sp. NPDC048151 (assembly GCF_043202775.1). Classification (NCBI taxonomy): domain Bacteria; kingdom Bacillati; phylum Actinomycetota; class Actinomycetes; order Glycomycetales; family Glycomycetaceae; genus Glycomyces; species Glycomyces sp. NPDC048151. The sequence continues at coordinate 21,228 of NZ_JBIDBB010000005.1, read as the reverse complement.
CGCACCAGCCACCCCCGAGACCGAGGCGGCCAACGCCGCCGCGGCGTACGCGCTCGCCGCGTCCGGCGAGGAAGCCCTGGCCGACAAGGGCTTCCTCGCCGTCCTGCCCGGCGGCACCGTCACCGCCGGAGACCGCCTCGTCCGCGACAACGGCCGCTGGTCGTTCCTGAACGGCGAAGCCCCGGCCACCGTCCACCCAGGACTGTGGCGGCACGCCGGGCTCAACACCCGGGCCGGGCTCTACGAAGTGGTGCCCGGCCGGATCTGGCAGGTGAGAGGCCTCGACCTGGCGAACCTGACGCTCATCGCCGGGGCCACCGGCTGGATCGTCCTCGACACCCTCACGAACGCCGAGTCCGCGGCGGCGGCGCTCGCGCTCGCGAACGGGCACCTGGGCGAGCGCGACGTCCAGGCGGTCGTCATCACGCACAGCCACATCGACCACTTCGGAGGGATCCGGGGAGTCCTGCCCGAAGGGCGCGAGGTCCCGGTCGTCGCCCCCGAAGGATTCCTCGACGCCGCAGTCGAGGAGAACATCGCCGCCGGGAACGCCATGTTCCGCCGCGCCGGATACATGTTCGGGGCGTTCCTCCCGGCTTCGCCGCGCGGCCAGGTCGACCACGGCTTGGGCAAGAGCACCGGCGGCGCGGGCACCTCCGGCCTGGTCGCGCCCACGGTCGAGATCGGCGAGACCGGCACCGAGCTGGTCCTCGACGGCGTCCGGATCGTCTTCCAGGTCACGCCGGGCACCGAAGCGCCCGCCGAGCTCAACCTGTACCTGCCCGACGACCGGGCGCTCTGCGTGGCCGAGAACGCCGTGGCGACCCTCCACAACCTCTACACCCCGCGCGGGGCCGAGATCCGCGACGGTCTCGCCTGGTCGAAGTACCTGCACGAGACGCTGCTGCTGTACGGCGGCGAGGCCGAGGTGCTGTTCGCCTCGCACCAGTGGCCGCGTTGGGGCGCCGAGGCTGTCGTCGAATTCCTGACGCTGCAACGGGACGCGTACCGCTACCTGCACGACCAGACGCTGCGCCTGGCCAACCACGGGCTGGGGCCGGTCGAGATCGCCGAGGAACTGGAGTTCCCGGAGTCCTTGGCGCGCAAGCCGTTCCTGCGCGGCTACTACGGCACCGTCAACCACAACGTCAAAGCGGTCTACCAGCGCTACCTGGGCTGGTTCGACGGGAACCCCGCGAACCTGCACCCGCTGCCGCCGGTCGAGAGCGCGAAACGGTCCGTGGCCTACATGGGCGGAGCTGAAGCGGTGCTCGCCAAGGCCCGCGAGGACTTCGCGAAGGGCGAGTACCGCTGGGTGGCCGAGGTGGTGAACCAGGTGGTGTTCGCCGAGCCGGACAACGAGGACGCCCGCGAGCTCCAGGCCGCCGCGCTGGAGCAGCTTGGCTACCAGGCCGAGTCGGCCGCGTGGCGCAACATCTACCTGACCGGGGCGCTGGAGCTGCGTGACGGGATCGCGCCGGTCCCGCGCCGCCTCGTCAGCCCGGACCTGCTGCGCGGCATGAGCCCCGAGCAGGTCTTCGACTTCGTCGCCGTCCGGCTCAAAGGCCACGAGGCCACCGGGATCGCCTTCTCGGTCAACTGGGTGCTGCCGGAGGCCACGTACGTCACCGAACTGTCCAACGGCTCGCTGCACACCGCCGCCGGGGTGCTCGACCCGGAGGCGCACGCGACCGTGACGCTCGACAGGGAGACGCTGACCGGCCTCTTGCTGCGGCCCGAGGAGGTCTTCGCGACGCTCCAGGTCGAAGGCGACGCCACGGTACTCCCCCGGTTGTTCGCCCTGCTCGACCGGTTCGAACCCGGTTTCCCCATCGTCACGCCCTGAGGCGCGACACGAGGACTCCCGGGCGTCACGCGCCCGGGCCCGGCGGCGGCCGGGCTCCCGATCAGCTCGCGGGAGCCCGGCCGCCGCAGCACAGGAACGCCAAGCCCGACATCGAGAAGGAGCCTCGACATGACCGACACGACCATCGACGCCGCCGCCGCCCAGCGGCTGGAAGGCGCCGTCCTCATCGACGTGCGCACGCCCGGGGAGTTCGCGACCGCCCGCATCCCCGGCTCCCGCAACGTCCCGCTCGACCGGCTCGCCGACGAGAAGGACGCGCTGCTCGCCGCCGAGGGCACCATCGTGCTCGTCTGCGCCTCGGGGAACCGGGCCGGACAGGCCCAGGGCGTCCTCGGCGGCAGGGCGTCCGTCCTCGCAGGAGGACTGACCGCCTGGCAGGCCGACGGCGGGCCCGTCGAGTCCGACGGCCGCCGCGTCTGGGGCATGGAACGCCAGGTGCGCGTGACCGCAGGAGGCCTCGTCATCGTCTTCGTGGCCCTCAGCCTCGCCTGGGAGCCGCTCAAGTGGCTGGCCGCCGCCATCGGCGCCGGATTGGTCGTCGCGGCGGTCACGAACACCTGCGCCATGGCGCGCCTGCTCGCCTTCCTGCCCTGGAACCGCGCGAAAGCCTAAGCGCCGCAAAGACAGCCGCTGCTCGTGATCCCGGATCAACGGGCGGCGGCCAGGCGCTGGACCGTGCGCGGATAGTCGCCGAAGGCGGCCTCCACGTCCCCCGGGCCGACGCCGTAGCGGGCCAGGTCGTGCTCGTAGACGCGGCCCGGCTCGGGCAGCGCGGCCACCCGCCCCAGGTTCGCCGCGTCGGCCTCGGTCCAGCCGGTGCCGATGCGCTCGAACAGGCGCGGCAGCCACAGGTCCGGATGGGCCGCGAGCCACTCGTACGGCACGTCCACGATGGCGTCGCGGGGCAGGGTGAGCCGCGCCCGGCGCGACCGCTCGATCGCCTTGGACGCCATCGCGAGCCACACCGGGCCGATGCCGCGCGGGTCGGGCTGGCGCTGGTGCATCGCCCATGAGGCCTCGACGACGCCGCAGTGGGAGCCGAGCACCGCGAGCGGGTCGCGGTGGATCCAGACGATCACCGCGTCCGGGAAGACCGCCCGGATCGCCTCGAACCGGCCCAGGTTCACCGGAGCCTCGATGACCCACCTGGCCGGGGGCCGACCGTGCTGGAGGACTTGCAACGCCTGCTTGAGGAACGCGTAGTCGGGCCGGAAGTCGCGCTCCGCCAGCCAGGCCCGGTACTCGGGCAGGTCCGCGCGCAGCAGGTGCTGGGACCCGTGCGGCAGCAGGTAGGAGCAGTCGTTGGGGGCTTCGGGGTCCATCGCCGACGCCGCGTCGCCGCGCGGCACCAGCCGCCCGACCGACCGGTAGAGCCTGGCGGTGCGCTTGAAGTGCCGGTGCCGGACGTCCTCGCGCTGCGCCGTCTCGGAGCAACCCATCTCCCACAGGAGCGGGGCACGGTGCGCGGCGGAGCCGGCGAGCACGCCGCGCACCAGCGCGGTCGCCGTGCGCGGCAGCGCGGCGACGAAAACCGGCGCCCGCACCTCCTCACGCCCGATCGCGGGTCGTTCCCGGTGGAGGCGCCGCACCCGGATCCGGTTCTCCACGCGGATCTGGAGGTCCACCAGGGCGGTCTGCCAGCCGAGCGCGGTGAACCGGTCCGTCCTGGCGAGGGCCCCCAGCAGGACGCGGAAGTCGTCGAACACGGTGTCGTCCCCGTCGGGGCCGCCGAATCCCTCGCTGGCGGCGGCGATCAGCCCGCTGAAGACGCTGTCGGGCGAATGCCGGCTGGCGAGCGCTGGGGTGAGGAAGGTGTTGAGCAGTCGGGTGCTGGCAGGGACGCCGGACATGCGGTCCTCCGTTGGGGCAGGGGAAGTCTGGTCTCGGAGCCAGGACCGAGAGTAATCCTACTACACTAGTAGGAATCTTGGTCGGTCTCGTCGCCCCGGCGAGTCCGATGGAGATCTTCGTGAAAGGAACCGCATTGCAACTCACCCGACGATCCCTCGCCGCCCTCGGCGCTGGCGCGGCCGCCGCGCTCATCGCCCCCGGTGCGGCCCAAGCCGACCCGGGCCGCTGGCACCTCGCGGCCAGGGACGATTTCCGGCACGGACTGCGCAACTGGACCGCCGAACTCGAGAACGGCGGCACCGTCGAAGCACGGCGCGGCAAGCTCGTCGTGGACGTCCCCGCCGGGGCCACGATCTGGTACCGCCATCTCCTGAAGGGCCCCTACGCCGTCGAGTACACCGCCGTCCCGGTCGGCGCGGGCGGCCCGAACGACCGCGTCTCGGACCTGAACACCTTCTGGGGCGCCCGCGACGCGCGCTCGCCCGACGACGTGTTCGCCACCGCCCGCTCCGGCGCGCTCGCCGAGTACGACCACCTCAAGGCGTACTACGTCGGCTTCGGCGGCAACTACAACGCCACCACCCGCTTCCGCCGCTACGTGGGCGAGCCGGGCAACCGGCCCCTGATCTACGACCGCACCGAGCCGGTGCTCACCGCGAACGAGCCCCACCGCGTCCGCCAGGTCGTCGACGGTGGACGCATCCAGTACTGGATCAACGGCTCGCTCCTGTTCGACTACACCGACCCCGAGCCCTACGACAGCGGCTGGTTCGCGCTGCGCACTACCTGGAGCCACCTCGAAGTCGGCGGATTCAAGGTCTGGCGGCGCCGCCCCTGACCCCGGTCGGCGAGGAAGTCGATGAGGCCGTCCCACTCCGGCTGGCGCAGCGCGAGGGCCCGGTTCAGTCGCGTGCGGCGTAGGCGGCGGGCGAGAGGCCGGTGCGGTCGCGGAAGAAGCGGCCGAAGTTGGCCGCGTCCGAGAAGCCGAGGTGGGCGGCCACGGCCGCGGCGGTCCATCCGGCGCCGAGGAGGCGGCGTGCTTCGAGGAGTCGGCGCTCGTCGATCACCTCGCGCGCCCCGGCGCCGGTGGCGGCCTGCGTGGCGCGGGTGAGCGTGCGGGTCGAAAGGCCGAGGAGCCGGGCGTACTCGTCCGCGTGGTGCAGTCGGCGGAAGTGCAGTTCGAGGAGGTCGAGGAACCGCCGGTAGGTCGTCCCGCGCCGGTCGCCGGGCGCAGCGGGGGCCGCGTCCGGCTGGCGGGCGAAACGCAGGAGCAGCGCCTCCAGCAGGCTGCGCTGCAGGGCGTAGTGCAGTTCGAGCGGGCGCCGTCCGAGCGCCCGGTGCTCATCGAGCAGCTGCAGCGCGGTCTGCTCGGCCCAGCGCGCGTCGGGGCCCGGGGTCAGGACCGCGGGCGCGTCGTGGGCCAGGGCGGGCGCTAGCAGGCGCGCCGTCTCGGCTTGCAGGACGTCCTGCTCGAACAGGATGAACGGTCCCCGGGCGTCGCCGGGCGGGTGCCAGCACTGGGTGTGGCCGGGGCGGACCCACAGCCACTGGCCGGGCCCGACGGTGCGGGTCACGTGGTCGACGTCGTGCAGCAGCTCGCCCGAGGTCACGAGGATGAGGTAGTGGAAGGTGGCCCGGCCGGGCCGCGGCGGGTTCCACGGCCAGTCGTCGTGCCGGTCGAAGAAGTCCTCGACCGTGGTCACCTCCAGGCTGTACGGGGTACCGACCGGGGGCTGGAAGCCGTACAGCGGGGCCGGCGTCCCCGCGGGCCCCGGCTTGCCCAAATGTCCGCTGCCGACCATCAGGTGTCCGCCACATTCGCTTCGAAGCCGTCAGAACCGGGAAACAATACCCCTTGGACCGGCGCTTCCGGCCCCGCTGGCACCGGAGAACCCCGGCTGAATCGACGAATGGAACGAGCATGAACGCAGCAGCGACGTACGAGCAGGACTACTCGCCGGAGCAGGCCGAACTGGCCGAACGCATCGTCGGCCTCGAGAAGGACGCGCTCAACAAGTGGTTCAAAGGAGACGTCTCCGGCTACCGCGAGCTCTGGTCCCGCAAGAGCTTCACCTACTTCGACGGCGACAACCCCGACCGGGTCGAGGACCACGACACGATCGACAGGTTCCTCGACAAACTGTCCGGAAAGCTCTACGCGGACGCCTACGACTTCCGCAACCCGCGCGTGCAGTTCGGCGCCGACACGGCGCTCCTGACGTTCCAGCTGTACGCCGACACCAACCTCATCGACATGAAGTACAACTGCGTCGAGCTGTACCAGAAGGAAGCCGATGGGAAGTGGCGCGTCATCCACTCGACCTGGTCGTTCATTCGCCCGATGGACATGGACTTCAGCACCGCCAAGGAAATCGTGTAGCGCGTCGCGAACGGATAGGAGCGAGCGATGAGCCGAACTGAAGCCGGTCAGCGGGCGGCTGCGCCCGGCGCCATCGAAGTGCGCGGCGCCCGGGTCCACAATCTCAAGGGCGTCGACGTGTCGATCCCGCTGGGGGAACTCGTCGCGATCGCGGGCGTGTCCGGCTCGGGCAAGTCCTCACTGGCGCTCGGGGTCCTCTACGCCGAGGGCTCACGCCGGTACCTCGAGGCCCTGTCGACCTACACGCGCAGGCGGCTGACGCAGGCGGCCCACGCGGCCGTCGACAGCGTCGAACACGTCCCTGCCGCGCTCGCCCTGCGCCAGCGCCCGCCCGTCCCGGGCGTGCGGAGCACGTTCGGCACCGCCACCGAGCTGCTCAACAGCCTGCGCCTGATCTATTCGCGACTGGGCCACCACCAGTGCCCGAACGGGCACCGCCTGGAGCCGACGCTCGACGTAGCGCTCGACCTGCCGCTGACATGCCCGGAGTGCGGGGCGGTCTTCGGCCCGCCCGGCGCGGAGTCGTTCGCGTTCAACTCGGACGGCGCGTGCCCGCGGTGCGAGGGCACCGGTATCGTCCGCGAGGTCGACGATGCCGCGCTCGTGCCCGACCCGACGCTGAGCATCGAGCAGGGCGCCGTCGAACCGTGGAAGATGTTCGGCCTCGTCGTCATGCCCAAGGTCGCCTCCGAGCTCGGCGTGCGAACCGACGTGCCGTTCAAGGAGCTGTCGAAGAAGGAACGCGAGATCGTCTTCGACGGGCCGGAGACGAAACGGCTGATCCTCTATCCGTCGCGCAACGGGAAGCTGTTCGAGCTCAACGCGTCCTACCGCAACGCCCGGCAGGCGGTGCGCGAGGCGTTGAAGAACGCCACCACGGCGAAGGGGTTGGACCGGATCGACCGGTACCTCAGCGTCCAGACCTGCCCCGACTGCGAGGGCACCCGGCTCAGCGCGCTCGCCCGTTCGTCGCTCGTGGACGGCATCACGCTGGCCGAGGCCACCGCGAAGACCCTCGACGAGATCTGCGGCTGGGTGCCCGCGATCGCGAGCACGGTCCCGGAGCCGATGCGGCCGATGGCCGAGACGATCGCGTCGCAGATGCTCGGGACGGCGCAGCGCCTGGTCGAACTCGGACTCGGCTACCTGACGCTCGACCGCGCCAGCTCGACGCTCTCGACCGGGGAACGCCAGCGCGTCGCCCTGTCCCGCGCGGTCCGCAACCGCACCACCGGGGTCCTGTACGTGCTCGACGAGCCGTCGATCGGCCTGCATCCGTCCAACGTGGATGGATTGCTCAACGTGGTCCGGAGCCTCCTCGCGGACGGGAACTCGGTCATCGTCGTCGACCACGACGTGCAGGTGCTGCGCGAGGCCGACCACCTCATCGAGATCGGTCCCGGCTCGGGCCGCGAAGGCGGCACCGTGGTCGCCACCGGGAGCGCGCGCGACCTGGACCGGAACCCCGACTCGCTCATCGGGGGCTCCATCAGCGGGCGCGAACGCGTGCGCGGCCGCCAGCGCGCGAAGGCCCGCGACGTGTTCGACCTGGGCCGCATCCGCATCGAGACCGGTCCGCTGCACACCGTCCACGCCCTCGAACTCGACGTACCCCGCGGGAGGCTCACCGCGGTGACCGGTGCGTCCGGCTCGGGCAAGACCACACTGGTGCTGGAGAGCCTGGTCCCGGCGCTGCGCGCCCACGCGGCCGGTGAACCGCTGCCAGAGCACGTGAAGTCCGTCGACCCGGCCGGGATCAAGCGGGTCAACCTGGTCGACGCGTCTCCGATCGGCGTCAACGTGCGTTCCACGGTCGCCACCTACAGCGGGGTCCTCGACGACCTGCGCCGCGCCTACGCCGCGACCGACGACGCGAAGCGGTTGGGGCTCAAGGCGGGCGACTTCTCCTACAACACCGGGTCCCTGCGCTGCCCGACGTGCGACGGCACCGGGCAGATCGTCCTCGACGTGCAGTTCCTGCCCGATGTGGACATCGTCTGCACCGACTGCGGCGGCACCCGCTACGCGCCCGAGGCGGACCCGGTCCGCCGGGCGCCCCGCCACTCGGAGACGGACGAGGGCCTGACGCTCCCGGAGCTGCTCGCGCTCACGGTCGAGCAGGCGCTCAACCACACGGCGGACCTCAAGAAGGTGCGTTCCCGGCTGCAGACCCTCGCGGACCTGGGCTTGGGCTACCTCACCCTCGGCGAGGCGACTCCGGCGCTCTCGGGCGGCGAGGCCCAGCGCCTCAAGCTCGCCGCCGACCTTGACCGGGACCAGAGCGACGCGGTGTTCGTACTCGACGAGCCCACGGTGGGCCTGCACCCGCGCGATGTCGAAGTGCTGCTCGAAGTCCTGCAGCGCCTTGTCGACAACGGGGCCACAGTCCTGGTCATCGAGCACGACCTCGATGTCATCGCCAACGCCGACCATGTGGTCGACCTCGGGCCCGGCGGCGGCGCCGCGGGCGGCCGGATCGTCGCGACCGGCACTCCCGAGCGCATCGCGCGTACAAAGTCCAGCGTCACCGGCCGCTACCTCGCCGGGCACCTCGACACGCCTCCGCCACAAGGAGGCTCGCGATGAGCGCCCTCTCCGGGCCGCGCCTCCAGCAGGCCGCGCGCGAGGCCGCCGAAGCCCAGCCGGGCGTCTCCCGCAGCCGTCCCTTCGTCGACAAGCTCGACGTCTTCAAGGTCGCGGGCAAGGTGTTCCTGATCGTCACCGACGATCCGGCCGAACCCGTCATCACGGTCAAGTGCGATCCGGAACGCGGCCGGGCACTCCAGCTGCGGTACGAGTCGGTCACGCCCGGCCGCTACCTCGACAAGACCCACTGGACCACCGCGGGCCCGGGACCGGGCGTCACCAGGAAGCTGGTGCGGGACCTCGTCACCGACTCATACGACCTGGTGACCGAAGCACTCCCCCGCCGCCTGCGGCCCGACCCGCGCCCTGGCTCCTAGTACCGCTGCGGCGCTTGGCGTCCCAGCTCCGAGTCGGGCCGGGCGGCCCACCGACTGCCGGATGGACACCAGGGGACGACCGGCTTCACCGGTCGCCCCGCGTTCAGCGTCGGTGGGTCAGACCCATTCGGGCAGTTGGGCGTAGCGGGCGCCGAAGCCGCCGGTCGGCAGGATCTCCTTGATCTCTCTGAGGTCGGTTTCGGTGAGCGTCACATCGGCGGCGGCGGTGTTCTCCTCGACGCGTGCCCGGCTGCGCGAGCCCGGGATCGGGACGATGTAGTCCTTCCGGTGCAGGATCCACGCGAGCGCGAGCTGCGGCACGGTGACGCCTTTGGCCGCGGCGAGCGCGCCGAGCCGGTCGACCGCCTCGACGTTCCGCTCGAAGTTCCCGGTCTGCCAGCGCGGGTCGACGCGCCGCATGTCGGTCTCGTCGTATTCGGCGGCGGGTTTGGCGGTGCCGGTGATGAAGCCGCGGCCGAGCGGCGAGTAGGCGACGAAGCCGATCCCCAGTTCTTCGAGGACCGGGAACAGCTGCTCGACGTCGCGTTCGAACAGCGAGTACTCGGTCTGGAGGACCGAGACGGGCTGGACGGCGTGGGCGCGGCGGATGGTCTCGGGTCCGGCCTCGGAGAGGCCGAAGTACTTGACCTTCCCAGCGTCGATGAGTGCCTTGACCGTGCCGGCGACCTCTTCGATGGGGACGTTCGGGTCGACGCGGTGCTGGTAGAAGACGTCGAGGTGGTCGACGCCGAGGTAGCGGAGGCTGTTGTCGGCGACCTTGCGGATGTTCTCGGGCCGGGAGTCGAGTCCGAACCGCCCTTCAGCGGCGCCGGAGAGCTCGAAGCCGAACTTGGTGGCGATGGTGACCTCGTCGCGGAAGTCCTTGACGGCCTCGCCGAGGAGCTGCTCGTTGGAGCCGGTGCCCCAGCCGTAGAGCTCGGCGGTGTCGAAGAAGTCGACGCCCAGTTCATGGGCGCGGCGGACGGTCGCGCGGCCTTCGGCCTCGTCGCCGGGGCCGTAGGCCATGGTCAAGCCCATGGCGCCATAGCCGATCGCGGAGACGGTGAGTCCTTGGGTGCCGAGCGTGCGGTGCTGCATGACAGATTCCTTTCCTCAAACCAAACGGTTCGGTTTGAACCATACTCCGGGAATCTCCACTCGTCAAACCGAACGGTTCGGGCAGGTAAGCTGGACCGATGCCGCCCAAGACCAGCCCTGAAGCCACCCGCGACCGCATCCTGGCGGCCGCGAGGTCCGAGTTCGCGCGCTACGGCATCGCGGGCGCCCGGATCGACCGCATCGCGAAGGACGCGAGGACCAGCAAGGAGCGCGTCTACGCGTACTTCACCAGCAAGGAAGCGCTGTACCGGCACGTCACCGGACAGGAGCTGACCGCGATCGTCGAGGCGACCGCCATGGACCCGGCCGACCTGCCCGGCTATGCGGGTCGCCTCCACGACTACTACGCCGCGCACCCCGAGCGGTACCGGCTCGTGCAGTGGGGCCGCCTCGAACTCGACCCCGACAACACCGACCCCGGCGTCGAGGACCCGATCAGAGCGACCATGGCGGGCAAGCTCGAACGGCTCCGACAGGCGCAGCGTGACGGCATGCTCGACCGCTCCTGGGATCCGATCGACATCCTGGTGCTGCTCAACCAGATCGCCTCGGCGTGGGCCGGCCAGGCCGCCCTCGCGCCCGACGACCCCGACGCGTTCGACGCGTTCATGCGCGACCGCCGCGCCGCGGTCGTCGCCGCCGTCGCAAGACTCTTCCCCGCCCCGAGCTAACGCTGAAGTCGGACTATGTCCAGCTTCAAGGAGCGTCAGAGGTCGAGCGGCCATCCTTCTGGACCACTGGCTTGGAGTTGTACGACCTCGTCGCCCGGCCTCGCCTCGGCAGCGATGACGAGCGCGTCCGGTCCGATCTCGATCTCTGTGTCGCCGTGTACCAACGACAAGGTCATTCCTCCGTCGTTGATGGTCGCCGCCTGTTCCTGCGTGAGGGGCTCAGTGTGGAACTCGGCCCCCTGGTTCGGATCACCGGAGCGGAACTGGACTCGCCCGTCGATCGGGTGTTCGCCGTCCAGGTGAAGCGTGCCGGCGTCAAGGTGCGCGTAGTCGCTGAGCATGGTGCTGATCGTATGGCGAGGTGAGCGGCAGCGCTGCAAAACCGTGGACGAGGTTTACGGCGCAACCGGACCCCCCGTCGAGAGTTCCCCTCCGCGTAACTCAGTGATCCATGGAATTCATTGATGCGATAACCGCATCAATGAATTCCATGGGAGTGGCATCCGCATCGCCGAGCTCGCGCGCCACCGGGCGACTCCCACAGCCACCCGATCATGCAGTGCGCCTGAGCGGTGCGGAGCTCAGTGGAAGGTGACGTAGCCGTTGCCGTCGGCGTCATCGCGCGCCGGGTTGTAGGAGTGGGAGTCCGCGCCCGCGCCCGAGGGCTTGTAGAGATAGATGGAATCGCCGGTGTTGTTCCAGATGAAGTTGCAGTTGTCCCGGTAGACGACGTTGTTCCCGTCCGAATCGTTGCCGTTGCCGCCGCGGAGCCGGACGTAGTCGCCGGGCTGGAGGTAGTGGTCGGCGGTGAACTTGAAGCTGTTGCCGACAGCGTCCTTCACCAGGTAGCCCTTGAGGTTGACCGTCGCAGTCTTGGAGAAGTTCGTGATGGTCAGGTACTCCTGGGCGGTGTTCCCGCCCACGCAGCGGTTGTCGTCGCGGCCAGGCGCGTTGTACTGGACCCCGCGGATCTTGAGGGCCGACGAGTATTCCGTGGCGGAGGCAGGGGTTGCCGTGGCAACGAGGGTGGCGACGGCAAGGCCGACGACCATAAGCGTCTTCTTAAGCACCAGAATGTCCTCATTGTTCTGAAGTCGAGGGGAGGCTCGAATCGCATCTTGAGTGCATGTTCGAGCAGCTGAGGGTAAATGTTAGCGCTTCTCGGACTTCCTGTGGGGACGCGTGCCAAGCCCTCTGCCAGCGCCTGAAGACCGCGAACGCGACAAGATCCGACAGCAACTCGACGACACCGATACGACCGACATTGCCGCAGCCCAACAGCGAACCAGCGCCTTGCTCGAACTCCTCGGACAACCTCAGAAGCTCTTCAGCCGCCTGCCAGACGACCTGCGGAAGGTGTTCCTCAGTCTCTTCTTCGACAGGCTGTACTCGACGCGGACGAAACCGGCGCCCCAGAGGTCCGGCGGTCCAAGGGCTCCCCGCACACGATTGCGTTGACCGAACTCGTGAACGAAAGCCGAACCACGGGCGACTTGACGGGAGATACACAAGAACCCCGGTCACCTGTTAAAGGTGACCGAGGTTCGAGTAGACCATCTCTGGTCGGGCTGACAGGACTTGAACCTGCGACCCCTTGACCCCCAGCGCTATTCGAACTCTTCTACCAGCGATAATACGCCCATCGAACACCCGCCCACACCTTGCCTGACCAGGCAATTCGCCAACCAATATCAACCTGCTCATGTCCAGGATCATGGCCACCAGATCCATTATGGATTTACTGGCCTTGGCGTTCTGGATCCTGTGATGTTACCTACTTTCTTGGTGACCTCGGCTCCACACCGCTCAGACGCCGTCATATGCCCGGCACTAACCCACTACCGGCCTTCGGGCGATTCCTGCGCCGAATCTCCAGTCCCCCAGCGATGCCGCCGCACTGACACTCCATCGCCTCAGGCACCTCACACCAACCGCGAACGCACTTGTATTGCCACTCAAGAACTTCTACCTACCAGTCGGTAACTCGCCCCTCAAGACTCATTGGACGCCAGCGCTTCCCTCACCCCGATTTTTCGAGTTGGGCTCGGCCGCTGCGGGATCTGGCAGGGCGCGAAGGATCCTACGCAAGGCGATGGGGGCCATGAGTCGGCGAAGTCCAAATCTGAACGTTATCGCCCGCTCGAGGACGACGATCGCGGTCTCCGGTGACCCGACGCCGATGTCTCCCAGGACCATCTTCTCCGGAGTGTCCGCAGGGCCTGCGCGCCACGCTTTGCTGCAGGCCGGGCCTGCGGCCGACCGCACTGCATGGAGGCATCTGACGTAGATCAAGCCAGCTACCTTGTGCTCGGCGGTCACCCACGCGCGCGATTCTGCGAGCTGCTCTTGGAGCCGGTGTCCGGTCTCAGCCAGGTTCGTGAGCGTGGACGGCTCATCGTTGACTCGGCGGCGGATGCGGTAGGGATATTCAGCCCAGGAGACGAGGCTCTTGACTGCTTGGGCGTACCTGCTTCGGCGGGTCTCGGCGTTGGCCCGCAGGTTGGTCATGATCGCACCTATGAGGGCGGCGAGTAGGCCTGAGCCGATGATCGCCAGAAGGATTGACATCACCGGCGAGGGCGACGCCTGTCCGGTGTCGGTCACTGACGGGTCCATCGGTCTCTCTCCTGGTGCATGCGGTCGGTGCGAATCGGATGGGCGGTGGCCCTGTCACCGTGCGGGGCGTCTTCACAGGGCCAGGCGCCGGTTCGACGCCACCGCTCTTCGAACCACAGGTGTTTGTGTACCAGTGTGATCAACGGCTCGAGGCCGTCCTCGGGCAGCCATCGGAGAGCGGGGTCGTCGCGGCGGTATTGCAGGCAGAGGTCCCCGGTCGTGTTGCGATGCGCCCATGCGCGGTCTTCCCCTGAGCGGGGATAGGCGAGTGCTGTCCGCGCGTCGGGAAGGAGTACCAGTCGGAGCGCCTCGACCGGGTAGCCGGCTTTCTTCAGCCCGGGCGGTGGTTCGAGTGTCAATTCGAGGACGGCGGATCCGAGGCTGCCGGTGTGGCCACTGGCGGCGGCCACGCCCCAGTTCTGGCGGGATTCCCTCAGATGTCTTGCGGCACCGGCCGGATCCTCGATGACTGCGGCTAGCGGGTACGCCATGAGCGCGCCGGTCGGTTCGGCTGGGCGCCGTAAACGGAAGTCACCACGCGGCCAGTGGACGAGATGCTGCCGCCCGGTGCGGCGGCGAAGACCTCGTCCTCGGTCTGGGGCTCCGGTTCGGGGAAGGGGTCGCCGAGGAGGGCGTGCCAAATCTCGATAGCAGCGGCGTAGTTGTTGTCACCCGCGAGGTTGATCGCCTCACGGGCCTGCGTCGCGACGGCGCTGAACGCCGCGGCATAGGCGCGGCGGTCGTCGTCGGTCCAGTCCGTCGAGAGGTCGTCGACCCCGGTCGGGTCGTTCACGGGCTGGAGCACGGCCGCCGCGGCGTACTCGAAGGTGTCGGCGAGGGCCTCGGCGTGGGACGCCTTGCGGGCGACGGCCTGGTAGCAGAATGACTCGATCGCGAGGCTGCTGATGCTGCTGATCGCGGAGTTGTTGTCCTTGAAGGTCTTGGCCATGCGGACCTGCCGGACGAAGGCCCCCTTGGTGTCCAGATTCCGCTCGGTGATGAGGTTTCGGAGGGCACGTGTGTTGGACCACTCCCATTCGTCGGTCTTCCGGTTGCCGATAAACACCTCGGTCCCGTCCAGGTCCTCGAACGCCGGGACCAGGTCGAACGTGAAGCGGCAGTCCGCGAACGTGACTTGCAAGGCCTTCGGCGGAGCCTTCTCCACGTCGAACTCGGCGTCGGGCCACGTCTCGCGGATCGCGGCTTCGATTGCGGCCATCGCGGCAGCAGGGCCGCCCATCCCCGCCCCGAACCACTGGTCCCGGTAGGACTCGTGGAGGACGATGACCATGTCGACGTCCTTGAGGGGCTTGCGCATCGTCTTGCGGGCGAAGCTGCCCTGGAGGAACGTCGTGGCGATGAGCCCCGCCGCGGCGAGGACCTCGGTGACCTCGCTGTGGCGTTCCTGGGCTTCCTTACGCTCCTCTGGGTCGAGGTTGAGTTCGTCGTTGAAGGCGTCGAATGCCTGCTTCACTGTCTGTGCGGCCATGTGGTCGCTCCTTCGCTCCGACCTGGTACGGCATTGGGCGCGCGGTCGGCTGCGGGTCCCCGTCCGAAGAGCACAGAGTCGCGCCCTTCACCCTGGACAGACGACGTATCTCCAGCACCCACAAGCATCAGGGGCAAGATTTCAGTGACAGTCGACACATTCGTTGCTGTCGCCCAGGTACATGCGGAGCGGTAGGAGGAGGTTGCAGGAAGAGCATCTCCGCTCGACGGTCTTCGGGCTGCACCCGCATCGCCCGCAGTGCGGGCAGGAGGGTTGCCCACAGTGCTCGCAGGGCCGCTCGTACGCGACGAATTCCGCATCGCAGCCCGGGGTCGAGCAGACCCAGGAAGCGCCTCGGGTCGCCGGCTGCCGCGACGGGAGGGAGAAGGACTCCCAGGGCGCGGAGTCGGTGACCGCGATCAGCAGCAGGTATCCATCCATCGGGGCGATCTGCGCGTAGAGCTCCTCGCCTTCGATGCCGTCCCGATAGCGGAGCCGAGTGCGGCCCTTCGCCCGGCCGCCCCGTCGGAGGGCGTCTCGAATGGTCGGGACACCGGATTGATCACTGGCTCGACGCAGCGGCGGCAGACCCTTGCTGGAGGAGAAAGAGATTCGCCCGTCCGTTCCGAGCAGCACCACATGGCCGGGTGCGGGCAGTGCCTGCGCGGCACGGACACACACGGCGGCGCGCGAGGCGCTGGCAGATGCTTTCCAGAGGTCGACGACCGCGGGTGCCGTCGGCCCCGGTGCCCCCAAGTGGGCGGCGACCCGGTCGTCCGGAAGCAGTATCTTCGCTGCGAAGAGGTCGCACGCGGCCTCCTCGAGCATTACACCCTGGTCGGGCAGCCCTTCGAGTCGATCGCCGAGGCCGTCATCGGTCCGCTGAAGGTGGTGACCGAACTCGTGCAGGGCTGTGAACGCCCGTCGGCCAGCACTCGCAGCGGCCGCGATCCTTAGGCGTGGGGGATCGTATTCTTCGAGGTACATGCCGGCAACGCTGCATCTGTCGGCTTCAGGGGTTCCGGCTTCGCCGAGTTCGCTGACCACCAGGACGACGACATCGTGGTCAGCCGAAAGCACCTCGATGGGATCAATCGACAATGCTGCGAAGCTCTCCGGGTGCAGGCGCCGGTACCCCGCGACCATGTCGTCTGCCTGTTGTCGAACGACTTCGCGAGGAGGGATCATCGTTACTCCAGATTCGCCTGAAAATACTGTTCGATTCGCTCGTCCCAGGCGAAGTCGCCTGACTGGCCGGTCTGCCGGTATGCCAAGCCAGCGACTGCAAACCCGGACCGCACCCACGCGGACACCTCGTCGATGCCCTGTTGAACGGCCAGCAGCCGAACCTTTGCACGCCACTTCGGACGGCTGATCGCCTGCACCAGCGCCGGAGGGGGAGCGGGATTGGCGTCCATCAGCTCATCTGCACTCAGCTCCCATCGCCGTGCGAGCAAAGATGCCTGGCTCGCGCTGATTGGACGTTGTCCCCGGGTAATACCGAGTGCCGCTTGGGGGGTGAGCCCCAGCGTCTCTCGTAGGTCCGCTCGCTGGACTCCAGCGGCTTTGAGAATCCTCCAGAGCTCTCCACTGCCGGCCGGCGCCCACGCACTCGTGGCGAAAGTGTCGAAGTTGTCGGCGTGGCGGGCACGCGCCTTGAACACCTGGTTGTTCAGGTTCACCGGATTGCGACCGGTCCTGGCTCCGGTGTGCAGGGCCTTCTGCGGCCATGCGGGATCTTTCAGGTCGTATGAGATCTCGCCGATCGCGCGGTCGAGCACGTGCATCGGGACCTCGCGCTGCAAAGGGATCCACACCGCCAAGGGCGTTCCCAGCGAACTCTGGTCCGGGGCGAGCATGAGGGATTCAGCGTCCACGTCCGGCGGGGCGATGTCGACCGGCAGCACCTTCACGGTCCCTTCGGAGACGCGGACGATCGCCGCGAGTTCGACCGTGTCGTGCCATCGCAGCCGCCAGACCTGGTTCGGCCGGGGTTCTCCGGGGTCACCGGAAAGGGAATCCCGCAGGCTCTCCGGGATGCGTACCGATCCGGCCAGGCGAGCGAGGCGGTCGGCGGCCGATTCATCTGGTCCCATCATTGATTCCCTACCGTGTTGGCAAACGCGTCCATCAGTCATCCTGCACTGACGACGTAACCCGGGTGCACAGGTCGAGCAGCCGCTCGAGCACTGCACCATAGTCCTCGTCGTCATGGGTGGCCAGCGCCAGCCGCTGCTTGAGCGCCCTCGCCAGCGCCACCGATTCGGCGGACCCCAGTTGGGTGGCCGCCGCCCACCGGCTCGGGTCGTGGAGCACCGGCACGAGGGCGCGTTCCTTGGGGGAAAGTGCGGCGAACAGGTCGTTGGCGTGTACCACCGCCCAGGTCCCCTCTGCCGGTTCGTCGCTTGGGGTCGACTCGTCGTCGCGCTCGACCAGTGGCGGTGGTTCGAGTGGGTCGTTGAGGAGGACGAAGCGGGCTTGCAGAAGCTTGGTCAGATCTTGTGTGCGGACGGCGCCGCGTGCTTCGCGGAGGATCGACTCCACGACGGTCAGCACTGCGTGTGCTGAGTCCTTGGATGTGGGTCCCGCCGTGTTCCAGGTGAGCACCTCAACGCCGCGGACGCTAAACGCAGCATCCTCGAGTTGTTCGAGGTCTCCTTGCCAGATCGCTCCTTCGAACTCCGTCAGGCACCACAGGTCGTTCGAGACATTGACGAATCGCTCGTCGTTCTTGAGGAGCGTCTCGTCGAGGCGGCGCCGGACCTTGCCGCGAGAGGTCCCCTTCGCCTCGTCTTTGAGGAAGTTCTCGATGCTCCGCAGCAGAAGGCGCTCGAACGCACCGGCGTCGGTCGCCTTGGCGAGGCAGATGACAACGAACGGGTGGGACTCGCCGGGATAGTCCTTGTGCTCGCGTGCGAACATGCGGCCGAGCAGCTCATCGATGGCCTCGCCATCGGACCAGCGCATCCCGTCGGGCGCGGGGAACGGACACCGGGGCGAGCGGGTGTACTGGCGGGCCAGCGCGCGGAGGAGTTCGATCGTGGCGCTGCCTGGAGCGCCTTGAACGCGGAGTTCTTCGATCGCCGCTTGGGAAAGTCCGGGCGTGATCATCCTCGTCGACCTCCTTTCCGTTCAGGCCGTGAGGAGTCAATGGGGAGATCGACTCTATACCAGGCTGGACCTGTTGACGGACTTCATTCTCCGTGGCATTGCGGCTAAAGTGGTGGAATCAAACCCAGAATCGCCTGTTCGTTCAATGGAGATGGCCGGTTCGGCTTACCCCGATGGGGTGACACTGAGGTTGTTTTCAATCTCCGTCAATCTGCTTGCAGTGCACTATGTTTGATGGCCGTGCTGGCCCTCGATGGCAGACACGAAGGTGGGCCCCCTGATCAATCTGCGGATACTGAACCTCGGGTTGGATCGGTAACATGCTTACGTGACAGCTCAGAGAAGACCATCGGATGCCGTCTTCGCTGCCTTCGGCTGCAGGGGGACGAGACCGGAGAGGCTCGATGGCGGCCGTGGGCTGACGTGGCGGTCCGGGCCCGTGGTGGTGCGCCCGACCGGTGATGGGGACGAAGCGAACTGGCGGGCGGGAGTGCTTGAGCGTCTGGTGCACACCGACCGGTTCCGGACTCCGCGTCCGATCCGCGCCGCATCCGGTCGGTGGGTCGAAGACGGATGGGAGGGGTGGCAGTGGGTCCCTGGTAAGGCCGATGAGTCACGCATCCTGGACGTGGTCAAGGCTGGAACCGCGTTCCATCACGCCATTGCCGCACTGCCTCGTCCGGCGTTCATCGACACCGCAGACGACCCTTGGGCCTGTGCCGATCGCATCGCTTGGGGAGAGGCTCCTCTGCCTGCCGACGCGCTGCTCGAACGCCTCGCGGCCGCGTTCCGACCGGTGGAGTCGCCATCGCAGCTCATCCACGGCGACTTGCTCGGCAACGTCCTTTTCACCGAGGGCGAGCCGCCGATGATCATCGATTGGGCACCGTACTGGCGACCGGCCGGCCTCGGTGCCGCCATCGCGGCAGTGGATGCCGTGTGCTGGCATGGCACCCCGATCGAGCTGCTGCCCGAGATAGGGCGAGGCATTGACGAGTGGGACCAGCTACTGGTGCGCGCCTTGGCCTTCCGCATTGTCACGCTCCACCTCCGTAACGCGTGGAACGCGTCGCTGATGGATCGTCATGCATCGATCGTGGACGCGGCGCTCCGGCTCGTTCAGCAACGCTGACACTCGCTTGCCGTGATCAGTTGGAGTCACGGCTTTCACGAGATAAGCACACTTGGAACTCTTGTTTGATGTCGGCGATGCCGAGGACGGCGAGCGGGGCGGTGTAGGGGCGGTTGCCGATGCGGTCTCTGGACGCGGTGACGCCCTTGCCGCCCAAGCGTTTGAGGATCGCGATCGCGGCGGCCCGGAGGCTGGCGAGGTTCGCGACCCGGTTCCCGGCGGTCGCACTCGACCGGTCCTCGCCGAACACGACGTCCTTCGTCCAATGCCACGACTCCACGCCCCAATGAGCCCGGATCGCCGCAGCGAACCAGGCCGGCCGCAGACACCGCGCGTCGCGGCTGGTCAGGTAGAACATGACGTGATGGGTCACCTCGCCGGTGGCCTCGTCACGGGTCCACCACCGGATGCGCGCGATCTGCGCCAGGCCGGGGAACGGCAACCGGACACCGCCCCCTGCGGTCAGGATCTTCACCGTGCGTGTCTCGGTACGCCCGTGACCGGACTCGCGGGACTCGCAGGCGTTGTCGACCTCGTGCCACGGCAGTGCCTTCGCCAAAGCGTGGAGGATCGGCTGGTTGCCCTTCAGCGCCAGGCAGTAGTCGGCCCCGGCCTCCAGCACCGCCTTCGCGGTCTCTTCATTGCAGTGCAACGCGTCCGCGCTGACCAGCGCACCTTCGGCATCGAGCCGCTCGCACAAAGCACGGAGCGCGGCGATCTCGTCGCCGTCGTCGACCAGGATCTGGTCGGCCTGGCGACCGCCATCGGCCAGGGCACCTACCAGGATCAGCTTCGAGCCGTCCCCGGTGACGCGCCCCGCGGTCACCGGGCGCTTCCCATCGATCCGCACCTGCCGCACACCATCCGCGTCCTCGTCTTCAGGCACGATCCGGGCTGCGAAGCGGGCCAGCTCGGCGGCGTCCAGCAGTGACAGCACTTCGATCAGGCGGTTGTAGGAGGGCAGCGACCACCAAGCGGCGCCACCGACTTCGAGGCCGATCCCGCCCAGGGCCCGCACCACCGCGTCCGGCGCATCAGCAGCCCACCGGGCCCACTCGGCCGGCGTGTTCCTCCCGCACAACAGGCCCGCCAAAGCCACCGCGACGAACACCGACAACGGATAGCAGCGGCCTTGCACCCCACGGGGGTCGGTCAGCTCCGCCACGCACTCCTCGAACCGCGCGACACCAAAGCATTCGGCAAGATCCTTACCCGGCAACGACTTCCCCCATCGAACAGCGACACGTTCGAAGCACTCAACGAGGAGAACCCACCCCAAGACACGGCCCCACCAGCACGAACACCGACACGATCACATCTCGTGAAAGCCGTGCAACCTGGCCATGCCAGCATCAGCGCCCTGGTCAAGATCGCCGGGCTCCGCTGGCCGATCGAGTCGACCTTCCAGGACGCGAAAGGCCACTTCGGACTCGACGAGCATCAGATGACCAAATGGATCTCGATCCGCCGCTGGATCATCCTCTGCCTGCTCGCTGCCGCCGCGGTCGCTATCGCTCACCTGACCGCTCGCGAGGTCCAGTGCCACGTGGTTCGACGGCCGCCGGCGAAAGCCTTGCTGATGTAGAGGACCTCCTGTTTCGCCACGCCAACGCGGTTGCTAGACAGGAAGGCCGAATCGGAAGGAGAAGTAGTTGTCGTCCCCCAGGACCCGGAAGTCAGCGTCGGTGGGACCGTCGGCGAACACCGCCCCGAAGGTCAGAGTCTTGTCGGCATAGTAGGGGTGCGCACTAGCAAAGGAGACCGGGCGGATGCCGTTCTCGGTCGATGCGGTACCGGGAACGATACGGATGGTTGGGCTCTCCGAGATCAAGTACCAGTGGCAGCCGGCGAGCGCGGCTGTCAGGTCCTTCCGCGTGAACCAGCGCTGATTGTTGTGCCGCACAGAGAGCTTGAAGCCGAGGGTGCCTGCGAAACCTGTGATGCCCCCGCTTTTCCGGACACTCGTTTTCTTGTTTTTGTAGGATCACACCCCGCCTGGACGGGGTTGTGGTAGAACCTCGTGTTTTGT